>DASSXL010000017.1:0-32367 GCA_035703825.1 Candidatus Angelobacter sp.
ATCGGCCTCTTTCTCTTTACCCGCATTCTTATTCCTGACGTGATGCTGACGCTGGCCGTCACCCTGTGCTTCATGGCATTCCAGCGCGCCCTGAATGAAGACGGAGAAGAACCGCACCCTCACCAATGGCCGGTCGTGATCGGCATTGTGTTGGGCATAGGCGTGTTGCTAAAGGGGTTGCTTGCGCTGGTGGTTCCAGTGGGGGCCGTGCTCGTTTATCTGGCAATTACTGGACAGCTCTTTTCGCGCGAAACATGGCGGCGCTTGCGCCCCGCCAGCGTGGGCCTGATCTTTCTGCTCATCGCTGCGCCCTGGCATATCCTGGCCACTCTTCGCATGCCTCCGTACTTCAATTTCAGCCTGCACAGCGGGCCTGGCGAATATCACGGGTTCTTCTGGTTTTATTTCATCAATGAACACTTGTTGAGGTTCTTGAACCTGCGTTATCCGCGCGATTACAACACCGTGCCGCGGCTGGCCTTCTGGCTTTTGAACCTTCTGTGGCTTTTCCCCTGGAGCGCCTATCTGCCGGCTGCGGTAAAGCTCAGTTACAAGCCGGTGGACCGTGCCGGACGCACCCGCCTGCTCGCGCTCTGCTGGGCGGGGTTTCTCTTGCTGTTTTTTACCTTCTCCACAACGCAGGAATACTATTCCATGCCCATGTATCCGGCGCTTGCGCTTTTGCTGGGCTGCGCCATGGACCATGAAGGAAGACTGATCACCGCCGGCAACAGAACGCTGGCTTTCATCTCCACGGGGGCAGTTGCGGCGATTGCGTCAATTCTATTTGCCGTGCGCCATGTGCGCGCCACCGGCGATATTTCAAGCGCGCTGCAACAGCATCCTGAAGCCTATACGCTGTCACTGGGGCACATGGGCGATCTGACTCTGCAATCGTTCGCTTATCTTCGCGCACCGCTGGTCCTTGCCGGGCTGGCTTTCCTGATTGGCGCTGCCGGAGCCTGGCTGCGTGGCCGGCGGGCGTTTTTTGCTCTTGCGGCGATGATGGCGCTCTTTCTGCACGCCAGCCGAATGGCCTTGGTCACGTTTGATCCATATCTGTCTTCCCGGCCTCTGGCGGAGGCGCTGCTGCGCGCGCCGCAGGGCGATTTGATTGTGGATGGCGCTTATTATCCGTTTTCATCCGTGATGTTTTATTCCAACCGCAACGCGCTGCTGCTGAATGGCCGGAAGAACAATCTGGAGTATGGGTCTTATGCTCCAGGCGCTCCCGCGGTTTTTATTGACGACGCTGAATTTATCAGGCTCTGGTCAGGTACAATGCGTTATTACCTAGTGGCCGACAACAGCGGACTGGCTCGTCTGAGCGCCTTGGTCGGTTCCGCCCGTCTCCACCAGATCGCGGAAAGCGGCGGCAAGTTTCTTTTTACCAACGGCCTCTCCGGCGCGACTGCGGATGGCTCCAAGATGGAGAACAAACCCGCATTATGGTAATCCTTACCACAGCATTGGCGGTCCTGCTCACCGGTTCGCTCGTCTATTGCTCGCTCGTTATTGTTGCCACCCGGCGATTTCTGTCCTCGCGCCTGCCAGCTTCAGGAAGCCAGCCTCCCATCAGCATTCTAAAGCCTCTCTGCGGCCACGATGACGGCCTGGAAGACAATCTCCGCGGTTTTTTCCTGCAGGATTATCCGGAATACGAAGTGCTTTTCGGTGTTCATCGGCTCGACGATCCCGCCGTCCCTGTCGCGGAAAAAATCATCGGCGAGTTCAGTGGCAGGGTCACCGCACGCCTGGTGGTAACCGGAGAATCGCCTATCCCAAACGCCAAGGCCTTCAGTTTGAACCGCCTGGTCCGCGAGGCGCGGCATGACATTCTGGTGATGAGCGATAGCGACGTGCGCGTTACCCCCTTGCTGCTGGCCCGCCTGGCGCAGGAGTTTCAGGACCAGAGCACTGGATTGATCAGCTGTCCTTATCGTGCGGTGCCGGGTAAGAGTTTGTGGTCGCGCCTGGAAGCGATTGGAATGAATACTGAACTTTTGGGCGGCGTGCTGGTTGCGCGCATGATTGAGGGAATGCGTTTCGCCCTGGGTTGTACGGTGGCCGTGCGCCGCAGCGTGCTCGACGAGATGGGCGGGTTCGGCTACCTTCAGGAATTCTTGGCGGAAGATTTCGTGATCGGCCAGCGCGCCGCGGAACTTGGACATGGCGTGCTGCTCTCTTCATACGTAATTGAACACCGCATTGGAAGCCAGGGCATCATGCGCAACCTTGGCCACCGGCTGCGCTGGGCGCGCAGCACGCGCCGCTCGCGCCCCGCCGGCTATTGGGGGCAAATCTTCACCTACCCGCTGCCCTGGGCCCTCCTGCTTTGTGCCGCACACCTCACCATGTGGCCTGTGGTTGTCCTTACTTTGGTGATTCGTGGCGGCGCCGCGATTGCCACGGCGCGCTATGTTGTGGGCGATCCGGTCACGCAAAAACAGTGGTGGCTTCTGCCGCTTCAGGATCTAATCGGTTTCCTGGTCTGGATCAGCGGTTTTGTCGGCGACACCATCGTCTGGCGCGACCGTAAATGCACCGTCCTGCGCGACGGCCGTCTCCACGTAAATCCCTAGAATTGCTCGTTTCACCAAAAGAAAACCCCCGCGCTTTTGCGTCGGGGGTCCACTCAGTCTCGAATGCGTGCTGGTTACTTGCTGGTTGAGCAGGTGCTGGAGATCATCTTCACTTTATTTACCGTGAACGTTGATTGGGTTCCGGAAGAGCCCGCTCCGCTTGCGCCCGCACTGCTGCTCGGGTTGGAAGAACTGGGGCTGCTGGAACCGGAAGCGGACGAACTGCTGTCGTTCCCCATTATGCGTACCTGATGACCCACGTGGTCACTCAGTTTTGAGGTTTCTCCGGCTAGCTGGTAGGTCTTGCCGGATTGGTCTGTAAGCGTAAAATTGCCCGCCGAGCCGCTTAGGCAGCCTTCAATTGAAGTGGAGCTGTCGGTTGAGGTCTGCGTGGTTTGAGTTGTTGTGGTCTGGGTCGTGGTCGAACTGGTATCGGGAGTCGCGGGTTTTTGGCTGGGTGAAGTTGATGTTGGAGATGTGGACTGTTGCGTGCTTGTTTCCGGTGTTGTGGACTGCGGCATGCTGGGCGAGGTTTGCGCCACGGCCCAAGCCGCCGACAGCAGCAGAATTGCTGTGATCAAAAATGTCTTTCTCATTTACGTCCTCCTGGTACTTTCGGCCTTCTTCACTCCGGCCTCGAGAAGAGTAAAAGCAGCGCTAGACAATTAGATAAGGGCGACACGCGGCGGTTTGCCTTGCTCGGCACGATGGAGTGAAGAAAGGAGAGCTGCTGCAAGGTTGGTGAGAGCGAATCCTGTGTCTCTGCAGCTCGCCACTCGCAGGCTCCTAATTCGATGGGACTAAGTGTCTCTCAGTGTGAGCTGCCCGTCCTCAGGAGGCTGGCTGTAGCGCAGCCGGCATGTAATTGCAGCAGGGATCTTCCGCAAACATGTTTCCCGTCACGGCATAAGCGCGGGCGCGCGATCCACCGCAGATTTCCTTGAATTCGCATGTGCCGCACTTACCTTGCAGATTGGCGCTGTCACGCAACGCGGTAAGCAACGGAGAATTGCGATAGATGTCTGTGAGGTTATCGACCCGCACGTTGCCCGCTGAGACCGGCAGGAAGCCGCTGGGGCAGACTTCGCCCGTGTGGGATACGAAGACGAAGCCTTTGCCGTCATTGATGGGCAGAAGTCCGGGAATGGTTTTTTCCCAGCCATGATCGCCGCCCGCAAATGGAGCTTGGCCTTTGCTCCTGAGCCGTTGCTGGAGAATGTAACGGCGGTAGTGCTGCGCCTCCGTCGTCTTCACCTTGAAAGGCAGCTCTTTGGAAAAACGATACAGCGTGGCGAACGCCTTTTCCACTTCATCCGCGGAGAGAAGGTCGGCCATCTGCGCCCGTCCCGTGGGCACCAGGAAGAATGCGCTCCACAGTACCAGCTTGAACTGCTTCAGCAGGCTCGCCATGTTCTCCAGATCGTTTACGTTGCGCTTGGAAATGCTGGTGTTCACCTGAATGGGAAGGCCGAATTCATTGGCCCAGTGGATTGCTTCCAGGGTGCGCGCATATGAACCGTCCACGCCGCGAAACGCGTCATGCAGCTCAGGAACGGAACCGTCAAGACTCACGGCCAGCCTGGAGAGCTTGGCCCGCTTCAGATCAGCGATGGCTTCACGCGTCAACAGGGGCGTGGCGCTGGGCGTCATGGAAGGATGTAGTCCGTAGGCTACGGCGCGGCGTACAAGATAGAAGATATCGGCACGCTTCAACGGGTCGCCGCCGGTGAGGATGAAGATCGGCGGATCCAGGTCGGCTATGTCACGAATGAGCTTTTCGGCCTCAAACGTGGTCAACTCCAGCGAATGCCGCTTGGATTGAGCGCAGGCCCGGCAGTGGCAGCAGGCCAGATCGCACGCTTGCGTGGTCTCCCAGATCACCACCAATGGATGCCGGTTGAGATCAAAGCTTGTATTCATGGCCACCCATCCTTAAAAATGCCGTTACAAATAATGTCAGGAAGCATCCTAAGGCGTTGTTTCTACCGGAGATGTGACAGAGGTCACATGCCCTGATGTGGGTCTGGCAATTCTTGGCGTTGTGATGTTTATCACAGTTTCAACTGGCTGGCGTATTTATACTGCTTTTGCAATTCCATTAGACACGGCGCCGCGCAGTTGTTTTGGCGCAGAGGAGTTTCGGCCCGGAATGAAGACATTTCGCGAATGGCTTTCACCTGTCGTTTTCTTCTCCAACAACCTGATCAGTCTGGCAGGCGTTGTGGTGGTAACGGCGTCAGCGGTTTCCTGGCTTGTTTTTCTGCCCATTACGTTGCGCAGCGGCAGCGTGCATCCTTACGTGGGGATTGTTGCCTATCTTCTTTTGCCGGGGATTTTTGCCGGCGGCCTTCTGCTCATTCCGTTGGGTATTTATCTGCGCAGGCGCGGGATGCGCAAGAGAGGCGAGGTGCCGGCGCGCTTCGAGCCCATCGATCCACGAAATCCGGAGCTTCGCAAACTGGCCGCTTTCATCGCCGTAACCACTTTTCTTAACATCGTGATCGCCAGCCAGCTTTCCTATAGCAGTGTCCGTTATATGGAGACGCCCAATTTTTGCGGCGCCACGTGCCATGTGATGAAGCCGGAGTTCGCCGCCTATGAAGTGTCAGCGCACTCCAAAGTTGAGTGTGTTGGCTGCCACGTTGGACCTGGAGCAAGCGGATTCATGCGCGCCAAGGTAAATGGCATAAGGCAAGTGGTTCACATAGCCCTGAAAACATATCCGCGACCCATTCCGGAGCCGCTGGAGCGGCTTCGTCCTGCCACGGAGACTTGTGAATCCTGCCACGCGCGCCGCCGCTTTTTCGGTGATCGCTTGCGCGATCTGGCCAGCTACGGCATAGACGAGCAAAACACGGTGGCGCACACTGTTCTCATGATGCACCTTGGCACCGGAGGACCGCACAGTTCCGGCGTTCACGGCGCTCATCTCGGCGAAGGCGTCACGTTACGATACTACGCATCGGATGACGTCCGCCAAAACATCCCTTACGTCGAATACACTTCAGGCGGCAAAATGACCGTCTTTGCCGCGCCCGGAGCCAAGCCTGATCCGGCCAAGTTGCGCGCCATGCAGTGCATTGATTGCCACAATCGGCCGGCGCATACCTTCCAGCTGCCGGACCGGGCCATTGACCGGGCCATGTCTTTCGGAGACATTTCGCCATCGCTGCCATTTGCCAAAAAGCAGGGTCTGGAAATAGTGAAGCAGACCTATGCCAGCGAGCAAGACGCGGCCGCCAGGATCCCTGCGGCATTTGAAGACTATTACCGTAAGACCTATCCTGAGATCTATGCGCAACGGCGGACTGAAGTATCCAGCAGCGCGCTGGCCTTGCTGGGGGTTTATCAACGCAATGTCTTTCCCGAAATGAAGATTACATGGGGCACATACCCCAATAATCTGGGACACACGGACTCTAATGGCTGCTTCCGCTGCCATGATGAACAGCACGCCAGTCCCGAGGGGAGGACAATCACCCAGGATTGCAGTGCATGCCACAACGTGGTTGCGTCAGACGAGAAGAACCCGAAGGTCCTGAATGAGTTGGGCTTGGCCCCGGCCGCACCCGTGGCGGGGAAGTAACTTAATTCTGGCCAAGGGGCGGCTTTGCGCCAGATTGATTTCCCGCGGAGACAGGCCCCTCGCCTTGTTCAAGCAGTTGGTATGCCTCAGAGATGGTCAGGTTGTCGCTGACGCGGCGAAAATTGGTGAAGCGCTGCTTCTGTTTTACATTGATGGTTTTGAAGATCACGGCGCGGCCTGACATTTTTACGTCGAGTGACACGATTTCCCAGTGGTCCTCTCCCACGCGGCTCTGCGTAACTGAAAAGGTGCCGCCTTTGTTCAGCCGGCCCAGAAGACCCCAGCCGAAAGTGACATCTTCAAATAGCGTCCCATCCAGCCGTGAGAGTCGACGGCCCGCTCGGTCTATCCACATTGTGCCGCTCAGCGAGCGAAACACCTGTAGCTCTCTGGTTGGGGCGTTGTAGTGCGGATTCGGAAAGAAAGAGAGACGGACCTGGCCATTCTCGGCCCCTTCATATTTGAAGATGAAAGCGTCAGGGATTGCCTTGAGCATCTGTATTCCCTTGTCTTCATCGTCCTTGGCGCGCTTCTCACGCTTGGCCCGCTCCCCCGCGTCTTCCACTAGTTTCTTCATGCGCGCTTCGTCTGCGGCGCGCTGCTCGGCGTTCAAAGGCTGCCCGTTGATCAGCAGGGTGCGGGCGAGCTGCCCTTCTTTAGTATCGATAACATCGCGGTCCTGCGCGCCCTTATCGTCTTCCCGATGGATGCGGTAGCGCCAATGAGTGTGATCGGCTGCGTCAGCCCCCATCTGATATTTGATTGTCTCTCTCACGTACTGGGTAGCGTCCTGCGGAAGCGGAGGAAGAGCTTCCTGGGCAGGTGATTGGCCTGATGCCGGTGCAAGCCCCGACATCATGAAAAACAGGACCATCGCCACGCGCCGGAAAGACTTCAGGGAACTCATAAACGGCATTTCAAAAACGGATACTCCTTTAGACGCCAGGGAACCAGCAGGTAGTTGCATTTTATATTCAGGAGATTGTGGCGGAAAGATGGAGTAAAGTAAAAAAAGAGGCAGCTTTGCAGCCGCCTCTTTAATTCATCGACCTTGTTCGGAAAGGCAGTCCCATTGGCTCGATAGCCGCGGTGTCCGATCAGAACCGCTGTTCCCCTGGTTTTCGGTTCCGCCCGTGCGCCGCGACATTCCGTCCGGTCGACGCCTTAACTTAAATGCAAACCTACAGCCAAACTGGCCGGAATAGCCGTTTTTGGCCGCGTTTCTAACTTGCTGAAAAACAAGCGCTTTATGGTTCTCTTGATGGAGGTGGCAAAAGAGTTAATGTTTACTTTATTGTAACTACGCAAACTTAAGCAGGGAAGTGCCGCGTATGAGCATGGGATTACCTTTCCGGCGCACAACTACAGTAACTATTTGATTTCCCATTGGAGCAGTAAACTAGCTGACAACTCCAGATTAATCTGCGACAGGCATTTCCAGAATCACGAGCCAAGTTGTCCAAATTTCTCTGAAGAGAGCATAACCGAAAGAAAAGGTGCTGAAATGTGGAAACCTCGTCCTGAAGACAACAAACCCATGAGCATGAACCCCAGCCAGCCTGGCCAGCCTGCGCAGCCGGTCCCCCCGCCAGTTGCCGCCGCCGCGCCCAGCGTTCCCGTACCCCATAAAGAAACGCCGAAAGCCAGCGATCCGCACCGTGCGGACGTGGGGCATATCGGCAAATCGGTTCAAATCAAAGGCGAACTTACCGGAAGCGAGGACCTTTATCTGGATGGTTCGATCGAAGGCACAGTCGACCTGCGCGATCACAGCCTGATCATCGGCCCCAACGGAAAAATCAAAGCGGGAATCACAGCGCGTGATCTCGTCGTCCATGGCAGGGTGGAAGGCAATGTCACCGCCACCGGACGCGTGGAGCTGCGCAAGTCCTGCACCCTGATTGGCGACGTGAGCACGCAGCGCATCGTGATTGAAGATGGCGCATTTTTCAAGGGCGCTATCGATATCATGGAGAGGAGCGAAGGCGTGGATTCCCGCAAGCCTCTGGCTTCCGCAGTCAGTGCGGGTATGAACTCCAGCAGCGGATCAGCGTCTAGCTCGGGCGCCGTCAGCTACAGCGCCAGCGCTGAATCTCAGGGTTCCTTTTTAGACGGAAAATAGGGTAGAGTTAACGGAGCGTGAGCTCCTCCGGCAATAACTTAATGCGATGGTTCCGTGGGGCAGACAGCTCTCAAGCGAAGCCTCAAGAGGCCGCCAACACTGCACCACGGACCAGACGGACCTGCATCGGGTTGGGCGAATTCATGCGCAACCTGAGCGGCACAGGCGAACAGAAGCTGTGTGTCCTTGATCTGGGGCCGACTTCTCCCACCAATATCACCCTCCTGACAGATCTCGGCGTGCGCGTCTTCAATGAAGATGTTCTGCGCGAGTCACAGGACTCAAGCTACGCGGTGACGCAGGAAGATGGATCCACCCAGATTGATCCCACCCGGTTCTTCGCGGAGAACATGGATTATCCCGCCGGCCAGTTTGACGCCATTTTGTTCTGGGACATAGCCGATTATCTTCCAGAAACTCTGGTAAAGCCGCTGGTGGAGCGCCTGCAAGCCATGCTAAAGCCCAAGGGTTACCTGCTTGCTTTTTTTCACACCAAGGACGCCGGAGCTGAATCACTGTATTCGCGCCATCATATCGTCCAAAAGGACACGCTCGAGCTTGAGCCGATCCAGGGATTCAAGCTGCAGCGGATCTTTAACAACCGTCATATCGAAAACCTGTTCAAGGATTTTGCCTCGCGCAAGTTCTTCTTAGGACGGGACAACATTCGCGAAGTATTGATCGTCCGATAAAGGGGATGGCAGGTCAACCATTTTGTAAAATTTACCTCCTGCCGGAATTGCGACCTGGTATTCTGGTAGCAATAAGTGGTACTTAGATACCTATAAACTATATCCAGAACTGAAAACCGCCTTAACCCCAGCCCTTGTGGATTACACCATGGTTCTCTGAGGTCGTCTCTTCGGCGTTCAGAATCAACAACTTAATTTCCCTTGCAAAACTTCATCAGTGGACGCGTTCCTTGGGCAACTCGATTGCTCTACTCAAGAGCGTTCGATTGACTGACGGTAATCCAAAAAGGGACCCTCAGAGGGCCGAAAACGAGGTAGGTTTCAATGTCTAGCAGCGTGAGTGTTATCAGCAATCTGGGACTACTTGCTCCCGCAGTCGAAAACCGCACAGCCAAATACGATGAGATTTACGGCGAGCATTGCCACAGGATTTACTCCCTGGCTTTCTGGATGACCGACAATGAACTCGCCGCTGAGCAACTTTCCAGCAACACGTTCCTGCGCGCGTTTGCGTCCTCGGCTGAACCCCGGACCGAACAGATTGACCAGGCTTTTCTGGCCGAAATCCGCGAGATTACCACCATTGGTACGCTCACGTTGAGCAGCAGCGCGTGCGCGGAAACCCGGAGTGTGCGCGGCAACGTAAAGCGTGTACATCTGGAGCGCGCCGTGGTGGAGCTGCCCTCCACCGAAAAAATGATTTTTCTTCTGCATGACGTTGAAGGTTACGAGCACGAAAAAATTGCTCACCTTCTTGGCTTGAGCGTGCAGGAATCGCAGTTTGGTCTTCATCAGGCACGTTTGCAAATGCGGGAATTGATTTCGCGCATGTCGTAACGCAGTTTGTATCTCCTCATCTCTCCTCTCTCTCCACCCCTCGCTTTGGCGAGGGGGCTTTTTTAGTGAGCATTTTCTTAGGCTTGACACTCTGAACTCGCTACTTATTAACTTTGGGATATTTAGTTATGTTAATTTCTGCGAAAGTTGAAACTTTTTCCACTTTTCTACGTCTATCCTAATAACAACATACGCAGTACCCCCACGTGGGCGTCGCCCCTATACCGGCGCCCACTTTCTCTTTTTGAGGGGACTTTTGTCCAACTGCCTGCCCTAAGACTTTCTTCTCCAGTCATGAGCTTTGTAATTTTCGCTTTAGCCTGGCGCCGTGGCGCTCGCTTATATGCGGTCTTCTCTCTAAAGTCCGATTCAAACGAGAAAATACTGTTGCGAGAGACCCGCGTCGAAGTAAAGTCGAGATCGCAAAGGACCGCCAAAGGCAACAGGAAGGCGCAAATGCTGCTCTAACCAAGCGTGTCCAGGGAAACGCCGATTGACTTCCACGAGCGGCAAAAATAATTTAGAGTTTCAGCCACGGCACACAATTCAGGAGGGGAAATGGATTGGAAGAAGACGCTGATGTATGGTTCTTTTGCGGCGGGAGCAATACTGTTTCTGACCGGACGCCGCCCCGCCGGCCTGGCGGTTGCCGGGATTGGCGTGGCTACCTTTGCCGCCGAGCATCCTGAGAAATTTGAAGAACTTTGGCACCGCATGCCTGAATACATTGAAAAAGGCAGCAAGTTTGTCGACATGGCATCGGCTTTTCTGGAGCGGCTTGGGGAAGAGAAGGGCGGCTATCGCAACATGCCTGTCGCCGGCGGCTCCCGTTTTTAGGGTCAAACGCGCGGATGGATTGAGAATTTCCTGAAGGCAGATTTGCCTGACAGAGAGTAGATCGGGCCGGGGCCTGGCCGGCCCTTATTTTTTGCTTGCCAGCGCCGCCTGCAGATCAACTTTCGGCTGTGTTCCCGCCGCACCTTTTACCGTTTCCAGCGAGATCCGTTGACGCTCGGCTTCGTCGATTCGAAGGGCGAAGCTCAAGAACGCAGGATATTTCTCCGGCGCAACCACCTGCACCGGGATACGGAAGTCCCGATGAATATCGATCTGTCCCGGCAGCCGCACAAAATGCAACGCGTATTCTCCGAACTCGGTCCTGTCAATAAAATCAGCGGGCAATGCCTGGACTTTCATGCCATCCGGCATATGTAAATGGAAGACCGTGCTTTCAAACAACATTGAGTCAACATACAGCGGGAATTTGCGGGACGGGGTCCTGGCGTAAAGCGTGGCCAGGCCAAGCGCCGGAGCCAGTTGATTAATCTCTGCCGAGCCGCTCTGCCGGTTGATGAATAGTGGGGCCGTACAGCGTACAGAAAGCTTCAGAGGCTGCTCAGGGTCATTTTCATGTGCTACGGTGCCCGTGACCCCGGTGGCGCCGGGAAAGATGCGCATGGCCATCTGCTCGAAGAAGGCCTGGCGTTCGTGGTCCCCTGCATTGCGGAGCATGCTGCGGACCTCCTGCGCTCGCGCCGGACCCAGTTGGACCTCAATGTTGGCCAGCAAATCCGTTTCGTGGAATGTCAGGTCGGCTTCGGCCATGCTTCTTTCCCTGGCCGACCGGGATGACAAGGCCACAGTCTCAGGTTTCTTCTCATCCTGTGCCAGCAAGCGGATGAAACGCGCATCTCTGGTATCGAGGGATGGCGGAATTTCACCAAAAGGAAGATCATCAGACTCGGCGTCAACATCCACTGTTTCACCGCCGGGCAGCCAGAAGCGCACCAGCGGTTCGGTGTAACAGGAGCCGCTTCGTTCCTTCGCGCAGCTCTGGCCGATCTTTCTTGCCAGCAGCAAGCTGGCCTTCAATCCGCTGGTCCGCGCCAGCGCCAGCAGCGCCATTGAGCGACTTCCTTGCCCATTGGCCAACGTGTCCTCCGCCGGGCTGCCGGCCCAGTCCGGGCCGGTCGAATCGATTTTGCTGGTAACAAAACGATACAACCGCTTCGCCTTCTCGGCGTCGCCCGCATTTTGCGGCAGATGCAGCCCCCACGCTGTTTCGCTTGCGTGCAGGCCCGGACGCGAGGCATCGATCAACTGATCACGCAGCCGGTCGCTGGTTTTTTCCGCTGGGCTTACCGTAACCGTGGGGAGCAGATTCACCGCGGGAAGAAAAGACTCTGCAATCGTCTGGGCAATGTTATCGCGCTCCCAAATCCTTACCACCACGCCATTGTTTTCGCCAACCAATGCCTGTGGCGGACTCGCCTCCTCATGCAGGCGAATGCCTGCGTCGAGCGGGCTGAGAACCACCAAGCGGGAATGGAGGATGGGAGCGGCAAATGAGCCGAAACTGTGGACCACGGCATTATCCAGTGTCTGGTCCAGTTCGGGGTAATGCATTACGTATTCTTCTTCGATTGCGTCCCCGGTCTCCAGCGCAGGCATGGAAATTGTAGGTTTTTGCTGGGCCAGTTCAGGCTCAATGATTTCTCCATCGGTTTTTATGGTGCGCAGCTCCAACAAGTCCGCCCCGTGAGGCAGCGTGATCTCTCCATAGCGGCTGATGCCTTCCTTGTTGAGAGGACGGGTGATGCGATGCACGTAAACCGAGACCCCACCCTCATGGCGAAGCAGGACCACTTTATCGGACAGCAAGATTACTGCCGGACCTCCGGAGAAGCTCCGCTGTGCCGACCTACGGACCAGTTCTACGCCATCGCGGCGATAGGGAACATAAAACTCACGGCCGCTGGCAAACCCCTCGGCACGCTGGCTCCGGCTGTCCTGCGCAGTCCCAGGATCGTCCGCCAGATGAGCGTAGTTGCTGGCATTCACGGCGATGTCTTTGAGCTGCTTTGCCTGGAGCCTGGCGGCGCTGAGTTGATTATCGAGCAGGAGTTGCTCGATCAGAAACCGCCTGGCGGTCCTGTGGAGCGGATTTCTGACGACCATCTGCTGCAGGTAAGCGGCGGCAGCGCTGTGACGGCCCGATTCGGCCATGAGCCGGGCATACTGTATTGACTCCGGCGCGCACGACGTGAGTTGCTGCTCCAGCCGGCGGGCCTTGTCTTGCTCCGCCGCCGAGCTGAAGAATTTGACTCCTTCAGCTAGGCGCGCGCACGAAGGATGCACTTCCAGCAGGCGGCTGAGCAGCATGGGCGCTTCAACCTGATTGCCCCGCGAAAGGTTGAAGGCCATTTGCAGCGCTGCTTCAGAGAGCGGACGCTCGGCCACCAGGGCCATCACCTCAGGGCGCGCGGTCTCCTTCTGGCCGCGTTCAGAGGCGCTCTCCGCCAACTTCAGCCGCACCAGCAAAGCGGATGGTTGCGCCGTAGCCACGGCCTTCCAGGCTGCGTCCGCCCGGGGTGAATGCTCATCGGCCGCCGAATAGAGTAGTGCGCGCAGATACTGAGCGTATTCGAAATTGCGCAGCCCGTCGCCGTGGAGCGCATTCTCCATTCCAGCGAGGTCCCCGTGGAAATAAAAATTCAGCGCCTGTGCATACTCCTGGACCGGCAGTGGCAGCGGAGATGGATCGAGCAGGGGCAATCTGAATTCAGGGTGCACGGCTACGCTCAACGGCGCCGCGTCGGGCGTGAACTTGACCAGAATGCGGTGATGGCCCGCGGCAAGTGGCAGTGATCCTGAGTCCCTGCTCGAACCGGCGGCATAGCGCGCATCGTGCAGCAGCGCCGGTTTTCCGTCGACAAATACTTCATACGAGCCGGAACTCAGAACATCGATTCGCGAGCGCGTTGCGGCCGCCAGTTCGACCTCGCCTGCGGCGTAAAACACGCCAGCCGAAGCAAAATACTCCGGCATGGTGATCATGCCGTCGCGGAACCAGAAACGCTCCGGTACGATGGTTGCGGAGATATCGGCTGATGCTCCCGCGTGTGCTTTGCGGTCATGCTGAAGTGCGGCTAATTCCTGACCAGAGGGGTACGCGGACCGCAAAGACCGATCAGTTTCGGGAGCCCAGCGACGCTCAAAGTCGACGTTGTTATATTTGCCAAACGGCCCTACGATCCGCCAATGCGTGAGCAAGCCACTTGAGTGCGCGGCCTGGTCCAGGTCAATATTCGCTCCATCGGACGCGGCGGCTACCAGCGCCAATCTGAGGTTGAAGCTACAACGGTTTTGTGCCGCTGCAGCGGACCTTACGCGACGGAGGACCGAATTGAAGGCCATGGTATTACCTGCATGTTGAAGCATGCGGTTTGAGGCCACGTCCTGCAATTCCAACGAAGTGTGGAGCGCGCAAAGGCGCAATGCAGAGTCCAGCACCACTTCTGGCCGCTCCTGGAGCTCTGCTGTCTCCATGCGCACGAAGAGCGCGATAGCGTCACGGGGCGACTGGCGCAATCGCAGCTCGGCAGCTTCGGCGGCAGCCGGCAGATTGAAGTCAGAAAAAAACTTCGTGATCAGTGCGCCGCCAGTATTATTTTGCTGAGTGGGCCGAACCTGCTGTGAGAATCCTGCGCCGCTCAGGCAAATAAGGGCGAGCGCCAGAATCTGGAAAAGAGATCTCATTGGGGCAGGCTCAGGGTGATTTCATTTCGGAAGCTCCGTTCCGCCTGGGCGCAGAACTGGCGGAATGCCGGATAATCCTGCGCGCTCACCCGCGCTTTTTCAAATTGGATATGGCTTTGCACCACGATCTCACCGGCGGCCTTTTTATAGTGCAGCCGCAGCGAGCCAAAACCGCTGCTGATGTTCTGGTCGCGCGGCAATGACGTGACCTCAGCGCCCGGTGGCAGAGCGATATGAATTTCTTCTTCCGTGGTCCATGGCGAAGGCAGCACCAGGTCCTGGGTACGCGTGCTGGCGCCGGCAAGGGCGGCAACATAAGAGCGCGGCATCCACGAGGAGCTGAGTGAAACCACGCGCTTGTATTGCACCGAGTTCAGCGCACCCTGAAAGTCCACGCTTACGCTGCTGGAGAGAACTTCCGCTCCGTGTACCGCCACGCTATCGACCTGGACGCTGGGAAAAACCTCGGCCAGCTCGCGGCGGAACATATCCAACTGTTGTTCGCGGACGGCAAGGTCATGGCGCAGACCGGGCGCATCTTCGCCGTGCGTGGTAGTCGACCCGCTAAACTGGATCACGCCCTGCGCAGAAAGCTCGCCGCGGATGATATGCCGTGTGTAATTGTCGGCGGCGTGAGTCATAGGCACGTGCCGAATCTGGGCCGCACCACTCAGGCCCACGGTAAGCGTCAATGCGCCTTGATCCTCCAGAGGCAGCTCGCGGCCGGCGTACTCCGCCGTCCCATCGAGCCACAACTCGTATTTTGGGACATAGACGATAGCGTGATTGAACACCGCGATGGAAGCAGGTTCAGTCACCACGTCGCCTAGCGACCGGGTGCGCACCAGCGCGATTTCGGCCTCGATGCCCGCGGCGCGCAACAGGGCGATCATGAGGCTGGCCTTGTCCTTGCAATCGCCAAAGCGCCGCGCGTAGATCTGTGTTACCGGGTATGGCTTGTAACTGTAAACGCCGAACTCCAGCGCGACATAGTGCGTGCTGCGCAGCACAAACTCCTGGATGGAGGCAATCTTTTCCTTATCGCTGTGCAGGCCGCTGATCACCCTGGCCAGCTCGTTCTCCAGCGACTGATCGAGCACAAACTGGGGACGGACCAGATCGGCGTACCAGGCCCCAAGCTGCTGCCAGTCGCCCAGGGTGGAAACGTGTACGTACGGAGAAATTTCTGTCACGCCGGGACTGCGCGGCTCGCGCGGCAAAGCGGCCAATGAACGGGCTTCCCAGACAAATATCTGCGAACCTTCCCTGGCAGAAACCGTTGCCGGAGCAATCTTTTCCGCATGGACAAAAACTTTCTGTGCCGCCGGCGCAATCAGCACGTAACGTTTCAACTGAGAGGGGTTTCGGCCGGCAAATAACACAAGCTCTCCGAAATAGCCGCTGTAAGGAGCCGAGCGCCGTTTTGGAGTGAGCGAGTATTCCAGTTCAACCACGTCGCCTTTTTCCAGTCCCGTAAAGCGCAGCTGGTGCAGCCGCGTGTCGTAATACATGGAAACCAGCGCATCGGAATATTCGCGATCGCCCAGTTCCTGCGCTTCCAGGACCAAGCCATTGGATTTCCATGCGCGCGCGTGGACCACGCGCAATTCCTCGGTTGATGGCGAATAGCGGATCGTGGTGACGCGGTGCGCATCCAGAGCGGATTCGGAGCCGACATAGTAAAGCTGTTGGACATGTACGCGATCCAGCCCGCTGGGCAAAAGTTCCTGCACGCGGATATCGGCCAGCGCTGTATCGGCCAGGGTCGGCGGCTGGGTGAATGCTTCCTTGACCAGCAAGCCCGGATCAGCGAGATATTGAGCGTCCGCGGCAAGGATATCTGGCCGCGCGGCGGTGGAAGCCCGTGCGCGCTCCTGCTGGGCTTCGCGATCCAGGTGAAGCGTCTCATAAACCTGGGCCAGCCGGCGATGCGCGTCCGCATTCTCTTCATCCAGAGCGATCATGCGTAGCAGAGCCTTTTTAGCGCCCTCGGCGTCGCCGCAATCTATTTGCACCTGCGCCAGGCGCGACCATATGTCGGGTTGGCCAGGCTCCAGGCGCGAGAGCGCAATGTAGTCCGCCTGCAAGTCATATTTCATATGCCGGCGCTCGTGAAAACGCGCCAACAGGGCAAGTTGCTCGCGATCGTCAGCTTTCTCGGAAACCACCGAGGCAGCCAATCTGGCGGCATCGTCCAGCAGGCCGATTTGCTCGTAATCAAAGGCCAGGCGCGCCTGCAACCACAGTGGAGCGGGCCATTGCTTCTCAAGCCGGCGCAGTTCAGGCAACGCCGCGGAACGCAGGCCCAGGTTCAGGAAGAGGCTGGCCTTACGCTCACGGATGACAAAATCATTCGGTGCAGCTTGGGCTGCGGCGTCCAACACGTCACGCGCCTTCTCAAGCTGCTGGCGGCCCACGTAATAGGCTGCCAGCTCCGCGTTCAGTCGCGTATTGGAGGGCTCCAGGGCCAGCCCGTTGCGCAATGCGGTAAATTTGCGCAATGGGTCATCCAGAAACTGGGCGGCGCGCAGCCAATGTTGCGCTGAGGGATCAAGTCCGGCAGCCTGCAACATGTGATCAGCCGACTCGGCAGCGCCGGAGGCGTGCTCCAGTTCCGCCAGCACAGCATAATCCGCGCCTTTTTCGCCGCTGGCACGCGCTTCTGCCAACACTCGCTGCCTGGACGCATCCACGGCATACCAGTGCTGCGCCCTAGGCTGCAATGGCACTTTGAAAGCGCGAAGATCGTCAATGTAGGCAGCGGCTTCATTCCGGATCAGATCATTTTCCGCCGTTGATTGGCGCACGCTTTCAAGAAATTGCTGCACCTGGCTGCGATCGTCAAGGTAGTCGCGCAGTCCGAGGGTTTGCTGCAGCAGTACCAGCTTTTCCAGTTTGCTCGCTGAACTCCATTGGGAGCGCAGGTTTTCAAGTTCAATATCGTGAGGATTGCGAGATTGCGTGCCCAGCGCTAGCGAAGGCGCCAGCAGACAAACCAGCGGCATGTAACGCAGCAGGTTTCGCATAATATTTCCGGAAGCGCCTGAACCGCTGGGGGAGTACGAATGCCCCAGGCGGCTGTTTTGCCGCCCAGGGAAAATCGCAAATCAATCTAAGTCGCTGGCCTCTTCCTGGCTCCGTTTCCCCCAGGTTTTTAATCTGCCGTAGCCGCAGAGTCAGCTGACCTTTTCATGATTGGGGTTAAGGTGCGATAAGTATCCAGCTACACACGATTTACGGCCATTGATCAAAAAACTTAGAGGGCACCTAAATTGACCTTAGGCCGGGCGATAACCGGGTGACATCCCGCGGTTACTTAGGTTCATCTGAATGAGCGAACCTGGAGGTTTATCGGCCCGATGGCGCGCTTGGTGCTTGCTCTATTTGTGGCTGCGGTGCTCGCCGCTCCGGCGCATCCGCAGGACATGCATTTGAGCGAAGCCGGTTCCTCCGTCGTTCTTTCCCATTCGGCATTTGCCCATGGCTACCGGCATGGCTACGAAGAGGGCTACCACGCGGGCAATGTGGATGTGAGCCTGGGCTCAGCCGCACGCGCAAAAATGAGGGACATTCGCGGGCTGAAGCTTGGCTACGCGCCGCAGTTCGGCCCGCGCCGCGCATTCGAACGTGGCTTTCAGGCAGGGCTCAAGGCCGGATACAGCGACGGCTACTCAGGACGCTTGTTCCGTGCCGTGGACTCACTCCGCTCCGTGGCCGATTCCCTGCAAGATGCGGGGAAGGGCGCCGATCCCAAATTCGTCTCCTTTGACGATGGCTTTTTCTCCGGCTACAACGAAGGCTTTGATCGCGGCGGCTCCGACCAATCTTCCACCGCTCAGGTCGATTTCCATTTTGTAGGCTGTGCGAATTTCCATTCCGGGAAGCAGCCCGCCCGGCGCTCTGAAGAAAGCTATTGCGATGGCTACCGCCGCGGTTTCGCGCTCGGCCACGCCGATGGCTTTCTGCTCCGTCCTTACAGCAGCCGGCTGGAAGCCAGCAAGTAAACCCGAGTAGTACCCCCAACCTTGCGCTTCAACTTCAGTACATGTACCCTGCTAAGTAATGGGCTTGGGCTGAGGTTCATGATACTTTCAGGTAGCGCGCTTCATTTTTTGCTTACAATGCAGTCATCCACGCCACGGTCTTGGAGGAGTTTTGATGAAAGCAGGCGCATCAAAGAGAACAATTCGCATTGCTGTGGTAGAGAGCGATCCGCTGCGGTTTATTGGACTGAAGTCTCTGTTCGATACCGAAACAGATCTTGAACTGGTCTCCTGCAGCCTAGCGGAGTTGGGTCCGCGCAAAGATATCGACCTTGTGCTGCTGGGTACGCGGGCAGGACAAAACCTGTTTGACGTAATGGCTGGACTCAAAGCCGCGCGCCCTGATCTGCGCATTATCGTTACCGGCAGCGGCGCCGACGACGAAACAATTCTGAAAGCCCTGGCCGCGGGCGCAAAGGGTTACGTGGATGAAGCCGCTTCACCAGCGGAATTTATCCAGGCCATGCGGATCGTGCATGCCGGTTCGGTATGGGCCCCGCGTCGCGTGCTCTCGATTTTTATCGAGCGCGTGACATCTTCGCCGGGACGGATCTTTCCCGCGGGCCGCGTTACATTTACCGATCGCGAGAAAGAAGTGCTCGAGCTGCTGGTGGTGGGCCGCTCCAACAAGGAAATCGGATCGGTGCTGGGCATTGAAGAGCGCACCGTAAAGGCCCATGTGGCCAAACTGATGCGCAAAGTCGGAGTGCAGAACCGCATCGCGCTCTCCGTGCACGCAATCACGCATTCGCTGGTTACATCCTCGAAGTAATTGTTCCCAAGCACGCAGGCCCGGTGGACAATCCGCCGGGCTTTTTGTTTTTGCCGGGTCGCGGGGAAGAATTGTCTGTTTACGATTCAGATGCTCTCCCCAGGTACATGTCCCAATTGGCAATTTCAAAGGAACCCCGGTTACTTGCCGGGAAAACGGCATGGATGGATACTCTACCCACCTACCACAGAACCTGGGAGACGGGGTTGGACACGGTAACGAGGGTCACCGTATCCAACCCTTTATTGTTTTTCCGCATCTTCTTACCTGCTCCCAGCGACTAAAATCATTTTGAGGAAAATATGAAAACACTGCTTCGTGTAGCGCTGTTTGCCATCACGCTCTCCAACGTCGTATTTGCCGCGGAAGCCGCATCCAGCCGGCTGCAAGCGTCTGCCACGGTGTTGAATGAAATCATGGCTGCTCCCGATAAGGGCATTCCTTCCGATATTCTCAGCTCGGCGAAGTGTGTTGCGGTGGTGCCCTCGCTGCTGAAGGGCGGGTTCGTGGTGGGCGGCGCACATGGCCGCGGCATGGCTACCTGTCGAACAGCGACGGGTTGGAGCGCTCCGGCGCCTCTTACCACCACGGGTGGAAGCATTGGCCTGCAAATTGGCGGCCAGGCGGTGGACCTAGTGATGGTGGTCATGAATGACCGCGGCATGCAAGCCCTGCTCAGCAGCAAGTTCAAGCTTGGCGCGGATGCTTCTGTGGCTGCCGGGCCTGTGGGACGGCATACCGAAGGCTCTACCGATTGGAAGCTGCGCGCTGAAGTGCTGACATATTCCCGGGCGCGCGGCCTGTTTGCCGGCATCAGCTTCAACGGAGCAGTCATCAAGCAGGATGAGGACGCCACGCGTGAAATTTACGGCCGCATGGTTGATTTCAAGACCATTCTGACCGGGTCAGTGGCAACGCCCCAAACGGCAGAAACATTTATCGCCGCTGTGCGACAGGCGGTGGGGACAGATACCGCGCCTCCGTCCGCTCCGCCGAGCACGCCAACAGGACGGTCCACGGCGCCGGTGAACCCTCCGCCTGCGGCAACGCCGACACCAACGCCTGCGGCCGCAGAGCCCGCGCCGGCGACGGAAACAACGCCGACCCCGACT
Source organism: Candidatus Angelobacter sp. (assembly GCA_035703825.1). Lineage (GTDB taxonomy): Bacteria > Acidobacteriota > Terriglobia > Terriglobales > Acidobacteriaceae > Angelobacter. The sequence continues at coordinate 20,286 of DASSXL010000017.1, forward strand.
CCAACGCCGCCACCTGCAGTTCGGCAACAAGTCGAAGCAAAACTCGATCCCGCCATGCTGAGTTGAGATCTGCGGAGATCGCCTGCCAGAAGGCGACGCTAGCCGAGTTCCGGTTACAAAAGAAAAGGGAGCCATGATGAGGGCTCCCTTTTTCCTTCTCAAGGCGAAGGAGATCAGTGCTTGTGCGTATGGGGTTTCGCGTCCTTGTGATCGTGAGCGGCGGCGCCGTGCATGTGCTCATGTTCTTCGGCTTCCTCTTTGAAAATTTCAGGCGCGCCCAGGCTGCCCTTCGCAGGAAGGTGACGAATATAGTGGACGATGTTCCACATCTCCTCGTCTTCCAGAATTCCCTTCCATCCCGGCATACCGGAAGGCTTGATGCCGTTTTCGATGATCCACTTCAACTGGCCGTCGGTGTAATCCTGTACATCCTTGGTGGAGAGATCGGCCACCGGCGGATCCATCTTGGAGGCGAAGGGAACGCCGCTGTTCTGGCCGTCAAGACCATGGCAGATCTGGCAATGATGCTGAAAATGTTCGCCGCCTTCTTTGGCCGCGTCGGGCGTGTAGGCGATCGGGTTCTTTACGTCCTTGCCGCCGATGGTCACCTCATGCTTCACTTCGCTCACTACTTTATTCTCCGCGGTGCTGGGAGAGCCCGCCTTGCAGCCGGCAATCGCGATCACAAGGGCCAGGGCGGCTGGTGCGTAGGGAAACTTCATCATTTTCTCCTTCCTTGAATTCCAAGCTATCTTAATGGCTGAGATGGTCCCAGGGGAACCCAGCCATGTGCCGAAACGCACATCAACATCATTTGAGCGCGGAACTGCGCCAACGGTTACAAGGGTTTGAATTATTTTTCCTGCGATGATACCGTCCCAAGTTGCCCACATTCCGCCACAAGCTTGAGTACTTTCCCGTCTGGATGCTGGCCAAAAGCATCGGCGTATTGCCGCGCCCGCTGGCAAGGTGTATCTGCCAGAGCATCGGAATGTTTATGTATTTTGCGCACCGGCGGCTGCGCACGGTCGGGCTGCGCAATCTTGAGCTGGCGTTCCCGGAAAAGAACAGGAAAGAGAAATTGCGCATCCTGCGTGTCCTCTTCCAGGGACTGGGGCGGCAACTGGCTGAATTTGCCTTGTTCCCGCGCTATCGCAAGGGAAGCGCTTCAAAGATCGCCGTCTATGACGGCTTCCAGAATTTTGCTGAAGCCCGAGCGCGCGGTAAAGGCGTATTGTTTCTGACCGCGCATTTCGGCGGATGGGAGATTGGGTCGTTCGTGCATTCGCTCAACGGCAATCCCATGAACATCGTGGTGCGTCCGCTCGATAATCCATATGTGGACGCATTTGTAGACCGTTACCGTACGCTCCATGGCAACCGTACGTTCGGCAAGCAGGATTTTGCTCGCGGCCTGCTCACCTCGATGAAGCGCGGAGAAGTTGTGGGCATTCTGATGGACACCAATATGACACCGCCGCAGGGAGCTTTCGTGGATTTTTTTGGGGTGCCCGCCTGCACGGCCACGGGAGTTGCGCGTGTGGCATTGCACACCGATGCCGCGGTGCTGCCCGCATTTACCCTCTGGGACAAAGAGCTGGGCAAGTACAAGATCCGCTTTGATCCTGCTTTGCAACTGGTCAAAACCGGCGATGACGAAGCTGACGCCATAGCCAATACCGCGTTGTTTACCAAGGTGATCGAAGGCTATGCCAGGCGATATCCGGAGCAGTGGCTGTGGGTCCATCGGCGATGGAAGACGCGGCCACAAGGCCAGCCTTCAGTCTATTAACAGGAAATATCAACGGAAAAAGTGCGTAAAAAAGGCGCACTGTAAGGCGTCAATGCGCCCACAGGGAAGGGAAGTGTCTGGCTTCCGTCAATCGCCAATGGCCTGGCTGGCAGCCCCTTCAGGACGGTCTTTTTCAAAGAAATCAGAGAAATCGCCTACGAAAGCCATGATGGCCACCACCGCCGACCCGGCGAGCCCGATGAAGAACAATGTTTCCAGAAACAGCACTAGAAAATGCAGCATGATTTGGGTTACTCCACTTACTTCCCAAATTACGCGGCAAAGCCATTAAGAACTTATAAAGAGTTCGGAAAGAAATCGCGGTACGCCAGGACCGCATACCACAGCAAACGTCGAGCAATGCTGACGGAAGTTCCAAGGAAGCTTCGCACAAGGACCAACCCTTACCACTGATAGCACTGATAACACTGATTTACACGGATCAACAAAGTTCAATGAGGGCCATTTTTAAGTTTGTAAATCCGTATCATTCATTTCATCCGTGGTGAGATTTTTGTGCAAAGATTCCCGGGAATTCAGCGCTTAACCAGATTCAGAGCTTGCCCAAAATTTAGAGCTTGACCAGCAATGCCAGGTTGAAGCGGTTTTCGCGCTTGCGCAAATCCGGGAAGAAGCCGGGGACCAGCGAGCCAGCCGCGCCAACGTTGCCGCCCGGTGGCGTGATACCGCCGGGGCCGGCGAAGTATGGAACGTTTGCGGCGCGATGGTCATATTCAAGGCGGAACGTTACGAACTGGCTGGGCATGTAATCAAACGTGGTGGAAGCGTCCCATGCTTTGAACTGGTCGCCGGGGTTCAACGTGAAGTATGGCGTGCCGGAGAACGCTGTCGCGCCATTGATGGGAGGCAGAAGGACGAGATAACGTCCGGGATTGGTGATGCCACCGCCACCCAGCGTGACGGCATACAGGTCTTTGTGGAACCAAAAGCGGTTGTAAAGCATGCCTCCGAGGAAGGCCTGCTTGGGCCCTTCCTTGGAATCGCCGAAGCAATTTACGCCGCTGCCGCTCTCGCAGCCCGCATCCAAGGTGAGCGAGAACGCGGCCTTATCCAGAAGTCTCGCCGGATTGTCATAGTATTTGACTTGGATGCTGTTGTCGCTGTGGTAACGCGTGCGATGCGGCGCTCCCAGCGTGTCCTGCCCCAGGAGATATGAATTAGAGAGCATCGATACCACACCGTTCGGCCGCCACAAGACCTGCAATCCGCCGCCCGGACGCCCGTTGAACACGCCGTAAGATTGCCAGCCGTTGACCAGCCACGGTTCGATCTTCAGTTTTTCTGTGGGAAAAACCTGGACGCGTATGCCATTGAAGAACCAGGGAGTATTCGACGAAACATACGATGGCTGATAAGCCCAATTATCGAAGTTGTAATAACTGAACAAACCGACGTAAGACATGAAGATGCCCGCGTCGACGTTGATGCCGTGCAGAACGTTGAAATGGTAGCCGCCGTAGGCTTCTGAGAGATAGCGGTAAGCGTCGGCCAGGTTCCACTGGCCCCGTCCGGGACTGGCGTCATTGCGCGGCGTCATGGTGGAATACAGGCCGAACTGCGTCATCACACGGCCACGCACGTTGCCGTAATGAAAGTCTCCGCCCACGCCCAGTTGCTGCACCTGAAACTCTCCGGTCCGTCCACTCTCACTGGTGCCGCTGAGCGTGTGGTCCTGGGGATGGTTGAAGTCATAGATGTAACTGATGTCGGCGCGGAATTCCCCGGTGAAGACTTTGGAATCAAGAGGAGAATCCTTTGTGCGGCTGTTGCCGTTCAGCCAGGTAAAGTCGGCGAAGGCGAACGGAGCTTCTGCTTCGCTGGCCGAAGGAGAAGAAGAAATTGCGGGAGAAGTTGCTGCCGAGGGCTGATTGACAGTTGCGGCTGTTGCTGCCTTTGTTGTTGCTGATCCTGGGTCTGCCGGTGTGGCTGTGAAGGAGATTCCTGCCCGTGCTTCCAGTTCGGCAACGCGCCGCTCCAGGCGATCAATCTTTTCGAGCAATTGGCGTTCGTGGTCAGAAAGGGCAGAAGTGTCATCGGATAGTTTCTGGGCCGCAGAAAAGCAGGGAGAAACCACCAACGCTAATAAAAACAGAGCAATTCGTGCTGCAGAAATCGGGATAGGCGTATGCGCACGGGGCCGCAGGATGAAATGCATGGCGCCTCCTTCACAGCTACCTTAAAGCAGGGAAGCGTAAAGAAAGCGTTAAGATTAAGAACTGCGTCTACAAGAATTGCGAAAGGCAGTTATTCCGGGTCAAAGCGGTAGCCAATCCACGGCTCGGTCTTGATGTACTTGGGATTACGCGGGTTCTGCTCCAGTTTTTTGCGAAGGTTGGCGATAAAGACGCGCAGGTACTCCGGCTGCTCCGTGCTGTTGCTCCCCCAAATCGTAGTGAGAATGGCGCGATGCGTGAGCACCTTGCCGCGGTTCGAGAGGAAGTATTGAATAAGGTCGTATTCTTTTGGCGTAAGGTGTACGGCCTTGCCGTTCACTTCCACCAGGCGCTGCTGCGGGTCGATTTTGAAATCACCGGCCTCATAGGCGGCATCGGATTGTGGCTGCGTGGTGGTGCGGCGCAGCAGGGCGCGCACGCGTGCGGTGAGCTCAGCCATTCCAAAAGGCTTGGAAACATAGTCGTCGGCCCCCAGGTCGAATGCCTTGACCTTGGTCGGCTCGTCTTCTTTGACGGAGAGCACAAGCACCGGCGCCTCCGATAACTGCCGGATGCGCTCGCATAATTCCAGTCCGGTGAAGCCGGGCATGGAAAGATCTGTGATGACAAGATCAGGAAGCCACGAGCGGAACGTCTCAAGGCCGGCACGGCCGTCACTGGCAATGCGCACCTGATAACCGGCGGATTCAAGGCCGCGCAGCAGCACGCGCGTGATCTGGGGCTCGTCATCCACCACGAGTATTTTTTTCGGATCGTCAGTCATGGTCAGCCGATTCGCTCGCGCCCTCCAGCGCGGGGGCCTTTTGCATGGACGGCTCCGGCAGAGGGAGCTGAAACTGCACGCTCGTGCCTTTTCCATCCGGGCCGCTATCAATCCATATTTTTCCGCCATGGGCCTGAACAATCCCGCGGGCGATGGCCAATCCCATGCCCAGACCGGGCTGCAAGCCGGCGCGAAAGAACTTTTCAAATACCTGGCCGCGCAGCTCCGGCGGGATGCCCGGTCCCTCGTCATCCACGGCAAAGCAGATTCTGTTGCCATCCCGCCGTACTGAAATCGTGATCTTGGCCGATGGGCCGGAATACTTGGCCGCATTTTCCAGCAGAGTGAAGATTACCTGCGCGATCAGGCGTGGGTCCACCTTGGGCGCAGGCAGGCCGCTGGCTATAGTGACTTCAACCGGATGGCCCTCCAGGAGCGGCTCAGCGCGGAGCAGGGCATCTTCCACCATTTCATCGGCGGCAACGCTTCTGCTCGCCAGCGTGACCTCGCCCGCCTGGAGTTTGGCCAGGTCCATCATGCCCTGGATGAAATGGTTCAACCGGTCGGATTCCTGCTCAATCACTTCAAAAAGTTCGCGCTCCACTTCGGGTGTAACCGGCTCAGAGCGGATCGTAGAGATGGCGGCTTTGATCGATGTAAGAGGCGTGCGCAGGTCGTGCGTGACCGCATCGAGAAGGGCGGTTTTTAGCTGTTCGCTCTTGCGCAAGGCGTCGGCTTCAGCGGCCTGGGCGGCGGCCTGCTCAAATTTTCCGCGAACATGCACCAATTCTTTTCTCTGGGTTTCTGTCAGCAGCACCCGCTTTTCCAGGCGCGACGAAAGCTGGCCCACCAGCACCGCGGTGGTGACGAAAACAATAAACGCGACTACGTCTTCCGGACGGGTGATCAGAAACGAATAGTACGGGCCGATAAAGAAAAAATTAAACGACAGGCCGACAAGGATGGAAGCATAGAGCGCGGGTCCGCGGCCCTGCGTTACCGCCACCAGAATCACCGGAAGAACCAGGATCAGGGCGATGCTGGTTTGGCTCAACTCAGGACGCAGCTTTTCCAGCACGGCGATCGGCAGCGCCACGGCCAGTGTCGCAATCAGATAACGGACGGGCCAGCGCCCGCTCCAGGAGTCCACGAACCTCATTGTAGGACATTCAGGCCAGCTAGGGCTTTCGCGGCGACGGGCGCAGTTTTGGGGTTCTTAAAGCGGGCGAAACCTGCGAAAATAGCCTTATGGCAATCGTGGTGATTGGCGGGCACTCGCGCAGCGTGGGCAAAACCAGCGTGGTTGCGGGTCTGATAGCGGCGCTGCCGGAGTTCAACTGGACCGCCCTCAAGATCACGCAGTTCGGCCACGGCATTTGCTCCGCCGACGGCAAGCCATGCGATTGCGATACCGGCGACGACCATTTCCGCGCCCTCAGCGACGAGAAAGACCTGAGCGGCGAGAGCGATACCTCGCGTTTTCTTGTGGCCGGCGCTAAGCGGTCACTGTGGGTGCGCACCCGGCAAGGCCGGCTGGGCGAAGCCATGCCAGATATCGAACGCAAGATTGCCGGAGCAGAGAACGTGATCATGGAATCAAACAGCGTGATCCGCTTCCTGCGTCCCGATCTTTATCTCACGGTGCTCGACGCCGACACGGAAGATTTCAAGGATTCCGCGCGGGAATTTCTGGATCGCGCTGACGCGGTGGTTCTGCACCAATCTGAAGCCAGGGCGAAATGGAAGACGGTATCGATGGACGCTCTGGCGGGGAAGCCAATCTTCAAGATCCAGCCGCCGCCCTACGTCACGGAAGAGATCGCGGCGTTTGTGCGAGAGAGGCTGCTTGCAAGTAGGGCCGACACGAACCTCGCAGGCGAAGGAATGCCAACCAGGCACTAGATCTCAATTGCAAATCAGAGCGGCTACCGTGGCCCAGTTACCGGCGGCATAGGCTGCTCGCGGCGCGGCGCTTCAGTTCTCTTCTGCGTGGTGCCATCGGCATCCGGTTCGCGGATAAAACTGGCCGTGGTGGGGGGCTTCCCGCGCACGCCCTTCTTCAGGTTCTTGAGCACATCGTCCTTATCCAGGGTGTAATCCCGCGAAAGGCGTGTCAACGCCAGCGTGACGATGTCTGAGTGGTGGATGTCCTCTGTTCCCGGCAGTTTCTTGATGTCCAGCCAGATTCTGTGGACCAAATGGACGTCTTCAGTCTTCATTGTCGGCGTGTGCGGGCCAATGCGGTAGCTTTCAACCGTGGAATCCGCGCGCACCACGTTGAATACGAACTGCCGTTTCGGCTCCGGCATGGCTTCCCACGCCTGGCCCAGGCGGAAGGCCTGCTCTTCACCCGTCATCTTGCTGGAAACCCCTGAGACAACGGCGGAAGACTCCAGGGCGTTGGCGGTCTGCACAATGGCGGAGAAGACATCGCGCGCAGGCACCACGAGAAGGGAGATGGTCTTGCCGTAACTCTCGGCAATCGAAACAGCCTTGGTGAAGAGCGTCTGCTCGTAATCGCTGAAAATCTGCTCCATGGCCAGGCCGGAATCCGCGCTGCCGTAACCTGTGAGGCGAGCTTCCATCACCACCACGTCGGCATCGTGCGTATCCGTGGTTTCAAGAGTCCAGCGAAGGTGATTGAGCGTGTTGTAGTCGCGGACGGTGACCAACACATTGCCCCCGCGCACCTGCACGGCATCGCGCCCAATGGTTTCCTGATGCAGCAGATGGAAGTGCTCCTTCATCTGCTGTTCCACGTGGGCAAACTTGCGCTTATTGATCTTTTCAGAAATGGTGAAAATGGCGAAAAAGACCACAGAGAACCCGATTCCCGCGATGGTGGCATGTTCCTTGGTAAACAGGTTGACCACAGCCACCGAAAACAGCACCAGAAAGACCGACGCGAGTCCGATGGGAACTTCAACTTTGCCGCCGCGCCACGGTATCTTGATATTCGGGGGCACGCGCCAGCCGCGCTCACCCTTGTACTTGAAGCGCAGAACCAGCATGGCGACGCTGTTGAGCGTAAAGCTCCAGATCACGCCGAAGGCGTAAGCATCGCCCAGCAGGATGACGTCGCCACCGCTGGCGATAATGGTGAACAACTGCAAGCCCACAATGAGATTTACGATCCGGTAACTGGTGCCGAATCTTTTGTGCGGGCGGCGGAACCAGTCCGTCAATACGCCATCTTCCGAGATGCGATTGAGCACGCCGTTAGACCCGATGATGGAGGTATTGATGGCGCCGGAAAGAATCAGGAAACCAACCACGACGACAAAGACCCGGAAGACCACCTTCAGAACATGCGGCCCGACCATGTACATGGCCATGCCGCTGATCAGGTTATCGCGATAAACCGAAACGCGGACCTCATCGGGGATGATCATGACGGCCAGCAGGGATCCCAGGCCGGTAAAGACGAAGCTGAAAATTGCGATGATCAGGGCGGCGCGTTTCAGGTTGCGCAGCTTGGGGCTGGCGATTTCGCGGTTTACCTGGGCCAGGGATTCTTCACCGCTCATGGCCAGGACGGAGTGGCCGAACGCAATCAGGATCCCGAAAAGCCCAAAGGTTTTAGCGATGTCAGTGTCCTTCAGGAATCCCAACGCCTCCGGGCTGAACTTGAGGTTTGAGGGAATCGGCAGGGGCGGTAAATGGGCGCCGCTGCGCAGGACCGTGTAAGTCGCCCAGACCAGCAGGATTACCACCATGACGGTGGTGATCTGCATCACGCGCAGCGCTTTATCGCTGGATTCTTCAATGCCCTTGAGGTTCTGCCACCAGTAATACAAAGTAACCATTACGGCGAACGCGGCGGCCGCGTGATTTACGTCAATATGCGGCGTGCCGTGAAACATGGCATGCATGGCGCGGGGAATCCAGCCATGAGCGTCAGCGGCGGCAAAGGTTTCATTGATCAGTCCGGCAATGTATTGTCCCGCGGAAACGCCGGAGATGGGGCCGGTGAGGATGTAATCAAACATCAGCGCGGAAACGCTGAACTTGGCAAAGGTCCCGCCGAGGGCTTCTTTCACCACGCGGTAGACGCCGCCGCGGGTAAACATGGAGCAGCTTTCCACGTAAACCGAGCGCACGGCAAAGGCAAAGAGCATGACGCCCAGGATGAACCATGGGGCCGATTTGCCGACGGCCTGCTCGGCAATGCCACCGGCATAAAAGGCCGACGAACCCAGATCATTCAGTACGATGGCGGCTGCCCGCCAGTAAGAGATGAATGTGAGCATGACCGAGGTCGCAACGACGATGCGGACCCGGTTCGAAATTGGTGGGACAGCTCCTGAGCCTGCTGACATTTTAAAAAGTAATAACGGCCGCTACCAACAATGGCTCAACGCTGTGCCAGTTCGCAGGGGCCGTGCTGATTTCTTCAAAATTCTGATTCGATGCCTGACCTTTTAGTCTTCTTCCAACATGCTCTGGGCCGTTTTAATGGCCGTGACAATAATCACCGGCACAGCGCCGATCAACCCCGCAATAAAGAGGTATTGAAAGACCGGCAGAATATAGTGCGCCAGGAAGTTCACTCTAGGCATTGTAGTCCTGTGGCGGAGAGGAATCAAAGTAGAACCTGGGGTTTGCTAAAATCTGTGCGCAGTGAGCAACATTCCCTCCAGAGCCTGGATTCTCGCGCTGCTCTCCAGCGCGTTGCAGATACTCGTGTTTCCCAACCTCAATCTGTATTTCCTTTGCTGGGTGGCCATGGTCCCATTGCTCTATGCTCTCCTGCGCGGGCGCGGCGGGGAAGGCGAAATGTTCGACGCCGAAGGCCGTTCCCTTAGGCCGTTTACCCCCTGGCAGGGGTTTCTGATCGCCTGGCTGAGCGGCGTGGTCTGGTATTTGGGCACATGCTACTGGATTTATCCGGTGATGAACGGCTATGGCAAACTGGCGGCTCCGGTGGCGGCACTGATCACAGTTGCATACTGCGTCATCATGGGGATGCATCACGGCGCTTTTGGCCTGCTGGTGGTGCTGATGGCCAGAAGGTCAAACGTGGGGAACCGGCGGCCCCTGCTGCTGGCCCCGGTTTTCTGGGTGGCGATTGAATTGTTCCGCGACCGCGTGACCGGAGTTCCCTGGAACCCGCTGGGAGGCTCGCAGGTGGACAATATTCCGTTCGCCCGGATAGCGCAGACCACGGGCGTGTATGGGCTATCGTTCGCAGTGATGCTGGTCAATTGCGCGCTTGTGGCGGCGCTGCTGTTCTATGGCCGGCGGCGCAAGAACCTGCTGATTTCGGCGGTGGCGGCGGCCATCGCGCTGCAAATTGGAGTTTTTGCCAAGCCGGCAGCTTTGCCGGCGACGCACCAGGCCGTGCTGGTGCAAGAAAACATCCCGCTGCTGGAGCAGCCGGAATGGACGCCGAGCTACTTTGACCAGACGATTTCCAGCCTGGTGAAGGTGAGCGTGGATGCCACGCCCGAGCAGCAGGCGGGCGATCCCGGGTTGATTATCTGGCCGGAATCGCCAGCGCCATTTTTTATCGCCGATCCGCGCTTGCAACGATGGCTGGTGGCCATGGCGCAGGACAGGCATTCATATCTGGTGGTGGGCAGCCTGGGTGAAACGCAGGAAGCCGCCGGACACCAGCAGCTTCTTAATTCCGCTCTGGTGATGGACCCTCACGGCAACATGGTTGGACGCTACGACAAGATTCACCTTGTGCCGTTCGGTGAATACGTCCCATTTCAAAGCCTTCTCTTCTTCGCCAGCAAGCTGACGCGCGAGGTGGGCGATTTTGCGCGGGGAACACAGCGCAAAGTGTTTGATCTGGGCGGGACCCATGCCGGGGTCTTTATCTGCTATGAGTCGGTTTTTCCCGATGAAGTACGCGAGTTCACCGCCAACGGCGCGCAGGTACTCATCAATATTTCTGACGATCTTTGGTACGGCGAAACCGGCGCACCGGCGCAGCACCTGCAGATGGCAAGAATGCGGGCGGTGGAAAATTATCGGTGGATACTGCTGGCCACCAACAACGGAACCACGGCTGCCATTGATCCGCTGGGCCGCGTGGTGAAGCAGGCGCCGCGCAATATCCGCACCGCGCTGGTTGCGCCGTTTGCGCCCCAGAATGAAAGCACGTTCTATAGCCGCAACGGCGACGTGTTTGCCTGGGCATGTGTGGTAATCTCATTATTGGCGGTGTTTGTGCGCTGGCGCTATCGCGCGCGCACCATGATTGAGGCCCGCCCCGCATAAACCTTATGGTGGAAGAGTTAGAACGCGAATACACCGCCGTGCGCGACAAAGTGCGCGATCTGCGGAGCTATCTTTGACGCCCCCTCACTCCAACGGCAACTAGACGAAATTGAAAAGCAGGTCGGCGATCCCAGTGTGTGGTCTGACCAGGAGAAGTCGCAGCAATTGATGCGACAGCGCCGCCGCCTGGAAGAATCGCTGGCTATGGACGCCGATCTGGCGCGGCGCGTGGGCGACATCCAGGCGTACTTTGACCTGGCGCGCGAAGGCGAAGCCGTGGTGGAAGAGCTGCGCAAGGAAATTGACCAGTTGCGCGAAGTGGCCGATAAGCTTGAGACGCAAACGCTGATGTCCGGCGAGCACGATATGCGCAACGCGATTGTGACTATCCATCCCGGAGCGGGCGGCACGGAATCACAAGATTGGGCGGAAATGCTTTTGCGGCTTTACCTGCGCTGGGCAGAGCGCCAGGGCTTTAGCACTGAAGTAAACGAATATCAGCCCGCGGAAGAAGCTGGCATCAAGTCTGCGACGTTTACCGTGACCGGCGATTACGCCTACGGGCAACTGCTGAGCGAAATCGGCGTGCATCGACTAGTGCGCATCTCGCCTTTCGATCAAGCTAAGCGCCGCCATACTTCTTTTGCCAGCGTCTTTGTCTCGCCGGAAATCGATGACTCAATCCAAGTAGACATCAAGCCGGAAGACCTGCGCATTGATACTTATCGATCTGGCGGGAAAGGCGGGCAGCACGTGAACACCACGGATTCCGCGGTGCGGATTACGCACATTCCAACGAACATTGTGGTGGCCTGCCAGAACGAACGCTCACAGCACAAGAACCGCGAGCGCGCCATGAAGATGCTGCGGTCGAAGCTTTACGAGTTCGAACTGGAGAAAAAGCGCGCCATCAGCAAAAAACTGGAAGATTCCAAGCTGGACATTGATTTTGGCTCTCAGATACGCTCGTATGTATTGCATCCGTACAGATTGATCAAGGACCACCGCACCAAGATGGAAGTGGGCGACGTGGACCGCGTGCTGGATGGCGACTTGAGGCCGTTTATCCGGGCGTTTCTTGTGGCGAGGCGGGATCAGGGATAG
>DASSXL010000040.1:0-5364 GCA_035703825.1 Candidatus Angelobacter sp.
CATCTTCTGTTCAGTCTTCATGCCGGTCACGCGAATCTTGTCCGCGTTGATTACGATCACATGATCGCCGGCGTCAATAAAGGGCGTGTAAAGAGGCGACTCTTTACCGGCCAGAATGCTGGCCACACGCGAGGCCAGCCGCCCCAGCGTTTGCCCCTTGGCATCCACCACAAACCACTTGCGCGCAATGTCCTGCCCGCCTGGAAAACGGGTTACCATTTCCAAACTCCTGAGAATAAAAGCACTAAGAAAGACCGCTCGATGACGCCACTTACTTCCTGAAGGGAAGACACAAGGCGGGCCAACTGCAGAGCAGTGAAGGTTTAAGAATACCCAACTTGGCCCAAATATGTCAACGCCGGCACCCAGGAAAGCAACCCGGGCATTCGGCCAGTGTTGTCTATTCCATCTGACCGTGTCCTTTCAAACGATCTGTTCGCGCAATCGACTTACTCGTCCATTGAGCGCATGCTGAGCCCTATTCGCCTCGACCCGTGGACCGCAGGCGCCCTCGCCTGCGCTGTAAATTCCGTTGCATGGGCACTCCTGCCTTCCGTTCCGACCCCGTTTCTTCTCCGCGTCTCTGCGACCTCCGCGACCTCTGCGGTGAGTTTTTGCTTTTCCGATCACGCGCGATTTCGGCGATCTTGTGGCACAGGCACTCTTGCCTGTGTCCGATCCAAGCCTTCCTACCTGCAACCATGGCAATTTTCTGTACCCCCCTGCCCCTCCCCCTATGTACACCCAATTCCACCCAAGGTCACCCAATCTCACCCAAGGCTGAGAGTCATCGGCTGAGGGTCGCAACCGATCACGCGCGATCACCAGATCGCCCGATCTTTGTCCACCCCACCCGGCCCTTCTCAATCTTCGTTGCAAACAAAACACTTATTCAATTCGACCCTTGGGTGACCCAGGCGTGACGCTCGGGTGGCCCAGGCGTGTCCCAGGCGTGACCCTTGGGTCACCCAATCCCAGTCCCAATCCCCGGCTGAGGGGCATCGGCAGAGGGTCACAACCCATAAAGCACAAAACGCAACGGAAAATTCCGTTGCGCATTTGCCTCAAGACCACTTGTGGACCGCAGGCGCCCGCGCCTACGACTTAACAAGGCAACGATCATTTGCCGCCGAAGCTCTCGCACCCCATGCGTCTTCGCTTTATTATCGTAGCTTGCGTGTCATGGGAAATCAACCAAAATCAAGACCGCGTCCAAGGATTCCCAGCCGCCGAGCTAAAGCGCCGAAGGCGCGAAATTATTGAGCCCACCCTGAGGCGAGCGCTAGCGAACAGGAAGGGTGGGTAGGGAAAGAAGATGAAGTTGAGCCCCGTAGCGGGCGACACAGCTGAGACTTTTCGGTGGTGACACAAGTGTCAGGCACCACTTGAGCGCTTAGGGCGGAGCGAACTCCGCGAGAGACGGCCTGCGAAGTCGTGCCGAAAAGATTCCTGACAGAACATCATCCTTACTGCCGTAGGCATGCGCGCAGGCGAAGCCGGAGCGCCCAGAAAAAAGGCGTCAAATTTCCGCGCTTCTCTGGTTACACTAGCCGGCATCATGACTCGCAAAGCTCTCATGTGCTTACTGGCTCTTTTTCTCTTTAAGGCCGCCCACGCCGACAACCTCAAAGATGCGCTTAACCACAAATACAAAAAGCAGGTCCTCGCGCTCCGTGCTCCACTCGCCGCAGGCAACCAGAAATTTGATTCCGCTGGTCACTCTCTCAATGGCACGCCCAACTCCGGCTGGCTGATTTACGGTGGAATTTATGTCGAAAAGCTAAACCTCTCGCCGGACACCTTGCGGCTGGAGGGTCCCCGTGCCGCAACCACAGCCAACAAAAAAAATGGCAAGCCCATGCTGGTACGCTTCAGCAAGTCCCAGCGGATAGAAATCCATCTCGACCAGCCGCTCAAGTCTCTTGATGAAGCGGAAGCTGTGATGGGCCGGGTTTTCTTTTTCAGCGCCGACACGGGTGAGCGCGCCTGGCCTGAGATCCGTCGCGCCGGCGACAAAACTCCGGACGATGAGATTTATCACGTCAAGAAAGACGATGTCCTTCCTCCCAGGGCTACATATACCCCCGAGCCCGAGTTTTCAGAAGAAGCTCGCCGCGCCAAGTATCAGGGGATCGTGATCCTGAAGATCGTGATCAACAAAGCAGGCGACGTCGTTCGGGTCAGGTTGGAGAGGGCTTTGGGCATGGGACTCGATCAAAATGCCATGGAAGGCGTTACGCGCTGGCGCTTCACCCCTGCCACCCGCAACGGCCAACCGGTCGCAGTTGAAATGAACATCGAGGTAAGTTTCAATCTGTATTAGCTGCCGCGGGTATCCCCGCCTGCCTGATCAGTGTCATCAGTGTTAATCAGTGGTAAGCCGCCCCTTTCTGGCCTCCATCCCCCCGCGCATTTACAATAAGCAATGGCGCTGATGCGCCGTTAGAGATAAGGGGAGCGGATGTACGAGGTCACTGTCGAAGACTCATTTGCCGCGGGCCACTACCTGCGCGATTACAAGGGAAAATGCGAGAACCCGCACGGCCATAATTACAAGGTGCGCGTCACGCTTACCGGGGCCGCGCTCGATAAGGCTGGCCTGCTGCTGGACTTCAAAGACCTGAAAGAGGTCATGAAGCACGTAATCGACCGGCTGGACCACCAGATGCTCAATGAGATTGAGCCTTTCATCCAGCTCAATCCCTCGGCGGAAAATCTGGCCCGCTATTTTTACGACCAGACCAATGGCCGCCTCAAGTCGTTGACCAGCGGCCGCGTCGCCGTGAAGGACGTAACCATCTGGGAGACCGACACGACCACCGCGCGTTACTGGGAATAAGACTTTTTTAGAGCACAGCGCCGGAGCGCGGCCGCCCTCGGCTGCGTTCCTTCTGAATGCATGCAGATCATAGAAATTTACCGTTCCATCCAGGGAGAATCGTCTTTCGCCGGCGTTCCCTGCATCTTTGTGCGGCTGGCTGCCTGCAACCTGCGCTGCACCTGGTGTGACAGCGAATACACCTTTGCCGGCGGCAAAAAGATGTCCGCGGATGAGGTAGAGCAGGAAGTCATGCGCCTTGCCCCCGGCGGTCTGGTGGAATTCACCGGCGGCGAACCCATGTTGCAGGAGCGCGAACTGGTTCCGCTGATGGATCGCCTGCTCGCGCGCGGTTACACGCTCTTGCTTGAGACCAGTGGAGAGCGTCCGCTGGAAAGCGTCCCGCCCGCGGTCCATAAAATTGTCGACGTAAAGTGCCCCGGCTCGGGCGAGGGCGGCACTTTCCGCATGAGCAACCTGGCCGCGATCGCTGCCAGGGATGAAGTTAAGTTTGTCCTTGCCGATCGCGCGGACTATGAGTTTGCCCGCGACTTCGTGCGCCAACATGGGTTAGAACAGAAAGCAGGGGGAGTCTTGTTCTCGCCGGCATTCCTCAAGAATCCCAGTCCTGAGCGCGATACGTCCAACTGCCAGCTTGATCCGCGTTTGCTCGCGGAATGGATCTTAGAGGATGGACTGAACGTGCGCCTGGGATTGCAGATTCATAAATTCATCTGGGAGCCCGCGACCAAAGGCGTATGAACCCTGCTTAAACACTGAAGTTTTGCGATAATTAAGAAATAAAGGGGGCAGCTATTCCGGTTGCCCGGCCATCTTAAAAGTATAGATTCCGTAAATCAGGGTTCCATTTGTTCCGTGAAGAGTCCGGTGAAACATGTCTGGTAAAAAGTCGCGTTCCGTAGTGCTGCTGAGCGGAGGCATGGATTCCTGCGTCTGCGCCGCGCTGGCGGTGCGCGATACTGACGCAGCGGCGCTGCACGTCAGTTACGGCCAGCGGACACAAGAGCGCGAACGCGGGGCCTTTGAGAGGATATGCGATCGCCTGGGCATAAAGCGCCGGTTGGCGATCAGGAATGAGGCATTGAGTCTGATTGGCGGCTCCGCCCTCACCGATCCTGATATCGCGGTACCGGAAGCCTCGGGGCAGATTGGCAGCGCCATACCGGTAACGTATGTGCCGTTCCGCAACGCTCATTTTTTGTCGATGGCCGTAAGCTGGGCGGAGGTGCTGGATGCGGAAAAGATTTACATCGGCGCCGTGGAGCAGGATAGTTCCGGTTATCCCGATTGCCGTCCCGCGTATTACAAGGCCTTCAATGCCGTGATCAAAGAAGGCACGCGCGAGGGTAAGATTGAAGTGGTTACTCCGTTGATCGCCCTGCGCAAGGCGGAAATCGTGAAGCTGGGGTTGGAACTGGGCGTCCCGTTTGATTTGACCTGGTCCTGCTACAGCCGCGAAGATAAAGCTTGTGGAGTTTGCGAAAGCTGTGTCCTGCGCCTGCGCGCGTTTCAGGAAGCGGACGCCCGCGACCCGCTCCCGTATGTGCAACACTCGCTCCAGGCGGCGGGCCAATAAGATATTAAATTCAGTTTGAAGCCGGAGGCTCTGACGACAATGAAAACGAAATCCACTTTTGCTGCAATGGTGACTCTGCTCTTTTTGGCGGCCGCCGCCTCTGCATGGTCCCAGTCCACCACCGCCAGGATCAAGGGAAGAATCACGTCCGGTGGCAAGCCATTGCCCGATGTCCAGGTGGTCCTTACCAACAGAGACAACGGCAGGGCCTTTAAGTTCAAGGCCGATAAGAACGGTCAGATCACCGGCTTCGGAGTCCCGTACGGCGATTATGACGAGCAAGTGCTTAGCGCCACCGGAGAGAGCCTTTACAAGAAGCCAATAAAAATAGTCTCTGAGAATGGCAGCACGGAAAATGACATCTCCGTGGAAGTCTCCTCGGGCGGAGTGAGCCAGCCCGCCGTCAGCAAGGAAGAGTTAGAGAAGCTCAAGGCCGAACGGGAAAAAGGGCTGAGCCAGAATGCGCTGATCAACCAATACAACGCCGCCCAGCAAGCCAAGGACTGGGCGCAAGCCGCCGAGATATTGAAAAAGATGATCGCCGCTGAACCGACCCGCTGGGAATACCAAAAGGCATTGGGAGATATGCAAATGAACCTCGGCCAATACCAGGAAGCGGTCGATACCTATGAAAAGGTGATCCCAATGGCTGAAAACGCCAGCAAGACGGATCCTAAGGCTGACCCTGCCAAGGCAAAGGCCGCCGTTGCACAAATGATTACCAGCGAGGGAAATGCTTATCTCAAACTTAAGAAAAACTCCGAAGCCATCGCTGCCTTCACAAAAGCTGCTGAAATGGATCCGAACCCCGCTACGGCCTATTGGAATCTGTGCGCAACCGAATACAACGCGGGGGACATGAAGGGCGCATCTGCGGCCTGCGATAAAGCCATCGCTGCCAATCCGAACCGCGCTGATGCCTATTTCATCAAAGGATCAGCGCTGATCG
>DASSXL010000083.1:0-26449 GCA_035703825.1 Candidatus Angelobacter sp.
CATCCTCAACCAGATAGCATTGTTTACAGCCTCAACGCAAACGACAATACGGCGGCTTGGATTAGTTATGACCAAAAGCCGGATGATTGGACGCGCCAATTTGTCGGCCCAGATAAGCACGCGCCGCATCCTATGCCAGACTATCTCGCCGGATTACCTCGGCCCGTGATCTCAGCCAGCACGTCTACACTTCCACTTGCTCCGCCTCTTATAGAAAATGTCGAGCACAAGCAGGAGGGTGGAATCCACCGGCTGAAGCTGAGGCTCAGATCGCAACGGAAAGCTGAGGCGCTGTACCTGAGATTTCCTGACGATGTTCAACCTGTTTCAGCGAAAGTGGCAGGAAGAGAGGTGCCGGTACATAAGGGCGGCCGCTTTGGTCTGACCTTGTATGCAATGGGAGATGAGGGCGTGGAACTTGAGCTTGCTGTCACCGCCTCTTCGACTCTTTCTTTCTGGGTAATGGACCGCTCCTACGGCCTGCCAGTAAAAGCACAGCCGCGGCCACCCAACATCATTGGAATAGACGGCAGCGATGTAACGTATGTTTGTCGCAAGTATGCCCTGTAAACACGCTATTCATGCCGCAATGCTGCGATTGGATTAACGCGGGCAGCGCGAGCAGCAGGGACTAAGGCGGCGATCGCGGCCACGATGGCGAAGAGTCCTATGGCGCTCAATATCGTAAGCGGATCGAGCGTGCTGAGGCCGTAAAGCCTGCCGGAAATCAGGCGAGTGCATGCAACGGTGAGCGCGAACCCGAGCACGGTCCCAATGGCAAGGACCATTGCCGTCTCCCGCAGCACCATGCTGATAACCCGTCTCGGCGCAGCGCCCAGAGCCATGCGTATTCCGATCTCATTGGTTCGTCTTGCAATACCGTATGAAAGCACTCCATAGAGACCTCCGGCGGCCAGCAACAATCCCACCGTACCGAAAACGGCACAAAGCCGTGCAATCATTCGCGGTTGAGACATGCTGTCCTCCACCGACTCTATCAGCGCGTGCTCCTTGGTGGGAGACAAGTTGGCATCGGCACTCACGATAGTTTTGCGTACCGTATCCAGTATTAGCTGCGGATCGCCTGCAGTCCGAATCTCAAACGTGGCCCACTCATTTGGCCCGTCCATCCCCTGGTCTCCTGGGACATAAAAGCGTGGCGGCACCTGACCTCGCAAACCATGGTCACGCGCGTTTCTCGCCACGCCCACCACCTCCATAATATTTTTCTGATCGCCGGAACCCTCTGTAATGTGTCTGCCAATCGGGTTGCGCCCTGCGAAGAATCGGTCAGCAAATGCTTCATTGATAACAGCCACGTGAGGCGCACCTGGGCCGTCCTGCAAACCAAATTCCCGGCCACGCAGCAGAGGAATGCCTAGAGCGGCAAAGTAACCTGTCCCCACCATATCGAAGCGCGATGTTTTTTCGTCTTCGTTTTGTGGAGTGAAACCTTCCACGGCAATTTCGTCATCGGCTTCAGACCCGCTGAAGAGACCATTGATGGAATAACTTGCCGCCTTAACGCCGGGCAAGGCTTGCAATCTGGCATTAAGATCACGCCACAAGTTTGACAATTGTGGTCCCTTGTAACCGGCTCTCACTCCATCCACTGTTACCAGCAAGAGCTTCTCTTTCGGATAACCTAACCCGACCGCTTGCAGGTTCCAGATAGTGCGCAGAAACAGTCCGGCCAGAATAACCGCGAGCAATGAGAGTCCAATCTGGCACACCACCAAGCCTTGCGTAAGTTTCAGCTTCCCGGACGAAGCAGTCGCATGGCCGCTATCGCGCAGACTGTCATTCAGGTTAATATCGGTTCCGCGAAACGCGGGCGCCAGTCCAAAAATGATTCCGGAAAAGACTGCAACGCCAAGAGTGAACAACAATACTCTTCCATCCAGTGTTGGCGATATTTCCAAGCCGTTCCGCGCGCTGGCCAAAAACATGGTCAGAAGCCGCGACGCGCCCCAGGCCAGCAGCAGAGCAAGCAACCCTCCCAAAAGGGAGAGCACAAGACTCTCAGTCAGGAATTGCCGAATGATGCGAGCGCGGTTGGCGCCAATAGAGAGACGGAGCGCCACTTCCCTGCTTCTGTTAGATCCGCGTGCAAGCAGCAGATTGGCTACATTAATGCATGCGATTGCCAGCACCACGATTGCCGCTCCCAGCAATAGGAACAATTGCTGTGAAAAATCGCTTCTGTTTGCCAACACGCCTGTGCGCGCTCCATGCAGCACCAGCCTTTGGTCCAGTGCCTGTCTTCTCAATTCAGGAGAAAGAGAAGTTGGGTAGCTGCTTTCGATTATCTGCCGGAACAGAACATTTATTTCAGTCTGCGCCTGGCTGGGACTAACACCGGGCTTGAGGCGGCCGAATGTGTGCAACCACATGACTTTTTCCAGGCTTTGAGACAGGTTTTCATTCAACCAATCTCGACCCGGAATCACCACAGGCTGCATCATCATAGGTATCCAGAAATCGGTACCCTCTCCCACAGCTTCGCCGCGGAACCCAGGTCTGGCAACAGCGATTACCGTCAAACTGGCATTGCCTGTCTGAACCGTAGTGCCCAGCACCGACTGTTTGCCGCCAAACCGCCTTTGCCAGTAATCGTAGCTGAGCACGGCATAAGGATCCTGTCCGGGACCTTTTGCGTCACCAGATACGAAAAATCTTCCGATAGCGGGTTGCACGCCCAGGACCGAAAAATATTCTTCAGAAACCAGGCGTGCTCGCGCCTCTTCCGTTGGTCCGCCGGCAATGCGTACGTGCCATCGATTGAGGTCCGCTTCCGTTGCGAACATCCCGGAGAGAGTTGTCACATGGTCGCGCAGTTGGACAAACTCAGCAAATGTCATGAGATGTCGTTCGCCGGTATTCAACCCGGTAGAGACCCCCGACGCATTGGGATCGGTAAACATTACTAGCTCCTGCGGATTAGCTACCGGCAACGATTTCAGCAGAGCTGCATCCATAACGCTGAAGATCGCCGTGTTGGCGCCTATTCCTATGGCTAGAGAGCCCGTCGCGACAATAGTGAACAGAGGATTGCGCACGAACTGCCGAAGCGCGTAAAGGACATCGCGCAGAAGTGTGTCCAGCCAGGAAACTCTTTGCATGTTCGCTATCCTCAAAGAGAAGTATTTTTCGCGGATCCGGCTACAGATGAAAACTTTCTTCCAAAATGCTCTCGTTCTCGGCTTGGGAACTTTGTCCTTTCCGAATCCAGACATGAGCAACGATTGCAGTCAGAATCACGACCAGGACTGCGGCATAACAAAGGTTTCGCAGTCCTAGCCATGTTGCCAAAAACCCACTACTGGCGAATGCACCGAGTTGCACCACGGCAAAAACGGACGTAGCTGTGCTCGTAACCCGCCCCAACATCTCTGGCGGGACTTCTTCCAGGGCGAATGTCTGCGCGCTCAAAAAGACGAGCGCTGCGCCCGCACCCAAGCCAACACTGGCGGCCAAGGTTGTGAGTGGCATTGCCCAAACACCAAGGACGAAAACCGAAATAGCCTGGACCAAAAACCCTGCATTGATGATTCGGGGCCGAGCCTGTCTCTGGGCGAACCTGCCTACAAGCAGCGCCCCCAGGATAGTGCCGACTCCCAGCGCCGAAGTCACGCTCCCGAACATTCTTGAGCCGCCCCCCAGAAGATCTCTGACATATACCGCAAACAAAGCCTCGAAGATCGCGACTGCGCCGTTGGCAATGGCGATTGTGAGTACCAATACGCGAGCTACTGGGTGCCCGGTAATAAACTTGAGGCCTGCCTTAAAGTCCGCCCAAATAGTAGTGCGCGCGGAAACATCGCGGACTGTCTGGCGTTCAATGCGAATGGTGGAAACCAGCAGGGCCGAAATAATGAATGATGCAGAGTCCAAATAAAAACAATTCTTTTCCCCGAGCCACGCCACTGCAAATCCAACAACCGCAGGCGCAAATATCTGGTTGAGCTGCAGCGTTTGCACGTTGATTGAATTGGCAACAATCAACTCGTTCTCAGGGACGATCAAGGGTAATGCTGCGGTTTGCCCCGGAACGAAAAAGCAAGACGCAGCACTAAGTCCCGCCATCAGCAGATACATTTGATACAAATGCCCTGAGAAAGCAAGCAGCGCCGCAAGCACCGCACAGATCAGATCGCAAATGATCAGCGTTCGCTTTAGATTTGAGCGATCAACGAAAACTCCTGCCACCGGCCCCAGAAGAATTACCGGCACGGAAAAAGAAACCATCACCATTGACGTTTCAGATGCGCTGCCGTGACGCTGAAAGGCGATAAGACTAAACAACGGCAGCAAGGCGAGCCAGTCCCCCACGCTGCTGATAAAACGGGCCAGCCAAAGAGCAAAGAAAGACCGTTTTCTCAGCACCTGGCCGAACGTAACCCGACTTGTTTCAGCGCAAGCCTTCAACGGCTCCATATAGAAATCTCTATGCCCTGGCCCGTGTCCAGTGCCCGTGGCCACTGATCAGGAAATCAATTACGTCCGCGCCTGGTAACCAGCAAGACTCTCAAGCCGAAGATCGAGCACGTCCCGCCGAAGGCGGCATGCAGGAGATCGGTGGAAGTGTGAATATAAAAAATGATCACTGGCCAACCTGCTCTGCTTGCGCTTCCTTTTCGACCGTCGGCAAAGTTCGCGTGCCTGTTCAAAGCTAATCAGCCCCCATGATGTCCCCCCAGAGCGCCAACGCAGGCGGGAGCTCAGGAATAGCTCAGGAATAATGGCATCAGCGAGGGCATTTACCAGCGGCTTGTATTGTTTGAACGGAGGCTCGCCGACACGGGCCGCTCTGCCTGGTAAATGCGCCAGAGACAGAGCTGCTTGTGGCGCGAAGTGGCGTTGCCATCCACGGAACACCTGCGTACTCCCGCCAGCATAAGGAAAGCAGAACAGCCGGAGCGCGCCGTCTCTTCCCTGCGCAAGATTTTCAAACCACACCGATTGTGATTTCTTCATCGCACCCTTACGATTTCTTGCTCATTGCCTCGATCAGGCTTTTGGGGCGCATGTCAGTCCAATTGGCCTCTACCCAATCCAGACACTCTTTCTTTTTTCCTCTGGGACCCACGGCGGACCAGCCCGCCGGAATCTCCTTGAAGGTGGGCCACAAAGAATACTGCCCCTCATGGTTCACCAAGACCATGAACTCACCGTTCTCGTTTTCAAATGGATTTGTCATGCAATTCGCCTTTCACTCAATGTATTTTCTCGTCTTCATGTAAAGTCTGCGTCCGAGCTGTAGTCTCCCTGAGCTTCTGATTCAGGATTTTTCCAATCGTTTTCAGCGGCGCCGGCTCTGTCATCTCATAGTGCTTGCAATGGACCGTGTGGACTTCCACTTTGCCGCTGATGTAGCGTTGCCAGGCGCTGGGCAAGCGATGTTCGCCTTCCTTAACGTCCGCAAAGAAGAACAGGATGTCACCGTCGTATTGGCTGGCCCTGAATTTCTGTTCCAAAATTGAGTTGTGGAGAAGCATCTCCATGTTGCGCCGCGCGATTCTTTCGTCAAAGTCGGCTGGGATCTGCCCTGCACGCTTGGCCGCCAGATAGACAGCGGTGAAATTCAGCGGCTCGTCGCCCATGTCACCTAAATCAAGACCCAGCATGGGCACCATCTCTTTCATTAACTTCTCTTCCGTCATAGGAGATGATTGCCGCTCATCTGTCGATGGATAACTATCCATGATGCCGAGCAACGCCACCCGCTCTCCCATCTGCTGCAAACGGCACGCCATGGCATACGCCACTACGCCGCCGAATGACCATCCCAGCAGGTGGTATGGTCCATGCGGCTGGACTTGCCGAATCGCATTTACGTAGTCTTCTGCCATTTCATCGATACTGGCTGCATAAGGAACATCATGAGCAACTCCCGGAGCCTGAAGACCATAGATCGGTCGTTGCGTTTCAAGCTCCCGCATCAACCCAGCATAGTTCCAGCTAAGCCCGCCAGCAGGATGCGCGCAGAACAGCGGCGGCAAACTCCCCTGGGACCTCAGCGGCAAGAGCTGCTCAAATGCGCTCTCCGGAGAACTCTGCGCGTTGAGCCGAGGCGCAAGCTGGGCTACCGTAGGCGCCTCAAACAGCGTGCGGATACGCAGCTCTACTCCGAATGCAGTGCGTATCTGGCTGACGAGCCGCGTCGCGAGCAGTGAATGTCCGCCAAGCGCAAAGAAGTTGTCCTCAATCCCTACGCGACGCACCCCAAGAACTTCCCCGAACATCTGGCACAACAAGTTTTCATCAGGCGTGCGCGGCTCGCGATAGCTTTCATGCAGCTCCTGCGCCGGTGTGGGCAATGCTTTGCGATCTACTTTGCCATTTGCAGTCAATGGCCATGAACGGATCGCGATGATGCTTGCTGGAATCATGTATCCCGGAAGGATTTGCCGCAGATGTTCTTTGAGCTCAGCAGCCAATTCTAGATGGCCAGCTGCCTGCGCGGGCGAATTGGCGAAGCGACGGTAATATTCAGGGGCAGCTTCCTCGAGCTTTTCGTACGGAACCCAGCACGGATTAAAAATCGCGTCATAGACTCCGTGACTGCCAAATCCCTGCCATTCCAGTTCAGCTCCCAGTTCACGTGCTAGCTGCACAAGTGTATTCGGATGTTCGCCTGCCGCTGCTTCCGCGGCCACCTGAATCTGGCCGACATTAGAGCTGCCCTCGTTACCCGACAGCATTCGCAACGCTGCAACCGAGCCTGATACCCGAGCGTCAGGGATTCCACGAACCCCAATTGAACTTTTGCCGCTATCGGCAAAGCGCTCACGCAGTTTCTGCTGCCACGCGCCACTCTTGTCCCATTCGAGCCACTCGTCCGGTTGCGCTAGCTGATATTTTTCGCCGATGCTAACCGTCACGTCATAGCGGTAACGGCTAAGCTCATTGTCATAATCGCCGGTTTTCAATACGACGGTCGCACGGCCAATTCTGGGCCAGCGTTGTGCCAACTCCTGAAAGACTGCCGCATCCAGAAGCATTTCTTCTTCCTTCTGCGTTGACTGAATCACCAATTGGCGCAGCCTCTCCGACGTCATGGAGCTGGGGGCTTTGTGCAGTTGCACTGATGTGGCAAATGCATCCAGCAGCGCAAGGTTGCGGACATCGCCCAGAAAGATTCGCCCACCTTCACGCGTGACACGTACCGCCTGTGCAAGCACCTTGAGGAAGTAAGTTACGCTAGGGAAATACTGAACTACTGAGTTCAGGATGACCGTGTCAACACTGCCATCTTGCAGGAATTCAAGTTCGTGGGCCAATCCCTGGCGCAACTCGACTCGAAAGAGATTCGGCCGCTGGCGTACATATCCTTTTAGCTGCTCGATCACCGAGGCAGAAAAATCAAGGCCGATGTAACTCTCGCAGTCGGGTGCAATGCGGGTTAGCAACAGGCCTGAACCGCAGCCAATTTCCAACACTCGCCTCGGCTGTAATTCCTGGATGCTGGCAACAGTCTCCTCCACCCACAAGCGCATTTCTTCCGCCGGAATGGGTTCGCCGGTATAGCTGCTGTTCCAGCCGGCAAGGTTAAAGTCGCCGGTAGACGAAGCGTTCTCAGCGTAAGTGGCTTCATACAACTCTCGCCAATGTTCCACCTGGTTCGAGTGCGCTTCAACGGAATCTATGACCCGCGGGATCACATAGCCCAGCAACTGCTTGTTCTCGTGTTCCCCGTTTACTACAACCAGCGCATCCGCCACCCGCTGATGTTGTTTTAACGCCGCCTCGATCTCGGCAGGTTCGATTCGATAACCGCGAATTTTCACCTGGTGGTCAGCACGCCCAACATATTCCAGCAGGCCGTCTGCGCGTCTGCGCGCAAGATCACCCGTGCGGTACATCCTGGTGCCGGGATCACCGAATGGATTTACAACAAAACGTTCCGCCGTAAGCGCTGGTCTCCGCAAGTATCCACGCGCCAAGCCTGTGCCGGCTATGTAAAGTTCCCCCGTAACGCCGAAAGGCACAGGCTGCAGAAATGCGTCCAGCACATGCAGTTGGGTATTCGCGATTGGAACGCCGATGGGCACCGTGCCGGTAAATGGATCATCAGCTCCTACCTGATAAATACAGCAACCGACTGTTGCTTCGGTGGGGCCGTATTCATTAATGAGCGTGGTCTCTGGAGCGTTGATGCGCCAAAGAGTGAGGCCCTCATAATTCAACGCCTCGCCCCCAATCACGAGCGAGCGAGCACTTTGCTTCATCTGTTCAGCAGTCAGGCTGTTGTTAAGCATCTCCATGTGAGCGGGGGTAAGCTTTACCAACGTGAGATCTTTGCTGCTTTGTAAACTTTCAGCCAGATTCTCCATATCGTGCAGGCCCCGCGCAAAGATCACAGGACGCCCCATCAGCAACTGGGGAAAGATGCTGGTAACAGTGAGATCAAAGCTGATTGAGCTGTGTGCGGGCGCACCGCTTCCCTGCGATGCGTTATATTTTCGAGCGCTCCATTGCAGATAATTGTTTAGACCCTCATGCGTCACCACCACGCCCTTTGGCATTCCAGTGGAACCTGACGTATAGATAACGTAAGCAGGATGATCGCAAGACAACGGGACAACGCGGTCTGCATCCACGGGATTGTGGCTGGCCAGCTTTCGCAGATGCATGATCGCTTCAGGCGCGTCCAGCATCAGCAGCTTAGCGGTTGCTGGCACCCTCGTGCGCAATGATTCTTGGCTAAGCACCAGCATAGGGTGAGCATCAGACAGCATGTATTCAAGTCTGCCGCGAGGTATCTCAGCGTCGAGAGGCAGATATGAGGCCCCGGATTTCAACACACCAAGAAGCGCGACGATCATCTCCGGGGAAGGCTCCAGCAGAATCGCCACCGTGTCTTCAGGCCCGATTCCTTCACCAATCAGATAGTGAGCCAACTGATTAGCCTGTTCGTTCAACCCGCGATAAGAAAGAATTGTTTCACCACGTACCACCGCCGCAGCTTGGGGAATGACGGAGACCTGCCGCTCAAATGTGCTCAATAGTGACGCGTCTCTCACCAATTGCTCCGTGGCATTCAGGTCGCGCAGCAACAGCCGCCGCTCGTCGGTGGTGAGCATGTCCAGCGCATGGAGAGGCGCTCCGGACGCAACCACAATTTCATCCAGCAGCTTTACGTAATGCCGCGCCATTTGCTCCATCCGCGCGTTATCAAACAGCCCTTTGTTATAGAGCCAGTAAAAACCAATTTCATTTTCAAATTCAAAGACGTGCAACTCCAGATCGAATCGAACCAGCAGCTCGTCGCCGGCAATTCGTTCCACTTCTAATCCAGATAGTTGCTGGCTTCCCATGGGCGCGTTCTGCAATGCAAAGACGACTTGAAAGATGGGAGTCTTGTTCAGGCTGCGCTCTGGCGAGAGCACTTCAACCAGGCGCTCAAAAGGGACGTCCTGATGCTGGTACGCTTCCAGCGCAGTTTTTCGCACTTCAGCCAGCAGCTCCTGGAAACTCTGCTGCGGGTTCAGCCGTACACGCATGACCAGAGAATTTACAAAGAAGCCGACCAGATCCTCCAACTGCGCTTCACGGCGATTGGCAATCGGCGAACCGACAACGATGTCATCCTGTCCGCTATACCGATTGAGCAGCACGGCAAAAGCCGACAGCAAAGTCATGTATAGAGTGGCCTGGCTCGCCTGGCTGAACTGCTTTAGCGCATTCACCTGCTGGCCGGCAAGCGTGGCGCTGCAATAGTCCGCCTTATAAGTTTGCATTGCCTGCCGCGGACGATCTCTTGGCAATTCAAGCTGCTCCGGGATGCCTTGCAGTTGCTTCTTCCAGTGATCTACGTCGCGCGCCAGGGCTTCTTCATCCAGCCACTTCCGCTGCCACAAGGCAAAATCGGCGTATTGAATGGCCAGCGGCCGCAATGGGTTTTCGCGGCCTTGCTGAAACGATTCATACAGCAACATGAACTCACGATTGAATACGCTTTGCGACCACCCGTCAGACACAATGTGGTGGAAATTACGCAGCAGGACGTGGTCGCACTCGCTCACTTTGATCAGCTTCATGCGCAGCACCGGACCGATTGCAAGATTGAACGGCTCTTCCCATTCCCTGCGCATAATCTCAAGCACACGATCGCGTTGCTCTTCCTCAGGCAAGCTGCTCAAATCTTCGAACGAAATTTCAAACGGGCGCGGTGGCTCAATAATCTGGACCGGTTCGCCTTCAATCTGGGCAAAGTGTGTGCGCAGGCTTTCATGGCGCTCAACAATCGTATCAATGGCGCGTTGCAGGGCCTGAAGATTAAGCTGGCCGCGGAGCCGGAGCGCCTGCGGCATGTTGTATTCCGCGCTGCTTCCCTCAAGCTGGTCAATAAACCAGAGGCGCCGCTGCGCATAGGAGAGGGGGATGCGCTCCGGCCTTGGCTGCCGAACCAACGGAGCGTGCACCTTATCGGCTTTGCTGACATGCTCAGCCAATAAGCGAATCGTTGGCGCTTCAAACAACGTACGCAACGGGAGTTCAACTCCAAAACTCGTTCGAACCTGACTCACCAGCCTTGTCGCCAAGAGAGAATGGCCGCCCAGTGCGAAAAAATCATCCTCAGCGCTTACGCGCTCCAGCGACAACACTTCAGCAAATATCGAACACAGAATCTCTTCCTGCGGTGTGCGCGGAGGAACGTAGCTCTCGCTGCGCCGGTCCGGCGCCGGCAGAGCGCGCCGATCAATCTTGCCACTGGGAGTCAGAGGCCATGCCCCAATCAGCACAAGGGCTGAAGGAACCATGTAATCCGGCAAAGAGCGACGCACATGGTCCTGCAATTCCAGTGGCAGCTTTGCATCTTCCGCCGCCACGGCGGGATCATTTCCATATTTCCTGTAATAGATTGTGGGCAGATCTTTCTCTGCCTTCTTCTCTCGCCAACGCGGATTAAAAATAGCTTCGCAAGTTCCGCTCGAAGAAAAAGCTCGCCACTGCACCTCCACGCCCATCCCGGAAGCCAGCCGCAACAGCAGATTGGGGTCTTCACCGCGTGTCGCAGCGGAAGCAGCAATGACCTCTCCAGCCGTGCCGTTTGCATCCTGATTCTCGATCAGTTGCAATGCCGCGACAGCCGAGGCAACGCGGCCATCCCGTGTTCCTTTCACGCCTACGGAACTTGCCGGGTTCTCGTTCAATATGTTGTGGAGTTCCCGCTGCCAGCGTCCTTCGTGGTCCCAGGCCAGCCAGCGGTCAGGATCTTCTACACTCTCTTTGTTCCCGATGTTCAGTGTTACGTCATAACGGAACCTACTCAGTTCGTTATCGTAATCGCCGATTTTAGGAGCAGCTGAAACGCGCCCAACTCTTTGCCAGCGATCGGCTATCTCATGGAAAAGAACGGGGTCGAGTACCAGTTCTTCCTCCGACTGCTGCGCTTTGCTGATTCTCTGCCGCAATTCTTCCAGCGGCATTTCCGGAGAGGCTTTGTAGAGCTGAACCGATGCGTGATACGCGCGCAGCAACGGAAGGCTGCGCACATCACCAATAAAGATGTGCCCGCCAAACGCGGTGATTCGTATCGCCTGCTTTAGCACTTCCAAGAGATAGTCCATGCTGGGAAAATACTGGACAACCGAGTTGATAACCACCAGGTCAACACACTCATCAGCTATGGAATCCAGCTCGTGTGCGAGACCCTGTCTCAGTGTGACGTGCCGGAGATCTTCGCGTTGTTCAACTACCTTACTAAGCTGCGCGAGCGCGGCCGCCGAGAAATCCAATCCGGTGTAGCTCTCACAATGTGGCGCAACTTGCGTGAGCAGCAATCCTGTTCCGCAACCGATCTCCAGTACGCGGCGCGGACGCAATTTCATCAGACGCGCCACGGTTTCATCCACCCATATCTGCATTTCCTGCGGAGGAAGAGGAGCGCCGGTATAACTGCTGTTCCAGCCGGCAAACTTTGCGGCGCCGTTAGTAACAGCCCCTTCCTTGCGATAAGAGTCGTATAGTTGCTGCCAGTGACTTATCTGCTCGGTTTCAGCCTGCATCTGGCGGTCGCCAGGCGGGCGTGGAATAACATAGCCGATCAGCTGTTTTTGTCTCGCATTGTCTTCGCGCGCAATCACCACAGCTTCGCGGACTCTTGGGTGCTTCAACAAGGCGGATTCAATTTCTCCCAGTTCCACTCGGAAACCGCGGATCTTTACTTGCTGGTCAGTGCGGCCAATGAATTCCAGATCGCCATTTACTCGCCAGCGCACAAGGTCGCCCGTGCGATACATTCTGGCGCCTGCCGTCCCATAGGGATCGGCAAGAAAGCGATCCGCAGTGACGCCCGCGCGATTGAGATAACCACGCGCCAGTCCCGCACCTGCTATGTAAAGTTCGCCGGGCACGCCGATGGCAACCGGACGCAGACGCGCATCCAGCACATACACGCGGGTATTCATAATCGGCTTGCCGATGGGAGGGACCTGGCGGCCGGAAAGCGGCGCGCTCATAGTTGAGACAATACTGGTTTCCGTTGGGCCATAAGCGTGGATGAGAGTCCGTCCGCGCGACCACTTTTCCACTAGCTCGGTGGATAAGGCTTCACTGCCCACCACAAGATGCGTGAGCGGCAGATCATCTTCTCGCTCCAGAGTGGGTAGTACCACCGGAGGAAGCGATGCATGAGTCACTCCATGCCGGACTAGTAATTCCCGTAACGGCGTACCACTTCGCTGATCGTCGCGGGGAACCACAAGCGCAGCGCCAGTGGTGAATGCCATGATGATTTCAACCACGGAAACGTCAAAGCTCAGTGACGAAAATTGCAGCACCCGTGATACCGGCGCAAGCGCCAGACGCTCAAGCCGCGTTTGCGCGATGGATGGCAAACCCGCATGGGTTACAACCACTCCCTTAGGAGTCCCCGTAGATCCGGACGTGTAAATCACGTAAGCAGGATTCGTGGGACGCAAGGGGCTGATGCGTTCATTGTCCGTTGGGTTGCGATCGGATTGTTCGATTGAGACTTTGGTAAATGCGGCATCGTCAAGCACGAAAAGACGGCCAACATCAGTGAATTTCGATGCTAGTTCCGAGGTGGTAATTGTGCATGCCGGACGGGCATCATTGAGCATGACTTGCAGCCGCTCTGCCGGGTATGCGGGATCGAGCGGAAGATAAGCCGCACCTGTCTTCAGCACTGCAACGAGAGCAACCAACATCTCCGCGGAACGGGGCACCGCTAAACCGACGAAGTTTTCCGGTCCAATACCAAAGCTGATGAGCACGCGCGCAAGCCGGTTGGCACGTGCGTTGAGTTCGCAATAGCTGAGCGGCTCATCACCAAAGATGACAGCCGTGGCTTCGGGGGTCTTCTCGACTTGGCTTTCAAACAGGTCAGTAAGAGTAGCATCGGGAATCTCGCGGCTGGTCTGGTTCCACTCCTCAATGACTTTTGAGAGCTCGCTGCTGCTCAGCAAATCAAACTCCGCAACTTGTTGCTGTGGATTGATGGCCACAGCTTCAAGCAAGCGCAGATAATGAACAGCCATTTGTTCCATGCGCCACCGGTCGAACAGATCGCGGCTGTACAGCCAGTGGAAATCAAGTATTCCGTTGTGTTCCACCGCATGCACTTCAAGATCAATGCGTACTCGTGGCTCATCCGCGGCAACAGCTTCCACCTGCAACTCCCTGAGCTCTTCTGTTGCCATCGGCGCGTTTTGCAGCGCGAATACCACCTGGAAAATGGGTGCGGCATTCAAGCGCCTTTCAGGAGAGAGCTCCTCCACCAGCCGCTCAAAAGGAAGGTCCTGATGCTGGTACGCCTCAAGCGCCGTGCCACGCACCGCGGCCAGCAGTTCCGGAAAGCCCTGTCCAGCGTTTACGCGCACACGCATGATGAGCGAGTTCACAAAAAAACCGATCAGTTGTTCGAGTTGTGAATCCTGACGGTTGGCAATCGGCGAACCAACCACAATGTCATCCTGCCCGCTGTAACGCTGGAGCAGCAGCGCAAAAGTGGATAGCAGCGTCATGTAGAGCGTGGCGTCGTAGGCGTGACCCACCCCTTTCAATGCCGCAAGAGTTTCGGCCGGCACCCTAATGCTGCAAACGTCCGCTCCATACGTGCGGCGAGCCTGGCGCGGCCGATCTTTGGGAAGCTCCAATTGTTCAGGAATGCCGGCAAGTTGCTTTTTCCAGTATTGAAGATCGCTCGCTACTTTTTCTTCCGTCAGCCAGCGCCGCTGCCAGATGGCATAGTCTGCATACTGCACGGCGAGCGGCTGCAACGGATTTGCCTTTCCCTCGTGGAAGGCCTTATAAAGCTGCATGAACTCTTTGTTGAAAACGGCTTGCGACCAGCCATCGGAGATGATGTGGTGCAATGTGCGCAGAAAGATGTAATCACTCTGTGCCAGCTTGAACAGCCGCATCCGGAAGAGCGGGCCTCGCGACAAATCGAATGGCCGCTCAAATTCCTGGTTCAGAGCTGCAAGTACCAGGGTGCGCTGCTCACTCTCTGGTAAGGCGCTGATGTCTTCGATTGGCAGATCGACCTTTAACTCTGGTTCAATGACCTGAAATGGAGAGACATCTGTGTAAGTGAAATAAGTACGGAGAGTGTCGTGTCTCTGGACAATGGTTTGGATCGACTTCTGCAATGCCGGAACATCCAACGCACCACGAAGCCGCAACGCTTCCGGTAGGTTGTATTGCGCGCTGGAGCCTTCGAGCTGATCGATAAACCAGAGACGTTGCTGAGAATTAGAAAGGGGAAGCCGCTCAGGCCTGTCCTGGCGCACCAGTGGAACGCTTGTCTTGTGTGCGCCGCGCAGATGAGGAGCAAGCTGAGCTACGCTTGGGGCTTCAAAGAGCAACTTCAGGGGAACGTTGATTTCCATCCTGGCGCGAATCTGGCTGACCAGCCTTGTCGCCGTAAGTGAATGCCCTCCTAGAGCAAAGAAGTTATCGTCCACGCCAACGCGGTCCAGCGAGAGCACATCGGCAAAAATGCCGCACAGCATCTCTTCCTCCGGTGTACGCGGTGCGCGATAACTCTCCTTCTGGCGCTCGGGAGCAGGCAGAGCGCGACGGTCCAGTTTGCCATTAGGCGTGAGCGGCAACGCCGGCAGGGAAACGAATGCTGAAGGCACCATGTAATCTGGCAGGTGTGCGCCTAAATCACGGCGCAAGGTTGATAAATCGGGCAGTTGTTCCCCAGAAGGGACGAAATAAGCGACCAGTTCTTTGCCAGCAGTTCCGTCCTCGCGCACAATTACCGCAGCATGAGCGATTCCCGGCTGGGACGTTAGAGCGGCTTCAATCTCACCCAACTCAATACGAAATCCGCGAAGTTTGATCTGCTGATCACCCCGGCCAAGAAATTCAAGCGTGCCATCCTCACACCAACGCGCCAGATCGCCTGTGTGATACATGAGCGCTACCGCTCCAGAAAATGGATCAGCAACAAAGCGTTCCGCCGTAAGACCCGGACGCTTCAGGTAACCGCGCGCAAGGGCTTCGCCTGCGATGTAGAGATCGCCTACCACTCCTGCCGGACGCGGTTCCAGGCAGTGGTCCAGCACGTACAGACGGTAGCCGGAAAGAGGTTTACCTATCGTGACTATAGCTGGGACGTCGTTGGAGACATTTGCTTCAGCAAGCTGATGCACGTTGGACCAGATGGTGGCTTCAGTGGGTCCATAAAGGTTGTAAACCTGGCGGCTGGTGGCGCGCAGAAGCTCGTGCGCAAGTCGGCGTGGCAGTGCTTCTCCGCCGCTGAGAATGCGCAAATCGCGCAAGCATGTTGGATCTTCTCGCAAAACCATCTCCCAGTGGCTGGGTGTGGCTTGCATCGAATCCGCGCCTGACGAAGCAATCAACCGGCACAACCGCGTGGCTTCGCGAGCTTCATCCCTGGAAACGAGTACCACGCACGCGCCGCGGCAAAGTGGGAGGAACAGTTCCAGGATGGAAATATCAAAGCCGATCGTGGTAATTGCAAGATGGGTCTGGCCAGGACCGAAACGTATTTGCTCGCTAATGCTGTCAAAGAACGTTGAGAGGGCACCGCGCGGAACCACGACTCCTTTGGGCCTGCCGGTTGAACCCGAAGTATAAATAACGTAAGCAGGGTGCGCCGGCGACAACGGTTGATTGCGATCAGCCTGACGGATATTCGACTCTGCCTGCTGTTGCACCTCAAAGGCGATGTCGGGTGCATCAAGATGAATCTGTTTCAGTGTTTGCGGCAGATGCGCTGTTAATGACTGAGTAGTGATCACGGCCAGCGGAGCGGCATCGGCCAGCATGTAAGCAATCCGCTCTTGCGGAAATGACGGATCGAGCGGCAGATATGCACCACCAGCTTTTAGGATGGCCAGCATCGCGGTAAGCATCTCCGCGCTGCGGTCCATGCAGATCGCGACCAGAGTTTCTGGCCCGACTCCTTGGGCGAGGAGATAACGCGCAAGTCGGTTGGCACGCTGGTTTAGTTCCGCGAACGTGAGCGATTTCTCATCGAATGTCAACGCCAGGGCACTGGGCGTGCGAGCAGCCTGCGCTTCAAACAACTCCGTGATGTCCGTCTTATTCTTTGGACCAGCTTTGGGATTCAGATCTTCAATGACATGTCGGCGTTCTTCTGGATTGAGGAGTGAGAGCGTGGCGATTGGCCGTTCGGGTTCCCTGAGCGCTGTGCCCAGCAGAGAGATGAGATGGTTCGCGAGCCGATCGATGGTAGCTGCCTCAAAAATGTCGGTGTTGTATTCGAACATGAGGCTGAGCTGGTCCGCCGACTCACCGAAAGTTATCTGCAAATCCACGGGAGAAGTTTTACGGTCTATACCGAATACGGTGAATTCAAATCCGGGCAGCGCAATCTTCCCTTCCGGCAGTCCCGGGTTTTGCTGCATTGGACTTTCCGTGCTGATATACAGGTACTCCACCTGGTAGAGCGGCATGCGACTCATATCACGCTCCACTTTTAACCGGTCCACCAGATGCCGGAATGGATACTCCTTGTTGGCGAATGCGCCAAGACAGATATTGCGAACCCGTTCCAGCACGTCAAGAAAACTGGGATTGCCGGAAAGATCAGCCCGCAGCACCAGCGTGTTCAGCATGTAGCCGATGAGGTTAACGGTCTCTTCCGAATCACGGTCAGCAGAGACAGGAGTGCCCACGACAAAATCTTCCTGACCGGTATAGCGCCAAAGAAAAACATTCAAGGCGGCAAGCAGAGTCATGAAGGAAGAAGTGCCTGCCTTGCGATTCATGGCGCGCAAGTGGCGCAGAATATCGTGAGGCACGTCGAAGGGCGAGCGCGCGCCACTGTGAGATTGCACCGACGGACGAGACCGGTCCGCAGGAACCTCCAAAACATGCGGTACTCCGTGCAGATTGGTCAGCCAATAGTTTTCTTTCGTGCGGAAATCTTCCGTTTGTTCCCATTGGTCTCGCCACGCCGCCCAGTCAGCATATTGGATCGGTAAGTCGCTCAGCGGATTTGGCAGTCCATGGGAAAAAGCGTGATACAGGCCCATCAGCTCGCTATAAAAGACGTAATAGGACCACCAGTCGGTAACGATGTGGTGAAGCACTCCGACCATTACATAGTCATCGTCGGCAATCCGCACCAGCGGAACGCGGGCGAGTGGCCCCTTCTCCAGATCAAATGGTTCCCGGATCAGGCGCGTGACTACCTCGTGCGCGGCGGCTTCAGGATCAGGCTCGCTTCGCACGTCAATTACCGGAGCGGAAAGCTTCATGTCCGTAACAAACTGGAATGGCTTGCCGTCAATAGTTTTGAAAATTGTGCGCAGTATCTGGTGACGTTGTGCGACCACGTTCAGGCATTTTTCAAAAAGCGCTACATCAAGATTTCCTTTTACGCGAAAACCATTGCCGATGTTATACGCCGATGTAGTGGGCTCCAACTGTTGGATGAACCACAGCGCTGTCTGGTCTGTTGACGCCGGCCATGGTCCGCTCCCTTCCAGGCGGGGGATGCGCGGACTAGCCGACTTTTTCTGCAGTTCACGGCGCTTGCGTTCATACACGGCCCGCTGCTCGGGCGACAAACCGGCAATCCTTTCTGCCAGTGTCTTTTTGCCGGTATTTTCCAGTGCCTGCAGATGCCCTGTATCCTTGACACTCATGAACTACTCTCCCTGTCTCATTGCTGCGATCTGCGGCTGCATGCGTCTGCGAAGCTCCGCGAGCTGCCGCAGCCCTTCCATGGTGGTCTCATGATCGAGCCCAAAGTCCAGCAGGCAAGCCAGATCGTTCACGCCCGCAGCAGCCACCTTTTCAATGACGGCAGCACATTTATCAGGCGTGCCCAGCAGAGAGCTCTGTTCAAAATAATGTTCGAAAACGGCATCTATGAGGCTTTGCATCTCCGGTGAAGAAGGGTCAACGACACTTTCCCCTGCCATTGGCCGGAACTGATTGATATAAGTCTGCAAATAAGCTTTCAGTGGGTCTCTCACGATCTCCCGGACTCGATCCAGGTCTGTTCCCACGTAGGTGTGCAACATCAAAGAAACGATTCCAGTTCGAGGATCGTGGCCATTTTCCATGCGGGCTTTGCGATAACCGGCGATATTCTGCCGCAACTCCTCCAGTGATGTGGAGAATGCAGTGAGAACGTTTGCGCCCACTTCTCCCGCGCGCTGCCATGTCCGCGTGGAAGCTACCGTTACCCAAAACGGCAACTCTTTCTGGACAGGCCGAGGCAGAGTCCTGACGGCAACTTTTTTTCCGCCGACACCAGCGATTTCCACATCTTCGCCAGACCACAACCGCCGCACCAGCAAGATGTTCTGGAACATAAGTTCGCGGCGGTCTTCAAAATTCGCGGGAGCAATCACGTAATCGTGTTCATGCCATCCTGTGGCAAACGATATGCCGACGCGTCCGTGAGAGAGATTGTCAACCAGCGCCCAATCCTCCGCGACACGCACCGGGCTATGCAGCGGGAGAACGAGGCTGCCGGCGCGAATCTGCACATGTTGCGTAATCATCGCCAACGCGGCGCTTAGTACAGACGGGTTTGGATAAAGTCCGCCAAAAGTCTGGAAATGCCTCTCCGGTGTCCATATGGCAGCGAACCCGTTAGCATCAGCAAAGCGCGCGCTTTCAAGCAACAAGCGGTACCGTTGGTTCTCTTCGGCGTTGCCATCAGCGGAAAAGAAGAAGATGCTGAAGTCCACTTTCTGCCGTAACCCAGGACGAACCGGCATGGGTGCAGCGTCAGCAACAGCGACGACCGCTGAAGGTGGCGCAGCCTGCAATTGCTGGCTGGCTTCACGCTGCATGCGCCGGCGCAACAATTCCTGCTGCTCCGGAGTGAGGTTCTGGATACGCTCTGACAATTTCGACATAACTACTCGGTGTTGATTCCCTCTTTGCTTCCATCCAACTCTGCCCGCAGGTCATCTGCCGACATCCCTTCGATTTCCGCCAGCAGGGCTTCCAATTCGGCGGCATCGTCGCTATCGGCAGGTGTGCCTGAGATCTTTGCCGCAAGCTGCGCGATAGTGGGGCCGTCAAACAGGTCTTTGAGTGTGATTTTGGATGAAAAAGTCTTGTTCATGTTCTTGAGCAATTGCACGGCGAGAAGCGAGTGCCCGCCAAGTTCAAAAAAATTATCGGCAACGCCGATTTCCTGAATACGGAAGGTGCCCTGCCACAGCTCCACCAGAAGCGTTTCCACCTCACTCCTAGGGGCGGTATACGAAGTCGAAACATCCGGGCGGCCATGCGACGCACCATTGCCATTGCTTGCGGTTGAGTCCCCGATTTGCTGCTGAAAGAAATCGGTCGTGAACAAGTGCTGCTGTTCCATCAGCGCATTGAAGTCTCGAGTGGAAACGATTACATCTGGCAGAGATAGCGAAAAAGCGCGCTGTAAAGCAGCAATGCATTCATTGGGCGTCATGCCGAAGCGCTGCCTTTTCTCCTCAAGTTGTTGTGATAAAAAGGAACCGGAATCAGGATTTTCCTCAGCCGTCTCAGTCCACCCCCTGGTGCCCAACTCCAGAGCGACCGTGGGCCTTCCGGTTGCAGCCCGCCGCTCAGCAAAGTGCGTGATCACAGCATTGTGAGCAGCCTGGTCCACTTGTCCAATGCCGCCACTCTCGGCCAGATTGCTGGAGAAAATCACCAACAACTCATTGCTGAACGTTTGGTCCAGCGCAGCTAATTCAGCGAGGTCGTTGCGCAGCGGGTCCGATGGCGGCGTGCTCTTTCCCAGAATGAGCCCTGTTTGGGCCGCCTTGTCGAGATGAAACACGCCCTGTACGGCGTCCACCTCGCGTTCAATTTGTGTCTTGATTCGTTTCAGCCGCTCGGAGTCGGAGACGTCGACACTTAGTATTGTTACCGATTCACCAATACTTCGTAATCGCGCGATGCTGCGCGATATTGGATCGGTATCCCCTTGTTCTCGGACCCACTGGTCCCACTCCTGCGGACGGGGGAAGAACGAGCGGGCAAGCAGCATCACCTTGCATTCGAACTCGCGCACCAGGTGCTCTGCAAGCGCGAAGCCGATCTCCTGCAACGCGTGGGTTATTACATATACTCCGCCGTGTTGGAACTGATGTCCGCCGCCGGAAACCAATGGCGTCTGCTCGACAATTGGCAGCCAGCGATGCCCGTGACGATAAGCGACAATCGTGTCTGGAGTTTCGCTTGCTAACTCCGCAAGCAATTGTTCCGCCAGCCTGCTAACATCCGTCTGTCTTTCGTCTAGATCAATGCTTTGGCATTTGATGGCCGGCGCTTCTTTAGGCAGCACATGAACAATTCCGAGCTTAGCTGCTTCGCGATCAGGACCCAGTTCTTCATCCAGGACACGATGTAATCCTGAACTGATCAATGCCAGACGCACGGTAACAGCCTTCTCAGACGAGGCCACTGCCTGAGCGAGATAAATTAAACTGTCAAAACCTGCGGCCATAGAAATTTCGGCATCGTGGCGGAAATCCCACGCATAAATGATTCGTTGCGGAAAATCCTCTCCTAACGATTGCAACAGCCGTTGATAATTTTCCGGATTACCGGCATTCAGCGTGAAAGTGTCCGCTCCATTCTGTTGGAAGGCTGTGCCTCGCCGCGCTACACGTACCGTCTGGCCATGCTGCCGGAGCCTTGATACAAGCTCCGCGCTGGTGCCATCAGCTTCAGAAAAAACCAGCCAACTGCCCGCGTAAGAGTTTTTGCCAAATTCCGGTCGGGACAACGGATTGGTTCGTTTCCAGTTTGTCGCGTAGAGCCATTTCTCAGGAGAATCTTTCATTGCAAGCGGATCGGCTGAAGCAGTGACTTCAGATCCCTCTTGTGTGGTGACCCAATAACGCTGGCGTTCAAAAGGATATGTGGGCAGGGGAACGCGTCGCCGATCTTCTGTCTCGTAATACTTGAGCCAATTAATCGCAACACCTTCACACCACAATCTGCCAACAGTCTGCGCGAGCGCTCGTCCACATGGCTCTCCGGGCATGGAAGCAAAAGTGGTAGTCTCCGGATAGGTTCTACGGGCCAATTCACTGAGCACCTTGCCGGGTCCCACTTCCAGCAGAACACTGTTCGGTTTTTTCAGCGCTTCTTGCAGGCTGTCGTTAAACCGGACAGTGCTTCGCACGTGGCGCGCCCAGTAGCCGGAGTCCGTCGCATCCTGGTCGCTCATCCAGGAGCCAGTAACGTTCGAAATATAAGGAATTTGAGGACGACTCAATCTCATTCTCGAAGCAATCCTGGTCAGCGGCTCCATGAGAGGTTCAACCAGACGTGAGTGGAAGGCATGGCTAGCGTCCAGCCGAATAGGATTCAGGAATGCAATTTGCTGGTAAAGACTTTCGATCTCGCCAGTTGGACCAGCAAGGATACAGAGTTCCGGCCCATTGACCGCAGCCAGGGAGATTCCATCCTTTATATAAGGATAGATTTCATCTTCATGGGCAGGGACGGCCAGCATGGCTCCTTCTTCCAGATCCTCAGTTCGGCGGGCCCGCTCCGCCACCAGCAGCAAAGCATCGTCACGTTCGAGAACTCCGGCGAGTGTGGCTGCTACATATTCACCCAAACTGTGGCCGATCATTGCTGCGGGCTTGATGCCCCACGACATCCAGAGTTGCGCCATTGCATACTCAACCGTAAAGAGCGCGGTCTGCCAAAAAAGAGGCCTGTAAATACTGGCATCCATTTCTCCCTGGCGCCCGAACATAAGATCACGCAGGTCGGCGCCAATCAGTGGAACGAGCCGGCTGCAACAGGAATCCATTTCTTCTCGAAAACGCGGCTCATCGCGATAGAGGTCGGCTCCCAAATCGGCGTAGGCTTTTCCCTGGCCCGGAAAAAGAAATACCACCGGACGCTCCTGTGCAACGGTACGAACCGGCTTTTCCTTTGAGCTGGTAAGCGCTGCGATTGCGTCTTCGGCGTTAGCGCAGACGAAAGACTGTCGGAAGACAAAGTCTCTGCGCCCGGTATTGAGCGTAAATGCGACATCGGGCAGATGAAGGTCCGGCCTTTCGCGCAGCGCATTTGCCAGATCTGCTCTGCGACGTTCCAGCGCAAATTCACTGCGTGCCGACAAAGTGAGCACCTGCCATGGACGTGACCGGCCTGCCGCCTCACTGGATGGCGCTTCCGCCAGAATCACGTGCGCATTGGTCCCGCCGATGCCGAAGGAACTTACACCCGCCAGACGCGGCGTCTGTTTCCATGCCATTGTCTCCGTATTGACGTAGAACTGGCTCCGATCAAGATCAAGTTGCGGGTTCGGCTTTTCAAAATGGAGGCTTGGCACAAGTGTTCGGTGTTCAAGGCAAAGCACTGCTTTAATGAGCCCGGCAATCCCCGCGGCTGAATCGCAATGACCAATATTCGTTTTTACCGATCCGAGCGCACACAATTTCTCGCCAGAAGCCGCGCCCTCTTCGGCATTCGCAAAGACCTGGCGTAAAGCCTCTATCTCAATCGGATCGCCCAGCGGTGTTCCGGTACCATGCGTCTCAATGTAGGAAATCTGCTGCGGCGCGATGCGTGCGTTGGCAAGCGCCTGTTCTATCACGCGCCGCTGTCCATCAACACTAGGCGCGGTATAACCGACTTTGAGGCTTCCATCATTATTAATAGCGGAGCCTTTGATGACCGCGTGAATGTGATCGCCATCCGTTGAGGCCTGATCGAGCGGCTTTAACAACACTACTGCCGCGCCGCTGCCAGGCAGCGTACCGCGCGCGTTCTCGTCAAATGCGCGGCAAAGACCATCAGGAGAAAGAATTCCATTTTCTTCAAAGATGTATCCATCTTGCGATGCAAGTGAAACCCCGCCTGCCAGCGCCATCTCACACTCGCCATTCATCAGGCTCTGGCAAGCCAGATGAACGGCAACCAGAGAAGTTGAACAAGCGGTGTTCACCGGCACGCTTGGGCCACGCAGGTCAAGCAGGTAGGAAAGTCGCGGTGCAACATGGTCTTTGCCCGTGCCAATGGTCAACTGCAATTCACCCAGCGATTGCAGAAGACCGGCATCGCCGCGGAGAAGATCGCGATAGAGGCTTTCCCCGGCACCGGCGAACACTCCAATCTTTTGTCCCCGCGGGTTGTAGCCGGCGGACTCCAGCGCTTCCCAGGCGCATTCCAGCATCAGGCGCTGCTGTGGATCGGTGGCGGTGGCTTCAGCAGGATTCAGGTTGAAGAATGCGGCGTCGAACAGGTCGATATTTTCCAAACGTCCCGTGGCATTTACAAAGCTGGGATGATTGACGATCTCTCGCGGCAAACGGGAAAGATCTTCATCAGAGAGCGCAGTGATTGATCCGATGCCATTAGTCAGGTTATCCCAGAAATGGCTAACCGAAGGAGCGCCCGGGAAGCGACATGACATGCCGATAATGGCAATGTCTGTGACCTTGCGGTTGTTGGCATCTGCGGTTTTTCGCTTTGCGCCGTTTGCGCTGGCAGAATGGCACTCATCGGTTTCCAGATAGGCAGCGAGAGTAGCGACCGTGGGATGCTCGAATAGCCTTACCATTGGCAAGCGCGCATGCAGAAGCTTCTGCAATCTGGCATGCACCTGCGCGAGCAGAAGAGAATGGCCACCCAGATCAAAGAAGTTGTCATGGATTCCGACACTGGAACAGCCCAACACTTCTTTCCATATCTTCGCGATTTTTTTCTCGAACCTGGTCTGCGGGCTTGCCTGCGATTCCAATTTGCGTTCCTCAATTGGATGCTTTGATAATGAGCTGCGGTCAATCTTGCCGTTGGCAGTGAGCGGTAACACATCCACGGCGACAATAACCTCAGGCAACATGTAAGCAGGAAGGCGCTCATTGAGTTTGCCGCGCAAAATCGCGGGATCGATAGTCGACTGGCTACCGAGCACCACGTAAGCAACGATCTGCTTTCCGCGCGGTACTTGCTCCCGCACCACAACTGCTGCGTCGGCAACCTCCGGTAATGCCCGCAACGCCGTCTCGATTTCCCCAAGTTCAATGCGGAACCCGCGCAGTTTCACCTGCTGATCGGTTCGGCCAATAAATTCAAGACTTCCATCGTTGCGCCAGCGCACCACGTCTCCGGTGCGGTACATCCTTGCTCCGGGAACGTCTGCGTTGGGATCGGCTATAAATCTTTCTGCCGTGAGCGCGGGCCGGTTCAAATAGCCGCGAGCCAGGCTACTGCCGGCAATGTACAGTTCACCGGCAACTCCCACGGGTACAGGCTCAAGACTGCCATCCAGCACATAGACATGCGTGTTAATTACAGGAAAGCCGATAGATGGAATTGCGGAGCCGGAGAGAGGAAGGCTCATCGTAGCGCAAACAGTTGTTTCCGTGGGACCGTAAGCATTGATCATGCGACGCGCGCGTGACCAGCGCGCGACCAGTTCACCAGAACACTGCTCACCGACAACAATGAGAGTTTCAATATCAGACTCTTGCCTCTCATCTAACGTAGAGAGTACTGAAGGCGTCAAGGTAGCGTGAGTGATCCTCTGCGAACGCAACACCTCCTGGAGCGGGATGCCGCCGCGCTCATCTTTCAGCAAAACCAGAGCTGCTCCCGTGGTCAGTGCCATTGCCAGCTCCCAGAAAGAAGCGTCAAAGTTCAGAGACGCGAACTGCAATACCCGCGAGTGCTGCGTCAGGTTGAGGTTATGCACGTGGCTGCGAGCCAGGGAAGGAATGCCCACATGCGTGACCAGCACTCCTTTGGGCACGCCGGTTGAGCCGGAGGTGTAGATCAGGTAGGCCGGATGCTGCGGCAGCAACGGCATCGTGCGATCAGCCTGCGATGGATTATGCGCTGGCAACGACATCAAATCAGTCTGGATGTTCGCAGCGTCGAGGCAAATGAACTCGGTGGAGGGACTCTGGGGTAATTTTTTTTGTAGCTTTGCAGCCGTAAGCACTATTCGCGGCCCGGCGTCGGCCAGCATGTGCTCCAGTCGCACCGTCGGATATCCGGGATCCAGTGGTAGATAGGCCGCTCCGGATTTCCATGCCGCAAGGATCGCTACCACCATCTCCAGCGAACGGTCGAGTGCGATTCCCACCAGTGATTCAGGGCCGATGCCCCGAGCAATTAAATAATGCGCCAGCCGGTTGGCCTGCCGGTTCAATTCCTGATACGTAAGTGCTCTATTGCCCTGGATAACTGCCGTTGCTTTGGGCGTGCACACCACTTGCGCTTCAAACATCTCACTGACTGTCGTCTCGGGGACTTCTTGCGCGGTAGCATTGAACGTTTCCAGGAGAATATGTTTTTCTTCGACACTCAGAATTTTCGCGCGATGCAAGCGTGTCTCGGGAGCTTGCACCATCTCTTTGAGCATCCCCACCAGGCGTGTAGCCAGTGATCCGACTGTCGCTTCATCAAAGAGGTCGGTGCTATAAGAGACCTCTCCCTGAATGCCAAGCGGATCTCCGGTCGAACTTAGAAGTTCACTCAAGCCAAAACCCAAATCAAACTTAGCTACATTGAACTCAGAAACCTCAACGTGAGTGGAGAGCAGGGGTAACTTCAAACTGGTAGTCGGTGTGTTCTGTAGTGTGAGCGCCACCTGAAACAGCGGATGGCGCGATTGCGAACGCTCCGGCTGCACCGCCTCCACCAATCGCTCAAACGGCACTTCCTGATGGCT
This sequence comes from Candidatus Angelobacter sp., assembly GCA_035703825.1. Taxonomy (GTDB): domain Bacteria; phylum Acidobacteriota; class Terriglobia; order Terriglobales; family Acidobacteriaceae; genus Angelobacter. Next base: position 26,123 of record DASSXL010000083.1, read on the forward strand.
GTACGCCTCCAGGGCAAAACGCCTGACTCTCTCGATCAGCTCGGTAAATGTCGGGTCCCCGGAAACATCGGTCCGCAGCACCAGCGTGTTCACAAAAAATCCCACCAGCTCTTCCAGCTCCGCTTCACTCCTCCCCGCCACCACCGTCCCAATCGGTATGTCCTCCCCTGCTCCCAGCCGCGACAACAATCCCGCCACTCCCGCCTGCAGCACCATGAACAAACTTGCTCCGCTCTTCCTCGCCAACCCCAGCAATCCCCCATGCAACTCCGCATCCAGTTCCAGCGCCACCGTTCCCCCGCAATAGCTCATCACCCCCGGACGTGT
>DASSXL010000171.1:0-10272 GCA_035703825.1 Candidatus Angelobacter sp.
ATGCCCTTCAGCGTGAACGGACTGACCGACTCCGAGCGCAAAATGGTTTACAAGCTGGTGGAGGCCTCGCAATTTCTGGAAAGCATTTACTGGCGCCAGAGCGATCCCAAGGGCCTGGAGCTGTACAAGCGCCTGCTGGGCTGCAACCAGGTAATGAACCAGAAGATACGCCGCTTTCTGATGATCAATGGCAGCCGCTATGACCTGCTGGAGAACCAGAAGCCATTCGTTGGCAGCGACCCGTTTCTGCCCGGCCATTCTCTCTACCCCGCGGGAATCACGCGGCAAGAGATTGAAGCCTACGTCGCGAAGCATCCGGAGAAGAAGGCCCAGATTTATAGTCCCTTCACGGTCGTGAGGCGGCAAGCCGGGGAGCTCGTGGGCATCCCGTATCACGTGGAATACAAGCCGTGGCTTCTGGGAGCAGCGAAGGCGCTGCGTGAAGCCGCCGTGCTCAGCCCGGACAAAGCTTTTGCCGGCTTTCTGCAATTACGCGCTGAAGCGCTGCTTACCGACGATTACTACAAGAGCGACATTGCCTGGCTGGAGCTGGAGAACCCGAAGTTCGACATCATCTTTGCTCCGTATGAAACCTACCTGGACGATCTGCTGGGCGTGAAGACTTCTTACGGCGCGGCTGTGATGATCCGAAACCAGGCAGAGAGCGCCAGCCTGGATACGTTCAAGAAATACGTCGCGGAAATTCAGGACGCGCTGCCGCTGGCCCCGGAAGATCGCCCATCAATGCAGGGCAAGAGCACGCCCATGGAGGTGATGGACACGCCTTTCCGCGCCGGCGATCTGCGCCACGGCTATCAGGCGGTGGCCGACAATCTGCCGAACGATCCGCGCATCCACCAGGAAAAAGGCACGAAGAAAATCTTCTTCAAGAATTTTATGGATGCCCGCGTGAACTACGTGGTATTGCCGATCGGGAAACAGCTCATGCGGGAAGACCAGGCCGCGCTGGCCAGCATGGAAGGCTATCTGGCCGCGGTGCTGATGCATGAAATCTGCCACGGCCTGGGCCCCGCCTATGCGCGCACCAGCGCCGGGCAGGTGGACATACGCGAATCCATTGGGCCGACATACTCCGGGCTGGAAGAAGCCAAGGCCGATATTGTGGGACTGTTTGCCCTGAACTGGCTGATGGAAAAAGGCGTGATCCCCAAGGAACAAGCCAATGGGTTTTATGCGTCGCATGTGGCCGGCATCTTCCGGACGGTGCGCTTCGGCGTGGCGGAAGCCCACGGCCGCGCTGAGATGATGGAGTTCAACTATTTTGTCGAGCAGGGCGCCATCGCCTTCGATCCAAAGGCCTCTAAGTATGCAATCGATTTCACAAAAATGCAGCAGGCTATCGCTACTCTGGCCAAAGAGCTGCTCGAGATCGAGGCCACAGGAGACAGGAACCGCGCTGAGCAATGGTTTAAAAAGTATGATTCCATGCCGGCTGAGTTAAAATCTGCCTTAACAAGCGTTAAAGACGTGCCCGTGGACATTGATCCCGTCAGCGCATTTGGAGAGCAGATTCAATGAGGCCCACGCCCGAAGTACAGAATCCAGAAGAACGCCGCAGGTTTGAGCGAGTGGACATTGCGCACCAGTCACAGGTGCTGGTGCTGGACGCCAAGGGGCGCAAGACCGGGGTGCTGCGCCAACTGGCGCGCGGCGGCTTTATGATGGAGCCGGACCGCCGGTACGATGAAGACAACAAGATTTACGGGTTCACCATCCATGAACCGACGGAAGACATTCGCGTGCGCGTGAACGCGCGGCTGCGCTTTGCCGACCACCTCTATGCGGGTTTTGAATTTGTAGATCTGGACCCTGAGTCGGCGGTGGAAATCGGGAAGATCATCGGAAAGTATTACGAACTCACCAAAGTGTAGGAATCGCCCAGATCGCGCGGAATCGCCGGAATCGCGCGTAATCGCGCGTAATCGGAAAAACGGTTTCACCGCGGAGAAACCCCAGAACGTAACATGGCAGGTCCCTACTATTGGTTTTGTGTTCTTCCACAGACCTGATTTATTTCCGATCCGCGCTCACTGGCGGGAATCCTAGGTTTTGAGATTACGGCAATTCCGGCGATGACGCGCGAGTTCGGCGATTACATATCCAGCGCTGGTTCCCGGCGGAACCTCACAGCATGATTGGCCAGGCGATTGGCTTCCTGGTTTTGTTCGCGCGGTATGTGGGCGATGCAAAACTTCAGGGTACGGGCGAGCTTGCGGCACATCCAGTGCAGTGAATAGAGACGAGGGCTGCGGCATGAGTACTCGCCGGTCATCTGCTTGACCACCAGCTCGGAGTCGCTGTAAACGCTGAGCGAGGTGGCGTTGAGCTCCAGGGCGCGCTGCAGGGCTTCCAGCAGGGCCGCATATTCAGCCACATTGTTGTCGTGATGGCCGATCCAGCGGGCAATCCGGATCGATTCCCCGTCCGGCTTCTCAATTAGCACCCCAATGCCGGATGGCCCCGGACTTCCGTGGGAGCCACCGTCGACATAGGCGATGAGATCTGACATCTGGTCTCTAAGAGACACAATGAGGCAGAGCAGGTTGTGCCGTCAAGAACATCTTTGGTTCATTCGCACGTTTGGGCCAGCACTTTCGTCAGGCCGATTCTGTGGAAACCGTTGTGGAAATCAAGGACAGAGTGGAATCAGGCCTCTCCGGGCCGCGTTTTATCAGCGTGTTTCAAATCAGGAATATAAGGAAAAAAATCTTCGTTTGCACAAATCACGGGCGTTGACTTTTTGTGGTCTTCAGCTAGGATTGCTCACGTCGACGGTCGAAAGGGTTAGTCAAAATAAACAGTGGCTGATCCGAAGTAGACTGAGTGACCAGGTTCAGTGGAGTGATCCAGTGAACACCCGGACCCGAAAAATCCGGCAGGCTCTGCGAGGGGCTGGCTGGGGTCAGGAACTGCGAAAGCAGTGGTCTCATCAAGGGCTGTGACGGTACATGCATCCACGTTGTTGGCTCCCTCGCAGGAGTTGGCGGCTAGAGCATAACCAATGTCACAGCCTTTACTATTTCTAGCGCTCCAACCAGCGTTCCCACCTGCGGCTTCCCGGTACAAGAACTAACATTGCCCTCCCGGTACCTGGAATTCCTTCGATAAATTCAAGATTTTTTCTGTTCCGTCGACCCCCTTCCGCGTGTCAAACTCACTTAGCAGCCTTGACGGGGTGAGCTTACGACCCGCTCGTTCTCATCCTCGTTTGAATTTCAAATGGCTGCGCTCCTGGGGTTTCAGGTTGCGCCTGAAACCCCGTTTTTGCGCTTTCTAGAGGTTATTTCGCGGCGCAACCAGGAGTGTTTTTCTTCCAGGTGGCTGGATCAATGTCAGGTTGGTTGGGATCGGAAACAGGGCTGGCGACAAGTTGCACAAGCAGTGGATCTGGCTTTTTTGCCGCGACTACAATCCTGCGGATGTGAATCCCTGCCTTGATTAAAGCAGCGGCGATGACACGAATGTCCTGTTCGGAAACGGCACAGCCGTATACCAGGGTATCTGCCGCTTTGCCGGCCAACGCTGGATTGGCCTGTTTTACATTCTCTTCCACCGTGGGATTGAATCCCAGTTGCTTTAGTGCTCCGATCAGCGTCGGGCCAATCGAACTTCGGTAGTAGATGATTCTGGGAGCTTCTCCCGAACGCTGCGATTGGTAGGCACTCAGCGCGAGATCGTTCTTGGCCAGTTCTTCTTTCTGAGCAGCGATTTTAAGCTTGTTCGCCTCGACTTGTTTCTTGAGGTCGTTAAAAGTCTTCAACTCGTTACTGACCATCACCATAAGCCCGACAAAGAGCGCGAGTGGCACCAGGACAGATATCCAGATCCACCGCTGCAATTTCTTTTCGCGTTGCACGAAAACTTCAAGTGGCTTACCTGCTGGCTCGGCGGGCATCAGGATTCTCCGGTTCGGCGCTTCAGCTCCTGGTCGATCCAATCCTTCAACTCGGCACAAGCGGGGTCTTCCTGGCCATACTGGCCGGCACGGACCCGCTTGACCATGCAGGGTGTCAGCGCGTTCTTTCTCTTGAGATGCAGGAAAACCACGGGGATGGCGATACTACCGACAAGGGCCGTGATCAGGCTGGCCCCTATAGTACCGACTACGGGATGGCGGACAAGGTAAAGCACTGTCGCAACCACCAGGAGTGCCACTACCACATAGATCCTTATGTAAGTCTTGATCATCTGCCGGTCACAAGCAATGATCACGTCGATCTCTTCAGTTACCCGGCACGGCATACCGCGCTGAAGTTTAGCACAAGAAGCCGGGCGCCGATCAGGCTACATTCGCGCCTTTGTGCTCGCAGAAATCAGGATCAGAAAACCCATTGCTTCTGCATGCCCACGGCCGTGTGTCAATTCCTCAACACTGTATCTCCCGGCACACACTGAGATTGCCGGCGCGCTTCGCTAAGTCCAGTGCTCTCACACAAACCCTGCTTTGGTGTACGGGGTGCTCCTCATGTGGGTTGGCAGGACATGGTGATCAGAGTTGTCCAGTCTCACCGCCGGTTGCGACATATAGCTCCAGGTTCCTTCTACGGCAAATTCATCGGGGCCAGAAGGGACTCCTGCGGGACCGCCACCAATCCATTGGCGCCTCGTGGATCGCAACCGAACTGGACCGCTGCCAAACGGGCGTTTCCTGCGGCCTGGCTGCCGCTCATCTTCGCTGCCGGCATAGTGGTGGTGCCGGGCGAAGTGGGCGGCACAGAGTGAGCCAGATCGCAGGGACGCGCCCCGGCACCATCGCTTTTACGGCTTTCTGCCGGAAATCCAACCGGGCCGACTGTTCCCGCCGGGACAGCCGCCCGGTCCGGCAGAGAGTCAGAATCTTCACCACGGAGACACGGAGGAACCTGAGCCAGGAAGAAGAGCTCTTCGCGGAGATTCACATTCTCGCGCAAATGGCATTTCTGAAATCCAGTTTGAAACAATCGAATCTCTCGCTCATCTCGTATGAAGCTGCTGGGTCAATGGCGGGCTATATCGGTGATAAGGCTCGGTCATTCAAAACCGAATTCGCTCCGTGTCTCCGCGCCTCCGTGGTGGATTGGCTCTTGACTAGTTCATTTCCCCGATTGCCATTTGAGGTATTTTCCAGTCAAATTGAAAGTTACAGTCAGCTTTCCCTACATGTTAAAGACCGCATTTAAACGACGGTTTTGTGCGCTTCTGCTCTTCTGCCTGGCGGCAGCCTCGGCCGTTTCGCAGGAGGCACCTTCGTCGTCCGCCGTGGCAATGGAATTTGTCCAGATGATACAGTCGCGCGCGGGGTCGCCCTCGGCGGTGGGCGTGACTTTCCAGAATTTGTCCTCGCTTCCGCCGGAGACGCAGGAGGCAATGCAGAATGCCATCTTCAGTGCCTTTCGCAACGCCAACGTAAGGGTGGTAAAGCCGGAGCAGGCGGTGGCTGAAGTGCACATTACCTTTTCTGAGGACTGGCAGGGCTACGTGTTGATCGCCGGCATTCAGCAGGGCACAAACAGCCAGGTAGTGATCAAGAAGCTGCCGCGCCAGCAGCGCGCGCAATCGTCGAACAATCCCACGCTCACCATCCGCAAGATTCCTGTCTGGCAGCAGGACTCGCCGATCCTGGATTTTTACCAGGACAACCAGAACCTTCTGGTGCTGGAACCGGGACAGCTCTCTCTCTACTCGACTGATTCAGGCCAGTGGCGGCTGCGGCAGACGCTGGGCATTCCTCACGCGGGCCCGTGGCCGCGTGATGCGCGCGGACGATTGGAAGTGCATGGCAGCGAGATCAACGCGTTTATTCCCGGGGCGCATTGCAGCGGAAAAATTTCTCCTCCTTCCCTGGATTGCCGCTCCAGTGACGATCCCTGGCCGGTCGACCAGGGACTGGTAGCATTCTTTAGTCCGCGGCGGAATTTTTTCAGCGGTCTGCTGGCCGGGCAAAGCGCGGGAGCGTCGGTGGCTCCTTTTTTCTCGGGAGCAACATGGCAGAGCGGCGACCAGAGACTCTGGCTCTTCACCGGCACGGACGGCCGCGCGCGGCTTTTCCAGAACGATCTGGCGGCTCCGGTGACAACTTTCAACGGCTGGGGAAGTACGTTGGCTGCAATCCATTCAACGTGCGGCTCAGGTTGGCAGTTGCTGGCCAGCGCTGCCGTGGATACAACCCGCGCAGACAGCGTGCAGGCAATTGAGATTTCCGCGCATGAAGCTCTGCCGGTAAGCTCTCCATTGGACTTGTCCGGCGCGGTGGAGGCGCTGTGGACCGCGGGCAATTACGGCCAGGTGGTGAATGGAGTTCTACATTCGCAGGCATCAGGAAGGTATGAGGCGTTTACTCTTACAGTTGTTTGCAATCAGTAGCATGGCGCTTGCGGCGGCCGGCGGTTACGCCAGCTCGCGCCCGCGCTATGGCGGCGCTGTGCGCGTATTACTGCATGACCGCGTTATGTCCATTGATCCCCTCGGCGATGAAGACCATGCGGCAACGCGCGACCGCCTGGCCGCGCTGGCATTTGAGACCTTGACTGAAGTTGACGCACAAGGCCGGCTGCGATCCAACCTTGCAATTACCTGGCACGCGGACGCGGCAAAGCGCGTGTGGCAGTTCCGGCTGAGGCTTGCGAATTTTCAGGACGGCACCGTACTCACGGCGGCGGACGCCGTAGCCAGCCTGGCGAAGAGCAATCCTGCGTGGAAATATTCAGCGGCCGACAGACAGACCGTCGTCGTGGAATCTCCTGCTCCGGTGCAGCATATGGCGGAGATGCTGGCTCTGCCCCGTTATGCAATCGTTAAGCGACAGATGGACGGCAATGCCGCCGTGCTGATCGGCACCGGCGGTTACAAACTCACGCAATGGCAGGCCGGCGAGCGCGCACAGTTCGCGGCCAATGAGGATTACTGGGGCGGACGCCCCTTTGCCGATACGATTGAGTTCCAGATGAACGCGTCGCTACGCGAACAGCTCATGGACCGCCAGTTGGGCCCTTATGCGGCAACCGAGCTGGGCGTTGACCAGATCCGCGCCATCGAGCAGAACAACCAGATGGTGAACCTGTCACGGCCCGCCGACCTGCTGGCGATTGTCTTTCTGCAGCCCGACTCCGGCGGGCGACCGGGGAAAAAGCCGGTTGATGCGCGCGTGCGCCAGGCGCTGGGCCTGGCGATTAATCGTGCGGCCATCAGCAACGTTATCTTCCAGCACAGGGGAATTCCCGCTTCCGGGCTTCTGCCGCAGTGGCTCACCGGATATGAGTTCATGCTTGGCGGCGCAACAGATATCAATCGAGCAAAAGAGCTGCGCGCCGATGCGGCGGCGTTTGTGGTGATCAGCCCGATTGCGCTGGCTTACGATTTTTCTGATCCGCTGGCCAAGCTGGCGGCTGAGCGCATCGCCGTTGACGCCCGGGAAGCCGGGATCGTAGTTCAGCCCTACGCCGAACTGCACATCAACAGCAAAGCGGCCCGGGCTTCCATCAATGCGGATGCCGTTCTGCTGCGGACGCCGCTGCAATCGTCTGAGCCGGCAGTTGCGCTGGCCGCGCGAACGGACGATCTTGGGCTGCCGCAGGAAAATGTTCCGGCGATTTTTGGCGCAACGCGTCCTGAAGATCTGCTGGAGATCGAACACAAGGTCATTGAGAGCAATCGCGTGTTGCCGATCGCCCATGTTCCCCAGGTCCTGTGGCTGAACAAGAGCGCGCACAACTGGCAGCAGCGCGTGAACGGCGCGTGGGACCTTGACCAGCTCTGGGTGGAAGGAGCGCGATAAAACTTGTCATTGAAAACCAAGCTGCTTCTTCTGGTGACGGTGGGCATTACGGCCAGCGTTGGGGCCGTGGCGTGGCTGATTGAAGAGCAGGCACATGAGGCGTTCCGGCACGTGGAACAGGAGCGCACGGCCGCGCTGGTGGGCCAGTTCCGGCGCGAGTTTGAACATGAAGGCGACGAGATCACGCACGGCGTGGACGCCATTGCCGGTTCTGACGCCATGCTGCGCGCCGTGACGGAGCTTTCCAACGGGGCCGAGTACGCCAACTATGTGAGCGAGGCCGCGACTGATGCGGCGGCGCAGCGGCTTGACTTCCTTGACCTGATCGCGCCCGACGGCGCCATTATTTCTTCAGCACACTGGCCTGCGCGTTTTGGCTACAAGCAGCGCTGGTTCATGGACCTGCCTGCGCCGCTGCCGCAGAAGGCTTTTCTGAAACATGTGGAGACGCCGCAGGGCAACGTGCTGGCCATGCTTTGCTTTCGCACGGTGCATGTTCATGGCCTGAATTTTTATCTCATCGGCGGACGCAAGCTCGACAAGGTGGTGCAAACACTCTCCACCCCGGAAGGATTGCGCGTTTCCATCTTCAGCGTGCCGGAGCAGGGACAGGGCGAGCTTATCGGCCCGGCTACCGACAGCTTCCAGCTTGCGCGGGTGATGCCGCTGATCCAAAAAGTCCTGGACCAACGCAACGAAAATTCCGCTACCCTGGACCTGGAACCGGCGCAGGGGCGCGAGGAAATTGTTCACGCCATTCCGCTTCCCGGGTATACTGACCGCTTTCCAGCGGTGCTGCTGGTGGGCAACTCACTGGAGCAGGAGTTGCTGCTGGAGAAGCGCATTCGCAACATCAGCCTGGTGATTGCCGGAGTGGGCGTATTCATTGGCGTGGTGGTGAGCGGGATCATGACTGCGCGCTTCAGCCGTCCCATCAAAACGCTGGCGCAGGCCGCAACCGAGATTGGGCATGGCAACTGGGACGTCCGCGTGGAGACCACGGGCAAGGATGAAATCGGCAAGCTGGCTGTGGCCTTTAACCAGATGACGGAAGAGCTGATGGGACAGCGCGAACGGCTGGTGCAGAGCGAACGCGTGGCGGCTTGGCGCGAACTGGCAAGGCGGCTGGCCCACGAACTGAAAAACCCGCTGTTTCCCCTGCAAATCACCGTGGAAAACTTGCTGCGCGCGCGGCAAAATTCTCCGCAGCAATTTGACGAAGTCTTCCAGGAGAGCACAAGCACTCTGCTGGCCGAGATTGCCAACCTGAAGACCATCATCGGGCGCTTTAGTGATTTTTCCAAGATGCCCGCGCCGCAGATTCAGGCGGTGGACCTGAATGAACTGGTACGCGGCGTGGCGCAGCTCTTTCAGGGCCAGCTCAATCGCGATCCCGGCCGCATCGAGCCAAAGCTGCAACTGGGCGATCCTCCGCAGGTCAGCGCCGACCCGGTGTTGCTGCGCCGCGTGATGGAAAACCTGGTGCTGAACGCGATTGACGCCATGCCCCAGGGAGGCACGCTGACCTTCCGCACCACAAGCGACGATCGGTTCGCCGTGTTTGAACTTTCCGATACCGGCGCCGGCCTTACGGCGGAAGAATGCGGACGCCTGTTCACTCCTTATTACACGACCAAGCAGCACGGGACAGGGCTGGGCCTGGCGATTGCGCAATCGGTGATAAGCGACCACCACGGGCGAATCAGCGTGAGCAGCAAAAAAGACCAGGGGACGACGTTTCATCTGGAACTGCCGCTGTGGGATGGCGCGGGGATTGTAGAATCGGGAGGCGGGGGAGAACGGGTCGAGAGCAATTAGCAAATGGCAATTGGCCAGACCGGGGAAAAACCCAGAGATCGCGCAAGGATGAAGAAAGGTGATGAAGGACGCGCCTTAAGGCAGGCTGCGATGTTGGACATTAAGAAACGTAAGCAGCTACATTCAGGAGCTAATTGCCAGTTGCTATTTGCTAATTGCTGACTTAATGAAAGCCCAACTCTTTATTGTCGATGATGACGCCAACACGCTGGCGTCGCTCTCCCGCGCTTTTCGGCTGGCCGGACACGAAGCCACGGTGTGTGACAATCCCGTGAAAGCCCTGGAAATCATCAAGACAGAAAAGTTTGACGTTATTTTTTCTGACGTGGTGATGCCCGCGATGAACGGGCTGGCGCTGCTGGAGCAGATCAAAGCCGCGGGTGTAACCACGCCGGTGGTAATGATGTCCGGCCAGGCGCATATTGAGATGGCGGTAAAGGCCACGCGGCTGGGCGCGCTCGACTTTCTGGAAAAGCCCATCTCCACCGACAAACTGCTGCTCACGGTGCAGAACGCGCTGCAAATGGAGCGGCTGAAGCAGGAAAACCAGCAACTGCGGCAGCAACTGGGCAGCGGCGGCATTGTTTTTACCGGCGACAAGATGCGCAAGCTGATGCCGCAGGTGGAGCGCGTGGCCGCCAGCGAGACGCGCGTGTGCATCCTGGGTGAAACCGGCACGG
>DASSXL010000173.1:0-13678 GCA_035703825.1 Candidatus Angelobacter sp.
CTTTCCCCAGATCTGGGTTCCGACGGTGGCCGAACGAGACCTGCGGCAGTTGCTGATGCATCGGCACCATCTGGTGCGTATGCGAACGCGGGTGAAGAACCAGTTGCAGCACATTGCCTTGAACCAGGGTGTGCAGAAGAAGTACAAGCTGTGGACCCAGGCGGGGCTGAAAGTGCTGCGGGAACTGGAACTGGAACCCTGGACGCGGCTACGGCGAGACACGCTGCTGCAGATGCTGCAAGAGCTGGAGCAGAAGATCCAGCCTCTGGAGCGGGCTGTGGAGCAAGAAGCCGAAACCCGGCCGGCAGCGCGACTGCTGATGTCGCATCCCGGAGTGGGCCCGGTGATCGCCTTGGCCACGGTGTTGACCATGGGAGAGGTGAAACGGTTCGCGAACTCCCGCAGTTGGGTCAGCTACCTGGGCCTAAATCCGTCGGAGAGATCCAGCGGCGAGAAGAGGCGGATGGGAGCCATCAGCAAGCAAGGAAGCCCGTTTCTGAGATTTCTCCTGGTGCAAGGCACCGCGAGCGCCGCGCGAGGAGATAAGAACTTGGCCCGAGTGTATGCCCGACTGAAGGCCAAGAAGCACCACGGCGTGGCCAAAGTAGCAGTGGCCCGTAAGCTGGCGGTGCGGTTGTACTGGATGGCGCGCACGCAGAAGCCCTATCCAGAGGTAGTTCGCATGCAGGGGAGCCAGAGTCGTCCTGTGGCCGAAGTTAAGGCCGTGTGCTTGAGTAGGCCCCCTGCCTCCCGTCCGTAGGGTGAGCACGACGGGAGTTTGCATTCAGGAATCATGGTCGCACGTGGGACCGAATAGATGGTTGGTGGAACTACCGAAAGTGGTTTGAGCAAAACTGCGAGTTCTTGGTCATGAGCACAAAAATCACAGGCAAAGGCAAAACCTTTTCCGCTAAGGTTGGAAGCTCAGCTAAAAGCAAAGGCGCTTCGCTTCCAACCCAGCTCGATGGTGGGAGCGCTGGAAACGCCGTCAAGGGTCAAGATGAACGCCAACACCGGGCGCCCTTGACTGCGTTTCCAGCGCCATGCCCCCGTACGCCTTTTTTCCGGTTGACACCGGCCGTTGTCGTCATAGACAGGACGACAGAGGGATACTGTATTCAGCCAAACTGAGACACTATCGCTTAGAGGGGACAGTTATTCTCTTTCTACAAGACAAGATGGAATTCGTTATCTTCTTTGCAGACGAAGAAGGCCCGCTTAAATGCCGCTTTTGGAAGAAGCCCCAAATGGGCAGCTTCAATATAGGGCATGATTGTGTGCTGATAGGCGCTATCCGACTTCCACCTAGCTACAAGATCCGAACCAGAAATGACTTGAGAAGAAACTTTGTTGCGATCTATTTCAATCCAAACGGAACGCCCCCACTCACTTTGGTAGGGAACAAATTTCGTACCACGAGCTTACCGGACATGTCTGCATGTAGCTTTCCGGATCGAACCGGTCGAAATCGAAAAGGCTCACGCCACCAATTGTCCGAACATAAGGGTAATAGTCCACGCCCCGTGATGTTTTCCAGCGCTCACTCTCTGGAATATCTGGTTCCGGCAAAACTGCGCCGGTGATTAAGATATTCTTGAATCGATCTGGATGAGTTGTGTGCCACAATTTCCCGTGAAGTTCTCTTAAGATTAAATCTCGCGTCACATCCAACTCCGCTGTTCTCCGCGTCTCCGTGCCTCCGTGGTGAAGCTTACCGTCCGTGTTCTTCCAGGAACTTCTCCGCTTCCATCGCGGCGGCGCAGCCTGACCCCGCGGCGGTAATCGCCTGGCGATAGCGGCGGTCCTGCACGTCACCGCAGGCAAAAACGCCGGGGACGCGCGTCAGCACAAAGTCGTGGGTCTTCAGGTAACCGTCATCGTCCATATCAAGCTGTCCGGTAAACATCTTGGCATTCGGCTCGTGGCCAATACCCAGGAACATGGCGCTGGTGGGGAAGTCCCAGACCTTGCCGGTTTTCACGTTGCGCAGCTTGAGTGCGACTACTTCTTTCAGGCTCGGGTCGAGCACGTCTTCCACCATCGTGTCCGTGAGGAACTCGATCTTCTCGTGCTTGCGGGCGCGGTCCAGCATGATCTTGGAGGCGCGAAAATGCTCACGCCGATGGATAATCGTCACCTTGGTGGCAAAACGGCTGAGGAAGAGCGCTTCTTCCATCGCGGAATCGCCGCCGCCGATCACGGTGATCGGCTTCCCTTTGAAAAAGAATCCGTCGCATGTGGCGCAGGAAGACACGCCGTGGCCGATCAGCTTGTGCTCGTTGGGCAGTCCCAGCCATCGCGCCGACGCGCCGCTGGCGATGATGAGGGTGCGCGCCAGCGTGGTGCTGCCGCCGCCGAAATCCAGCTTGAATGGCCGTTCGCTCAAGTCCGCTTTCACCAGGTGACCGCGCATGTAATCTGTGCCAAAGCGCGCCGCCTGCTTGCGCATGTTTTCAATCAGCTCCGGCCCCTGGATGCCTTCAGGGAAGCCGGGAAAATTTTCCACCAGCGTGGTGAGCGAAAGCTGGCCGCCGGGCTCATGACCTTCAATCACCAGCGGCTTCAGGTTGGCGCGCGCGGCGTAGATGGCGGCGGTCAGCCCGGAGCAGCCGGTCCCCAGGATCACTGTGTCGCGAACGGAATTTTCCATGGCATCCATTAGATTCATGACCTTCGATTTAGTTTCAGCGCTTGCCCGCAGGCGTTTTGCGCCTGGGGGCCGCGGGCGATTTGGGCGCGGGGTTGAGCCAGGCAATGTCCGTGCGAAAGGCGTTGCGCAGTCCCAGCGCCGCGCGGTATTGCGCCATGATTTCTGACGCCTGGTGGAATACCGGCTCATAGGCGCTCTGGTCGGCTTCCGGGCAGCGGGTCAGGACCGCGGAACTCTTATTGAGCCGCTCGACCCTCACCCGTGAAGTCGGCGTATCCACCTGTAAAAGGGCCAGCGGGGTGGTTGCGCCGGCGGTAACGCGGTTTTCCAGCACCACCTGAAGGAAGTCTTTGGGATCGCGCGCGCGCAGCACCAGGATCTCAATGGTGTTCGTCGTGTCCGTGCTCATGGAATATTGCGCCGTCAGCAGTGGCGCTTCCGCCGCAAAGTCGCGCCGCAGCCGGACATATTTCGCCTCCGGCGCGTCTTTCAGCGTGGTGCGGCCGCGGGAAATCTCAAAGTCAGCGCTGAAGACGGGTTTGCGCTGGCCCGCCGCCAGCGCGTCCTTGATGATCGTCTCTTCCTCCTTGCCCGGAGTACAGACGTTCAAATAATTCACCTTGACCTGCGGTTTTCCCTCGCTCGCCGGAGCTGTGGGCGAAGGCGCGGGTGGTGGCGCGGACGGTTGCTGGTCCTGGGCCAGGCACGCCGTAGCCAGCAAAAATAGGGTTATCAGTGCGCGTCTCACGGATTGGATTGTAGCATTGCCGGCTTGAAGACACTGTGACCGGATAACCTGAATGAGAGACGGAATGCCCGGTTCGAACTCCTGCACATGTCCCACGATTTCCGTTGGGGTTTCAGTAGAGCCAGAGGCTAACATTTGAGTTTGCCCTCCGTCCAAGTGCTGGAGCAGACCTGCGCATCGCTTGAATGGGCCCGTTCGGTCAAGCGTTGGCACGGTTCATGTTTTCAGTCTTCGATCAAAAACTCTGTGCGAGGCGGCTCAAATGAAAAAAACTGATGCGCTGTTGTTGGTCCTGGTCATGCTGCTTGCACTTGCGAAAGTTTCTCCGGCGCAGGACTTTGCCGAAATTCCCATTCCGCCGAACGGAGACAATGAGAAGGCCGAAGTTTCCCAATGGATAGGCTTGGTGAAGGTGACTATTTCTTATCACAGCCCCAACCTGCATGGCGGAGGCGGAGCGGACCGGAGTGGGCACATATGGGGCGAGCTGGTGCACTATGGTTTTATTGACGAAGGCTTTGGGCCAACCAAGGCCGCGCCCTGGAGGGCCGGCGCCAATGAAACCACCACCATCTCGTTTTCGCACGATGTGCAGGTGGCGGGCAAAACAATGAAAGCCGGAACGTATGGCCTGTTTCTGGACGTGGAGAAAGACGGGCCGTGGCAGTGGATCTTTTCCACAAGCAATGCGGGCTGGGGAAGCTTTCAATATGATCCAAAGGAGGACGTTCTGAGAGTACCGGCAACTCCGGTGGCCGCGCCACATACAGAATTTCTCACATTTGGATTTGACGAGCGCAAGCCGAATTCTACCGTTGCCTTTCTCCAATGGGACGACAAGAGAATTCCTCTCCGAATTGACGTGCCCAACGCCAACGAACTGTACGTGGCGCAGATGCGGCACAACCTGCTCTCATGGCCGGGATTCGATTACCGGAATTGGCAGAACGCGGCGCAGTTTTGCGCCAGCAACAAAATCAATCTGGATGAAGCCCTGATCTGGGCCGACAAGGCGATTCATGGTCCATTCCGGGGAGCTACCGTGGGAAGCGAAGACTTTTCCACGGTGCAGACCAAAGCGGCGGTGCTGCAGGCCATGGGCAAAACGGACGAGGCGGACAAACTCATGGACACGGCGTTCCAACTCTCCGGCGCCGATCTGCTGCCGGTCCATATTTACGCGATGCGCCTGCTTGGCGCGGGTAGAGCCGAAAAAGCCATAGAAGTCTTTAAACTTAACCAGAAGAAACATCCTGAAGATAAATTCTGGGCGTACCTGGGACTAGCTCGGGCATACACAGCCGCCGGCGATAAGGAAAAAGCGATCAAGAACTGGGAGACCGCAATTCAAAATATCCCGGAAACCCGGAAAGGCCAGCTTCCCGCATATCAAGCAGCGCTCAAGAAACTCAAGGATGCGAGCTGAAATCCCGAATCCCGCGCTAGCGAGTGAGGGAGCCCTTTAGCATCGATGCATATCGGTTGGCCTTGTGGCCCGCCTTCCGTAATCGCGAACGTCGGGGTCCCAAAAGAATTTCGTTGCTAAAGGGTTCCCTCCCCTTCGGCAAGCTCAGGGTCGGGATTTCTGCTACTTTTTCAAATAGCTATCCACCCATCCGTTCACCGTCTTGTACCAGAGCTGGCTGTTTTGCGGTTTCAGTACCCAGTGTCCTTCATCGGGGAAGTACAGCATTTTTGAAGGAATCTTGAGCCGCTGTAGCGTAGTAAAGAGCTGGAAGCCTTCAGAGACATCCAGCCGGTAATCGAGCTGGCCGTGGACCACCAGCGTGGGCGTTTTGAACTGCGCGGCGAAAAGATGCGGCGACCATTTGCGGTAGCCTTCGCGATTGGCCCACAGCGTATCGCCAAACTCCCATTCTGGGAACCACAGTTCTTCGGTGCTGCCATAGGCGGATTCAGTGTTGAATATTCCGTCATGCGAAACCAGGCATTTGAACCGGTTGGTATGGCCCAGGACCCAGTTGATCATGTAGCCGCCGTAGCTGGCGCCCAGCGCGCACTCGCGGTCTTTGTCAATGAACGGGAAAGTTCTTTCCGCATAGTCGAGCCCGTTCATCAGGTCAACGTAGGGCTTGCCGCCCCAGTCTTTGTTTACGCCATCGACAAATGCCTGGCCGTAGCCGGTCGATCCGCGAGGGTTGATCATGATTACCACGTAGCCATCGGCGGCAAAAAGCTCGGCATTCCAGCGGTAGGACCACTCGTCGCCCCACTGGCCTTGCGGCCCGCCGTGGATCAGGAACTTCACCGGATATTTGGCGTCTTTGTTGAAGTTCGGGGGCTTCACCAGAAATCCCTGGACCTTCGCGCCGCCGGCCCCGGCAAACCAGAATGGCTCCACCGGCTGCATGGCTACCTTCGCCAGGACATTGTCATTCAGATGGCTGAGTTCTTCGACGACATAATTGGATTTGTACGCCATGGTGAATGTGGGGCCGGTTCTGGGGGAGGAAGACTCTCCCTCAAGCGCAATCTTGTAGACCTCATTTGGCGCGCGGGCAGAGAGCTGCGTAAAGACAAGCGTCTTGCCGTCAGCGGAAATGCTGGGCTCGTCATTGGTCCCGGCCAGGATTTCTTCAACGGGCCTAATGCCGGTTTGCGTTGGACGCCCCGCGGAAAGAGCGACCGCCAGATTCAGCCGGTAGATTGGCGATGCGCCTTCTTTTTCCGAAGTGAAGTAGATGAACTTCGAGTCCGGCGACCACGCAAATGACTCCACCCACTGATCAAAACCTTCGGTCAGATTTTTGATCTCGCCGGATTTGCGGTCGTAAACCACCAGCCTGAAGCGGTCACTCTCATAGCCGGCGCGCTTCTGCATGCGCCATGCCAGCCATTTGCCGTCAGGAGAATATAGAGGCGTGGAATCGCTTCCGGGGCTTGTGCTGAGCTTCTTGGGTTCGCCGCCGGTAATCGGCGCCACAAAAACATCATTGTTTGTGCTCGTGGCCCCCACTTCATCCCAGTTGCTGGTGAACGCCATTTCTTTCCCGTCCGGAGAAACAGCGTAAAGGTCCTGGCCGCCCAAACTGAAAGGCGGAACGTCATGATTTCCGGGCGTGAGGTCTTTGGCCACGCCACCTTCCGCCGGGACAACAAACAAATGGCTGCGTTTGCCGCTGATGTAATGGTTCCAGTGGCGGAAAAGCAGATGCTCAAAGACCATGGCTTTGACCTTGGACTTGGCGCGCTCTTCATCGCTGAATTTGTTGCACGAGTCGTCCACACAGCCGGAAAAAACATCAGAAGTAAAGACGATGTTCTTGCCGTCCGGCGACCAGATGGCGCCGTCAGCCTCCGTGGAGATGCTGGTGATCTTTTTTGGCGCGCCGCTGGGAGCGCCGGTGGCAGTGTCAAATCCGGCGACCCATACCTGGGATCCGCCTTCAGCCGCGCTGACATAAAGATAGCTCTTGCCGTCGGGCGACCACCGTCCGCCCGACTCACCAGCAGCGGAGCCCGGAAGCTGGCGGGCAGTTCCGCCGGCCGTCGGGACCACCCAGAGATGCGAAGTCCTTTTGTTCTCGTTCAAGTCAACGTCAACAGCTGAAAACAGCACCCATTTGCCGTCGGGCGAGATCACCGGGCCGCCGATCCGCTTGAGCGACATCATGTCTTCAAAGGTGAAAGGCTTTTTGGCCGCGGGCTGGGCGGAAAGCTGAACAAAAAGCCCCGCCATGAGTAAAATAGCCATGACTGAGACAATCGGGAGCGTAGAACGGCGCATTCGGCCTCCTCAAAGAAGCACGCCAGTGTAAAACCTTTTGAGAATTCAGGCCAGCATGCAATCATGGAATCCGTTGGCAGCTCTGGAATGTCTGGTTCAACAGACCCAATCAAGGACCCCCGGCATGATTTTTCTCAAGACTGTTCTGCGCCTCGTTCTGCTCTCGGCTTTTCTGCTGATGCCCTCCGCTCTTCTGGCTGACACCAACTGTGACGAGGGCACAGGCCAGCTCAATACCGCACAGCCGCAAGGCATGACGGTGCAGGAGATCATCCAGAAGTTTGCCGCGCGCGAAGAGGTCTTTCGCCAGGCGCGCAATAACTACGTTTATACCCAGGACATCACCGTCCAGGAGCTTGACGGGAGCACGGTGACCGGCGAATTCCGCCTGGTGCAGGACATTACCTACGACGACAAAGGCGGCCGGCAGGAGAATGTGACTTATGCGCCACAGAATTCATTGCGCCAGCTCATCCTGAGCCGCGAGGACTACGAGGACTTTCGCAACAAGATGGCCTTCATCATGACCACCTCTGACGTGCCGCAATATAACCTGCTTTACGTGGGGCAGCAGCGCCAGGATGAAATCGACACCTACGTGTTCGACATCGCGCCCAAAACCATCGTCAAAGGAGAGAGGTATTTTCAGGGCCGCATCTGGGTTGACAATCGCGATTTCCAGATTGTGAAGAGCTGCGGCAAGACCGTGCCCGAGGCGATTGCCAACACAAAAAAGAAGAAGAACGTCCAAGAGAACCTTTCTCCCAAATTTGTGACGTATCGCGAGCAGATTGACGGACAGTACTGGTTTCCCACGTACATCCGCGCTGATGACACGCTGCACTTCCGCCAGGGCGATGTCCACATGCGCGAGATCATCAAGCTGACCAATTACAAACGCTTTGGCTCGAAGACAAAAATCATCTTCAAGGGCGAAGCCAAGGACGATCCGAAAGATATTCCCAAGGACAATCCAAAGACGTCTGACAAGAAACCTTAGACAAGGCTTTCGAGCTTAATACCAGCGGGCCATCCAGCGGAGGATGGCCTTTTCGTTTTGATTTGTTAAGCCGCGCCGCGCCGGCTTGGAAACGCATCCAAAGTTGTAAGAGATTCCGAAGGAAGCCAAAATGAAATACCCAAGACTCGCGCTCTTCGCGTGCATGCTGCTGCTTGCCGTGGTGTTTCCACTGGCATCGGCTGCACAGACCAACTGCGATGCCGGCAACGGTCCTCTCCGTTCCGCGCCGCCGCAAGCCATCAGCGTGCAGGACCTGATTCAGAAGTTCGCCGGCCAGGAAGAAGTGTTCAAAGATGCGCGCAACCATTACGCCTATACGCAGGACGTCACGGTGCAGACGTTGGATGGAGATACGGTCAGCGGTGAGTTCCGCGAAACCACGGACGTTCTCTATGACGATCAGGGCCGGCGCGTGGAAAAAGTTACCTATGCGCCGCAGAACACGCTTAAGGGAATCAGCATCACCAAAGAGGATTATGACGATTTCCGCAACCGTCTGCCGTTTGTCCTGACCACACAGGACCTGGGCCAGTACAACATTTCATACGTGGGCCAGCAGCACGTGGACGAGCTTGACACTTACGTGTTCGACGTCGCCCCCAAAAAAGTGGACAAGGATGGTGGTCCGCGCTTTTTCGATGGACGCATCTGGGTGGACAACCGCGATTTTCAGATCGTAAAGACCTGCGGCAAGAACGTTCCCGATATCCACAAGAAAAACAGCGAAAACCTCACACCCAAATTCGTGACTTATCGCGAGCAGATCGATGGTCAATACTGGTTCCCAACCTACACGCGCGCCGACGATGACCTGCAGTTTAAAAACGGCCCCATTCGCATCCGGGAAATTGTGAAATATACCAATTACAAACGCTTCGGAGTGAAGACGCGGATCATTTACAACGGGCAGCCGATCAAGGGAGGATCGGAGCCGAAGTAAGCGAGCACTTAGCAATTAGCAAATAGCATTTGGCCAAAAAAATCGTCGACTCATTGAACAGCAGCGACAACCCACACTCTCGTGTTGCGCAGAATTGCTGCCTGAACAAGCTATAGCTTTTTGAGTTCTCACGTCAGCTGCTCGCATGGCTGTCCGGCAAATTGCCAGTTGCTAATTGCGGCTAATTGCTAATTGCTAGTGATGCAGCAGCCACATCAACCAGCCGGCAACGAACAGTCCTCCCAGGGCCATGGCAAAGCAGTATGCGCCGTAGCGGACCATCTCATTGGGCGTGTTGCGCTGGGTAATGCCAAACACAATGGAAAAGAAAAAAGCGAACAACGCAGCGGCGGTGAAGTGAGAGAGCTGCAGGGCAAGAGTGAAGATCATTGCTTCTTTCCAATCGCAATATGGTAAGCGTCCACGGCGGCCATAATGTTGAGCAGGCCGGCCACCACAATGAACTTCGTTCCATAGTCGGCGTTGGCGGAGGTGATGGAGGTGCCTCCCCAGTCAAAGATCCGCGCCATAAAATAAAACACCCCTGAGCCCAGATCGCCGATGAACCCCAGTATGTCCAGCAGGTCGCCGGTATTGGCCTGGTAGACCTTGCCCTGCATCGCGACGCCAAAGGCAAACATTCCGGCCACAGCGGCCATGAGCAACAGGCCGCGTATCCAGCGTTTTTGCATGAGGTGGCCCGCGCCGGGAATCAGCCAGCCGACGGCCGGGGCCAGGGCCGCTATCGGAGTGAAGGGAACTGTTGCGGCGGAGGTTTGCGTGTCCGGTGTGGTTGTCTCTGTTTTCGCCATCAAATAAGGACCAGCTCGTTCTGTATTTTACCTGTTACTTCAGCCGCGCCGTTGCGCGTGAGGACATTTACCTCGCTGCGCACGCCAAACTCCGGCAGGTAAATGCCCGGCTCAATAGAAAAGCAGGTATTGGGGATGATTTCGCGGTCGTCCTTGGTTTCAAGGTTGTCCATGTTGGCGCCGTTGCCATGCACGTTCACGCCGATGGAATGCCCCGTGCGGTGCGTGAAGTACTGCGCGTAACCGGCGTTCGTGATGTGCTCGCGCGTGGCCTGGTCCACTTCCCACCCGGCAATGCGGCGCTTGGCGGCAAAGGCCTCCACCACTTTCCTGATTCCGGCATCGCGCGCCCCGATAACGACGTTAAATATCTCAACCTGCTTTTCTGAAGGCGTGCCGATCGCGCCGGTCCAGGTAATGTCGTAGTAGACGGCGTTGGGCGTGTTCTTCTTGGCCCAGATATCGAGCAGGACAAAATCGCCGGCCTTGATGGGCGACGAAGTCCCTTCGCTCGGCCCATAATGTGGATTGCCGCTGTTGGCATTCACCGCCACAATCGGCAGGTCTTCCGTGACCAGGCTTTCGCGCTTGAAAGCCTCGGCCAGCCACTGCTGGATCTCATATTCCGTGGCGCCGCCCTTGCGGACCCGGCGGCCGATCTCCTGAAAACATTCCGGAACAATCGAGTCAATGGCGTCACGCGCGGCAAAATGGCTGGCGATCTGCTCTTCACTCCAGGCGGCCTCAAAGCGCGCCACCAGGTCGCCGGAGCTTACGATCTCCTTGCCAAAGCTGCGCACCAGCTCCACCGTGCCCGCATCCACCAGGCCGATATAGGGAATCAGGTTGTTGGGCGAATACTGCATCGCCACCGTGCGCAGGCGGACCAGAATGGCCTGCAAATTGTCCCAGAGCTCGCGCCAGCTTGAATACTCGCGCTTGCTGCCGGGCAGTGAGTCCAGGTGACCCGCCTCGATGCGATGCACCAGCTTCGTCGGCTCGCCCTCGCGGGGGATAATGTAAAACCAGCGGCGCGTGACCATCGAATGTTCCGGCAACCCCAGGACCTTATAGGCGATGGGATCGCGATGGTGATGGTCATAAAAAAGCCACGCATCGATATTGCGCTCATGCAGGGCTTGCTGAATGGCTTTCAAATCCATAAGTGGTACTTCTATTTAAACACATTTTTCTCACATCCCGAGCGCAGCGAGGGGGCGTTATCGGGACGGCGATCCGATCCCAGCAGCTAAACCGTGATTACCGTGAGGCTGGAGAATGCCGACGGATAGAGATGTTCGTCGAGCGTCAACAGGCGATAGCCACGGTGTGACGCGTGCGCGCCGATCAGGAAGTCGGCCAAGATCCGGCGTGGCCCGGGATCGCGTTGTTTCCTTCTCCTTGATGCATATGCCTGGAACGCCCGTCCGGCAAGGCGCCAAATCTCTTCATCCAGATCAAACTCAACACGGATGCCGGTGTCGGAACAAAAAGTGTTGAGAAATGCTTCTGTTCGTCCTGGCGCGGCGATCAGTTCGGCAAATACCGGCGCGCTCAATACGAGCGAACCGCGTCCCAAAGCATCATCAAGGGCGTTCTGAGCGGCATTGCTGACAGCCGGGTCGCGGTCCCAAAGGGCAACAATCACATTGGTATCGACTGAGGTCGTCATCGTTCGCGCATCGCTCGCGTCCACCGAATGATCGCTTTCTTCCCGGATCCTATTCCCCGGTTGCCGATCCCCCGGTACTTGGCAAACGGACTTTTTGCTCTTACCGGACGCACTCTGATGCCGGTCCTGTCTTCTTCAAACAGCAGCACGTCGCCCGCGCGTACCCCGAGCGCCTTGCGGATGGCAAGGGGCACAGTAATCTGTCCTTTCGATGTAATCTTCGCCTGTTTCTCCAAGTGCCCAGCCTCCCGATTCCTTACTCTATTATACAGCTCCTTACTTTAGCATCAATGGATTAAAGCAATGACTCAGAAAGAGCTTGACCTTTGCCCCGGAGTCAATTCTCGTGGAAAGTCGGGGCCTCGACCCCTATGAAACCACCTTCGCCGCTGCTCCCTTCGGCATCAGCGTCCGATCGTAAATCCACAGCAGCAGCGCAGTCAGTACGCCGACGGCGATCACCGCCCACCACATCTGTTGCGGCTGATGTTTCACTTCTCCGAAATAGTGGATTAGCTTGCCCCCGAACCAGCCGGCGATCAGTGAGCCGATGCCGATCGGCAAAAACGCAAACCCCATGTAGGTGCCTTGTTGTCCCGGCGGGGCCAGGCGGGAGATGTATTCGTAATAGCGCGGCGACTGGATGATTTCACCCAGCGCGACAACGCCAAGCGTAACGTATGCCATCAGCACACTGGGGTGAATGATCAGGCAAATCCACGCCACTGCGGAGATAAGCGTCCCCAGAGTAATGGCGCGAAATGGGGCGACCTTTTGTGTTGCCACATTTATCAGCACCGTCAATGCGATCACGAGCAATGGCCCGGTGATCAGCATGATTTCGGTATCGGCTTTGGGATCGATATAGTCATGGACGAAGAGCGGCAGAATAATGAACTCCTGCCAGTAGACGATCCAATAGCCGGAAAAGATCAGCAGAAAGAGCATGAATCGCGGGTTGGAAAGCACCGTCCCAAAATTTTTCAGCGATTGCTCCAGGCTGGTGGAGTGGACTTCGTCGGCGCGCCTGGGTTCGCGGAAGAAAATCAACACGCCAAAGAACATCAGAAAGACGCTGGCCGCGGCCACGCGAAATACGTTTTCCACGCTCATGTGGCGATGCACCCATGAGGCCACGTACGGGCCCGCCGCTCCGCCGATATTCACCAGCGTGTAATAGATGGAATAACCGATGGAACGAACATTTTCCTTCGAAGCTCGCGCCGTAGTCCCGACCACCGCGGGTTTTACCAGCGCAATTCCGAGCGCCGGCAGCGCCAGCACGAAGCCGACAAGCAGCCACAACGGCATGTGATCGCGTATAGGCCCCAGCCACGGCGCGGCCAGTGATCCGAGCAGAAAATACGAGACGCTCAGGATGAGATAGGCCAGCGAAAGCGCCCGGCGAAAGCCCAGCCGGTCGGCGACTGTCCCGCCGAAGGCCGCCAGGAACCACACCAGACCGCCGAACAGTCCCGTAAGGTAGCTGGCCTGCTGCACGGGAAACTTCAACGCCTCATGCAGATAGCGCGCCAGTGAAGCGAATGCCGCGTAATACGAGAGCCGCTCGAACAGCTCAGTAATGTTGGCCACCCAGAAGGGCCGCTCAAAGCCGGTCTTGATCTGCTCCAGGCGTTCAGAAAAGGACAAAGTGTTCTCCTTCGCCGCAAATTGGCTAGCTGGTGATCGCCCCGTTCAGGCGCTGTTCCACCGCGTCCCGGCTGATGCCGGAAACTCTCACCACCTTATTTCGGCTGGTTTCACCGCTGGCTATGGTAACGGACGCGCGGGGAATTTGAAACAAATCAGCAAAGAATTCAATTACCGCGTGGTTGGCTTTGCCTTCGACGGGCGGGGCGGTGAGCGCCAGCTTCAGGGCGTCGCCCACTGTGCCGGTGATGGCGTTTTTGCGCGCGCGAGGGTGGACCTTGACGGCGAACGAGATGCCTTTCGCCGATTCCTGGACGGGGATCATGCCGGTTTCGACCGCGCGCCAAAAATGGCCGTGCCCACGCGCACACAGGTCGATCCTTCTTCGATTGCGACTTCAAAGTCATGCGACATGCCCATGGAAAGCGCGTCCATCT
>DASSXL010000177.1:0-14463 GCA_035703825.1 Candidatus Angelobacter sp.
CTTTCCCCAGATCTGGGTTCCGACGGTGGCCGAACGAGACCTGCGGCAGTTGCTGATGCATCGGCACCATCTGGTGCGTATGCGAACGCGGGTGAAGAACCAGTTGCAGCACATTGCCTTGAACCAGGGTGTGCAGAAGAAATACAAACTGTGGACCCAGGCGGGGCTGAAGGTGTTGCGGGAACTGGAGCTGGAACCCTGGACGCGGCTGCGGCGAGACACGTTGCTGCAGATGCTGGAGGAGTTAGAGCAGAAGATCCGGCCTCTGGAGCGAGCGGTGGAGCAAGAAGCCGAAGCCCGGCCGGGAGCGCGACTGCTGGCGACGCATCCCGGAGTGGGCCCGGTGATCGCCTTGGCCACGGTGTTGACCATGGGAGAGGTGAAACGGTTTGCGAACTCCCGCAGTTGGGTCAGCTACCTGGGCCTAAATCCGTCGGAGAGATCCAGCGGAGAGAAGAGGCGGATGGGAGCCATCAGCAAGCAAGGAAGCCCGTTTCTGAGATTTCTCCTGGTGCAGGGCGCCGCGAGCGCCGCGCGAGGAGATAAGAACTTGGCCCGGGCGTATGCCCGACTGAAGGCCAAGAAGCACCACGGCGTGGCCAAAGTAGCAGTGGCCCGTAAGCTGGCGGTGCGGTTGTACTGGATGGCGCGAACGCAGAAGCCCTATCCAGAGGTAGTTCGCATGCAGGGGAGCCAGAGTCGTCCTGTGGCCGAAGTTAAGGCCGAGCGCTTGAGTAGGCCCCCTGCCTCCCGTCAGTAGGTGAGCACGGCGGGAGTTTGCATTCAGGAATCATGGTCGCACGTGGGACCGAATAGATGGTTGGTGGAACTACCGAAAATGGTTTAAGCAAAACTGCGAGTTCTTGGTCATGAGTACAAAAATCAAAGGCAAAGGCAAAACCTTTTCAGCTAAGGTTGGAAGCTCAGCTAAAAGCAAAGGCGCTTCGCTTCCAACCCCGCTCGATGGTGGAAGCGCAGGAAACGCCGTCAAGGGTCACGATGAACGCCAACACCAGGCGCCCTTGACTGCGTTTCCAGCACCATACCCCCGTACGCCTTTTTTCCGGTTGACAGAGGCCGTTGTCGTCATAGACAGGACGACAGATCTAAATCTCTTGAAGTGTCAATAACAGCTACAGAACCAGGGCTGAAACAATCGCAGTGCTTCGGAGTTGAACAAGCTGATAGGGTTCCCTCGCTTACGCTCGGGACAAGACCATTAGAAAGTAAACGCCAACCCACCGCGCAATGACCGGGCAGACTGGACCATATAGATGGTGCGTCCATCCTGGCCCATCACGGGAACGTAGCCCTGAGCCAGCAGGTTGCGCAAGTCGAGCAGCGCGTCCATTTTGGCGGGTATCAATGACGTTCCAGGAAGCGGCTGGCGGATGAAGACGCTCAGGTAAGGATCGGTCTGGCCGGGCGAGGCGTTGAAGGCGTCGACTGCGGAGAGCGTGTTGCCGCTGGTCCATTTATAAGAAGCGATCCAGCGGGTCCCGGTAGAAGGGATGTGCCCGTAAATCTTGGTCCCAACCGAATGCTGGCGGCTGGTGCTCATGGCCTGCGCCAGGGCCTGCCAGTCAGTGGCTGCATCGGCCACAATCGCCTGGCCGGTGGAGTAATCCACGGTGGCGGTGAGGTCATCATTGATTTTGCGCTCCACCACCACGCGCGCTCCGGTGCTGCTTACGCCCGGGCTATAGCCATAAGAGAACGTGCCGGAGTAAACGTCGGGCAGCACGTCATCAGAGTAGTTAGATGGATCGCCGGCGCCGGTGAGCACGGCATTCTGCACGCGGTCAAGAAAGGCGGCCAGTTGCACGCTGGTATTGCCCATGCGGCGGGAAACTGAGATTTCGTGGTGCCCGGCCTTTTCCACCTGGGGCTGGCCATTCAGCAGGGCCATCCGGGGGCCGGACTCGCTCAGATCGGCGGGAGCGGAATCAAACCCCTTGGCGGCGCGCGTGTCGGGCTCCGAAGTGGCGTAGCGATATTCAACCACCATGTTGGGCCCGAGATGCACGTCGACTGAACCGTGCGGCCGAAGCGCGACGACGCGGTTGGCAAACTCCATGGAGTGCAGGTCGGCGCCATAGCTCAAGTCGATGAAGCCGGCGACGGTTGTGCTGTCAGAGCTGCTCATCTCAATGGCGGCATACGGCGAGTTCTGGACAGCGACGCCGGGCGCGGCAAAATGCCGGTAGGTAACGGTAAAGGTGGGGCGGGAAGAGTCGCCAATGTTATGCGAGTAAGAGGCGTGCAGGACGCCCGTGGGGTCGCCGGACGAGGCTCCGATATTGCCGTTGAAGGAAAGCGTGCCAGACGAGAACAGCGATTTTTCCAGTGAGAATGCCGTAGTAACGTCGCCCGAGCTGCCAAAGCCGCCGGCCTCGGCGCCGGCGATGAAGGCAACACTGGCTTTTACCGGGAGTTGATTGTTGCCACGCTCAGACTTGTTATGCGAAACCACGACCAGCGAGCCGCTGTCACTGCTGTCCTTGTCTTTTTCCAGAACGCGAAGCACAGGGCGATTGGCGGCGGAGCGCAACGTCCAATGCCAGTCGTCGGGCTCGTCGGCTTCAGTGCGGCGGACGGGCATCAACTTGAGCGCGTCAGCCAGCGTATTGACCGTGAGATTGACGATGAGATGCGCGCCGGAGCGAAGAAGCACGTTTTCCCGCAGTGAAGGCAGGAACGAGGTGGCTGTGACCTTTACCTGATAGGTGCCGGCAGGCAAATTTTCAGCCACATAGTAGCCGCGCGAATCAGTGAAGACGGTGGTACCCACTTTGACGGCGGAGACAAAAACCTCCACCACCGCGCCCATCTGGGGCGTTCCGGAGCTGTCTTTGACGTAGCCGGCAATGGCCCCAACGCTGGCCGCATGAAGCGGCGCCCATGCCAACAGGACGACCAATAAGCATCCGAATTTGCGGGTCATATCCACCACCTCAATATAAGTGGAGTCCCATGCTTGCTATTGCTGAACGGCGAATTTCGCCGTGGGCGAAATCGTCTGTTTAGAGATCTGGTCGTTCACCTTGATGGTTACCTGGTATACGCCGGGGTCAAGCTGGCTCAACTGCAGGCTTCTTCCCAGGGTCACCTGCTCGCCCACGTTGCCCATCTGGGCCGTGGTTTCCGTGAAGTCTAGCACATGCTGGTTGGTTGCGGTATTAACAACTTGATATTCCACCGTGGCCGAGGGCTTATTGGTCTTCTGATCGAGCCCCAGATTATAGACCTGGAGCCAGAAACTGACCTTCTCCTTCTTGGTAAAGGATGCCGGCTTGCCGTCAGAAGGCTGCACCTTAGGACGGACCTTGTTGGTCCCGATCACGAAGTTGCCGGTGCCGATCTCGCGCGCCGGGACGGGCTCCATCTGGTCAGCCAGGATCAGCGTGGAGGAAGTTAGTTTCTCGTCGCCGAAATCGGGGACGGTATAGCTGCGGCTGTAAATGCCGGTTTTATCGCCGTTGACGTCTTTCATCACCACGTCAAGGCGGTAAAGGCCCGGACGCATGGGAATCGCCTTCCAATACAGAGAGACGTTGTTGATTTCCTTCTCCAACAGCTCGGCGGGTATGTCCTTGTGCAGCGTCTCTTCAAAGGTCTGCACGATCTGCCCGGAAAGTTTGGTGAGCTGGCCGTAGACGTTGACCACCGCGCGCTGAATGCCATCTTTGTTGGCAAACGTGAGGCCTTTAAGCGGGACTTGCAGGGTGATGGGCACCAGGACCGTGTCCGAGGTCAGCTTGACGAAATCAACCTGTACGTCAAACGGCAGCAGGTTGGTGCGGAATTTATGGGTGACAAGCTCGTTTTGCAGGTCCTTGAATTTGATGTCGGGAGCACGGTTGAGCTTGGCGAATGTTTCCAGGCGGTCAAACTGCTTGGTCTGGTTGGCCTTGTTGAACGGACCTTCGCCGATGGCCTCAAGCCCGCCGCGGAAACGGTCGGCCTTGTTGGCCATGCCCATTTCTTCCATCGTGGTGAGACCCGCGTTGGGAACGTGGAGAAGGGCGTCCTTTTTGGAGCGGTCCAGCGTCATTTCATAGGCGCCGCAGCCGCAATCATCCACAAATTCGATTTCGATCTCCTGGCCGATCCCTTCGAGATAGCGGTAACGCCAGACTTCAAACGGGAAAGTTGACGTCTGCCCGCCACCTTCTTCAGCCGGACGCTGGTAGGGGCCGCCCATGGGATGGGAATCAATCGAGGTAGGCGGACCATACATGATGTAAATTCTGCCGCGGTCGGTGCGCCAGCCCGGCATGCCCGCGGCATAGTGCTCATTGGCGTATGCAATGCGCCGGTAGTGCTCTTCCTTATATTCGTTTTCGGCCGTGTCTGGCGTGGGATCGCGGCGCTGCCAGAAGCCTTCTATGAACGTGTCGCGCTCGGCGTTGGTCGTGAGTTTTTTGAAGGCCGAAAGCTCTTCGTCAGTGATGATCCAGCGCACGTCTTCGTCAAGCCATTTCTTGTAGACGCCGCCCAGTTTTTCGATGTTGGCTGCTTTGTCGTCCTTTTTTCGCGGACGCTTCAGCGGGTCCTGTTGTCCATCGGCCTGGGTCTGCGCGCTGGCGGCTTTTTTATCTTTCTCCGACGGACTATTGTCCTGGGCCTGGACTACAAAACACCCTGAACCGACCAACATAGCCAGTAAAAACAAGGAATAAAAACGGGGATAACTGGAGACCACGCGGGCCCTCCTTCAAACGGGCAGATATCTCAAATTCTAAGTCTTTTCTGACCCTATAATCAAGGATCGAACACACCCCGACCCTCGAATTATCATCTTTAGAACGCGTACTTAGTCCTTTCTTGCTATTTATTTACGGCCAGGCCCCAGGGCAACTGGCCTGGGACGGGAATCGGCTTACCGGATATAATCGGAAAGGTATCCGCCACCACAGATAGCAGCTTTTCTCGATAAGCACGCTTGCCCCGCTCAAGGAACTTTCGTGGTCCTTACGGCGTATATAGAGTGTGCAAGAACCGCCGTGGTGTGCCGGAAGGTCATTCAATGAACGCAAAGAAGATCGTCATCATCGTGGGAGTCATCTTGGCGCTGGGCGCAATTGTCGGTTTCACCGTCAATCAGAGCCAGAAGAACGCTGTCACGGTCCAGAGCGGCAAGGTGGTCAAGCAGGATATTACGTCGCAGGTGACCGCATCCGGCCAGATCAAGCCCAAGACCATCGTCAATGTGGGCGCAAATGCCATGGGCCGCATCGTCCGCCTTTTCGTAAAGGAAGGCGAAAAGGTAAAGAGAGGGCAGATTCTGGCCCAGCTTGAAAACGTCCAGTCCGCCGCTGACGTAGCCATGACCCGCGCCACCGTCTCCAGTTCCAAGACTGACGCCGTTGCTGCTGAAGCCGCATTGAACACCGCGCAGGCGCAGCTCAAGAGCAGCACCGCCGATCTGGGCCGCGCCAAGCTTGAGTTTGAACGCGCGCAAAGCCTCTTCAAAGACGCTCTGATCTCTAAGGCCGACTTTGACACCAAGAAAGCAGCTTATGAAGTCGCCGACGCCGTCCATGCCCAGGACGTGGCCCGTGTCGCGCAGAGCAAGGCGCAGGTGGATTCCGCTGAAGGCCGCGTTGGACAAGCCAAAGCGCAACTTACACGGGTAAGTGACGTTCTTAGCAAGACCACGTACAGCGCTCCCTTTGACGGCACGGTCACCAATCTTCCCGTGCATGAGGGAGAAACCGTGGTCATGGGCATCCAGAATTCCCCCGGCAGCACCCTTATGACCGTCGCGGACATGTCGATTATTACCGCTGAGGTCCAAGTGGATGAAACCGACATTGTGAACGTAAAGCTCGATCAGCCTGCTGAGATCACGATTGACGCAATTCCCAACCAGACCTTCAAGGGCAAGGTGAGCGAAATCGGCGACAACGCCATCATCCGCTCCACCGGCGTTTCCACTTCGCAGAGCATCTCCGGCAGCCAGGAAGCCAAGGATTTCAAGGTCGTCGTCACCCTGCTTGATCCTCCGCCCAACCTGCGTCCGGGGCTCTCCGCCACGGCCAAGATCACCACCGGCGTGGAGCATGACGCGGTCACCATTCCCATCCAGGCGCTCACCATGCGCGATAAAAACGACCTGGAAGCGCAAAAGAAGACTGCCAAGCCGGTTGATAAGACCGCGCCCGCCGCGCCTGCCAGCAAGAAGGAAAATACCGATCTTCAGGGCGTTTTTGTCATCAAGAACAACAAGGCTGAGTTCCATGAAGTGGTCACAGGCCTTACCGGGACCACTGAAATCCAGGTAAAAAGCGGTGTGCAGCCGGGCGACGTGATCATTACCGGCAGCTACAAGGTCTTAAAGACCCTGCGCAACGGGGCCGGCGTGAAAGTGGATAATTCTGTGGCCAAGCAGCCGGAATCGTAAACTCTCGCGCCCGTTTGCCGTCTAAAGAGTGAGAGAATGGGTTTTGTGCCAGAAGACCAGGAGAAATTGATGTCAACACAAGTCGCCGACATTTCGGACAAGATCATCGCTCCGCCTTCCGAATGCATCATCTGCACGGAAGACCTCTGGAAGACCTACCAGATGGGCGCGGAGCAGGTGCACGCGCTGCGCGGCGTCAATTTGCGGATCGATCGCGGCGAATACGTTGCCATCATGGGCCCCTCCGGCTCCGGCAAATCCACGCTCATGAACCTCATCGGCTGCCTCGATACTCCCACCAAGGGCCGTTACTGGCTCAACAGCAACCTGGTGAGTGAGCTCGATGACGACGAACTGGCCCGCATTCGCAATAAGGAAATCGGCTTCGTCTTTCAGACCTTCAATCTTCTGGCCCGCGCCACCGCTCTGCACAACGTCGAGCTTCCGCTTATCTATAGCGGCACGCCCGCGGACGAGCGCATTGCCCGCGCCAGGGCCGCCCTTGAGGCCGTCGATCTCGGCGAACGTATGCACCACAAGCCCAACGAGCTTTCCGGCGGACAGCGCCAGCGCGTCGCCATTGCCCGCGCCCTGGTCAATAATCCATCAATCATCCTGGCCGACGAGCCCACCGGCAACCTGGACTCGCAGACCGGTAACGAAATCATGAAGCTGATGGAAGACCTCCATCGCAAGGGCAACACCATTGTGCTGGTCACCCATGAAGCTGATATCGCCGAGCACGCCTACCGCGTCGTCCATATCCGAGACGGCGTCGTCGCCAGCGACGAACGCAAAAGCAGGATCGCCCCGCCGGATTAGAGCAGTTTTAGTGTTAACGTAAACTTTCTATAACTCGTCATCCCGACGGCCGTTAAGCGAGCGCTTTTACCAGCGCGCGAGTAGGACGGAGGGACCTTGTGCTTGCCTTTTTGAAGTTCATGCTATCCATAAAACCGCTTTAAGCGCGAGCCCGCGCGCTCTTGAATGGTGAAAGAGCGGCGCCCTGCAGGGCCGGGAAAAGATCACTCTCAACCCCTTGTCATCTTGAGCAAGTCGAAAGATCCCGAGAAATATGTCCTTCGCCAATGCCGCTTCAGGGAGTTCGCACGAGAAACTTGTCCCAGCCATTCCGAAGCCGAACGCATCGTGCTTGCCTCGCTCGGAGGCGGCTGAGGAATCGGTTCCGCTGCTTATCGGGCGACCATGATCGTGTGGTATAGCCGCCCTGTGCGACCCCAAATTCACAATCCTGGAGCGCAGCCGCCCTAGGCTGTGTTTGAATCTCGGCTCGGTTTGTATCAGGACACGGATTTCAAAAGTCTCGAAAAGCTTCCTTGTGCGAGACAAGTGTCAGGGCACGAGCTCACTCGTGCCGTACGGCCCTCAAATGATTCCGGCTTCAGCCGCTGCGCAGGGACGCTCCAGCGTCATGCCCGGTGAAAGAGCGGCCCTTCAGGGCCGCGAAAAGATTACTTCTCAATCCCTGTCATCCTGACCGACTCCGAGGGAGCAACGCGACAAAGGAGGAGTGGAAGCATCCCGAGAATATATCGTTCACCCATGCCGCGTCAGGGAATTCTCACCAGACACTCAGCGAGCGCGCATTTCCTATGTCGGCGATGTCGGGCGATCGCGGCGGCGTATGCGCAAAAACCTACGGTGCTGGCGCCGGCTGCGGTGAAGGGATGAGCCGCCATGAGATGGTGCAGCGCTTCTTCTGCTCGAGTTCGTCAACCCGGAGCATCACGTAGAAATCGTCGATATCATTTTTTACATGAAGGGCATACATGTGGCCCAGACGTATTTTGGCCATGTTGTGCGTGGCCTTGGCCCACTTCTGGTGCGTATCGGCGGACGAATCGATGGTGATTACACGCGGCTTGTCCTTGGGGAAGGGCGGAAGCGGCTCAAGCACAGGAACCGTTCCGGGATGGTTCCAGTCGCGCTCGCCAAGGTCCTCAATGACGGAACGTGCCGCAAAATGAAGGGTAAACCAATCCTCTTCATTAATACTCAAAGAGCCATAGCCCAGGTCCCAGTCATTCCTTTTTGTTTCTCTAAGCACGGTTTCTTTGAGCAGCCCAAGTTTGAAGTTGAAGCAAGACTTGCCCTCGTCATATTTCTTGGTGACAGGATCCATAGGCGGCACGAGCGTGACGGTCCGGACCGGTTGGGCCAAAGCGGCTGCGCAGAATACGCCTAGTGCAATGGCCGCAAGCGTGCGAGTAACGGAAATTTTCATGATAACCTCCACCGTTCGACCGAGAAAAAGAGCCGGGAAGGGCCTGCCATCGCTCCCCGGCTTTATATCAGCTATGGTATTTGTTCACAATTACCGTCAGGTAGAGCAAGCTGCCTGACCGACGAAAAGAAGGACCTACTGGCTGACGAAGAACACGTCATACGCCTTCTTGCCGGCGTCGCTGGCCCCAGGCTGTCCCGCATTCACTTTTGCTTTATACCTGAAGACGTTTCCAAATTCATCCGTTCGCATAGATAGAGAATAGTCAAGGCTGATTGAATACACCCCCATTTCAGCCAGGGTATGCAGTTCTTCAGGTTGTGAAATGCCGTCATGATTTGCATCGATCCAGAGACGCAACTGGGAATAAATAGGGTCGCTGGCGTCGACCACGCCGTCTCCATTCGCATCATATTGGGCCAATGCCAGGAAACCGTTCGGGTGCGCCGACGCGGGCTGGGGCGTGATATTGCCAAACAGCTCGGTCCCGTTGTCGATCGTGCCGTTTCCGTTTCTATCAAGCACAAGAAAAGCTTGGCCGCGCTTGGCGCCGTCCACGAAATCTTCCGCGGTGTGCCTGTAGCGCCAATATCGAACATCACTCCGTTGGCCGCGCTGGTCAGGGAGAAACCGTTGCCTGATAAATCGATAATGATAGGGCTGCAATCGGTATCGTCCGTGCCGCCGCCTGTCTGGTTGGTTTTGAAACCGCTGCCGCTTCCCGTGGGCGTGCATGTGCCGGATGGCGGCGGTGGTGGCGGAGGTGCAGATCTGCGGCTTATCGTAGGCGCCGGCCCTGGCAGTCCTGAGGCGCCATTTGGTCCAGGATTGCCGGAATTGCCCGACGCACCAACCGAACCTAGAAAACCCCCAATGCCAGGTGATCCTGTCAAATTACACGCGCTCGCCCCAATGCCTGCGGTACCCGCTGAGCCGCCACTTCCCCCGATCCCACCAATGGCACCGGCTCCTCCAAAGCCTCCCATTCCACCTGCGTTCGAGATTTTTCCTACGTTGCCGTTGAACGGCAGCGAAACCGTAATTGTCGCTCCGTTTCCTCCGTTTCCTCCGGCGCCGCCATTGCCTCCATTTCCACCTGACCCGCCCAGGCCTCCGAACCCAGAGTTACCACCATTGCCAACTTGGCAGCCACAGGCAAAACCATCACCCCCATCGCCACCTCTACCGCCACTGCCTCCACTTCCACCTGCCCCGCCTTCTCCTCCCAAGCCGCCAATCCCGCCATCAGCAATAAAGTTATATGCGTTAGTATCGCCGTCGATAACCATGGCATTGATAATGGTGGCATCCCCCCCTGGCTTCCCTGGACTTCCATTTCCGCCATTGCCGCCCTCTCCACCGCCTCCGGCATTATCACCAGGGGAACCATTAACGCCCGCACAAGATCCATTTGCAGCCTTAGCCGGACTCACACCAGATTGCCCTGGGATTCCCGGCGCTCCGCTGGATCCATTTGCTCCGGTAGCGCCGGTGTGATCGCATCCCGTGTCACAGCCCTGCAAGGAAAGGATGGCACTCGGCCAGCCACTCCAGGAAACACCAGTCAGCCATGGAGGGGCTTTTCGTGGCGGAGGCCTTAGCGCTTGCGGTTCGGGGCCGCTGGTGTCAAAAGTTATTTCGTGCTTGCCTCTATCGCCCAAATCCTGGACCAAGGAGAAGGAGGGCAGTGCCGGTATACCTCTGAGCCTGACGTTCACCAGGGCATTTTTCTTGCGGAGCGCTTGCGCCAGGGATGTGCCTAAAACAGCAACCGGCTTGGCTGGAAGGAAATTGAGGTCATAGTGTCCCCTGATAACGGGGTTCTTTCCTTCAAACACTATATAGTTAGCAACAATAATCGTGTGCCCCGAGAGCTGTACTTTCTCGGGCAAGTACAGAGTATCCGCCAGATAAGCGCCTTTGAGCGGAGCGGTTTCATAGCGCGACTGGTGCATCTCCGGCATCGCGTCGAGCGCATCCTTGACCGCCTTTGACCGATGATCGCGTAACAACTCCTCGGGCTCGAATGTCACTCCCTTGTCCAGTAACAGCTCGCGTCCAGATTTAAAATTCCGCCGGCGCGCCTCAAACTGTTCGTCCTCATTGCTTTGAATAGCAGCACGAATGGGCTGGCTAGGATCGATTAAGTAAGCGGCGTCAACCGCCGCCACTGTCTGGGCTTGAGTATCACTTTTGCGTGCGCGATTCTGTTGGCTCTTGCAGAGAGGCCCCAACAGCAGCAGAAGCATTACTACTTGCAGGGAGCGCATGGTCATTTTGTCTGTCACTGATGTCATTTTGGCCCCCTGATCTGGGCGTGCTGCAACGTTGTGACTTTCTGCTGATTCTTTTCGGCCAGGCAAGCCTTCATAGATTCCCGCTCATCTGACCTGCCACTAGCCTGAATCGCTGCCATATTCCTTATGAGGCCTTCTATATCGGCTCTCGCTGGCAGGGACTTGGGCGGTTCGTTCACCATCATTTGGTGCAGCTGCATGCTGGCGGTTTTAAGAGGATGAAGATCAGTTTGATCAGCCAGAGCAGTTTGTAGAATCGTAGCTGCCTTCTCAGCCGCTTTCGCCGTAGCCGTACGATCAGTCACGAACATCCTAAACGCATCATCATTGCCAACGTCCGCAGTCTGATCCATATAAATGACCACGTCCACCGTGGCATTCAAGGTACTAACGGCATTCCCCTGACTAAACTCAAATAGCTCTTTGCGGCTCTCGCCGGAGTGAAAAACACCTTCACCAGACCATTGGCTTCCTAACCGCTGCTGGCTGGAGATAATGCTCTGGAGATACTCAACTAATCGCTCACCCTTTTCGTGATGCCCATCAGCAAATGTAATGTCATAGGAAACCCCATAAGCAGAGATGTCCTTCGAGGATGAATTGACAATATCCACGGTCGCCGACTTATTATCGGGAGCAAAGTGCACCGCTCTAACCTCGGCTCCTCTTTGTGTGGTTTGCGCATCGGAACGCATGCCGCTCCGGGAAATAGGCGCTTTCTGAATCGTCATTCTTGAAGGAATACCACTTTGGCCCGAAACAGCCGCACAAAAACATAAAGCTAGAACCGCTTGTTTCAATCGCATCGTTCTTTCTCTTTCTTATCAATCCACCGGTTTACGCCCTGGCGGGCAAGGGGGCCGCAGTGATTCTCGTCTGCCGCAGCCACAAGCTCGCATAACACCTCAAGAATTTACAGAAACCCAAAATTGCCAGGGGCTCGTGCCGAGATGCCTTACTTGTTGCTGCTCACAGGTGTCAGTTTCATATATGCCAAGGACTACCACCAGAAGCTGGTCGAGGCGCTATAACACGCTGTCGCCGCGCACGATTGATGCGATCCAATGGCTGCCTGAAACTGCCCACGAAAATCCGCGACAGGTGCTGGCCGTGTGCATCAAACCTTAAGTTAAAATATTTTTTCCACAAAATGTCCCCGGAACCTCAATCTCCCACACTAGTAAGTAGGAAGACTATTTCCGTCTGCCTGCTCCATCTCTAACTCTCTGATCTAAAAGCAACTCCATCGCCACCCACCTGGGTGGCTTTTCCATTTGCGAGGGAAGAATGCCTAAAACACCGTCTGCCACTCAGTGCATCCCCATGTCCAAACCCCAAATCCTGAAAGCCATACGGCTTTCAGCCAAAAAGCTTGGACGCAACCCCAACCTCCGCGACCTCCGCCTGCTCGGACGCGTCTCGGAGCAGGTCATTTACAAGCGCTTCGGCGGGCTCGGCCGCGCCCTGGCCGCCGCCGGACTTGAAGCTACCGGCCCCGGCTTTAGCTTGCCCGAATCCACCATCCTGCTCGACTGGGCCGCCGTCGCCCGCAAGCTCGGCAAGGTTCCCAGCGTGCATGAATATGAAAGCGCCGGACGCTTCAGCAACATGCCCTTTCATACCCGTTACCGCCATTGGACGCGCATCCCGGAGGCCTTCCGCAAGTTCGCCCAGAAGTCGAAGCTCGAGCGCGACTGGCAGGACGTGCTCAAACTCGGTGACGCCAAAGTCACGAACCAACGCAAGGCTTCCAAGACCTTTGTCCGCCCGCGCGTCCGCAAGGGCCCCATTCACCGCGACCGCCCGGTCTATGGCCGGCCCATGATGCTGCCCGAACTCGCCCACGAGCCCGTGAACGAACTTGGCGTGGTCTTTGTCTTTGGCATGCTGGCGCGCAAGCTCGGCTTCGTTGTGCTGCGCATCCAGCCTGACTTCCCAGATTGCGAAGCCATGTTCGAGGTGGCCCGCGGCGTGTGGCAGCGCGTCCGCATTGAGTTTGAATTTGAAAGCCGCAACTTCCTCAGGCACCGCCACAGAAAAGACGGCTGTGACATGATCATCTGCTGGCGTCACAACTGGCCTGACTGCCCGCCGAACATCGAAGTCCTGGAACTGAGCAAGGCCCTCGAACAGGCATGATCTATGTCCGTTTATGTGGCACAGGCACTCTTGCCTGTGCCCGAATAGAATCGGAAGGATGCAGGCACAGACAGAACTGTCTGTGCCACATGATTCTGTGCACACCAAACCCAAAAACAGACGGCGGTGTCGCGCGATCACGGCGATGTCGGCGATTCTTTATCAGTGGTAAGGTTTGGGTTCTACAAAAACACTTCTCCGCGCACCACTTCAACCGTGTGGCCGCCCACGCGCACGTTCACGATCCTGCCGCCGTCGCGCCCGGCGCTAAAGAAAATCCGGCTGCGTCGCTTCATCTCCACGCCCTGCTCCATCAGCGCCTGCTCGTCCGGCGGGACAACGCCGTATTGCACCGCCCACGCGGCGCACGGGCCGGCCGCCGAGCCTGTCGCGGGGTCTTCACCGTTATAAAAAATCATGCGCGATTGCAGCTTCGCCTCAGGGTTCAGGGCCTCGCGGGAAACAAAATAAAAGAACTTGGCGGTGGTCTTCTCCAGGTACGCCT
Source organism: Candidatus Angelobacter sp. (assembly GCA_035703825.1). Classification (GTDB taxonomy): domain Bacteria; phylum Acidobacteriota; class Terriglobia; order Terriglobales; family Acidobacteriaceae; genus Angelobacter. The sequence continues at coordinate 13,593 of DASSXL010000177.1, forward strand.
TCATGTTGGGCCAAGCGGGCGCAAGGTTTTGCAGGACCTTCAGCGACTTCACCGGAACAATGGCAAACGCATTGCCGGTGCTCACCGTCTGGATCGGTAGATCGGCGGCAATGTCATCCACCGCCAACCCGGCGGCCCGCGCAACGTCTTCCCGCGTATGCTTTTCGCCGAACTCGGGATCGCGCTGCGTCATCATGCCAAAGGGCAGGCCGTCGCGCGTGGAAAAGCGCACGGGAATGCGTCCCACGTTCAGGTCCAGCGCCACTTCCTCGGCGCCATTGTTGCCTCGAAGCACCATCGCCGTGCCCAGCGTGGGATGTCCGGCAAACGGCAGCTCTTCATCCACGGTAAAGATGCGGACGCGCACGCCGCGCTCGCGCTCCGTAGCTGCGTCGCGGGGCAGGATAAATGTGGTCTCAGAGAGGTTCATCTCTTTGGCCAGGGCCTGCATCTCTGCGTCAGAGAGTGAAGTGCCGTCGGCGAAGACGGCAAGCTGGTTTCCTTCCAGCGGGACCGAGGTAAAAACATCCACCTGCACAAACGGTAAACGGCGTTTCGTATTTGACATGGGACTCATCCAACCCTAACCTGAGATTGATGTTATAACCGGAAACCGCGCAATGATTGCCAACAATGCCAAAAGTGCCAAAGATTGCCAGAATGTCTTCATCTTGTCATTCTGAGCCACTCCGAACGACCCTGAGCTTGCCGAAGGGGAGCGAGGAGGAGTCGAAGAATCCCGAGAATGTTTCCTTTGCCATACCGTCGCAGGGAGTTCTCTTAAATAAATTTTCCCTCTCTATTCCACGCTCGTGCAGATTGGCAATTTCTCTTAGCCCATGAAGAGTCTACGCAAATTCCTGGCCCGCAC
>DASSXL010000069.1:0-4315 GCA_035703825.1 Candidatus Angelobacter sp.
ATAGGTCGAGTGGGCTTCCGATTGGTTAATCGAAACCGGTCCGAGCAAGGGATTGGGCCGCGTTAGAGGAAAGATGGGCATGCCGGTGGCATCGAACGTCGGCGGGAAGAGATTGGTGTCCAGCCGGCGCTGCAGGCCCCAGGTTTCACCGCGAGTGTAACCTGCCAAGAGCGACCATTGGGCGTTCAGTGCGGTTTCTATGCTGCCCGAGGTCTGGAAGGAGCGCGGATTATGGAAGTCGGGAGAGACGCCGAGTATCTTTTGGAGCGAAGGTTTTACTCCAGCGGGAATGAACGTCAGGGCGTTCGGGAATATGGCGAAGTTCAGCACCTTGCTGTCGAACTTACTGTCCAGCACGACGCTGGCCAGCCCGTTGTCCGTAAAGATGCGCTGGAACAGGTTGGCCGGCGTGCGCGCATCGTACAGACCTGCGGAAAGCCGGATGACCATCTTGCCATGCCGTGTCGGATCCCATGCGATGCCCAAGCGCGGCTGCCACATCGAGAGATCGTTGGGAATACTTGTCGTCTGCGGGATTGCGGGATTCGGACGGAGCGGCTGCGGATTCCATTGCCCATCCCAGCGGAATCCGGCATTCACGATCAGGTTTCCGGTCAGGGAAAACTTGTCATGTATGAAAAAGCCCAGTTCCTGCTGCGTCCCTTGAAATACGAGCTGGCTAGGATCCCCGGTCGGCAGTGTCCCGCGATAGCGTGAAACCTTGCCGGCCACAAAATCTGATAGTGATTTGAAATCGTAACGCCCGGACATGAAATTTTCGCGAGCCGAGCTTGATGGAGTGATATTGGAATCCACGCCTACGCGGAAGGAGTGACGTCCTTTGGTGATGCTTAGATTGTCTGTGATTTCGTACCGGGTGTTATCAAACATCCGGGGATGGGAGGCATCGCCGCCGATGGTTCCCACGCCGGTAATGACCACCATAGGCATGAAGATATTGGGTTTCTCGAATCGGTCATCGTTGGCGACCTGCCCGCGAAGTTCGTTCAGCAGAGACATGTTAAACGCAGAAATCAAACTGACCTTGACACCCATGCTCGAAGCCTGCCGGTCGAAATTCGTCGTATCCGCCTCACTGTCGGCGCGCGATATCAGTCCGAAATTCTGTGCGTCGAGGTTGGCGTAAAGGAACTCAAGATTCAGCGCCTCCTTGAAGGTGGGCGACCAATCGATGCGGGCGAACGCGGAAGTTGTGTTGTTGGTTCCTTCTTTATCGCCCTGCAGCCCAAGAAGAGAAGCCGGTAATGTCACGCCCGCCGGCTGCGGCAGAAATTGCACGATGAAGGGCATATTCAAAAGGTTCTGCTCTGCCGCTACAAAGAAAAACAATTTGTCTTTTTGGATGGGTCCGCCGAGAGACCCTCCGAACTCGTGCTGTGTATCGACAGATGGATCACCGAAAGGATCGGGAGAGGTCAAATTTGAGTTGCGGTTTTCGTAGAAGGTCTCGCCATGCCAGTTATTGGTGCCTGAGGTGGTCACCACGTTAACAAAACCTGCAGTCGTGCGACCGACTTCAGCATCGGCGCCGCTCCGCACGGCTTGAAATTCGCGCACTGCCGACAGAGGAAAGAAAAACACAGGATCGTTTCCACCGCGCTGGTTCCCCTGCAGTGGATCGTTGAAATCTGCACCGTCGATAGAGACATAGGAGTAGACGGCACGCTGTCCAGAAATAATCAGACCGTTCCTGTTCGATTCCTGATGGATATCCGGCGTCATTTGCACAAAATCAGGAAACGAACGGCCGCGAATAGGCGTGCTGGTAATGGCCCGCACATAGACATTTGATGAAGTCGAGACGTCATGCGTATCGATGGGATTGTCTGTATTCATCACCATCGTCTGGGTCTGGACCGTCTGCTCTTTTCCGCTCGTCTCCTGCGTGGCGGGCTTAAGCGTGAGCGCCACGGTGTGGGTCCGTCCCACGGTGACGACTGCTTCTACCGCGTCGGTCTTGGAGTCGCCTTGCGCGCCCTGAACAAAATAGCGGCCCACCGGCAGCGCTTGCGCGTCAAACTGTCCCCGTCCGTCGCTGATTAATTCACGCGCGTATCCGGTTTCCGCGTTGCGTATGGTAATGGCAGCGTTCGCGGCCGGCTGCCCGTCAGCATTGCTGATCTCACCACGCAGCGCCCCTGCGCCTGCGGCGGACTGGGCAAACATGTATTGAGCAGACAAGAACATCAGCACAAGAGCGCATACGCTCAGCGACTGTTGGCGACGAAGTAACTTTTGCAGCATTCTCTTTCTCTTTCCTCTTCAACTTTCGTGTAGTGCAGGGTCGAGACGTTGGGAGCGTCTGGTCGAAAGCACTTGCAATAATGATTTTCTGGAGTCAGATTATCTTCTGGTTAAACCCAAGCGCGATAGTTACTTGGGTCGTATTACTCCCGCCCCAATATTTACGGCAGGAACCTATGTTTCCCATTTTGGAACTAGAATTAACAGACTAATCTACCCAATAACCATCAGATCAATGGCTATATTGAGTTTGGTTATTATTTCATTCAGCAACGTTCCAGAATGGAACTACCGAATGGCCTTCCACACGTTAGTAATGTGTTGATTACGAGGCAATTACAAAAGGCCAATTGTGCTGTTAACTTCCGTGAGCACGCGATTGTTTTTATGCTTGGAGTGACGCGCAAATTAGCGCATGATCGTAGTTCACCGATACAAGATGCGTCGAGGTTTTTGTATTAACTCCCAGGCTGCAAGCAAGCGCAAGGTATGATGGCCAACTTCCAAATTCGCGCGTTTCGTCTATTGAAACCAGCAGTTCTCATCTTGATTGTGACTCTGCTATGGAACACCCTGGCAATTTCTCCCGCGTCATCGCAGATGTCACAGTCCCAAGGCGCCACCCGAAAACTCAAGGTCAGCGTGCCGCCGGAGTATCCGGAGTTGGCGCGGAAGATGAACATTCAAGGGGTGGCCCGTGTCCTGCTTACTGTCACGTCCGATGGCAGAGTTGTCGGGGTAAAAGAACTGGGCGGCAATCCTGTGCTGGTGGCTGCGCTGGTGCAGGCGGTCCGCAAGTGGAAGTATGAATCAGCCGACCGCGAGAGCGAGATTGAAGTGCGGTTTGAGTTCGTGCAGAACCAATCATAGCGCCGTCGCCCTGCTTGAAGCAGCTAGCTTCGGCAGGCTGGACGCTATCCGGCAAATTTCACCTATCCATAACTAAAGCACTCTTGAGTTAGCTTTTCCATCGCATCAAGCCATCAAGCTGCAACCGCATGGCTGGCGGCTTACGGCTGCCTGCAACAATATGGCTCGCATCGTGTTGAATGTTCCCAGGCCGCGGTAGTTTCCCCGCCCATCAATGTCATTGCTTCATTCGGGATATGGCTGGAGCTACGACTCGGAAGCGAAGAAGACAAATGCGGACGCAACTTCATTCCGCTGGGCGGGCGCTCCATGGGGTTTTCCTGTGCTCCGCCACTTTGTCAGTCTTTTGTTGGCGATGTTCAGCGGGATCCACAATGGCCGATGAAGATTTCAATCGCCAGGATAGAGCATGGGGTTAGAGCTTGCGCAGCTCACCCTTGCCTTCGGTGTACCTTGTTCGCCAGTTCAAGAAACGTCCTGCGATCAACGAGTAGCGTTGTTTGTTGCGGTAAACAAAAGCCGGGGTCTCTCACGAGACCCCGGTGAGTTTATTTGATTCTTCGGCGCTTACTTGTCGTCTTTGGCCTGATCGTCTTTGCCGTGACCGTTGTCATCGCCTTCCTCAGGGGTTTGTTCATCATCGCCGTTGCTGATGGCGACTATATTTTGCGAGCTGTGCAGGCGTACGCTGCCGATGCCGCGTGTATCGCCGCGATCGTCGTTCGGTCTGGGTGTGTGATATCCGGTAAAGGTCATCACGCCGTCGTGTTCGCCCATCCGGACAAATGATGGACCATAAATTCGGCCGTTAAACCACCCCAGAGAATTGCCTACCACGGGCTGGTTTGCAGGAATCGTTACAGGCGAACCGTCCACGGTCACCGTCAAAGGAATGGTTGAAGCAAGAGGGTTCTGGATGCCATTGATGACCGTCCAGTTCCGCAGGTCGTCTGATTGCGCAAAGCCCAGGAAGTGAAACGCGTCGGAGTCTCCGTCCAGGCAGTTTCCGCCGGAGAAGATCAGTCCCCAGGTGCCGTTGCCAAAGCGCATCAGCGTGCCTCGCGGACCAACATAGCGAATGTCCGTGGGACCAACGCCCGTAATGTCATTCAGGCCGTTGATGGGGCCAAGATCGGTGAAGTTGATTCCATCTTCGGTTGAAGCCATGCGCGCAATGGAG
>DASSXL010000088.1:0-15596 GCA_035703825.1 Candidatus Angelobacter sp.
CATAAGCGGTGAGCAGGGCGCGCTTGGCATCCGGGTAAATGTGCATGGCTTCCTGCAGAAAGCCGACGCCATCCATTTTGGGCATGCGCTGGTCAGCCAGCAACAGGGCCACACTGTCATTGCGGACTTTGAGCTGCTTCAGCAGTTCGAGCGCTTTTTCAGGAGAGTCGCTGGCCAGCACGCGATAGTCAGGCCCATAATGCGAACGCAGGTCGCGCTCAATGGCCCGCAACACATCAGCATCGTCATCCACACTCAGCAAAATCGGTTTCGCCATAACATCCTACATTTCAAACCCGGGAAAAATTGCTCTAGTGAAAGGAAAGTGCATTAGATGCCGCGAGCAGCGATTGGTCGCACAATCCCGGGCCTTAGGCGGCAGTTGCGACGAAGCAGCGCGATTTCAGGAGCCCGCTCACTTCGCTTCCGGCAGCGTGTATTCAAAATCATAAGAGTGTTTGCCATCGGCGGCAATGCTGATGGTCATCTTTCCAGCAAGGCCCGCCAGTTGTCCGGTGCCGGATTCCGGCGCCACTGTGATTGAGAGTTGCGGCACGCCGCGAGTCATTAGGCCGGTGTGATGCAGGATAAAGCCGCCGCTGCGGCCCTTCAGCGTCCCGTTGAATTTCTCAATCGCCACATAAACGCCAGAAGTCTTGGGGTCGCCTGCGGCCAGCATCTGCCCCTTGCTGGTCCCTTCCAGATCGCTGTGAAACTGCTTGTCAATGGTCATCCGGCTAACCGCCGGGTCTGCGCTCTTGTCGTCTGTCTGGGGCGTTAGCTTTACGTCAAACGTTCCAGTTGCATGACTCATGGCCGGCTCCTTCTGAAATGTGGTTGCGGCTAAAGGATGTGTCGACGACCACGAGATGGCAATCACACTCAGAAGGACGATTGCTCCGAAGCGGTCCATGGCTCTTACGATGAAGCGGACACTATTTTTCACTCCAGCATTCTAGCGCATGAAACCATCACGCCTGCGGGCGCTTGAACACCAGGCATTTTGAAGTGAATGAATGTACCGGTTCGCCATGCTGGTTCAATGTGGTGCTGCGCACTTTTACGATGGCCTGGTTCGGCTTGGAACGTGAAGGCAGGATTTCCAGAATCTCGCTTTCCACGTGCAGCGTGTCACCCGGACGGGTCGGCTTGGGCCACGCGAGTTCGCCGCCCAGCCCGATGATGCCGTTGCCCAGCGGAAGTCCACCATCCACAAGAAGGCGCATGGCAATGGCTGCGGTGTGCCACCCGCTGGCGGCCAGCCCGCCAAACACGCTGGCTTGCGCCGCCGCTTCATCCAGGTGAAACGGCTGTGGATCGAACTCTGCGGCAAAGTTCCTGATCTTTTCTTCAGTTAAATGAAACGTGCCGGAAGTGAATTTCTGGCCGACCGAAAGATCGTCGAGGTAAAGTCCGGACTCTTTTTGGATTGACTGTGTCACTCATTGCTCCACGACCATGGGCCTTGAATTCAGGTGCCCTCTTCAAACCGATTGGATGTTTAGATAGCGCAGCCGGACTCGTGCCTCCACTGACATTTCTGGCCGCAGCCGATGATCGCGTATTTTCACAGGTTCCATGCAATCGGTCACGAGCACTGAGCTAGAGCATGGAGCTAGAGCACTTTTATATTTGATGTAGTCCGCCGACGGCTTTGCACCAGGGCTAAAGCCCGCGTTCTTTAAAGCCCTTATCGCGGCCCTGAAGGGCCGCTCTTTCACCGGATCGGACTACAGCAACACTAAAAATGCCCCAGCGATTCAGCATAAAACGAGAGCAGCCTATTCCATCCCCGCCCACTCAATCGCGTTGAAGAGCATTTGAAACGTCCCTTCTGTCTGGGCGCGGTGCTGCACGCGGAAGCCGAACATGACGACGTGGCCCTTGCCGCGCGTGAAGCTCACGGCGGCTGCCTTGCGCTCCAGGCGTTCAGCTCCGTGCGCGTAGCCGGAGAGCAGCATGTCTTTCGCGTCGTCAGGATACCAGGCGATCACGGAGCGCTGTGTATCCGGCCCGGGCGAGGAAGTCTGGAAGGCGAGAGGCGCGTCCACAAAGGCGGCGACCTCTTTCGGCATTCCGTAGCCCACGGGATGCTGCTGATCCACGTACACGCGAAGCAGGGAGCCGGGAATGTTGAAGTCAGATTGGGGGAGGGGGCGGCCGCCGGCGCCGGCCAGTGCGTTGCGGACAGGCAGATTGAATTCTTCACCCATCACGACCTCCGAAGCGCGGGCCAGAGTGATGAGCGTGCCGCCCTTGTCAACAAAATCCTTGAGCGCCTTCACGCCCTCTTTGCCGATGCCGCCGGTGTATTCCGGAGGGAGTTCTTCTGAATAGCCTTCGCGGCCCTGGCGGCCCTCAACGATCACCTCGCGCGAAGAGTCAGGAAGGATGATGGTGTCAAACGCAGCGTTCAGATTGCCCGCGCGCATCTGCTTGTTCTCGATATTTTTCACATCGAAGCCGTATTGCTCGAGCACGAAGCGGGTCCAGCCTTCGTCGATGGAAGGGACATAGGATTTGTAGAGCCCAACACGCGGGCGCTTCAGTTGCAATGCTCCCTTAGGCAAATCAGCAAGCGGATAAAGGGCCAGCTCCTTTTCGAATGCGGCCGCAGCGAGTTGCCGATGAGCGGCAAGAACTTTGTTGCTGGAGAGCACCTTGTCCCACTCGCTTGTGCCCGGGGGAGTCGGCGTGTCCTGAGGTGGGTCAGAGAAAATCACTTCAGGCAGTTTGCCAGGCGCATTGGCTAAGAATACCTGCTTGCCTGCCTTCTCCATAGCGTTGATCAGGCTGAAGACCATGTTTTGCTGAAGAGGGATCGCATAATATCTGCCGGGGCCGGATAGGCCGGATTCGACATCACCAATTGTGACTTTGGGGACTTTGGCCTCTGCTTGTTCAGCCTTTGTCAACCTGGCCTTTTCCACTTTCACGCCCATCATGAGCGGCAATGACCATGCAGCCACATCGTAAGGCTCCAGTATTCCGCTACCCTGCGCGGGATGGACCTCAGGATAGCGCTGGATGCCCATCATCTCTTCAACAAAACGGCCATAAGGCTGCGCAGTTGGAATGAGATATGTCTTGCCATCACCCGACCGGAGCACCTGTACTCCGTGTTTCCACATGAGGTCCTTCAGCCGGATAGCCTCCACCGGATCGCGTTGACCTTCGAGAGGGATCCGCCAATATTCGTTCGGATCGGCTGAGTTGACCGCTTCTTCCGCCATGCTGGCAACGCCGCGCAGAAGTTCGCGGCGGTATTTGCTCATGGTTTCAAGAGCAGCGTCAGAGACAAGAAGCTCGTAGTCCATGATGTCGCGCAGGCGCCATGCGCCGCCGGGCCAGGGATTGGGGAAATTGATCTGCTGCTGATAGTTGATCAGGCCCTTGGTCCCGCCCTGAAGCTCAGTGGGAGAAATCTGCATGGGAGTGGCGATGCGCGCGGACGCAACTTCAGTGAGCACGCCGTACATATTTTTCCACCAGCCGGTGTTGCGCGTGCCTCCGGGCCAGTAAGCGTCAAACGAATAGTTGTAGATCACGCCGGGCTTGCCGGCTTCTTCCAGACGCCATCCCATGGCCGCGCCAACCAGATTGTTGCCGCGATGCACCAGCGGATTCACCAGTTTGGCGACGGGATCAGCGTTGGGTGGAATGTAAATGCGCGGGCCGTAAGAACCCATCTGGTGCTCGTCAAGCCAGAACTGCGGAAACCATTCGTGATAGACCGCCTGGTTCACGTTTCTGGTTTCAACCTGCGTGAGCATGTACCAGTCGCGATTGTTGTCATGGCCGACATAGTGGTGGTAGAGATACGGCATTGCGCCGCCTTCATATTTTGTGCCGAGATATTTGCGATACCACTCGGTCACCATGGTTTCACCATCTGGATTGAGCGAAGGCACCAGCAGAATGATGACGTCATTGAGGCGGCGCAGTGTTTCAGGGTCGGCGGCGGTGGCGAGTTTGTGGGCCCACTCCATGGCCATTTGGCTGGAGCCGATTTCCGTGGAGTGAATGTTGCACGTGAGCAGAAAAATGGCTTTGCCTTCACGGGCGAGAGCATCAATTTGATCCGTTGACAAGCCGCGCGGATCAGCCAGCTTGCGGGCTATCTCCTGGTATCTCGCCTTGTTGCGCAGATTCTCCGGCGTGGAGATGACGGCCATGAACATCTCTTCACCCAGCGTGGTCTTGCCCAGAACCTGGATTTGCACGCGATCGGAAGCCGCGCTGAGCGCCTTGAAATACCCGGAAATCTGGCGATAGTCGGCAAGTTTGCGGTCCGCGCCAACTTCAAAGCCCAGAACTTCAGACGGCGTGGGAATGTGTGAGCTCTTCTGCGCGGCAACAGGCATGACGGCGGCAAAGAGAAACAAGGCGAGGGAGAAGGCGGCGCTTTTCTGCTTATGCATTGTCGGTCTCTAATAGGGGAATGAAAGAAGCGTAACAGTATAGCCGCAGTCAGTGGCCTTTCATCTGCGTGTTTACACATCGTGCCAACAAAAAAAGCGCCCCGAGGGACGCCCCTTTTGCTTGTGGCCTGACGGAGGTCTAGCGCGGCGGTCTGCCCATGGAGCCCATGTCCATCTTGCGGTAGTCATCTGGAATCTTGAACAGGGAAGCGTCTTGTGCGCCTTCCTTGATGTTGGTGTACTGGGTGGTGATGTCGCCGACGATTGACTTGATGGGGAAGTGAAGCTTCTGGTCCATCCAGAGAGTTTCTGTCTTGCCGCTCTTCTCGGTGATCTCCCATTTGTCGCAGGAGCGGCCGTTCACGGTTTCAGTCCCCAGCTTCTTGCAAGTCGTGCCTTCACGTCCGGAGCAGGGGTCGCTGCCCTTGAACATATCTGAGAACTTGGGCATGCGCTGCGTCATGGGGCTGTTCTGGTCCATAGGAAACTCCATGTACATGTGCCGCTCGGGCATCAGCATGTACATCGTTTTCGCCGTCGCGTCGACAATCATGCTCATTTTGCCGCCGAACGGGCCAGCCGCTTTTCCGTTGCCCGCATTGTTCATATCCATGCGCATCCGGGGCATAGAGATATACATCTTCCCGCTCATATTCAGATTGCCGTTGGCTGAAGTGGTTGACGTGTCAGCGGAAAAAGGCTGCGGCATCTGATAGCCAAACGCAACAGAGACGGCCAAAAACACCAACATACAGGCTGCAAGCCGTGCGAACAGGTTCTGCTTCACGATTCTCTTCTCCTTGGAGATGGATATGGGGCCCTACGTTTATATCAACAAAAAGAGACCCATTAAGCAACAAACGTTCGTAACACGCCTAAACAAAGACGGCGCCCTTCTGGGGCGCCGTCTTCTTAGAGGGGAGGGCAGAACAAATTATTGGTTTACAGGAATCTTGATGATCTTTTTCTGAATCGCGTATGTCACAAGCTGGGCCTTGTTGTGAATATCCAGCTTGCGCATCAGGTTAAACTTGTGCGCTTCCACGGTCTTCACGCTCAGTCCCAGGATCACCGCTATTTCCTTCACGGAGTTTCCTTCCGCAAGTAGCTTCAGGATTTCCCGTTCGCGCGGCGTGAGCGTCGATATCCGTGGCCGCATCCTGGTATCGCGGACGCGCGACCTGAAATCTTCCACCAGTTTGCCCAGCACTTGCGAACTCAGATACTTCCCGCCTTTGTAGACGTCTTTCACCGCGGTCAGCAACTGCGGCGCGGGCGTATCCTTCAGCACGTAGCCTGAGGCGCCTACTTCCAGGCACTGTACGAGGTAGTCTTCGTCTTCATACATAGTCAGGAAGAGGATCTTGGTTTCCATGCGGTTTTTCTTGATCTGCCGCGCGGATTCAAACGACGACAGTCCTGGCATTCCGATATCCATCAGCACGATGTCCGGCCGCAATTCGCGTGCTTTCTCCACGGCTTCTCCGCCGTCCGCGGCTTCGCCCACGACTTCAAAATCGCTTTCGCTTTCCAGCAGCCGGCGTACGCCCTGGCGGAACAACGTGTGGTCATCTACGAGTAAACATTTGATTTTCGGCATGGGGAGGGTTTCCTTTTTTTTAATTCGGCCTTTGCACGGCATGCGCCGCATGCGCCAGCGGACGATCCACAACCTGCGCTTCTTCGCCCGCGGGCACACTTATCTCAATCCGCGTACCCTTTCCTTTGGTCGAGATCACGCGTGAGACCCCGCCCAACATTGCTATGCGTTCCTTGATTCCGGCCAGCCCAAATGATTGGTCGCGCGTGCTGCCGCTGCGCGCCTGGATCCCGACTCCATCGTCTTCCACAACCACCTGCACCAGCTCGTTCGTGCGTTCGATCTGTACCGTGACGCTTTTTGCCTGGGCGTGTTTGGCCACGTTGTGCAGCGCTTCCTGCACCACTCGATAAATCGCCTGTTCGGTGCCTGACGCCAGCCGGCCTACGTCTTCAGCAATCAGCACGCGCGCCTTCACGCCGGCATTGCGGGCAAAATCCTTCGCTTCTTTGCGGATCGCCGCCACCAGTCCCAGCTCCTGCAGCACCAGCGGAGAAAGCTTGCCGATGATCCTACGAATGCCTTCAATCGTGCGGTCCACCACTTCCACCGTCTCGTGGATCTTTCCGCGCACGCTCTTCGTGGTGTTCCCGGCCTCCATCATTCCCAGGTACAGCCGGATCACCATCAGCGCCTGGCCGGTTTCGTCGTGCAGTTCGCGGCTGATGCGTTTGCGCTCTTCTTCCTGCACGCGCAGCAAATGTCCTGAGAGTTCGGCGATCCTCTGTTCGCGTTCGCGCAGCGCGTCGGTCATGCGGGCGCGTTCAATGGCCAGCGCCGTGCGGTCGCCAATCGCGCGCATCAACTCGCGCTCCGTCGGCAGCCATTCATACGGCTTGGGGAAGCCAATCACCAGCACGCCAATGGTTTCGCCGTCCGCCTTCAGCGGCACGCCCCAGAGAGATTTCGCTTTCGTGCGGATCATCGGCCGCAACGCGCCGGTGTCTCCGTTGGTGTCCAGGATCATTCCCGGCTCGCCGCTCATCGCGATGTTGCCGGAAAAGTCGCTGCCCAGTTCGACCTTGAAATCTTCCGGCACCTGCATGTCCATTCCTACTGAAGAAGATATCTTCAGCGCGCCGGTTTCGCCATCGCACAGGAGAATGATGCCCAGTGACGCCTGGAAAGTCTGCGTTGTAATGTCCAGCACTTTCGCCAGCAGCGTGCTCAGGTCTGCCGACGCCAGCTCCGCATCCAGCAAAAGCAGCAGCGCGGAAGATTCCAGAGTCTTGGAATCGAAATACGCGCCTGAGATGATGACGAAAGAAACCGACGAGAGCATTTCCAGCGCGGCCTTGGCTTCGGCCTCGCGCTCAGGGAACAGCCCCGCTATATAAGGTTCACAGCACGATTGATACAGTTCCAGCGCCCGCGCCACGGCGCGCGTATCCACCTGCAGCTTGGAAAGCCGCGTGCCAAAGTACTGCAAATTTTCCTGGAAACCCGGGTAATCGTTGTGGCAGAAATAAGAGCATCCTGCGGCCAGAGTCAGGCGTTCCACGGCGGCCAGCGTGCGTCCGTCAAAGCCGAACTCAGCCGCAAGCTGCTCGCGCCACTTGTTTGTGATGTCGGGAAAGTAAGGCTCTAGCGCGCGCGCAACTTCAGCGATCAACTCCCGGGACGATTCCTTGAACGGCGGTACAGCAGTCACTGGCACTTCCTGAACTGGTTTTAGACGAGGCGACCGTTCCCGGTCATTTTACCCCTATTGATAACCGGAAAAACCCTTATCTCTAAGGTATTTTACGCCGCTTGGAAGCCCTTGTGAACTAAATAGTTAGTATTTCTCTTGCCAGCAGTGAAACACCTTATTCGTCTAGGAGTTAGACCTTAGGCGCAGGGTTGCCCGAAATCCGTGCTTTGGAGGGTGGAGAGGGTGGAAAAGAGCCTTGAGCAGCTTACTACCCCGTTGGTGCTTGTATCCGCGATGCTCCATTCCTGAAAACGGTGGGCCGCAGGCGCCCTCGCCTGCGCAGAAGAATTTCCAGGACTTTGTGGCACAGGCACTCCTGCCTGTGCGAGTCTTCGTGGTGTTGCTCTTCCGATTACCCGATCACGGCGATCACCAGATCACCCGATCTTCACACCACCACCGCCTGCTGCTTCCCTGAAGTCTCCAGTTGGATCGCCTGCTTGAAGTACTCCATCGAAAGCTTCAGCCCGGCTTCCAGTTCAATCTTCGGTTCCCAGCCCAGCAGCCGCCGCGCTTTGCTGATGTCCGGGCGGCGCTGCTTCGGATCGTCTTGCGGCAGCGGTTCGTAGGCAATTGGGCTCTTCGATCCCGTCACTTTCAGGACAAGCCTTGCGCACTCCAGAATCGTGAACTCCACCGGGTTCCCGATGTTCACCGGATCGTGCTCATCGCAGCGCGAAAGCTTCAGGATCCCTTCCACTTCGTCACTCACATAGCAGAAGCTGCGCGTCTGTTGCCCGTCGCCGTAGACCGTGAGCGGATCACCGCGCAACGCCTGCTTCATGAAGTTGGAAATTACCCGGCCGTCATTCAGTTGCAGCCGCGGCCCGTAGGTATTGAAGATGCGCAGAATGCGCGTGTCCACCTTGTGGTAGCGGTGGTAGGCCATCGTCACCGCTTCGGCAAACCGTTTGGATTCGTCATAGACCGAGCGTGGCCCAATCGGGTTCACGTGGCCCCAATAGGTCTCTTTCTGCGGATGCTCCAGCGGGTCGCCATAGCACTCTGAAGTCGAGGCCACCATGTACTTGGCGCCGTACTTCTTCGCCAGGTCGAGCGAATGGATCGATCCCAGCGACCCCACTTTCAGCGTCTCAATGCCGTGCTCCATGTAATCCACCGGGCTGGCCGGCGAGGCGAAATGAAAAACGTAATCCACGCGGCCCACGTCATAGGGCTCATTCACGTCGCGCTGCACAAACTCAAAGCGCGAATCGTTCTTCAGGTGCTCAATATTGCGCAGGCTGCCGGTCAGCAGGTTGTCCACGCAGACAACGCTGTTTCCCTCGGCCAGCAGCGCATCGCACAGATGCGATCCCACAAATCCCGCTCCGCCTGTCACCAATACCCGCATAATTTCCTCTTCAAATTCGACGTAGAGACGCGGCACTGCCGCGTCTCAAAACTGCCCCGCCACCATTTTACCGCTCTCCCGCGCTCGTTATCCCCGTATTCCCGCCGCAATGGCCAATGCTCCGCTCCACGTCCGTGCCTTCCTCATAATCGTTCCACGTCTCCACCAGCAGATACGGCGCAGCATTCTCCGATCCATAATATTTCCTGAACACCCGCAGCACGTCCTCAAACGTCTTGCCGCACCGGTAGGCAATGTGCCGGTTCCGGCTCCATGACGCTTTGCTGTCGTCGAACCCCGGCCACACCGCGCCCACGGCGATCTTGTCCGGATGGTGCTCCTGCATGTTGCGATAAAAATAATTCAGGTAGTCTTCACCGTAGTTGCTGCCGTCGCGCGCCCATCCGTCTTTGCCCGGCTGCACCCAGGCGTAATATCCGTCAAACGCGTCAGGATATTTGTCGTTCATGTCCTTATAGATCAGCAGCGGCGGATCAGGCCACGACCTGGTCACCTGGCGTATCCGGTTCCAGTCAGTGTTTGAGTCCTTGGGAAAGATAAAGATCACCGGACGTCCCCTGTAGCGTAGATAGGCATTGCGCGCGGGACCCGCCTGCGGGCCAATAAAGCGATCATAGAGATATTGCAGGTCCACGATCACCGCGTCCGTGTCATATCCCGGATGGTCTACCGCTTCGTCATATTGCGCCGCCACCTTAAAGCCGGGATCGGCATTGGCCGCCTGCTGCATCAGGGCGAAAGCCTGGTCTTCAAACTCCTTGCGCGGCCCATACCAGTTCACCACAAACCCGCTGATGTTCAGCTCTTTGGCGCGGGCAATCTGCTGCCGCAGCACGTTGGGATCATGGCAGGAATAGCCCACGTCAATGTGCGCCTTCTGCCCGAACCACGGTTGATAGATGGCCAGCAGCATGGGGCTGCCTTCAGGGGCGCGGCCCTGCGCCGCCAATGATTCCCGCGGATTGATCTTGGCTGCGCAACCGGCCGTCAGGCCAATCGCCAGAGTAAAAAGAGAGAGAAATGCCGTAAACGTAAAAATGCGCTTCATAAATCAGACTATTACTAGAGAGTTGGATGAAGCAGCAGCAGTTTAGGATGGATATGGGCGGGAGCGGCTCAAGTGCTCGCCTGCGGTTAAGGCACGCACGTTACCTGCGCCGTTGCCGCGACAAAACCACCTTCCTCGCTCATGGAATGGCTGGTGACCAGGTCTTGATAAACCTGCGAAGGCACTGACCCATCGGCAGCGGCGTTGGGGTTCGTGGGAGCGTAGGCGGTCACGCTGAACGTGCCTGGAACGGGACAGATAAACATGGCAGGTTGGTCTGTCAACGAATAGCTGTTCGTGCCGGCCTGATCTATTCCCGGCCCGGACGCTCTCCAGCTCACGCGCGCCGGGTTCACCGTCATCGGCGACATGTTGAATTGGGCGGCGGCGGTGAATGTCACCTGGCTTGCCGCTTTCACGTTGGCCACCGAAGCGGGCGTTACGACAATGGATTCAAGCCGGCGGTCACTGCCGCATCCAGAGATTGCAAGCTCCGCAACAAACCACAGGAGGATAAAGATAAGGGTAGCCAGCCTCATAGACCACCTCCGTAAAACTATCGCTCGGCTAGGGCAGGGCTGCAAGCATGCTAGCAAACGGAATAAAAGCGGTTCAAGGTCAGGCGACCACACGCTTTCTTTGCGTGCTTACACCAATCCCTGATTTCTGGGAACTCTCAAGTGCCCGATTTCTCTTCGTCGTCGAGCACCGGCAGGCTGTAGAGAGAAACGTGGCCCCGGCGCTCGCGCGCCAGTTCCGGCAGTTCGCGCACCAGTTCAAAGCGGACGTCTTCATGGCACTGTGCGCAAGGCGGGAAAGTCTGTCCGCCGAGCAAGGTAACCTCATGGGGAAGGCGATGCTGCGCGTGAACCACACGATAGATTCCGCTCTCGGGAATTGTGTCCGCGCTTTTGTAAAGGTCCGCCATGTTTGTAGAGGTCCGGTAGAGGTCCGCCATACTGGTGGTGACCTGAAAAACGAGTTGCCTCCCGGGAGTTTGTGCTCAAGGGTAATCGATGCGCCGCCGCTCAACGGAGTTGGAACGCATTCGCGTGTTGCTGAAGTACTTGAGGCCATGGCCTCCCTCATCACGTTCCATTTTGGGTTTAGCGGCATTCTCAAGCCTGTTTTTCAGGCGACCTTTCAACGAGCATACAGAGCCGGGCTTCAACTCAGGCAAACCTCGTCTTTTCTGTAGCTTGCCATCTGCCCCATCGCGTTCCGGCCCTGCGCGTTCCTCCTGTTTTCTCCGCGACGAAACAGGGTCGGGGACGAACCAGCTACTCAGTTAAATCCTTTTATCAGTGCGAAAAATCGGATAAGATGGCTAACGTGTCCGCCGCCCTCAAGTGCGTGATTTCTCTGGCCGTGGTATTTGGCATCCTTTATGTGCTGATTTCGCCGCTGCCGGAAGTGGACGCTACTTTTTCAGGAAAATCCGCTCTCAGTTACTTCATTCTCATAACGCACTGTCTTTTAGGTTTGTTCTTTTTTGCTTTTTTTGTGCGTTTCCGTCCTCTAGACTGGATCGCCTCTGCGCACGGTAATGTTCTCAACATGATCTGCGTAAGGCTCTGTTAATTCTCTTTTGTGTGACTGGGATGCAACCGTCCTTCGCCCCGCATGGCCTCCCATGCGGTTGCGAATCTTGAGTTAATGGCCGGCCAGACCAACTTTTGAGGATTAATGAAGACGAGCGAAGTCATTCAGGCTTGGAAGCGCATCCTGAGCGGCAGACGGCCGTCTCTCGCTATTGAAATCACGCGGGAGTGTCCGCTGCGTTGCCCGGGTTGCTACGCATACGAGGAAGAGCATGTCGGAGGTATGAGTCTGCGGCAGCTTCAGGATAAACGCGGCGACGACCTGGTGCAGGGCGTGCTTGCCCTGGTCGATGAGCACCGCCCGCTCCATCTCTCTCTGGTGGGAGGCGATCCGCTGGTCCGTCATCGTGAGGTCACCCGCCTGCTTCCGCTGCTTCAGGAGCGTGGCGTCCACGTCCAGGTCGTCACCAGCGCGTTTCGCCAGATTCCACCCGAGTGGAACGCGATCAAGAAGCTGAACATCGTGGTTTCCATTGACGGCCTTCAGCCGGAGCACGATCAGCGCCGCAAGCCCGCCACCTATGCCCGAATTCTGGAAAGCATCCGTGGACATCACGTGACCGCGCACTGCACCATTACCGGCCAGATGATGAAACGCCCCGGATACCTCCAGGAGTTCATCCAGTTCTGGAGCGCCAAGCCCGAAATCCAGAAAATATGGATGAGCATGTTCACGCCGCAGGTCGGCGCCACGGGGCCGGAGATCCTTACCCGCGAAGAACGCGCGCAGGCGGCGCGGGAATTGCTACGCCTGCGGCAAGTCTTCTCGAAACTGGACATGCCGGAAGGTCTGATTCAGGAGTTCCTGCATCCGCCGGAATCTCCGGAAGTGTGCATTTTTGCACAGACAACCCACACCATCTCTGCTGATCTAAAGAGCAGGATTACACCCTGCCAGTTCGGCGGCAATCCGGACTGCTCGCAGTGCGGCTGCATCGCCTCCATGGGCCTGGCGGCGGTGGGTAACTATAAACTGGCGCCTGGCTTGACCGCCGGACGCATTTACTGGTTCTCAAACTCTATCAGCAAGACATTGCCACGAAAGAAGCGTGTAGCTTAGGACTTTGGAAGGTGTTGTGATGAGCTATCTTACGGAATTGATGAAATCCACCGCGGCCCTTAGGTTTGGCAGCCAGTCTGCCCGCGCGGAGCGCAAGCTGCGCCGGGACCTGGTTCGTTTCGGCCATATGCTCCACAGCCTGGGTTTCGTGGCCGCCACTGACGGAAACCTCTCCGTCCGGCTGGACGCTGATCGCGTCCTGGTTACGCCCACCGGTTTCAGCAAAGGCATGATGCGGCCGGAAGATATGGTGGTGGTGGATCTTCACGGCAAGAAGCTCAGCGGCGCTTACAATCCCTCGAGTGAAATCGTCATGCACCTCACCATTTACCGCATGCGGCCAGACGTGGGCGCCGTGGTCCACGCTCACCCGTGTACCGCTACCGGCTTTGCCTCGGCCGGCATTGCGCTCGACGAGCCGCTGTGCTCTGAGATCGTCATTACCCTTGGCGCCGTTCCTCTTGCTCCATACGCCACCACCGGCACCATGGAACTCAGCGACTCGCTCCGCCCCTTCATCCCTTTCCATGACGCCATCCTGATGGCCAATCACGGCGTGGTCACCTATGGTGAAGATCTCTGCCGCGCTTATATGAGAATGGAAGCCGTAGAGCATTACGCGAAGATCGTTCTGGCCACGCGCCAGCTTGGGACGGCGCGCTCCCTGGGCAGCCGCGAACTGGAGAAGCTCTTCGAGGTGCGCTCCCAGTACGCAAAAACCGTCACCAACGGCCACTGAAGCTGCCCCTGTCATCTCGACCGACGACGAAGGACCCGAAGGGGACTGAGGCGGAGTGGAGAGATCCCGAGACTGTTTCCCCTGCCACGCCGATGCAAGGCGTTCTCTACTATCCTCTTCGTCCATGCGAGACGGCTCCTACTACAAATTCTGGGTTTACATTCTCTGCAGCCGGTCGGGAACACTTTACGTGGGCCTCACCGGGTTCTTTGAGCGCCGCATCTACCAGCACAAATACGACACCATTGAAGGTTTCACCCGGAAGTACCAGTGCCATCGCCTGGTCCATTATGAAAGCTTCCAGGACGTCCATGCAGCCATCGCGCGCGAGAAACAGGTCAAGCGCTGGCGGCGGGAAAAGAAGATTGCCTTGATTGAGAAATTCAATCCGCGCTGGCAGGACCTAGCCGAGAACTGGGGCCGGGAAATGCGGTTTAGGGGACAGCGCCTGGGGAGAACACCCTGAATCATCGTCGGTGCTGCAACCGCCCCTCGGGATCTCTCCACTCCGCCTCAGTCGCATGGCTCCTTCGTCGTTCGGTCGAGATGACAGAATGCGGGGTGCGTGGTTGAGATTGAGTCAGAAATGGACAGCACACAACCAAAAGTAGTCTCTCAACCTTAATTGATAACCGTGTCTTCCCGACCGTGCGCGAGCTCCCGGCGAAGCCACAAGTGCGTGGGGACTGGTAAGGAATCGGCGGTTGATCGGGGGGCACGCAGCAACTGAGGCGCTGCCCATGAAATCACATCCAATCCCTTGTCATCTCGACCGTCGACGAAGGACCCGAAGGGGACTGAGGCGGAGTGGAGAGATCCCGAGGATGTTGGCAGTACCCGATGCCGCTTTAGGGAGTTCTGCCCATGCTGTCGTGTATCGTTCTACGGGGTAGAGCAGAAATTCATGCCTGCGGTAAAGCTGCTGAAGAAATCGGCTTCAGCCGCTGAGGTACCATTACTTAACGGGGGATGGAAGCGTTTTGGCGCAACTAAGCGCTTGCTCCGGAGCCTCCAAGAAAGAATGCCGCCCCGAGCACGTATCCGAAGTCATACCACCCGCCAGAGTTGGGAAACTGGTAGATGCGAATATCAGTAAAGAGACTTCCCACAAAACTGAACACAATTAAAAAGCCGTGAAGTAGCCCGGACCAGAATCCTGGAACATCGGTTGCAGCGAGCGGGGCTGGCGGCTGATGAGCACATCCTGCAATAATCAGCATGAGAACGCAAGCCGAGATAAATAAAATTCTACGCACGTGTTTGCTTTGGAAGTCCATGTCTATCTAATGGGATATACGCGCGAAACTCTAGCAAAGCGTTAGCTCATTCGCAAGATTATTCGACACAATCACTTGCTCTAGGTTAGCCACGCTTTCGCCCGGTGTTGGCGAAGCGTGGGGAGTTAGGGCATAGAACTGAAAGAATGCAAGTCCCCGCCTCACAATCTTAACCACCCACTTTACAAAATTCGTTTCTTCAAACTTCGCTTCTTTCCCATTGCATCGTCTCTCAAAATCAGTTACACAAAAAAATGACGGGACTCGCCCGTGTTACGAGCACGGACGGTCCCTGACCACACATCACCTTCCTTAGAAAGGCGACCTATGGCTGACACAGATTTTATCAGCGCACCAAAAGACTCCAGCAGCGCATATAAACCCCACATCTACGATCTTCTCAACCGTCTCAACGCAGCGTTCGCTCGCGTCCATCGCAACATGGAAGCATTGCAAGCGGTCGGCATCTTCGATCCGCTGATGATGCAGAACCTTAACCGCCAGTCTGAGCAGCTTCGGGCAGGCGCGAACTGCCATCTGCTCAGGGGCTTTGCGCCGCATTGAAGAACGCGATCGGGACCGATTCTCGCAACCACCCGGTGATCAAAACGCTTGACCCCAACGGAACCCGCCTGAATAAGGCGGGTTTGTTAGTTCTCTGTCTGCTCTCCCTGGTCCTCCTGGTCGACTTGCAGATGCGCGATGGCTATGCCGGAACGTCCGTCTTCCAGTTCGTATTCAAAGGCCAGCCGAAAATGATCATTGAATGCGAAGCGGCCGAC
>DASSXL010000099.1:0-5601 GCA_035703825.1 Candidatus Angelobacter sp.
TTCTTCCTGCTGGCGGTTCTTTCTTCCGTCGGCCTGCCTCTGCTCAATGGTTTTGTGGGCGAGTTCTTGGTGCTGAGCGGGACGTTCCAGAGTTCCGTGCCCCATGCCATGCTCTTCGCCATTCTGGGCTCAAGCGGCGTGATCTGGGGCGCTTGCTACCTGCTGTGGATGTACCAGAAAGTCTTCTACGGCCAAATCCAGCATGACGAGAACAAGACCCTGCCGGAGATCGACGGCCGCGAACGCATCTCTCTGGTCCCGCTGGTGGTGATGGCGGTGATCATGGGCGTGGCTTCGCCCTACTGGATGAAATCGATTGAGCCGGCCGTGACCAGCACGCTGCCGAAAGCCGGCAGCAGCGTAAAGGCGCAGGCGCAGAAGCCGGCCGTCCCTTCTAAAGATCAAAGCAAATATCCGAAGGCGGTGGGCCCAACTTCAGCCACTACTGCTTTGGTCCCAACAGATTCCGCCACGGGTGGGCAGAAATAGATGAACCCGATCCAAACAGTCGACTACATTCGCATACTGCCTGAGCTGGTGCTCACTGCCTTTGGCATCATCGTCATGATGGCAGATCCGCTGCTCAAGCCTGGGGCCAGCCGCAAGGGCCTGGGACTGATAGCTCTTGGCGGCACCATCGCCGCCATTGCCGCCACTTTTTGCCAGATTGCGTGGAGCGCCCGCGACGCCAGCTTCGCAACACCGGGATGGTTCGGCATGGTGCGCGTGGACAGCTTCGCAATCTTCTTTCATCTGCTGATTCCCGCGATCTCGGCGGTCTGCATCCTGGCATCGCTGGAGTATCTTGACGCGCAAAATATCCGTAGCGGCGAATACTATGCTTTGATCCTCTTCGGCACCGTGGGCATGGTCTTGATGTCGTCTGCAGTGGAACTGGTGCTGATCTTTATCGCGCTGGAAATTTCGTCGATCTCGACGTACGTCCTTGCCGGATACCGCCGCCGCAGCGCAGGCAGCGCTGAGTCGGCCATCAAGTACTTCCTTCTTGGCTCATTTGCGACTGCATTCTTCCTGTATGGTGTTGCGCTGATGTTCGGCGCCACGGGTTCCACCAGCATCCTGAAGATCGGCCCGGCACTGGGCAGCAACCCGGGACTTCTGGCTATCGCCGCCACGGCGCTGATGATCGTGGGCCTGGGTTTCAAGGTGGCCGCCGCGCCGTTCCACGTCTGGACGCCTGACGTTTATGAAGGCGCGCCCGCGCCCATTGTGGCGCTGATGTCCACCGGCCCCAAGGCCGCTGCGTTTGCCGTGCTGCTGCGCGTGCTGTTTGCCACCACGTCCGCGGGCTGGCTGCCTCTGATATGGGTCTGCGCCGCGCTTTCCATGACGCTGGGAAATTTTGGCGCGCTGATGCAAAACAACGTGAAGCGCATGCTGGCGTATTCATCCATCGCGCATGCCGGTTACCTGCTGGTAGCATTTGCCGCCAGCAATGAAATTGGGATCTCCGCCGCGATCTTCTATACCGCTTCTTATGCGGCAATGAACGTGGGAGCGTTTGCCGTAGTCAGCCATTTTGGCGCGGGCGGCGAGCGATACGTCTCGGTGGACGACTATTCCGGGCTTGGACGGCGCTCTCCGCTGCTGGCTTTCACTCTTACCATCTTCATGCTGTCGCTGATCGGCATACCCGCGACCGCCGGCTTTCTGGCCAAGTATTACGTTTTCAACGCCGCGCTTTCGGCCAGCGCGCATCCCACGGCGCTTGTGTGGCTCACGATCATTGGCCTGGTGAACAGCGCGGTGGCCTCCTATTACTACCTGCGCCTGATCGTGGTGATGTATATGCGCGAACCCATCATCGCCGAAGCTCCCGCGCCCGCTACCGGCGCGATGAAATTGGCGCTGGTGCTGGCGGCGATAGCCACTATTTATCTTGGCGTAATGCCGGGGCGCGTTCTTACCTATTCTGACGCTGGCGCGCGCGATCTCCTTCCTATAGCGCGGGCAGCCGGCAGTGCGGCGCCGGGAAATTCAACCCCAGGAAGCTCCACCTTCCCCGGTCCGGCGGCCACTACTCCGGAGAAATAGTCACGTCGCGGCGGGCAAAGACCAGCGCGGCCGCGATCCAAAAAATGACCGCGTGAGCAACGGCGCTGAGTGTGAGCGTTCGCTCCAGGGTTCCAAGCGGCTGAAACTGGAACGTCGTCCACAGGGTGTTGAACAGGGCAGCGACGGGAAACAGCGCCCACGGCACACGCAACCCAGACTGGATGAAGACCAGAGGCAAGGCAAGGACGGTTGAGGTGGCTGCCGTGGCCAGCAGCGGATGAAGGAACGTGGAAAAGAATATTCCAGTGGCGGCAGCGGCAACGCAGCAACATAACAGCAGGAAGGCGATTCCAGCCACGCCGTCAGTCGGGATTCCGCCCTGCTGGCCAAGCCATGCGGCGGTCCCGCCGATCAGCAGGCAAAATACTGCCGAGATCATGGCGCATCCACACAAAATGCCGCCCAGATACTGCCAGCGGTGAATTCCTTTCGATAACACTGCAAGGATTCGCCGCGTCTTGCGTTCCGCTTGCAGCGCCGGGATGGCGATCATCGCGGCGAAAAAGACGGCGTAGCCGGCATGCCAGCGCAGGAAGAACAATACTTCATCGCGCTGCGTGTGGACGCGATAGACGCCGCCGATGCCAAGCACGTAAGCGGACATCACCGCCAGCGCGATCCACTGGGTGCGAACAAAATTGATGCCGATGAGAAGTATGGGACGCATGGTTTTAGTGCACGGCTGAATACAGGCTCAGCGCGGTCCCATCCACCACGGCCATCTCGCCACGCGAGGAAACGGAATAGTATATGTTGCCGCTATGCAGCGGAACAGAGATCAGCGGCTTCACGTTCCTGATCCCATAGAGATCCAAACGCAGCGGCTGGGCCATGGCAATGGGAATATTTGCCGCGGTGTCAAGCCGTGTGTAACGGCGTTCCCACTGGACCGCCATAAAGTCTCCGCCGCCCAGCACAGAGCTGACAAAATCTTTCGTCCCTGTCTTGAGCGAGAACAATTTTTCGCCTGTCCGGGGAAACACGGAAAGATTTCCGCAGCCGAAGGCGGCAAATAACTGGTGCTCAAGCGCGGCCGCCTGGTAGGAGCAGGGATGCTCCGGCGAAGTCCAGTCCGGCATCAGAGGCGACCAATGTCCGCTAAAATCCAACAGACCAAAGGTGGCGGCCGGAACCCACGTTGTGGGGTTGGGACTAAGTAGCGCATGATCTGCCGCATGCCAGTTGTCGGGCAAAACCCACGGCAAGCTGAAACTCTTGATTGTTTCCAGATTGTCGGCGCTCAGGAACTCGACGTCGGCTTCCGCTTTTTCGATCCTTGAATCAGGAGAGAGATGGTTGCGTTTGAAGATCTGCTGATGGACCAACGCCACTTCGTCACCCGAAGGCGAGACGCCAATCTGCCAGCCTTCCTCCTGGACTGTGCGCTTGAGCGGCAGCGGCCTGGAAGCAAGCTTTTCAAAGTTTGCGGAATAGAGATAGAGAATGTCCCCGGTGCGAACAATAAACTTTCCGTCGCGCGTGGCAATGATCTTGGAAAATTCCGCGCTGGTGGGAAGATCCATGGACTTGATTGCTTTGCCGTCCTGGGCGTTCAGCACTCTGATTTCGAGCGTGAAATTTCCCGTGCCACCACTGGCGTCGCGCGGAGCCAGCCTGGCGGGACCGCGCGACCGGTTCACCTGATAAACCAGAAGACGGTCGGGGGAGATGAAGAGAACGTCCTGATGCAGCGTCCAGCGAAAATTGATGGTGCGGTCAAAAGCCTGAAATTCGTAGCGCTCCCTGAGATCGACACGCCATTTCGGTTCCGCGTTTTCCGGCTTGCCGTGCATGGGCCAGCACAGACAGAGCAGGGTGGCGGCGACTACCCACTTCTTCATTGCGACTCCCTTTCGTCCGTCTCGCCGCGCCCGCCGCCATTCTGGTTGGCCAGGTCCACGAACAGGTCTTCGAGCGTCCGCCGGACCGGGTTTATGGCCACCACTTCCCCGCCGGCGAGCCATATCTTCTCGATGGTTCGGCGCTGGTCGAGCGCGGGAACGGTAATCCTGATAAAGCCGTTCTGCGGCGTGCCTTCAAACATCAGCGCGTCAATTCCCCGGGCGGTGATCACAAAGCGGTCCTGCGCTTCCAGCAGTTCAGCCAGCGTGCCCACGCGGGCCACGCGGCCCTTGATCACAATCGCAAGGCGGTCACAGATCTGTTCCACCTCTGACAGCAGGTGGGAGCTGAGAAATACCGTCTTGCCCGCCTCCCGCGCCCGCAGCAGAAGTTCACGCACGCGGACGCGCCCCAGCGGGTCGAGCGCGGAGGCCGGCTCGTCGAGGATAAGCAGTTCAGGATCATTGACCAGCGCCTGCGCCAGACCTACACGTTGCAGCATGCCGCGGGAAAACTTACCGGCATTGCGCCCGGCGACCTCCGTCAGGTCAAGTTCATTGAGCATTTCTATGGTGCGCTGACGCAGATGCGGATCTTTCATGCCGTTCAGCGCGCCGTAAAAGCGGACCAACTTGGCCGCCGAGCGGTGATAAAGAGAAACGTTCTCCGCCAGAAAGCCAACTCGACGGCGAGTGGGAGCATGGCCAAATTCGTGTCCCAGCATCACGCCGCGGCCGCTGGAGGGAAACATCAGACCAATCGCCAGGTGCATGGCCGTGGTCTTGCCCGCGCCGTTTGGCCCGAGAAAGCCGAAGATCTCGCCGGCTTCCACGCGCAAAGAGAAATCACGCAGCGCGGTGACCCACTGGCTCCGGAAAAAGCCGCGGTACTGCTTGCTGACGTTGTTAAACTCCAGGGCCGGAACGCTGGGCATGCGTGATCAAGGATAACATCGGAGGAAAAAGAAAAAAGCCTCCGCCGGAGCGAAGGCCCGTTCGTTCCCGTGAACTTATTGCGTGCGCAGGAAGAGCAGCACGAAGGTAAACAGAACCAACGACTCAATGAATGCCAGTCCGATGAAAAGCGCAAGCTGGATGCCAGCGCGCGCTCCGGGGTTCCGGGCAAGCGCTTCGGCAACAGAACCGGCAACTTTGCCCTGACCCAGTCCGGCCAAACCAGCGGCAAGGCCCATGCCCAGGCCAACGCCGATCGGGATGGCCCAGTTTCCGGCGGGCGCGGCGCCCGGTGTTTGGGCGTAAACCGGCGATGCGACCAAAAGGACCGCAGCGGCGATCAGCAAAAGAAACGTTAGTTTTTTCATTTTCTCTCCTTATCAAGTTGCCGCCAGTGGGTGGTTGACGCAGGTCCTGGGGGACGAGACGCCCTCACGCTGGAAGCGTGTTGCTAAATCCTAATGCTCTTCACTTACGGCCATGCCCAGATACACGAGCGTGAGCATGACAAAAATAAAAGTCTGTACCAGCGATACGAACAAGTGCAGGCCCAGGAAGACGACGGGGACCAGCACGGGAACGAGCGAAAAGAACGCCAGAGTCACCATGTCACCGGCAAACATATTGGCGTAAAGACGGACGGTGAGCGAAAGGATGCGGGCAAAATGGCTCACCACTTCGATCAGAAACATCAACGGCGCCAGCGCCCAGACCGGGCCAATGAACTGCT
>DASSXL010000070.1:0-2511 GCA_035703825.1 Candidatus Angelobacter sp.
TTCCATCCCGTATTCGCCAGCACATCGTCCACGCTCACGCCCGGATGATAGGTCGAAAGATAGGCTTCTGCATCGTCGCCAAAGCGCAGCACGCACTTGGTGGTAATCACCGCCGAAGGTCCGCCGCGCGGCAGCCCGACACGCTTGCGCCATCCTGCGCCGTCACCATTTCCCGGGCTGGTAATGTAATTTACTTTTTCGGGAAGCCGGTGCTTGCCATGCTCCAGCAGCGAGACAAACCGCTGCGCCATTGACGCGATATCGCACGCGCCTCCCGATCCCGGCAGCCGCACCATGCCATTCTTGCCCTGCACCTGTGTGGAGTTGAGATTGCCGAATCTGTCCACCTCAGCCGCACCCAGAAAGCCCAAATTCACCCGCCCCGATTGCAACAGGCTCATTACCTCCAGCATGCCCAGGCATTGTGTGGCGCCTTTGATGTTGGGTGGATCGGCCATGGTGTAGATCAATTCGGGCGACGGTGTCAAACGGATCACGCCATTCTCAAACAAGCCGATGGCATTCGGCGCATGCGTCTTCTTGGCGACAACAAACGCAATCAGGGGCAGCCGCATGCCGACAAAGACGACTTCGCCGTCTTTGATCTCGCGCGCCGCCGCCACGACCATGAGTTCGTTGAGGGTGTATTGCATTTGTTTTTTCTGAAATCCCGAATCCCGCTCGAGCGGGTGAGGGAACCATATCCCCTCGATGACTCACCGGGAAAGATAATAATAGCCAATCGCAACAAAACACTTGAGGGAACCTCAGCGGCATTTACGCTCAAAGGGTTCCCTCACTTCGTTCGGGATAAAAGCAAAACCTACTGCACCGCGTTCAGCGCGCTCTTTCGCACCTCGCCGATCGTGAGCAGCGGGTCTTTCGCGCCGGTCTTGGGCGCAATCCATTTCTTTTCTGACCCGATAATATCCATCAACAGCTTCTTGTCCGCCGGCGTGGGCATCCAGGTATCAAATTGCTGCTTGTATTCTTTCTCGTCCATCGGCTCGCCGGTCTGCGGATGGAACATCTGCCCCTTCCAGCGGCCAATCATGCGGTTGAACTTGATGTCAGGACAATACAGCTCTGTGCTGCCCGGGCGCTGCCCGGCACTGATGCGCTTCACCAGCCCCACGCACTCCTCGCGATACAGATGCCGGTTGTAGTCGTTCAAATTATCGAGATCGGGCGTGGTTTCGTTCTTCAGTTCGTCGTAGCGGCCTTTCAATCCCCAGGTGTAAGCCCAATGCGCAGACGATGAATGGTCCGTGCCGAACAGGTCGTAAGCGCTGGAAATCCATTTGTTCAAATACTTCTGCATCAACCAGCCCGGAACCACGCCGGCTTCAGCGATGCGCGCCAGCCCCGTATTGCCGGTGCCCATGTGAAAGGCCTCTTCGCGCAGCATGTAGCTCATCGACCGGCCCAGCGGAGCAAAGGCTGAATACTTCAGCATCTGCAACTGGAACTTGCCATCGCGATCGATAAAGTCGGTGAAGGCAAAAAAGTCCAGCCAGTTGTCGCACTCTTCGTTAAACGATCCCAGCAGGCGCTTGTTCTCGTAAGCCTTGCGCTCCAGCATCTTTTGCGCTTCCACTTTGCCGGTAGTGCCAAAGTGCTCGATCAGCAGCGCGCACATCTGCCAGCCGTGGCGCATCTCTTCAATCATCACCCTGGTGAGCGCCGAGCGGTCATAATCGCTGGGCGCGGTTTCAAACAGGTAGCGCTGCTGCTCCACGCTGGCAAACTCCGTATCGCCCTGATAGACGATCAGGTTCATCAGCGCGTCGCGCATGTTCTGCGTAGGAATCTGGCGGACGTTCTCCCACTTGTTGCGGCCCTTGTAATAACCAAAGGTGATTTCGTCGGTCTCAATTGCGCCGTACAGCGTATCGAATTTAAAATTGCGAATGTCGTCGTGATTGACGCCGATCTCCTCGCGCCATTCTTTAAACAATCCTTCCCAATCACTGAATGTTCCGACCTTATGTATCTTTCCTGGCATGTAAAAAGCTCCTGGCGGCTAGCTACTGGCTGCTAGCCCAAAAATTTTACGCCCCGCGGGGTGGAGCAGGCCGTCAAGCCTGCGTTATGGCTCCCACCGCGCTGTTGGCTTTAGTCCCTGAGGTCTAATACTCAAAAACGGCTAAACCCCTCAATAGTTTTCGCAGCTGTTCCGCTAGTAGCCAGCAGCTAGTAGCTCGAAGCTGCACTTCACAAATTCATCCAAACACTCTTCAGCTCGGTGTAGTGTTCAATCGCGTGCATACCCAGCTCCCGCCCAAAGCCCGACTGTTTATAGCCGCCAAAGGGCAACGCCGCATCCATCACGCCGTAAGTGTTGATCCACACGGTGCCGGCCTTCAGCCTCCGTGAGAGCTGATGCGCTTTCTTGATGTCGTTGGTCCAAACCGCCGCGGCCAGACCATAGATATTTTTGTTAGCCTGCTCCGCGACTTGCTCGATATCGTCGAAGGTCAAGGTCGCCAACACCGGTCCAAAGATTTCTTC
>DASSXL010000110.1:0-23325 GCA_035703825.1 Candidatus Angelobacter sp.
CTTCGAATCATTTCTGTCCTTCTAGCCACGCTATTTGCGGGCTGCCTGGGCTGCAATGACCAACCCAAATTGCGCCTGATCGGCTCGCAGGCGCCGGATTTCACCGTGCAGGATACCGACCGCAAAGTCTCCCTCCATGACTACCGGGGCAAGATTGTGGTATTGAATTTCTGGTCGGCGCACTGCGCGCCTTGTATCGCGGAAATGCCTTCCCTGGTGCAATTGCAGAAGCGCATGGGCGACAAGATCACCGTGGTGGGCGTAGCTGTAGATACCACGAATGACGAGTATCACGCCTTCCTTCAAAAGCACGGTATCGACTTCCTGACGGTGCTTGACTCAGCCAAAGACAGCTACAACCTGTATGGGGCCACAGGTTATCCAGAAACGACCATCATCGATCGCAGCGGCATGGTTCGCCGCAAGTTTGTCTTGGCGGTTAACTGGACCAGCCCGGAGATTGTCGAGTACCTGCAGAAGTTGTAACGTTTGAAAATCCCGAATCCCGCACAGCGGGTGAGGGATCGCTATTGCCGCGAATCATTTCAACTTTACATAATGATTTTTCACGATTGTCAAAATTCTTTTTTGCAATAGAGATCTCTCGCTTCGCTTCGAGATTTCAGAAAAACTGAGCGTCGAAGCAGCAACAGCTTATTTAGCCGCAGTCTTTTTTACAGAAGGCAAGTAACTCTTTTTCACCTTGGCCACAATCACATAATTAGGATCGACCATTTCGTTCAGATGAATCTCGCCAACCTTCGATAGCAGCTCGTAGGCGTCCATTTCGGATAGGCCGTAGTCGGTGTGGATCCAGCCTACAAGCTCAGTAAAGGCGATTCGCAGTGCGTCGTCCAGGGGACGATATGCGCCGACGGTCATAATGTAGTCGTCATTTTCAAAGCGCGGCCAGCTGATTTTCTGACCCTTAATCACGCGCACCTGCACGCGTCCGCGCAACGGAACTTCCAGCGCGGTACCGGCAATTTCGCCATCGCCCATAGCAGCGTGCCCGTCGCCCAGGAAGAGCATGGCGCCGGGAACATTCACGGAAAAATAAACCGTATTGCCGACGCTGGCTTCAGGAGAATCCATATTGCCGCCAAAAGCTTCAGGTACCACGGAGGTGCGGGCCTCGCCGCCGGCCGGAGCCACTCCGATGCAGCCGAAGAATGGATGCAGAGGAAACTTCACTTTGTAATTGGAATCGAGCGCCTGAAAGGTAGCGGTGTTCGTGGCGTGGTCAATGGGATAAAACCAGATCTTCTCTTTGATAGGTGCGTTGAGCATGGGCGTGTAATTGGTGGAGTTGATGGCGCCAAAGCCCGGCGCCAGCGCGCCAATGCCCTGATTGCTGTCGACCTTGATCTCGAGGATTTTTACCGCCAGCGTGTCGCCGGGCTCCGCGCCGTCGATGAAAAACGGTCCGGTCAGAGGATTGTCGCCCGGGGCCATGCTAAGGGTGTCGCCGGGTTTCTTGATGGCGTTGCCGAAACAGTCGACCGTATTCGTCTCAAGGATGTTGCCGGATTTAAGGTGCGCTACCGGGCTATACGACGCGGCGTAAGTGTATTTGAGTTCGCTCGGTTTCAATTCATAGCGGACAACTTTGCCTTCTTCAGATGTTTGCGCGAATGCGACAGCAGACAACAGCAGCATAGCCAGAACAGTTTTCATCGGCGGGAACCTCGCCGGGATTTTACCGCAAAGGACGCGAAGGGCGCGAAGGCGGAAGGTAAAGGCTAGGCATTTTGATTTTCTTCCTGAATCTGTGATACAAAATTGTCTACGCCGATGAAAGTCTCCCTACTAATCTCCGCTTCGCAATCGCAAGCCTAACCTTCTGGCTCGCGACCATTGCTTCCATTCGTTCCGGCTGCTTGCTGCAGTCCCACGGAGATTCACTTGAGCTCAATCATTGCAAAGCCTGTTCCTTCCCGGGCCACCCGCTGGTTTGCGCTGATCAAAGAAGCCATTCTCGGCTCCAAGCAGGATTTCACTGCTATCTCCATCGATCGCGCGATTGTCTTGCTGGCCGTTCCCATGGTGCTGGAGATGGCGATGGAATCTCTCTTCGGCATCGTCGATATTTTCTTTGTCGCGCATCTGGGAGCGGACTCAACCGCGACAGTTGGCATCACCGAAGGCATGCTCGTACTTGTCATGGCTGTGGCTTTCGGGCTCAGCATGGGGACGACCGCTGTGGTAGCGCGGCGCGTCGGCGAACATGACCAGAATGGCGCGGCCGAAGCCGCTGTCCAATCCATCCTGATCGGTCTCGGGTTCGCCATACTGATCTTTGCTATTGCGTTTCCATTCGCACCCAGATTGCTCCGCTGGATGGGCGCCGGCCCCAGTATTCTGCGCGTCGGCTCGCTTTACTCACGAATCATGCTGAGCAGTTCCGGCATCATTCTCCTGCTCTTTCTGATTAACGCGGTCTTTCGCGGCGCCGGGGATGCAGCGATCGCCATGCGTGTTCTCTGGCTGGCGAACTTCATCAATTTGTGCCTCGATCCCTGCCTGATCCGGGGCCTTGGCCCATTTCCCCGGCTCGGCGTTACTGGGGCCGCGGTTTCCACCAGCATAGGACGAAGCATTGGCATCGTGTTTCAGCTTTACATGCTCAGCAAGGGCAGTGCGCACCTCAACATTCTGCGAAAACACATCCGCCTGAAGCTGAAGTTGATGTGGAATATCTTTGAGGTCGCTGGAATCGGCGTCTTGCAGCTTTTGATCGCCACGGCGAGCTGGCTGGTCATGGTGCGCATGGTCCAGTCTTTTGGCAGTCAAGCCACTGCGGGCTATACCGTAGCCATCCGTATTGTGATCTTCTCGACTCTTCCCTCGTGGGGGCTTGGGTCGGCAGCGGCAACGCTGGTCGGGCAGAACCTGGGGGCGAAGCAGCCAGATCGGGCTGAGCAGTCAGTCTGGCGCGCCAGTTTCTTTAATGCGGTCTTTCTGGCGGTAGTGTCGCTGGGGTTCCTCATCTTTGCCCCGCAATTGGTCGGAGTCTTCAGCAGCGACTCGCAGGTGGTCCGCTACGGCGCAAGCTGTTTGCGGATCATCAGTTGTTGCTACGTGCTGTGGGCCTACGGTGAGGTCATTGTGCAGGCCTTTAACGGAGCGGGCGATACATGGACGCCAACATGGATCAACTTCTTTGTGTACTGGATTGTGCAACTGCCGCTGGCATTCGTCTTGAGCGTGAAACTCAATATCGGGCCGAATGGCGCCTATTACGCGATCCTGGTGGCAGAGATACTGCTCTCGCTCATTGGCATTTACATTTTCAAGAAGGGCAAGTGGAAGCTAAAGGTGGTATGAACCGAGTCATAGTTTGGCCCGGCGAAGCCGCAAAGCATTAGCGATCACCGAAACTGAACTGAAGCTCATAGCCGCAGCGGCAAAGACTGGCTGCAATAGCAATCCTGTAAATGGATATAGCACACCAGCGGCGATCGGCACGCCGAGCAGGTTATAGATAAAGGCAAAGAAGAGATTCTGGCGGATATTGCTCATGGTAGCGTGGCTCAGGTTGCGCGCCCGCATCAGGGCATTGAGGTCGCCTTTGATCAGCGTGATGTCTCCGCTTTCCATCGCCACATCCGTGCCGGTCCCCATGGCGATCCCTACATTGGCCTGGGCCAGCGCTGGCGCGTCATTGACCCCGTCACCCGCCATACCGACCACGCGGCCTTCGGCTTGAAGTTTTTTGACGATGGTGAGTTTCTGTTGCGGCAGAACTTCAGCTTCGAAATCATTGATGCCCAGTTCCTTCGCGATGGCTTGGGCCGTGGCGCGATTGTCTCCGGTGAGCATAACCAGGTGAAGTCCGCTGCGATTGAGCGAAGCCACGGCTTCACGAGCTGAAGGTTTGATGGGATCGGCCACGGCAATCAGGCCTACGGCCCTTCCGTCCACGGCAACCAGCATCACTGTTTGTCCGTGACGGCGCAATTCTTCAGCCGGACCGGAGAGGGGTTCCGCGTTGATCTTTCTCTCGGCAAAAAGAGATGCGTTGCCTACCGTGACTTCCCGTCCGTCGATTTGGCCGATCACGCCTTTTCCGGTGAGCGATTCAAAGCTTCCTGCGCCACTAAGGTTGAGTCCGCGTTCTTCAGCAGATTTTACGATCGCCGTTGCGAGCGGGTGTTCACTGGAGCGTTCCAGGCTGGCAACAAATCGCAGAAGATCGTTTTCCAGAACCTCACCCAAAGCGACGACTTTCGATAGCTGCGGCTTCCCTTCCGTCAGCGTGCCGGTCTTGTCGAGCACCAGCGTATCAACCTGTTCCATTAGCTCCAGGGCCTCGGCATTTCTCACCAGCACGCCGGCATGCGCGCCGCGTCCGGTGCCGACCATCACGGCCATGGGAGTTGCCAGCCCCAAAGCGCAGGGGCAGGCAATGATCAGCACTGCCACGGCGTTGACCAGCGCGTAAGCAAAGCGCGGCTCGGGGCCCCAGATGGCCCAGGCGATAAACGTAAGAACGGCAACCAGCACGACGGCGGGCACAAAATATCCGGAAACTTTGTCCGCCAGAGATTGGATGGGAGCGCGGCTGCGCTGGGCTTCAGCCACCATGCGCACGATCTGCGCCAGCAGTGTCTCTGAACCGAGCCTTTCCGCGCGCATGATGAACGAGCCGGTCTGGTTCACCGTTCCGCCCACCACTTTTACGCGCGGAGTTTTCTCCACCGGCATCGATTCGCCGGTAATCATTGATTCATCAACCGAGCTATTCCCTTCTTCGACTGTGCCATCGACGGGAACACGGTCGCCGGGACGCACGCGAAGGCGATCGCCACGCTGGATGTGGTCAAGAGGGATTTCTTCATCCGATCCATCCGGGCGCAATCGGCGAGCCGTCTTGGGATTGAGATCAAGCAATGCTTTGATGGCCGTACTGGTCTGGCGTCGCGCGCGCAGTTCGAGGACTTGTCCCAACAGAACGAGCGTTACGATGATGGCTGCCGATTCAAAATAGACTTCTGGCCGTCCGCCGTGGCCAAGAAACGATGCAGGAAAAATGCCCGGCGCGAGTGTGGCGATCACGCTGAAGAGATACGCCGTGCCGGTGCCCATGGCTATGAGCGTGAACATATTCAGGTGCCGATTGACGAGCGACGCCCAGCCGCGCTGAAAGAATGGCCAGCCACCCCACAGCACCACGGGCGTAGCGAGGGCTAGTTGCAGCCACTCCATCCATCCAGCAGGCAGGTTATGGAGCGGACTCCCGGCCGCCATACCGCCCATGGAAATTGCAAGCAACGGAATGCTTAGCGCAACGCCAACCCAGAACCGCCGCGTCATGCTACGCAGTTCTGAATCGTCTTCTTCATGGACTCCGGCAGCAACGCGCGGCTCAAGGGCCATGCCGCAAATCGGACAGTTGCCGGGCCCATCGCGCACAATCTCCGGATGCATGGGACAGGTGTATTCGACTGTCTCTGGTTCAAGCGCCATACCGCATTTAGGGCAGGCTCCCGGCTTGCTCTCGCGAACTTCTGGGTCCATGGGACAAACGTAGGTGACAGTTCCCTTTCCGGCGGATTGCTGCTGCGGAAGTTGCACGGTGGCAGATGTCGGCATGATCCCGCCAATCTGCACGACCTGACTTTTAGGGGCCTGCGCGGCGGGAGGCCTCGGCGCCAGATACTTTTCCGGATCGGCATTGAAGCGCTTCACGCAGCCTGGGCTGCAAAAGTAGTATGTCTTACCTTTGTATTCCGACGATCCACGCGCATTGGTCGGGTCAACATCCATATTGCAGACGGGATCTTTAACGATGGTTTTTTCCGGGTTGTTTTTTCTTGGATTCATGTCCCTGGGCCTAGCGGGCGTGCCGGTAGAAAAGCTCTGTCAGCTCGTCGTAGGTTTGCTGTGCCTGTTTGGCGTCGCCGGAGCGCAGGGCCTGGGTAGCGCAATGCTGCAAATGGTCCTTCATCATGATCCGTTCCACGGCGCGCAGCGATTCATGGATGGCTGACATCTGCACCAGCACGTCCGGACAGTAACGGTCTTCTTCCACCATCCTCTGGACGCCGCGAACCTGGCCTTCAATGCGGCGGAGCCGCAGGAGCAGACTTTCACGCTCGCTGGCTTCGCGAGGCATGGCGCGGTGAGATTCTTTTTGCGTTTTTTGCTTCTTCATAACGGCCTGGCTCACCTTTGTAGTATACCCCCTAGGGGTATACTGATCAAATCCGTGATGAGTGCTTGCGATATATTGGAGGGTCAACAAAAACATTTAAGTGGAGAGCTTAATGACCCTGCTCGATGTTGTCTTTAAATACGGAACTCCGCCGGGTGAAAAAGAGATGGGCGCGCTCAACAACGCCTGGGAGGTTTACGGGGTGCGCAAGATCAAGTTCGATGAGAAGGAACACACCATCCGCGTGGAATATGACGCTTCCCGGCTGAACGATGGCGAAATTGCCGGAATCCTGCGGCGCGCGGGAATCGATCTGCGGGAAAAGGTGCAACTTGTGTAATTCCGCTTCCCGGTTTTCCATCATTAGTGAATTACTGCGGCTTCCCCAAGGTATTTGTGCCGAGTGTGAACCCCGATCCGCCTATCGAAAGCGCGCTAAAGAGTTGACGGCAGCAAGCGCCAATAAAAGTGGCCTCGCGGGATCCATCGCGCATCATCTCTCATAGCATGGGCGGGCTGGAGACCAGGTTTTTGATCACTCATCTTCGCGACGTAGGACAACGGGTCGCCACCCTGGTGACCATTGAACGTCGCATGCCAGACCTTTGGTAGCGGATGCGTTCGAAAATCCTCTCGATCCGCTGCGCGCTCGCGTTCTGCCCTTGATCTTAAAGACCATAAAAGGGGGCGACGGCTGTACACGCCGGCGCCCCTGGGCTGGTTGTTGCGGTCCCCGTGCTAGCGAAGACGCGGCACGAGAAACGGGGCGAATTGCTGATTGCCGCCCAGATACTGGCCTGCCGGAAGCACCGTGGCCCCGATAATCATCGGGTTGCCGGTTTGCGAGCTTACGGTGTAGACCATGGAGGAATCTGTGCGGAAGGTTACGTTCTGCTGGAAGGTGCTGGACCCGGAATTCCAATAGAACGGCCAGAACCCGGAGCTGCTTTGCTTTTGGATAGTGGTCTGCTGGCTTGAGCTGTATTGCGCGTACGAAGTGATGGTGGCGTTGATGCCGTCGACCACGATGAGCGACGTCAGGAAACGCTGCATGTCTCCGCTCGCCCCAAACGTGCTGTTCCAGTTGGGATTGGCGCCTGATCTCCACGGCGCGCCGCCCGACGCAGCATTGTAGGCCTGGCCCAGAGCTCCCGAAGAGTACCAGCCATTGGGCGCTCCGGGAGGATCGGCCACGAAGGTGATCATCTTCTGAAAATTGATGGATGCAGTCACCCGCGAGGACGCAAACATCTCGCTTAGCTGCGACGAGCTGCTGTCACTCTGTCCGAAGATCCCGAAGAATATGCCGCTGTTCCCCTGCGCCCAGGTTTGAGTCACATTGGAGCTGGCAGTATTGGTGTCAAACGAAATGGAGACCGAAGTGCCGTTTGGAATCTGCTGGAGCAACTGCGTGACACCCTGGGTGAAGTTGGGCGTGTTGTTCACGAACGCCGAAGTGTTGAGCACCATGGTTTGGGCGTTGAAGATCGGATCGAGCAGGGCCGCCTGATACGCGCTGCGCCCGGGACCGGCCACGGCGGGAGCGTTGACCAGCGCCCAGTTGTAAAACACATTGGGCAGCTGCGTGAGCGTGGGGAATGGATTCAGCGTTCCCAGGTATTGCTGCCAAAGCGGGTAATAACTTCCCAGGACCGCCTGGAAGTTGGTAAGCGCGTTCGATTGCAATTGGGAGAGCACGCCTGCGTAATCGGAGTAGAACTGATTGCCTCCAGAGAGCGTGAGATTGAAATTCAGGGACTCCGGCGGCAGGTTGTTGAAGAACTGCCAGACCAGATCATTCGTGGCCTGGGGCGGAATGGGATCGTTGGGTTGAAGGATTTGAAAACTTGCGTTTCCTCCAACCGCCGTGCTGAGCGTGTTGTACCACTGATTCTGCAGCGTCGTCGTTGCTGGTGACGCGCCGGTGGACGGGGCTAAAGCAGTTGCCATTGCGAAAATCTCCTTTCAGATGTTTGGTGAGCGCCTCAGACCCGGAGGAATGTTCTGCCGGACCGGCTCACATGGGGTAAGGCGCAAATAAGGCCTGAAAGGGACCAGTTTTTTTAGGGATAAAAAAACGGGGCAGGTCTGCCCCGTTCCAAAGGTGTTGCCCGGCGGTCACACGCTCCAGCAAGCAAGTGAAAACGCCTCAACCAGCTGCCGCCATTCACGGAATCATGGCATCGCAGAATTGTCCACGATGATCACGTTCGGTGGCGGAGGCGGCGGCGGATCTATATCTATGCTACTGGCGTCAGGCAGTGAAGTGTAGGTGCAGATTGAGACGTTGTTCGGCGGGCCAACAACACGCAATGGAGGAGTCGTCAAGTACAAGCCGTCGTCCTGTTTAACCACGTTGATGGGCTTGGGTTCGAACACGCCCGCTGTGAAACTTACGCTGAAATTGTAGTCCCATTGCCACTGGACGGTTTGCCCGTTGGAAACATCTTTGGATTGCTGTGAAGGCTGCGGAAGCTGAATCACGATCGCGAGATCAGAATCCGGCCTGCTCGATTCCCGGGATATGGGTTGAACTGCGCTTTTCATGGTCGCTCCTTTCGTTGGACGAAATCATTTTTTTCTTGCCGTTGTTCTCTAAGGCGCAAAGTGGCCGAAAAGCGGGTCAGACTTACTTGCTCAGCCGCACCTGCACAGCAACCACACTGTTGTACCGGGTATCCGCCCGCAGGCGATCGAACGTGGAGGTGGCTTGAATTCGCGCCAGAGGAAGACCGGCGCGGACCGCAGTTTGCAACGCAGCCAAAGCCCTTCCCCGCTCACCGACCAATTCATAAACCAACGCCGAGTTAAACAAGACGTCGGGAGTCTGGGCGGAAGGGCCAGACAATTTTTCGAGCGCCAGCATCGCGTTGTTTTTTTGGCGCAGGTTGGCGTAGTTGAGCGCCAAGGCTTCCAGCAGTTGATTGTCGCGAGGAGACAAAGCCAGCGCCCTTTGGATCTCCTCGACAGCCCGGCGATACGCCTTGTCCGCCTGCTCTCGATTGTCCGCGAGCACATATGCATTGCCCAGGTTTAGCCACAGCCGATAGTCATTGGGGGCCAGTTCCACTGCTTTCTCCAGCATCGCGGCGGAGTCAGCGTAGCGCCCCTCGGAGCGCAGGACCGTGCCCAGGTTGGAGTAGGCGCCAGCCGCCGGCCTGATGGCAATGGCCTGGAGGAGAATGGCTTCGGCTTCCTTATTCTTGCCTTCCACAGCATAGACGCCGCCCAGGTTATAGAAGGCCTTGGGATTGCCGGGAGCCAGTTCCGTCGCCGCCCGAAACAGGGGTTCGGCCAAGGCGTACTGCTGATGACGGTAGTAAAAGGCGGCAAGGTCGTTATAGCAAACCCAATTCGCGGGACTGCGGTTCAAGGCTTGCTTGAGCAAGGTCTCTGCTTCCAGCAGCTTTCCCGCCTGGTCGTAGGCCACAGAAAGCAGGTTACGGATCTCTTCATTGGCTGGATCAAGCGATCCGGCCTGTTCGAGGGCACGGACCGCTCCCTGCAAGTCGCCCGAATCCTGAAGAACCAGGCCCGCAGCGACGTAGGCCGTGCTCAACTTGTCATCGAGCGACATAGCTTGGCCCGAAGCAGCCCTCGCTTTTTCCAGCCACTGAATGTCTTTAGTGTTGTGATACCGCCATTCATAAGCTACGGCAAGCGTGGCTATGGCCAAGGCGAATTTAGGGTCCTTTTCTACGGCCCGCTCAAGAAGAATGATGGCCTGGTCATTGTCTTCCGCGGTTCTACGCTGCAGGTATCCCTTGCCCTCCTGGTAGAACTCATAAGCTCCGGGCGACGGTGGATCGTGTATCTGGGAAAGTTGATGGCTGGCGGCGGGGGCCGGCAGCCGCAGCATGGCAGCGACGCGCTCGACCAATTTGTCTTCCATGCTCGTAATGCCGGCCTCTGGAACTTCGATGACCTCGGACCGAAGCGTTTTCAAGCTGTCTGCATCTTCAATTTTCGTAGCCAGGCGCAACCGGCCATTGCGCAGTTCCAACTCGCCGGTTACCAGCAGATTCGCGCCGAGGGAGGGGCCCGCATGGCTTTCATCTCCGGGTGGCCGGTCTCGTACTGCGCGCCAGGGGACGACCCAGGTAGAGGCGCCAAGGCCGGGAAGACGGGAGAGGTCCTCCGTCAAAGATTCCGACAAGCCATAGGCCCTCGCCTGATTCGCAGGGTCTCCTCCATCAAACTTGAAAGGCAGGACAGCTAGGTGTTTTTCCGCCGGCAACGACGGCCCAAAAATCTTGCTTCGCAAGGCGAACACCGCTCCACTGCTCACTAGAATCACGAATGCCGCAAACGCCGCGATCCGGGGATGTTGCCTGATGCCACGTCCTGCGCTGGTTCCTTGAAGCGCGGCTGATACCTCATGCGTTGAGGAATAGCGGCACGACGGGTCGCGATTGAGGCAGCGCATGATGGTGCGGTTCCAGGCGGGATCGAGATCGAAGACGGTTGCGCGGGGTTCGGGCGGATCCAGGGTGAGCCGTTTCAAGACCTCTCCCCATTGCGACTGCTCCCGAAACGGTCTGGCCCCGGTTGCCATCTCATAGAGCACCAGACCCAGGGAATAGACATCGCTGGCCACCGACAGCTCCTTGCCTTGGATCTGTTCGGGGGACATGTAAGCGGGAGTGCCGAAGATTCCTCCCTCGGTCAACGCCGTGCTTGCGCTTGTGCTGCCATCGCCGAGCCAGCGGGCCACCCCGAAGTCCATGACCACAGCGTGGGTCTTCTCCCCCGAACCGATCAGCATTACGTTGCCGGGCTTGAAGTCGCGATGCAGAACGCCCGCCCGATGCGCCGCGCCCAGCGCCGCGCAAAGTTCCATCGCAATGGCGGAAGTTTCTTGCTGCGCGATCCGGCCTATGCGCTCCATGCGTGCCGCCAGCGTCTCGCCTGGCACCAATTCCATGGTCAGAAAGATGATTTCTCCGCCTGCCTGCTGGTGATGGCCAATATCGAAAACGCGGCATACGCTGCCATGCGTCACATGGCGCGCGAGTTGGACTTCACGCCGAAAACGATCGAGTGAGCGGTCATCCCAGGCAGCGTGCGCGCGGATGATCTTGATTGCGATGCGCCCTTTCAATTCGGTGTCTTCGGCTTCGTAAACATCGCCCATCCCGCCAGCCCCGATGAACCTGACAATGCGGTATCGTTCCGCCAGGATGAAGCCTGCCGCAAGCCGGCCGGAAACACCGGAAGCGGCCGCGCCATCGAGAAAACAGCCCATGGCATCATGCTGGAACAAGAGTTGCCGCAATTCCGACTTGAGTTCGGGATCGTCTTCGCACGCCAACGCCAGCGCTGATTCCCTGTCCGCGCCGGAGAGATTGCTGACCGTGGCGAAAATTTCCTTCATCCGGTCCCAGCGTTCCGGCGTCATTGCGCTAGCTCGCTCCTTTCTCGTTGCGAGTCAACTGGCCAAACAGCCACGCTTTTGCCATCTGAAACTCGCGCTTTACGGTGGTCGGCGAAAGCGACAGGACTTCGGCGGTTTCCTCAACATTGAGTCCGCCGAAGAAACGAAGTTCGACAATGCGGCATTGACGCTGGTCCCATTGCTCCAGCCGATTGAGCGCTTCATGCACGGCGACCACCTGCCAGGCCTGGGCCTCCGTATAGACAAAAGCATCTTCCAGAGATATTTTTTCGGCGGCTCCCCCGCGCTTCTGCGCATCGCGGGCCCTGGCATGGTCTACCAGCACTCGCCTCATGACGTGGGCCGCCGTCCCGAAGAAATGGGCCCGGTTCTTCCAGTCCACGGCATGCTCGCCGGCCAGTCGCATGTAGGCTTCATTGACCAAGGCACTGGTCTGGAGGGTATGCCCTTCGCGCTCGCCGCGCATGTAGTGCCGGGCCAGGCGATGAAGCTCGCGATAAATAAGCGGGACCAGGCGCTTTTCCGCTTCCTTGTTGCCCTTTCTCAGCTCGGCGAGCAGGGATGTAATCGCGTGAGAAGGGTTGCCGTCCTTTGCCATTTCATTCGACATGGGGCCGTACCCTTGGACGTACGGAAGAACTTTCAACCAGGCTGGGAAGACCTAAGCATACCGAATGTTGTTCTCCAAGAAAATCGAAGTTTTACTTTTTGATACTTAGGCTTAGCCAGGTGAGTGCCTAATATATAGGAAAGGCAACTTGGATGTCGGCAAAATTGGAGACTGCGAAATCTTGCAAAAAGCGTCTGGCTCTGGTGCGGGACAGCGGCGGAAGGTCGAATTCTCTCCCCAGCCATTTATTATCAATCATTTACGCACCATCAGCATCCTGGAAAATTCGGACCACAGGTAAGAATGCGATAGGGTTGGCCTCATGGATCTTCATCTGATTGTGCGCACTCAATGTTTCAAGTTACTCAGTGAAAACCTTACTGGAAAGCCAGTGCATTCTCGGAATGGGAGTAGAACTTTGTTGGACAGCGAGAAACCCTGACTCTTATCGCGAGGTTGAAGGTTCGATTCCTTCGCGCTCACCAAGGCGAGTGCAGACGGTTCCGGCCCTGTAATTCTGCTTGAAATTATTCTTTGGTCTCCATGTGCAGATCTTTACGCCTTACAAGTTGACGGCACGCTCCTGGAGGCGCCGCACTCTAAAAGACAAAACCAGATAGGAGAATGACCATGGCAATCTTTTATCAACAGATTCAAAAAACTAGTAATACAGACCCGCTGGAGGTCACGTTCAATTCGCTCTCGACACCGGATCCGGTCGTTCTTATCTCACCGGTCTGGCTGCATCAGAACAATCATGTGGGGTATATCGAAACGGTGGTTCAAGGAAGCATATCGCAGACTGGTTGCAAGATTGTTTCCAACAACTCGGCCCCGGAAAACTATTACGTAAGCGTGGTCGCCATCGATTCCGGCATGACGAAGTACGGCGCACTCAACATCACGGAAGGCGCCATTGCCAAGACAGACACGCAGGAGGACATTGACTTCACAAACCCGCTTACGAATCCAGATCCGGTAGGGATCCTGACTCCAACCTGGTCCGGTCCGGTGGGATACATAGAGACGCAGATCTCGGCCGCGGCCAGCGAGATGACTATCACTAGCGCGAACCACGCGCCGAGCGGTTATTTCGTGCAGTATGCGGCAGCGGATCGAGGACGCGTCATCGGACCGAACGGCATTCTCGAAACCGGATCGGTAAACAAGGGCCAATTCCGGGTCAGAGTATATTTCAGCTCTCCCTTTGCCAGCCTGCCAGTGGTGGTGGTTTCACCGTGGTGGGACAAACAGCCAAATGGGGTGGGCTATATTGAAACTATCACGAAAATAACGCTAAACTACTTTGAGATAGTTTCCGGCAATAGTGGTGAAAACTACTTCGTGAACTGGATGGCTCTTTCTCCAAAATAAATGGCCGGTGGGGTAGGCTGTCTGGACCAGCCCTCGAAGGCACGCTGAAGCGTGCCCTTTTAATCCTTTTCTGGCACCCAGGCCAGATTTCAAGAGCACGCATCGTACAGAGGTTCGAGAGTTCTCTCCCCTAGTCTTTCCTCGCTCACGCCTGCAAAGCGGCTCAAAGGAGATCCTTCGTGCGCGCAGAAGCAGCGCTCAGGATTTCGCGTGCGGGCTCTCGCTTCGCTCACGCCCGCAGTGCCGCTCAAAATGCAACGAGGCACTTTCGAGGGATCTCTGGCCGTTAGATCCATTCGAAAGCGCCCCGATGCGCGCCACTTCGTCTGCCATGAGTTATTGCATCCTCCGTGCCATTCAATTGCGACTGAAAATAAAGGGGTTAGCAGAGTATCTCAGTGGAAAAATGGGTAGGAATTCCCTGCCTCTGAAAAAATTGCTCGGTGGAATTTTCTGAGATCCGAGCCAGGCTGTTTCTACGAGGCTGCAATCGCCTGCCTGACGGCTTCTAAAAACCATCGTCCAGAATCTTTGCTTGAGACCGCTTCAGCCTCGCCCCGGGTTCGGTTTGCCAGTATGAGAGGCTTGCCGTCACCCGCCACATATAGGAGGTGATATCTCGCATGCCCTCCTTCGATCCCAGAATTATCCCCTCAGACCCAAAGCCGCCTCCTAGTCGCATAGGGCTGCTCTGATCATCCTTTTTGGACGCATCTTCGGCTCACTTCAGCGCAAACAAAGCGTTTACATGAGCATTGATGGTTACGGTTTGCGGCGTGAAATCTGCCATGGGCGGCGGAGAAGCCATTGGCGCTGCGGAGCGTGCCATGGCGGCCTGCGCGTAAACGGGCACGATGTTGGCCTGGTTCACGTCAACCGAGGCGTAAAGCAGCTCACCCAGCGTGCGTCCACCGGCGGTAGCGACGGATGCCGCCTGGTTGCGCGCTTTCTTGAGCGCATCTTCTGACGCTTTGGCTTTGGCCTGCTCAATATCTTCCAGGATGTAATTCACTGACTGGTTCTGCGTGTCTTCAATGTCAGCCAGCTGCTCAGTCAGCGCGCCGATCTTGGCAAAATCACGCAACTTGAGCGTCACGTCCAACACCACGCGGTAGCCGATCACTTTGTGCTTGGGGTTCTTCCAGTCATACACCGGCTGCATCTGATAAAGGCCGAACTGCGCGCTCTTCACGTCGATACCGTTGTTCTTCAGCGCCTGGCGCACGCGATCGACCGCAATGGCCGCGTGATCATAGGCCGCGCGCGAGGTATCTTGCTGGGATGCGATGTCCATGCGTATCACGGCGGTGTCAGGGGCCGAGTCATATTTTCCGTCGGCGCCGGCATAAATGGAATTGAGCTGAATGGCGGCGGGAGTGGCGGAAACTTGCGCAGAACCAAGAGCGGTGAGCGCCAGAAAGATCAGCGAACAAGCCAGCGTTTTCATGGGAAAAGTATCTCCGCCAAATACTAACACCGCTGAGCGCCAAAGTTGCTGGACCACTTCAGGCAAGCACGCAGAGTGGTTCTTCCCTTCGCTATCCCGTTGGCTCATGTGCGTGTTGATCGCTAGCGCGATGAACGTCTGCTATTGACGTTCCTTCTGCATGAATTTAGGCTTACCCGAGCAGCATTCAAGCGGAGGAAAGAACCGATGCGCAGAAGAACCGCTGTCCAGATGTTGGGAACGCTGGCGCTCATGGCGCCAACGGCCGTAAGCAAGCTGTGGGCCCAGAGCGGCAAGAAAGAAGAAAAGAAAGAAGCGCCGCCAGCGCCACCGCCGCTCGCCCTGAAAGTCGGAGACATGGCGCCCGACTTTACCTTGCCCGACCAGACGTACAGGAACAAAGTTTCACTCCATGACTTCAAGGGGAAGAAGAACGTTGCGCTGGCATTTTATATCTTCGCCTTTACCGGTGGTTGAACCAAGCAGATGCAGAACTTCCAGGCGAACCTGCAAAAACTGGAAGCTGCAGATACCCAGGTTCTGGGTGTTAGCATGGACAGCCCCTTCAGCAACGCCGCATGGGCGGAAAAAATCAATGTCACCTTTCCCCTGCTCAGCGATTGGGGCGGCGATATAACCAAAAAATACGGTCTATACGACGAAAAGCGCAAAATCGGCCGCCGCGTAAACTTCCTGATCGATAAAGAAGGCAAGATTGCCGAGATACAGATAGACAATGATGCCGTCGATCCGACCAAGATGGTTGAATCCTGCGAACGCCGGAAAT
The DNA here is from genome assembly GCA_035703825.1 of Candidatus Angelobacter sp. Classification (GTDB taxonomy): domain Bacteria; phylum Acidobacteriota; class Terriglobia; order Terriglobales; family Acidobacteriaceae; genus Angelobacter. Next base: position 15,771 of record DASSXL010000110.1, read on the forward strand.
TAAAAAGCTAGATGCCGGTCCAGGTTCAGACTCAAGCCCGCCAGGGACTTTCATCCCGGCGGGCACTTTTTTTGCTTTCTCTGGCCCAGTTACTGGCGATGTCACTGTGGTTCACCGGCACCGCCGTGATTCCGCAGATCACAACGCTGTGGCATTCCGGCCTGGCGCTGGGATCATGGCTCACCATCGCCGTGCAAATTGGGTTTTCCATCGGCGCCATCACGTTTGCTCTCTTCAATATTCCTGATGTCTTCAGCCCGATTAAGGTCCTGGTTGTTTCTGCTGTAGCGGCAGGGGCGGCCAACGCTGCATTTGCTTTTGTCGCGGCCCAGCCGTTGCCGGCAATTCTGCTGCGCGGCGCGACGGGCTTCTTTCTTGCAGGCGTTTATCCCGTCGGCATGAAGATTATTGCCGGCTGGTTCCAGCGCGGACGCGGCCTTGCGCTGGGCATTATGATTGGCGCTCTCACGGTCGGTTCGGCCGTGCCGCACGCGGTAAACGCGCTGGGCAGTGTGCCGTGGCAAGGCGTGGTCTTGCTGGGCAGCGCTCAGGCTCTGCTGGGCGCGGCGATTGTTGCGTTCGCGGTACGTGAAGGCCCGTTCGCTATGCCGCAGTCGCGCTTTGATCCCGCACAGATTCTGGAGATCGTCCGCAACCGGCCGCTGCGGCTGGCCAATCTCGGCTATCTCGGACACATGTGGGAACTTTATTCCATGTGGGGGTGGATCGCCGTGATCTTCTCGGTATCCGCAGGCTGGTCGCGGTCGATGTTTGAAGCCATGGCCGCGCTGGCGATTGCCATTGGCGCGATCGGCTGCATCTGGGCCGGAGCAGCCAGTGACCGATTGCAGGATAAGACCGCCGACATTCGGGTGGCGCAACGCGCGCGCGTCACGATCATCGCCATGGCCATCAGCTCTGCCTGCTGCGTGCTGGCGGCGCTGGCGTTGCATCGTCCCATAATTCTTATTCCGCTGGCGCTTATTTGGGGAATTGCGGTGATCGCCGATTCCGCCCAGTTTTCCACTATCATCAGCGAAGTTTCTGACAAGAATTATGTTGGCACCGCGCTCACCTGCCAGGTAGCGTTGGGATTTCTGCTGACGGCAGCCGTCATCCGCCTGATGGCCGCAATCGCCGCGCGTTATGGATGGAACTGGGCGCTGGCCAGCATGGCTTTGGGGCCATTGCTCGGAATCTGGGCGATGACGGGACTGCTTCCCCGCCGCTCCACGATGGCGCGTTAGCTTTCGCCGGTATTTTGAAGTCCACATGATATTCTTTCCCGTTCCCAAACCATCGGCAGATTTGCATACCGGAAACGGAGTCATCTCGTCCCATGAACCTACGGACTGTTCTGCCATTCGTGCTTCAGCTTGGATTGCTTGCAGCTACGGCGCAGTCGCCCCAGACAACTCCCATCCCGCCGGCGCCGCAGCCGCCGACTGCCGGTGAATCCCGTGTAACGGAACCTCCGCATGAACTTACCGTAGCGGACGTTCATGCCTTTCTCGATGGCTTTGTCCCCATGCAACTGGAGCGTGAAAACATTGCCGGCGCCGTGGTGCTGGTGGTGAAAGATGGCGCCATCTTTTTTGCCAAAGGATACGGATACAGCGACAGGGAAAAGAAAACGCCCGTAACGGTGGACGCAACTCTTTTCCGGCCCGGCTCCATTTCCAAGCTCTTTACCTGGACCGCCGTCATGCAACTGGTGGAACAAGGCAAGCTCGATCTCGACCGCGACATCAACACGTATCTCGACTTCAAGATCCCGGAAAAATTCGGCAAGCCGATCACGCTGCGCAACATCATGACGCACACACCGGGCTTCGAGGAGCAGATCAAAGACCTGATCAGCGAAGAAGCCGCTCCCATCGCGACGCTGAAGCAGCACCTGACCACGCATATCCCTGAGCGCATCTTCCCTCCCGGGACCACGCCCGCGTATTCCAATTACGGGGCGGCGCTGGCCGGTTACATTGTTGAGCGAGTCTCCGGCCGGCCATTCAATGATTACGTGGCGGAAAACATCTTCAAGCCGCTGGGGATGTCGCATTCCACCTTCGCGCAACCGCTGCCTGCCGAACTGAAGCCTCTTATGTCCAACGGCTACAAGCTGGGTTCGGGTAAGTCCAAGCCGTTTGAGATTATTGAAGAAGCTCCGGCCGGAGCGCTTGCCGCGACCGCATCTGATCTGGCTCGATTCATGCTGGCCCATCTGCAAAACGGCAAGATGGAAAACGTCCAGATCCTTCGCCCTGAAACCGCAAACCAGATGCACTCGCGCCAGTTTGGCCTCAGCCCGGCGCTTAACGGCATGTGCCTGGGCTTTTATGAGGAGTCGCGCAACGGCCACCGCATCATCGGCCATGGCGGTGACACGGTTTACTTCCACAGCGACATGCACCTGATGCTGGAAAACGGCATTGGCTTTTTCGTCTCGTACAATAGCGCCGGCAAGGGCGACATCAGCCCGCGCAGCGCGTTGTGGTATCACTTTCTTGACCGCTACTTCCCATACACGCCGCCCAAAGTCGAAAAACTTGCCACCGCCGAGGCCGACGCCCGCACTGTCGCCGGCCGCTATCTCTCCACACGCCGTTCGGAAAGCAGCTTTCTGAAGGTGGGCGCGGTGGCAGAAAACGTCCAGGTCACGCCCGAGGAAAACGGGACCATCAAGATCGAGCCGTTCAAGGACTTCAACGGCCAGATCAAAAAGTGGCAAGAGATCGGGCCGCTGGTTTACCGCTCTGTCAATGGCCAGGACCTGCTCGCATTCCGCCGCGACGATCGCGGACAAATGCAGCTCGTGCCCAACTTCCCTGCCGCGCTGGAACAGCGCATTCCGGTGATAGTGAGCAGCGATTTCAACCAGGCGCTGATGCTGGCGGTGCTGACGGTTATGCTGCTCACGCTTGCCTGCTGGCCAGTGGCGGCGTTTATCCGTGGGCATTACCACCAGCGGCTTGAGCTGAATCCGGCTTACATGCGCCTGCGTCCGTGGGTGCGCGCGGTCTGCGCCGTGGACGTGGCTTTTCTTGCCATCTTGCTTATTGTGCTCAGTGACGCCGGCCCCAACGCGCTCAGTTCCAGAAGCGATTTGAAGTTTGAGGTCATCCAGTCCCTTGGCCTGCTGGGTGCGATGGGAACCATCGTTGTCTTCCTCGCCTGCCTGCGTTCCTGGCGAGACCACCAAATCTGGTTATGGACCAAGGTCTGGAACCTTCTGATCCTGCTGGCCTGCCTTGGTTTTGTCTGGTTCGGGTATTACTGGAACCTGATGAACTTCAACATGAACTACTGAGGCTTTTCACCGCGGAAGCGCGGGGACACGGAGAAAACCTGCCGGACAACAGTGTTGGGACCAAATTCGGGACCAAATTAAATTGTCAAAGATCTTTTCTTATGACTGGTATCAGCCAGAAACTTCCATAACACATCGAAACTTGCCGCGAGCCTCACGCCACTCTCGCCAATCCCGGCGGACCGTGAGCCAAACCGCGAATGTCAGCGAACACCAAGACTGCTGACATCGAACCCATTCGCGTTTCTTCACGTTGATTCGCGGCCCTATCCTTTTCTGCGATCCTTCTCTCAGAATTCGGCACGACAAGCAATGCTGGGGATTCCTCTCCATTGGCCAATCTGCGCTCATCCGCACAAATCTGCGGCAGTCCTTTGTGTTCCTTCGTGTCCTTTGTGGTTAGTGTTTTTTCTCTCTGTGCTCCTCTGTGGCCTCTGTGGTAAATCCATAAGAGTTTCGACGCCATCTGCAACTGCACCAACAGCCGTCCCGCCGTTTTGCAATCAATCCTGCCATCGATCAACGCCTGCGCCATCTTCGCCAGCGTTACCTGAATTCCTTTGAAGTCCATGAACAAGTCTTTCGCCTCGAACTCTGGCTTGCCCCGCCGACGCATCTCTGCCACCGCTTCTACCAGTACCGCGCGCCGTTCCCGCTCCCTGCGAACCGCCATCGCCAATTGCCCGGCATGAGCGTGGCATATGTACGCGCCCTTTTCTGCCGGAGCCTTGCATTGCTCGCCGCCCTTACGGAACACCTGGCACCGCCGGTAATAGGCATACCGCGCCTCCGGTACCCTGGTAGCCGCTTGATCCCCGCTCGTGTGTCCGTGTTCAATCACTTTGCTCTTCCCTTCAAGTATTCCCGATCCCGCGCGATCTCAGCGATGGCGGCGATTCCGGCGATAGGCGCGCTTTTGCTACCCCCACCCCCCCTTGGCCTCGATTAGGATTCCAAAGGAGTTACTTCGTGCCACCCAGAGAATTCCAGGTCGAATTGGGCTCCAATCCCGTCAAATCCACCCTCAATCGGCCCCATTTCGCTTGCAAAACGGCTTTGACTTCCCAGCAGACGTCAAAGATTTATTGGACCGTCGGCTCGGCGGGTACTACCTTCATTCGCACCGGCTTACCCAAGCCATACTGTTTGGCAGCTTTCTCCTGAGCTTGCCTTACCCCGTCCGCAAACTCCTCGGCCGAGAGCGTCCCCAATTCCCCGTGCTTGCGGCACCTGAACCTGACCCTATCCGCGCCCTGTGCCATCTCTAGCTCTCCCCGGCATTCCGTGCACAACATCAGCACCTGGACGGTTTTCCCATCCTTCTTGATCTTCATTGAAAACATAATTCCCATCGTTCGGCCTCCAAGGCAAGCCATCCTCATTGCGCAGTTTACCTTATGTTCTCCTACAAAACAATAGCGAATCAGATCAATGCCTTTTCGCGCCCAGTTGTCGGCGGTACATGGGGCCGATGTCCAATGGACAGCGGGACTAGCTAAGCAACACAGGAACCTCGATCCCTCAACGGGAAACCGGCACTGTACTCCTGCTGTTGGCCCGACGGCCAAGAAGATGTCTCGGCTCCGAAGGATCGCTCAAGATGGCCGCCTCCCTATTGAATGCCAAACGGCGTTGATGCAATAACAAGAACGACGTCCTGGGTTCCATAGGACGTCGTCACTTCCTTCATGCAATTCTGGACGCTTTTTCTCAGTTGGCAGTCGCGGTCGCTACGCACAGTGCCTGGGCCCTATCGACAGAGATGGCGGCGCCACTTGCCGGCTGCTTTTTGGCTCGCGCTGCGCCTACGGTGCCGATCGGTACAGGCGTCGGCGAAGGCGCTGGCTGTGGGTTCGTCGCGCAATCATTCGGCGGTTTTGTGCCGTGGATCTGCTGCCCAATTGAGCCTTCTCCATGCAGTTCATTATTCTGGCCACAGCCGTAGCCGGTGGACTTGGTCCCCCCGCAGCCAACCTGGATGCCGCCAAAACGTGGCCGCCCTACAGTGGTATAGCCGCCAATCTGCACACCGGACGGAACAATGGGGATGCCCTGAGCCTGGGGGTCAAAACCGGTACTGGAGGTCTGCACCCAGTTCCCGCTTCCACCCATGGGGAATGAACATGCTGCGCCCGCGTCAGAGCAATTGACGGTATGGGGAGCCTCGTTTGGATTGTTAACGTTGGTGAAGGTAAAAATAGGAGTGACCGTGAAAGTGGAAGAGAAGGTGCCACCTTCGGAAGTGGTGGTGGTGAAATTGATCGTGCCGGTATCGCTCTGGGTCGCCAGCGAAACCGCCACGTGATACACGCGTCCGTCCTGAAGCGTCATGTCCGGGCTGGAGCTCAGGCCAAGCCCCTTGATGGAAAGCGTAGCGGAGAATCTGTCCGCGATGGTGGCGCTGCCGCGGGCAACCAGGGTATCTGCCAGGCCGAGCGACGAGTTCAACGGAACTCCAATGAATGATACGACTGAGTTGACAGGTTGTGAACCTAGAAGCTGGCTGATGTTCACATTGCCAAAATTTGAAAAGTCGACTTGGGTTCCGCTGCCGGTGATCCAGGTGTCATCCTCAGCCGCGATGGTTTGGGCGTTGGCTGCGACAACCGTCACGGCAGCGAACAGCAGTGTTACCAGTATCATCCGCAAATAGCGTTGCATGGTGCCTCCTTGTCTGCGATCTTTACAGGCTCAATGAGCATAGAGACACTGTACCGGCACGTCTTAATGCAAAACTTCTCCGCAATTGCGAGTTTGGCGGCAACAGAGCATGCAGAAGTTCCATTTTGATACTCCTGTTTCTCCGTGGTGAAAAATCCTCCTTTCCGATCCGCGTTTATCCGTGTTGATCCGCGGTAAGATTTTTCCAGCTACCCCATCGCTACGCTCAGTTTTTCCAGCGCCGGCGCCAGCTCCTGCGGCTTGCTGAGCACGCCCGCAAACAAATCGCCCACGCGCTCAAACCGCCGCAGAACATTGGCGATGTGAAATTGTTGCGGCTTCAGTCCGGGCACAACTTCATCCCACTTCAGCGGCGTCGCGACTGGCGCTCCGGGATACGCGCGCAGCACGTATGGCGCGGAGATGGTTTTGCCGCTGGCGTTTTGCAGGTAGTCGAAATAAACCTTGCCCTTTTCTCGGGCGGAGACCATCCGCGGCGTGGTGAAGAGGTCTGGCCGCACGGCTGCCACCCAGCGCGCCAGGACCTCGGCAAATTGCCGCGTCTGCGCCGAGCTGTAAATCGGCTCCACCGGCACGTAAACATGCATGCCGTTGCCGCCGGTGGTCTTGGGATATCCCGTGAGCCCGATCAGCCGCAGCTTTTCCCGCACCAGCTGCGCGGCCTCCACAATGCGGTCGTAACCGCAGTGATACGGATCAAGATCGATCAGGATGAAGTCCGGATGTTCCAGTGTTTCCATCCGGCTCATGTATGGGTTCTGGTCAATGCAGCCCAAGTTGGCCAGATAAAGGAGTGACGCCTTGTCGTCGCAAATTACCCGCGTCTTTGATTCTTCGTCTTCCGCCAGCTCCGCCCGATGCAGCCAGACAGGAAATCCCGAAGCATCTTTCTGGAAAAAATAATCATGGTCAATGCCGTTGGGATATCTCTTGAGCGAAAGCGGACGGCCCTGGAGATGCGGCACCAGCAGGTCGGCAACCGCGGCATAAAAGTTGATCACGTCGCGCTTGGTGTAACCATCGGCCGGATAGAAGACTTTATGAAGGTTGGTGAATTTCAGCCGATGCCCATCGAGATCGAGCGTGATCTCAGCTTTATCGGCTGGCAGCAGGGCCTCCTGCTTCGACTCCGGGTCTGTCGCCTCCGGTACTTGGTTTTCCGCCAGCAACCCCGTCTCGCGCACCACGTCTTCCGGCGAGACTTCCGTGCGCATGCCCATAAATACCGGAGCGCGCAGCCGGTCGTCATTGGTCCACGAGGTGAACTTCACCACGCAGACCAGCTCAGGCTTCACCCAGGTTACCTCGCCGATCTCGCGCGGCACGTCGCTCAGCACCGGTTTTTTTGTGATGAGCGGCTTGATCTTCTCACCTACCGCTTTGAGCGATTGCTCTGTAAATCCCGAACCCACATTGCCCGCGTACACCAACTTCTTGTTCTTGTAATAGCCCAGAACGAGCGAGCCAAACGGTTCGCGCTCGCCCAGAATGTATCCGCAGATAACAAAATCCTGCTGCGTGGTAACTTTGATCTTGATCCAGCTCCCGCTGCGCCTGGATTCATAC
>DASSXL010000159.1:0-36584 GCA_035703825.1 Candidatus Angelobacter sp.
TCGTACCCGGCGTTTTCAAGGGCACTCCATGCGCACTGGAGAAACAGACGCTGCTGGGGATCGGCCAGTTCGGCCTCGCGAGGAGTAAAACCAAAGAACGAGGCGTCAAACAGTTCAATGCCATCCACAATGGCCTTGCTCTTCACGTATCGTGAGTCACGCGCCAGCGCGGAATCTCCATTGAGTTCCAATTCCGCATCGGTAAATCTGGAGATGGATTCCACACCATCGCAGAGGTTCTGCCAAAACTCTTCCACATTGTGTGCTCCGGGAAAGATACCGGACATGCCAATTACTGCGATCGCCGGCAGCGCGCTGCGGCCTTTTAGGTCAGTCATATTGATCCCTATTTGTGTTTTTTAGTTGTTGGAACGGATTGCTGCTGCAACACGCCTGCTGGCGCGTTCCTGCGTTTTCTTTAGAGAGGGGACGGTTGCCGCATCTCCACTGAAGTACCCTGAAAGTGTGGCAATGGTTGGATTACGGAACAGCTCAACCATGGGAACGTCTTTATGAAAGGCCTCGCGCAGTTTGTTATAGACCTGCACCATCAATAGCGAGTGGCCTCCCAAATCAAAAAAATTGTCGTGAATGCCCAATTTCTTTACGTCCAGCACTTGCTGCCAAATCTGCGTGATCACGTTTTCTGTATCGCTGCGCGGCCCAACGTAGTTTGCTGCCAGGTCAGAATGTTCGTGGTCAACATCCGGCAAGGCCTGGCGGTCCACCTTCCCGCTCACGGTAAGAGGGATCTGGTCAAGAATCACGAAGCCTGAAGGGACCATGTAATCCGGCAATTGCTTGCGAAGATGCTGCCTCAGCTCTGCAATGCTCAAGGCCGCTCCAGCTTCGCGGACTGCGTAAGCAATCAACCGGGGTTCTCCCTTGTCTTCTCCCCGGACTGTGACCAGGGCATCGCGCACGCCCGCGACTTCACGCAAGACTGAAACAACCTCGCCCAGTTCGATTCGATATCCGCGCACTTTGACCTGATCGTCGGCGCGTCCAAGGAATTTCAGCCTGCCATCCTCCAGGCGGCACACCAGATCTCCGGTGCGGTAGAGGCGGCTTCCAAATGCTCCGCTGAAAGGATCGGGAACGAATCGCTCTGCAGTCAGATCGGGCCGGCCCCAGTAGCCACGCGCCACACCTTCGCCCCCAACATAGAGCTCGCCTGCAACGTTCATGGGAACCGGCTGGAGCTGCCTGTCAAGCACATACGTCTGCATGTTTTTCAGCGTATGCCCAATCGCAGGCTGCACAGAATCCTGCATGCGGCAGACGGTTGCATCCACCGTGCATTCGGTAGGGCCATATACGTTGTAGTAGCTGGTTTGCTTGCTGCGGTGCAGCACGGCCCACGTAGATTCGTCCACAGCTTCTCCGCCCATGAGTAATGCCTTGGGCGCCCATCCCGCTTCACTTAGCTGGCCACCGGCCAGCATCAGGCGGAACTGTGACGGCGTGCAATCCAGAACATCAAGCTTCGTATCCTTTATATACAAGGCAAGGGCTTCCGGATTCAGGCGGTTCTTTTCCGGCACAATGCAGATAGTGTTTCCCTTAAGTATCTGGATCCATTGTTTGACGGAAGCGTCAAAAACGATTGGAGCATTCATGCTTACGCGGAGCGGCGAACCGTGCCGCGAGTAGATGGCTTCCTGAAGAGCCAGTAAGAGGTTGATGACTGATTTGTGCTGGACCATCACACCCTTGGGCCTGCCGGTAGAGCCTGACGTATGAATGATGTAAGCCAGATTTTCCGGATGGCAGACCACGCGCGGGTTCTGGTCGCTTACTCCGATGATCTCCGCGTTGTTATCCAGGCAAACCACGCGCCAGCTGCCCTGCGAAGCTGCGGAAGCAAGAGACTGCTGAGTGAGCACAAAGCGCACTCGTGTTTCCTGAAGTATGTACTGCAAACGCTGCGCTGGATAAGCAGGATCCAGTGGAACGTAGGCCGCGCCCGCTTTCAGAATGCCGAGGATCGCAACCAGCATCTCAGCCGATCTTTCAAGGCAGATAGCGACGCAATCTTCAGTTTGAACTCCCACACTCAACAGGTAGTTTGCAATGCGATTCGCTTTCTGGTTCAACTCAGCAAATGAGAGGCTCTGGTCTTCGTAAATAACAGCTGCTCTCTCAGGCGTGAGCTCCGCTTGCTCTTCAAATAGCTGGAAAATCGTTTTATGCGCGGGAAAATCAGTTCGGGCAGGGTTCCAGTCCCTGATCGACTTCCGCCATTCGTCCTCACGTTGAATGGGAATTTCCTCAACAGATTTTGTACCATCCACGTTACTCACGAACGTTTGCAGGGATGCAGCCATCTCCTGAACAAACTTCGCGGAGAAGTGAGGGCTGTAATGCAGCTGTATAGAGTAAGAAGTTTCCCCGGCACTAATTAAAAGTTTCAGGTCAAGCTCTTCAATACAAGAAAATAAGGTACTGGTTGAAAAGCGAATTCCTTCGCCGCTCTTAGCCACAATGCTTTCATTCAACTCAAAACCAATCCTGATGTCCGGGCACGCCTGCTCTTCAAATTGTTCCGGGCGGTAAAAACACTGTAACTCAACAGCCTTGGCAAGCCGTTCATGAGTGCGCGCAATAACCTGGTTGAAATCCGGAGCAGATTCAGCGTCCCATTGAATTGGGACTGGAGTCGCTAGCAACCCATATACACCCGCAAGCATTTCATGCCCACGGCCAGACAAAGTAACCCAGCAGGTCTGCGTAGGCTGTCCGCTGAATCGCGATATCAACGCGCTCCAGCAGGCAAGCAAAACGGTTTCTTCCGATGTCCCATTCGCAGCGGCCAGCGACCTGATCCTTGCGGCAATTGCCGGTCCCAGTACCAGACTTACTATTTCTGTAGCTCTTCCCTTCTTTTCTATCCGGCTTGGTTCAAAAGGAAACCGAAGGAGCTGTTGCGCGCTTCCCTTTGCGGCTTCACACCAGTACTCACGGCCCGCTGGAGCATCGTTTTCATCCAGCAATGAGTGATGCCACTCAGAAAACTGCGCATACTGCAGGATTTCTCCCCGCTCTGCTTCTGCGGCGTTGTACTGTTCTGCCAGTTCGCGCACCAAATTGTTCAGAGTGCCAGGATCACCGCACAGAGCAGATAGGGTAAGCACTAGGTAGCAGGATTTTTCTCCCATCGTCGCAAGAACGGCGCGGAGGGCCAGGCCACTCTCAAGCTGAAATTCACGTTGCCGTTCCTGTGCACAAACACCATGAAGAGCTTTCTCGCCATCAATATGGCATTCTTGCCAAAAAAATTCAGGCCCGTCACATGCCACCTGCAGCGACATCTTCATTCCAGGGACAGCCTGAAATGTAGTCCGCAAGATTTCGTGTTCTTCCACAATGCGACGCAATGCGGCCTTGAGTAATGCTGGATCGTAATGGCCTTCCACCAGAACGACTGTCTGGGCACACAACAGCGCGCGATCCTGACGCAGCCAGAGTCTCCGCTGATGCGAGGAGAGCGGGAAACCGTTGAGTGATGTTGTTCCCTGTTGATTCATTTGCTCGCTCCCGCCGCCACTTTGCCGTTAAACAGCTCAGCCATGGCGACCATAATTTTGCGCGGTCCGGTGAAAGGTTCTCGCCCGTGGGCCACAAGCATGTTGTCTACCATGAGAATGTCGCCCTTCTGCCATGGAAAAGCCACTGTCTCCTGGGCATAAGCCTCGCGAACTTCCTCAAGCACTGAGGGTTCAATCGGTGAACCGTCTCCGTAATAGGTATTGAACGGATAATCTTCCTCTTTGATCCCGAAAACAAACGCATCACGCACGCTGGGCGGGAGGCTTGTAATGTGAAAAAAGAGCATGTGATTGAACCAAGATTGTTCTCCTGTATAAGGATGTGTCCTGATCGCGGGGCGCACCTGTCGCGTCCGCAAACGGTTGGCGTCTTTCCATTCAAGTTCGATGGAAGCCTCGCGGCAGTGCTGCTCTACCACCGGCTTATCGTTTGTCTGGAAGACTTCAGGCCAGTGCAACCCCAATCCATCGCCGTAATTCCGCATATACATAATCTGCTTCCGGGAGAACTTCTCCACCGTTTGCGGTTTCAGCCGTTTCAGGATTTTTCTGCTGTCTGCAATGGGAGTGCATCCCCCGGTAAGCGACGGCTGCATGCAAAAAAACCAAATTTTCATCGGCCAGTTCAGCGTGTATGACTGTTCGTTGTGAAGCTGAATCGGCTGGTCGGCGGGATGATCAGTTGACGTATACACTCCGTCATCGATTTTTGTCCGAGGCGAGGAACGCTCGCCGTATTCAATCAGCTCGGGACAAATGCTCTGTGTAAATGCACGAAACTGGGGAAGCGATTCGATTTTGAATCCGCGGAACAGGGTCGCGCCGGCCTTGGAGAGCCTCTCCAGGACTTCTGGGCGATTGGCAGACGCCCAGCTTGCTAAGTCAACATCTTCCGCTTCTGGCCGGAACATTACCGGCAAACCTCGCTCTGAAAACTGGCCGTCATAAGCCACAAGGCTGGCATTGGAAACGACCGCCGGTTTGGGCTTCAGGTTCATCAGGCGGTTGAATCGCGCCTCTGTGCGGTTGGCCTTTATCTCTTCCATTTTGCGTACCTCCACGTTGTTGACTTGCATATCAGGGTTTTGTGTCATGCATTCAAGAACAACCATCAGGTCTTGAAGCATGGCTTGCGCTGTGGACGTTTTAAAGAGCGAGCTGTGACGCAACGAAGCACGGACTTCTCCATCAGTTTCCACAACAAATGCGAGGCTTAGATCAAACACTGAGGTTTCGATATCTATTTCCATCGGCTCCAGCTTCAGGCCGGAAAACTCCACCGGAGGCAGCGGCGCATTGTGATAAATCACCATGACCTGAAACAGCGGATTGCGGCTGAAATCACGCTTTGGCTGTAGCAGTTCCACTAATTTTCCGAAAGGGGCATCCGCGTGGGCATAGGCGGAGAGCGTCACTTCACGCACCCGGGAAATCAATTTTCGGAACGTGGGATTACCGCCGAGGTTTGTCCGTAGCACCAACTGGTTCACGAACAATCCAATCAGCCCTTCCACGCCAAGCTGGTTGCGGTTGGCAACATCAGTCCCTACCACAATGTCTGTTTGTCCGGTATAGCGGCTAAGCAGCATTTGAAATCCGGCCATGAGCACCATATAAAGCGTGACGCCTTCTCGCCGGGCCAGTCCCTTTAGCTTCCCGCTAAGTTCCTGCCCAAAGCTTTGCCTGACCATTCCGCCCTCATAACTCGGTTGGTCTGTGCGCGGAAAATCGGTTGACAACTGAAGAACGGGTGCGCCGGTCAACTGCTTTTTCCAGTAATCGAGAGATTCCTTCATCCCCTCGCTAGCCAGCAGCTCACGCTGCAACGCCGCATAATCCAGATACTGAAATTCCAGTTCCGGCAACATCGATGGCATGCCTTCTCGAAACGTCTCATACAATGCCTTCAGCTCACGAATCAGCACCGTAATCGACCAGCCATCAGCGATGATGTGGTGCATCACCAGTAGCAAGACGTGCTCCCGCGGAGCTATCTGGAACAACGTGCAGCGCAGCAGCCCAGGGCTGCTAAGCTCAAAACGGTATTGCGCTTCCTGCTTTAGTTCTTGGTTCAGGCGTTCCTGGATCGTGTTCGCAGTAGATGAACCTTGCAGTTCCCTCTCAACGAACTGCAGCTGCACCTCACTGCAAATCTGCTGGATCGGCCTGCCATGCACTTCAACAATGCTGGTGCGCAGTACCTCATGGCGGCGAACAATTTCGGCAAGGCTCTTCTTCAGGACTTCTTTATCCAGATCGCCGCTTATCCGGGCCGCTCCTGCGATGTTGTACGCGCTGCTGCTTGAGGTAAAGCGATCGAGAAACCAGAGACGCTCCTGTGCAGAGGAAAGAGGTGCGCCATGATCGCGCGAAACACGCGAGAGCGCCTGTTGACGCAGTGGCTGGGCCTGGTTGGTGAGCGCTTCAATGTGTGAAGAAAAATCGCTCAATAGGGCGAATTCAAAGATACTTCGCACCGGAATCTCGCAGCCAAAGATCTGGCGCAAACGCGACACCAGTTGGGCCACTAGCAGCGAATGTCCTCCCAGCTCAAAGAAGTTGCTATTACGCCGGACTTCGGCAGACCCGAGCAGGCTTGACCAGACTCCCGCAACTATTTCCTCCGTAGGCGTAAAGGATGTTTCGCCCTCAGTCTCCGATAATGTTTCGGGCAGCGGCAGCGCTTTGCGATCAAGTTTGCCGTTTGCTGTGAGAGGAAATTCATCAAGAAAAACGCAGGCGGCAGGGACCATGTAATCCGGCAACTGTTGACGCGCATGCTGCCTTAGCTGCGCGGCGCTCACAGCAGACGTACTTAGCACATAAACGATCAGCCGCGGCTCTCCTGCTTCGCCTTCACCCCCGCGGACGAGCACCACTGCATCCCGCACTCCGGGAAGTTTCCGCAGGACTGATGCGATTTCTTCCAACTCAATGCGGTAACCCCGCAACTTCACCTGCTCATCGGCCCTACCCAAAAATTTGAGTTGGCCATCCGGCAGAATGCGCACCTTGTCTCCAGTCCGGTACAAGCGCGCGCCGGCAGTACCGCTGAAACAATCTGGAAGGAAGCGCTCGGCAGTCAACTCTGGCTTGCGCAGGTATCCACGTCCCACTCCGTCACCGCCCACATACAGCTCTCCTGCAACTCCCGCAGGGACAAGTTGCATATGCCGGTCAAGCACGTACGTCTGCGCGTTGCTGATCGCGCGTCCGATAGGTGGAGCATCATTGGCAACGCCAAGATTCACCAGGCTGGAGGTGGCTACAACGGCACACTCGGTTGGGCCATAGTTATTGGAAAGTAGGAACGGCAACTGGCTGGGAACGTGTCGCAATTTGTCGCCGCCAGTGAGCAGCGCACGCAATGCAGTATGCGCCGGCCAGTCGAGAGCGATGACCTTCTCCGCCAGCGGAGTTGGCAGAAATGAAACCATGATTCTGTGCTCAATGAGCCAGTCACGCAGAGCAACCGCTGAAAGGCGCACGTCTTCAGGGACAAAACACAGCGTTGCGCCAGCAAAGAGTGTCGACCCTATCTCCCACACGGACGCATCAAAACCAATACTGGCTACCTGGGTTGAGCGGTCCTCCGGGCATAAGTTGAAGGCGTGCTGATGCCACTGGCACAGATTGTGCAGTCCTCGATGCGTAATCTGCATGCCCTTGGGGCGCCCTGTGGAGCCAGATGTATAGATGACGTAAGCCAGGTTTTCACTGCGGATGACGGCCGGCAGCGGCGAGCCATCTTCTGTGGCAATGCGCTGCCAATCTCGATCCATCACTAAGGTGGCACGGTTGCCGCTGTTGCATTTCTCCAGCAGATGGCTATGCGTGCAGAGCACCTGCACATTCGCATCTTCAAGCATGTACCGCAGGCGATCGGCAGGATAAGAGGAATCAAGCGAAACATAAGCCGCACCGGATTTCAGGGCAGCCAACATTGCGATAACGGTTTCCAAAGACCGTTCCATGCATATGCCAATCAGCGATTCCTGCTTGACTCCCAATTTCCAGAAATACCGCATGAGTTGGTTGGCACGTTGATCAAGGTCGGCATAAGTGAGGCTCCGTCCGGCGAATTCCACGGCAATGGCATGAGGAGATCGCAACACATGAGCGGAAAACATAGTGAGCACATTGGCGTCTTCTTCAGCGGGAAGGCGCAACCCGCGCCCTGAAAGCAGAATTTGCTTTCGCTCGGCGCCGCTCAGGAACTCCAGCTCTGCCAGCGGGATGGATGGATGGGACAAAGCCATCTCAACGAATGCCACATAATGACGCGCGAGTTGATGGATAGTTTCGCCTGCAAAAAGTCCCGAGCGATACTCGATCCAGCCTCGTATCTCTTCCTGGTCCTCTTCCATAGTGAGCGTAAGATCGAACTTCGCCGTGCCTGTATCTATCTGTTGGACCTTTCCCGTTAAGTCGCCCAGCCTCAGCGCTCCACCCATCAGTCCACCCTGCCACGCAAATACCACCTGGACTATGGGAGCGTGTGACGGGTCGCGTTCTTGCTCCACTATCTCAACCACTTTTTCAAAAGGAACCTGCTGATATTCCTGCGCCCCGGCTGCGGTCTCTTTCGCTCTTTTCAAGAGATCCAGAAAGCTGTTTTTTTCCTCAACGTGAGTTTTCAACGCAACCAGATTCGTAAAGAGACCGATCAACTTCTCGCTTTCTGCCTGTTGCCGCCCAGCCATCGGGCTGCCGACTACAATGTTTTCTTGTCCGGTATAACGCCAAAGCAATGCCTGGAAGCCGGCCAGCAGCACGATGTACGGCGTAACACGTTTACTAAGGGCCAACTCCCTGACTACGCCGCTCAACTCCTTGCCTAAAGAAAGATTGACTGTGCTTCCGGCATGCCCCGGCCTGCTACCGCGCGAATAATCTGTGGGCAGTTCTAATACCGGCGGCGGTCCCATTAACTGCCTCTTCCAGTAGTCCAGTCCTTCTTTCATTTGGCCGCTGGCCAGCACTTCTCGCTGCCATGCTGCGTAATCCACGTACTGGATCTCCAGCTCCGGCAGCGGGGACGGCCTGCTCTGCAGGTAGGCCTCATACAGTGCCTTCAACTCATTCACGAAAACACCGATCGACCAGCCATCCGCGATGATGTGGTGCATCACCACGGCAAGTACGTACTCGCGTTCCGGCAGTTGAAGCAGGCGTACCCGCAGCAAGCCAGGAGTGCTCAGCTCGAATCCGCGCCGGGCTTCTTCTCTCAGCTCACGCTCAACGCGTTCCTCCAGTGCCATGCCGCCAAGACCGTGCAGATCTTTTTCGGCAAACTGCAATCTCACTTCGTTGTGGATAATCTGCATTGGCGTGGCTTCCACTTCCACAAAACTGGTCCGCAGCACCTCATGGCGACGGACAATCTCTTTCAGGCCCCACTTCAGCGCCTCTTTATGCAGATCACCTTTGAGACGCACTGCTCCGGCAATGTTGTAAAGGGCCCCGCCCGGCTCCATCTTCTCCAGGAACCATATCTGCTCCTGCGCAAAAGAAGCCGGGAAACGGTTTTCTTCCTGCACTCTTTCTTCAAGAGGCTTTTCTAATAGATTGACTTGATTTGACTGCACAGTTTTCTCTTGGGAAGGGGTATATGGATGACAGGCGGCTAGTGTGATACTTCGCTGCCGGCATCCACCAGCTCTACAACCACGGGCTGCGATAGGCTATTTCTTGCAATGCGCTTCATTCGCGGAAGATCATGCCTGGAATTTTCTGACTCAATGCATCTGGCCATGGCCGCAACGGTGGACGATTCAAATAGCTTGCTTAGCGGGATTTTCATGCTGAAAGAGTTTTCCACGCGCACCATAACCTGTGTCGCAAGCAGAGAATGCCCTCCCAGGGCAAAGAAGTCCTCTTCAATGCCGACCTGCTCCACTCCCAGCACTTCCTGCCATATTTCAGTGATTTTCTTCTCTACATCATTACGCGGCTTTTGCTTACCCGCGTGCGCGATGCGATCCGGGTTGGGAAGCGCCTTGCGGTCAATCTTGCCGTTTGGGGTCTTAGGCAAATTCTCCAGCAAGGTAATGGAAGAAGGCACCATATAGCGGGGCAGACGTTTCTCCAAATACTGTTTCAAAGCTTCTTCTGAAGTCTCAACTCCGGGACGCGCCGACGCATAGGCCGCCAACCGTTTATCGCCGGCGTGTTCCCTCACTATAACCACACTTTCATAAACATCCGCGTGCTCGCCCAACACTGAGGCTATCTCTTCCAGTTCGATGCGATAGCCCCGCACCTTTACCTGCTGGTCCGCGCGTCCGAGATATTCCAACTCGCGGTTCGAGCGCCATCGCACAATGTCTCCTGTGCGATACATACGTTCGCCGCCCTGATTGCTGACCGGATCGGGAACGAACCGCTCTGCCGTACGATCTGGATGTTTCCAGTAGCCATGAGCTACACCTGCTCCGGCAACATAGAGTTCCCCCAGAACACCTTGCGGCACGAGCTCAAGTTCGCCATCGAGCACATACAATCGCGTATTAGCCACGGCGCTACCGATCGTGACCTCCTGTTGTTCGGGCACTGTAGTCCATGATGAATAAGTAGTGGTCTCAGTGGGGCCGTAAAGGTTGTTCACCCTCTTCACGTTACCGGCACTGTAAATCTCGCTGACCAAGGAGTCCTTAAGCGCCTCTCCTGCCAGATTAACCGTGCACACGCTCTCAGGCAGGCGACCCCGCTGTATCAATCTGGCGATGGCGGAAGGAACCGTATTCACTAGCCTGACCCGGCCGTGTGACTTTTCTTCCTGCAGGCTTTCCCACCATTGCAAAATATCGTCCGCCAAAACGATTGTTCCGCCACAACTGAGCGTTGCCCACAGCTCAAAGATAGAGAGATCAAAGCAGACGGAAGTGGTGGCAAGAACGCCGCTGAATTCTTCCGCTGAGAAGGTATTTTCCGCCCAGGTCACGAATGACATAGCATTTCGATGTGAGAGCATGACGCCCTTCGGCACTCCGGTGGAGCCCGACGTGTAAATCAGGTAAGCCATTTGCTGGCTGTTTACTTCCACGTTGGGCCGGTCCGATTTCATCTGAGTAAGCCGGTCCCAATCCTTATCTATGCAAACGATGGCAGGGGAGTCTTTAACTTTCGAATGCAAACCCTCTTCTGTGATCAGGACTTTGGCGCCGGAATCGGCCAGCATCAGCTTCAACCGCTCCTCAGGATATTGGGGATCAAGCGGCACGTAGGCAGAGCCGGCTTTCCATATACCCAGCATTGCAGCAACCATCGTAGGCGACCGTCTCATGCATATGCCTGCAAGGTCGCCAGGATTGACTCCAAGGCTGGAGAGATATCTTGCAATCTGATTGGCCTGTGCATCCAGCTCGCCATAGCTTGTTTCGGTTTGGTTCCAGACAATAGCTGCCTTATCGGGCGTGGATGTAACCTGACGCTCAATGCGTTGATGCAGACATTCCTGGCGGTCATAGTCCAATGTGGTCTGGTTGAATCCTGTCAGCAATTCGCGCCGTTCCTGCTCCGGCATAATGGGCAGCGCACTGACGAGTCTTTCCGGCGCTGCGACAATAACCTCAAGTAAGACCCGGAAACATTCTGCCCAGCGCTCGACTGTAGCGCGTTCGAAAAGATCGCTGTTGTACTGCCAGCTTCCGCCCAAGCCCTCTTCGGTCTCTCCCATGGTCAACGAAAGGTCAAATTGTGATGCCCGTTCTTCCACGGCAAATGATTCCAATTGAAGCTCTCCCATCTTCAACTTTGCTCCCGGTTCCGCCAAGGCAAGACGCACAAAGTCCGCTGAATGATTTCCGTAGGCCTTCTGAAAGACAAACATGGTTTGAAAAACCGGAGAAGAGCTGAAGTCGCGTGGAATCCCGAGGGCCTCCACCAGTAAAGGGAACGGGTAAAGCTCATGGGCAAAAGCGCCCATCACTGTTTTTCGGAGCTGCGCCATGAACTGGCTGAAAGCGATCCGCTCAGAAAAATCAGCGCGCAGGGGAAGAGGGTTCACAAAATAGCCGACTACATTCGCAAATTCTACCCGTGGCCTGCCGCTAGTTGGAGACCCCACCACAATTTGCTTTTGACCAGTGATGCGGTGCAGCAAGACCTGAAAGCCTGCCAGCAACGTTATAAAGAGAGTGGTTTGCTGTTGGGCGCCAAGTTCTTTCAATTGCCGGGTTAGCGTCTTACCGAGGACAAACGGCAATGAAGCTCCGGAAAACGTCTGCACCGGCAAACGACGACGGTCGGCTGGCAAGTTGAGCGGCGCGATTTCACCAGACAGCTCTCGCATCCAGTATGTCCGCAACCTCTCGCCTTCAGCGCCTGCGAGCAGTTGATGGTGCCACGCAACCAAGTCCGCGTAACTTCGATTAAGCGGTTGAAGCTGCGCTTCAGTTTTTTGGCGATGCGCTTCATACAATTTTCCTACTTCGTCGAGCAGCAACATGAGCGACCAGAAATCCGCTACAATGTGATGCACCGCGACGTGCAGGATGTGATCATTCTCTGAACGGCTGAAAAGATGCACTCGAAATACAGGCCCTGTGAACAAATCAAACGCCCTATGGCTTTCCTGAACCAGCGCCTCTCTCAAGTCTGAATCATTCCACTTTGACGCATCGACATGTTGGAAGAAGGCTTTGCTTCCTTGCTCTACACGTTGGATCGGCTGGCTCGCGACGCTGGAGAAAATTGTTCGCAGGCTGGGGTGGCGGTCCACAAGTGCCTGGAAACAATCTCGCAGGGCCGGCACGTTAAGCGCGGATCTAATCCGAAGCGCCCTTGAGATGTTATATGCGGCGCTGCTCGGCGCCATCTGGTGAATAAACCAGAGCGCTTTTTGACCATGCGATAGTGGATATGTCTCCTGCTGATCTGTAACCTTTGGCTTCAGCGCAGGTTCAGCCTTGTTCAAAATATTTGCGATGGTCAGCCCTTCAAACAAGTCGGCCCACTTCACGTCAATGCCGAATTCTGACTGAAGGCTATGCGCCAGCTCAACTGCTGTAAGTGAATCCAAACTGTAGGCGGTGAGAGGCTGACCAACATCGATTGTCGCCGGATCGACCCCTAGCTTGGCCGCTAGTTCCGCGATGAGCCATGCGGCTCTATTTTCTACAGGCGCATCTGACGAGCCCTTCCCTATCGCTTCTCCCTCATGCCACTCTTTTATTACCTTGAGACTCTCGCTCAGAAAAGCTGCCTTGCAAGCGTGCCTCTGGATTTTTCCGCTGGAAGTTTTAGGAATGGTGCTTGTGCGGACCAGCACCACCGCGCATGGCGCAAGCTCATGGACTTCAGCGATCCTCTGGCGGATGAGCTGAATGGTTTTGGCCAAATCGCTGTCTTTACGGCTCGCGGCTTCCTGCACAACCACCAGCCGCTCTTCACCATTGAAATCGACAGAGAAAGCCGCGCCACAGCCCGAAGGCAGGATGGCGTCGCAGCGTTCCACAGTAAGTTCAATGTCCTGCGGGTAGTGGTTCTGGCCACGGATAATCAGCAGATCCTTGAGCCGTCCGGCGATGAAAAGCTCGCCATTGTTCATGAATCCCAGGTCGCCGGTGCGCAGGAATGGCCCGTCACCGGTCCCCTTGATGAAGGCATGGAATGCGTGCCCGGTTTCTTCCGGAGAATTCCAATAGCCCGCGGCCACACTTGGACCTTTTACCCAAATCTCGCCAATCTGTTGTGTGGGGCTGAGTTCCACGGGATCAACAATGGCAACCTCCTGGTCCGGAAGACTGCCTCCACAGCCAACCAGCGCGCTGGAAGGCGAGCCTTCATGAGAAAGATTGACTTGATGATTTTCGAGAGACTTCTTCTCAAAGCGGCGCACTACCGGATTCGCTCTCCTGCTGCCGCCGGAAACCATCAGAGTTGCTTCCGCCAATCCATAGCAGGGATAAAACACGTTCTCACGGAATCCACAGGGAGCAAATGCAGCAGTGAAACGCGCAACGGTTTCAGCGCGGATTGGCTCCGCCCCGTTGAACGCCACACTCCAGGAGCTAAGGTCGAGTTGCGAGCGCTCTGCTTCAGGAATCTTGTTCACGCACAGCTCGTACGCGAAATTGGGGCCACCACTGGTTGTGGCTTTGTAGTGGGAAATTGCTTTCAGCCACCGCGCTGGCTTTTCGAGGAACGCCGCCGGAGACATCTGCATACATGGCGATCCCGCATAGATCGGCTGGAGAACACCGGCCATGAATCCCATATCGTGGAAGACGGGAAGCCATGAGACATATGAATCGCTGGGCCCCTGTTCCACTGCATGATAGACGGCCGCGGCGTTATGCAAGAGGTTCTCATGCGTAATCATCACGCCTTTGGGATTGTTCGTCGACCCAGAGGTGTATTGCAGAAAAGCCACCGTGTCGCGCTCCACAACCGGGCGCTTGTACTGGTGCGCACATTCCTGGGGAACCGCATCGGTTGCCAGCAGATCTATGCCTCTAAATTCAACGGATTCCGCCATCGCGGCGCGCAGCTTTGCCAGCAGCGCCGCCGTAGTGAGAATTACTTTCGGCTGTGCGTCACGAACAATAGCCAGCAACCGCAGCAGATTGCGGTTACGGTGAGGTGGATACGCCGGAACAGCAATGATCCTGCCATACAAACAAGCAAAGAAAGCAGGCAAAAACTCCAGTCCTGGAGCATAAAGCAGAAGGGCCCTGTCTCCCGGCTGCGCCTGTTCCATGATGCGCGAGGCGATGGCCCGCGCCCGGCCATCCAACTCCTTATAACTGATGGCCGTTTCCGCGCCCTCACCGTCCGTAAGGAAGGTATAGGCCGCGCCGCCCCGGTCATGCATGGCCCTCAATTCCAGAAGATCATTCAGCGAATGTACACGGACATTCGTTCGTGGAACAGGTCTGTAAGAGAAGTTGGAGGTTGTCAGCATTTGATTTTCAGAACACCATGTATCTGGATATTCGGTGGTCTCGCTCATCGTGCCGCGCCGACCCATAGAGCTTCAGAGGGAGCAATGCGCGTGCCGGATTGTGCCCGAAATATTTCTTCGATTTTCAATGAACCGCCAAATATTTCTTCAATCAGTCCGAAGTCCGGTTCGGTATCTGCAAACAGGCTCTGGCGAAAGAATTTCTGCAGGTAAGAGGGGCCCGCCGTGCCACCGGTGCCCAAAGCTTCGGGCGGCAGATAGCGCAATGCAAAGCTCAGATGGAGTCCACGCCAGGAAAGCAGGTGCTTATCCAGCAGCCTGGCCCAATCCATCACATGGGCCTGCGCGCCATTCTGATCAGGCAGTGAACTCAACAGCGACCTTAATGACGCGAAGTCCCGGCTCGTGAATTGAAGCAGGCTCTTCAGATGGGGCACGCGTTGGAAGATGCTGATTTTCTCAGGACTCAGGCTGAATAGCGCAATGTCGAGGCGCTGGTAATTATAGGACTGCACGGCGCTGGCCTGGCCGGTGACTTCACGGAAATCGATGAAGTGTTCCGGTGGCATGGACTGCAAGACCCGAAATGATTCATGCAGCATGGAGGCGAACATCGTGGCCTGGCGCAGGAACAATTCCGCGGCATCAAACAGCTCTCGCTCAATGGCCTCTCCGGCCTGGCGCACAGCCATGTAAATGGCCTTGAAACAGAGCTCATCCTCGGCAATGGTCCGCAGGAACAGGACTTCATCATGCGAAAGCGAGCTGGGAACGCAAGTAAACTGCACCATTGCGCTCAAAGGCGGCTCTTCCCTGCAGTATTCGCCCAGCGTGGAGTAGGACTGCGGAGTTGATGATTCCACCGGGGGAAGACTTACGTGAAGCATCTCTGCCAGGGACTCCAGACAGTCAAATTGCCGATGCAGCAGCTTTAATCTGTGGCTGATTACCTCCAGATCCAATGTCTGCCGCGACCACCTTTCAACCCCAACCAAACTCTGCGACTCAAACCGGGTGAAGTCGAGCATAAGGCCGCGTATGCCCTCAACGCATAGTTTCTTTTGCATGTCCAGGTCGAGTCGCTCGCCGTCGATGTATTCATCCAGGACGTTGATGCCGGTATAGGAATAATAGCGAGGGACAGGATCCGCATGGAGCGCAGCGAGGGGAGCGGTGATTGCTTCAAGCATCCGGGCCAACTTCATGTCCTGGGCTGAAATATCGGAATTTGCCAGCAACTCGGCGATGCGCTCATGCTCGCCTGCGTATTTCGCAACAAAAGCACTTGAAAGGCCTGACCTCCCATTCTTTCTTTGCTCGTTGAGAAATTCCCTGGTGTCCCAATTCCGCAGCCATTCGCGCGTATTACGATCGATCATATTAGACCGCCTTAAAGCGCCAGTCCCAGTTTTTCCCTGACCAGCGCGACACTTGCCCTGACTTCCATGGAAACAGCTTTTGCTCCGGTGCGCAGCACGTCGCGCAAATCATCAGGGCGGCTGCTCCACTCTTCAAAACGCTCCCTCGCCTGGGAATACCGCTCAGCGATTGCGATTGCAAGTTCCGCCTTCGCATCTTCATAGCCAATGGCGCCCAGCAGATAACGCTCGTGCATTTCCGCCACGCGCTGCGGCGCAGCAACCAGAGAATAGAGCCGAAAAACCGGGCAGGTCTCCGGATCCTTCGGTTCATTGACGCCACGAGAGTCGGTCTGAATGAGTTGTATTCGCTGGCGAAGCTCGCGCGGGCTGAGAAACATGGAAATATGGTTCCTGCGTTCGGGATCCATCCTGGCGCCGTCTATGCCAGGCACCGTATCTCCGCGCACTTCGACGGCCGGAATTGGGAAGAGTCGCGCATCCAGCATGCGGTTTGCGGCACGGCCGATCTGGCGCACCTTGCGGCAGTTCACGATCTGGTCTCGCGGAACAACAATCTTGGTGCCGCGCAATGAGAGCACATCAGCCGCCATTAGGACCGGGTACAGAACGGCGCCTATATTGTTCTTGTTCAGAGCTGAACTCGGAGATGCTGGATTACGCAGGAGAAGCGATTCCGGCGTCATGCAACTCAACAACCACGCCATTTCACCAAGGCCCGTCAAGTGCGATTGCGCGCACAACAGCGTCTTATAGGGATTTACCCCCAGAGCCAGCAAGACGGCAGCCGTCGTGAGCGTTGCCTGTTGCATATTGGCGCGCCCGAACCACATGGTCGTAGCATGCCAATCGGCAATCAGGCAATAGTTAGCTCCTGGGTGTCTGTTCTGTTCATTGACAATGTGCTGGAGCACGCCAAAATGGAGTCCCAGGTGCGGTTCCGTTGCGGGACGAAATCCGCTGATGACGCGCGGTTCATACTGCAACTCAATCGGATAGGGACGTGGGACGTTAACAGATGTGGTCTTCAAATCAGAGCTCGCAGAAAATGTAATGACAACTACGCAGGCAATCTATTCGCGGGGCGATTGAACACCCGAGGAGGCGGCATTCTCGAGAAGCGCGGCAAAGTTGTCCAGCATCGCACGGAGTGTGTCTGCCGCAAACACTTCCGGATCGTATTCGAGTTGTAACAGCCCGCCGCCAGACAATGGATTAAAAGAAGCTGTGCAGCTCAGCGGAAACGAATAACGGTCAAAGGCGCGCATTCCCAGCATGCGCAGACCAGATTCAGCGGGCGCTTGTTGCAGGTTCCAGAAATTCAAATATCTAAACGAGCAGAAGAACAAATCTCTTCCGTCCTGGTCAGCAATCAGCTGCGGCAAAGGATAGGCGGAGTACGGCTCCATCTCAATCAGGTCCTTCTGAATAACGGCCATATGGTCCAGCATTGGCAGCGCAATCCGTGAAACCACCGGAACTATGTTCCAGAAAAGGCCGATGGCTGAAAGCGGGTCACTTAAATGCTCTGAGCGTCCATTGGTAATCACGCCGGTTGTAACCGACTCCTGGCCCGTCAAACCGCGCAGGCTTTCCAGCCATGCACTCAGAATTAAGGCCTGCATGGAAACCGCTTGGGCGCGCGCGACGCGGGAGAGCGCTTCAACCAGCGCTGCATCCAGTTGATGGACCACGCTTGCATCTTCCAGCTTTACAGGACTGGCGGGAGCGGAACGAGGCGCCGGATGGGCCCCAACACCGTCTAAATATTGCATCCAGAATTCAGACGCTTTGTCCGACCTACGCACTGCCTCCTGGTAGGCCACAAATTCCCGGTAAGTTGAGTCGGGAATGCCCAGCTCGACTTTTCTTCCTGCTTTGATCGCCACGTATGTCTGCACCAATTGATTGAGCAACACACGATGGCCCCATCCGTCGATGATGGCGTGATGGCAAGAAAAAAACCAATTGAAATCAGTGGCAGAACGCAAGAATACGCTCGCGCGGAAAAGCGGCGACTCGCGGTCGGCTAGATCAAAAGCTCTTGAGCGGTCAGAAATCAAAGCCGCCGCAATACGGTCCTCCTGCTCCGCGAACGTGAGATGCGAGATGTCGTCTACCTGTAACTTCCATTGAAGATCGCGGCGCACCCATTGCATGGGCGGAGTGCATTCGACGTCAATCACTGTCCGCAATACCGGATGCCGGTCCACGACCGTGCGGAATGCCATTTCCAGGGCCTGTATCGAGAACCCAGTATCGCTAACATGAATGGATTCCTGTACGTGATAGACGCCTTTGCGTTGATGGTCCTGCGCATACTTCTCAGCGACAAACGTCTGGATGCCGGAAAGCTGATAGACGTCGGCAACGCCGCCGGGCAATCCTTGCAACATTTCTGGCGACGGCTGAGGAAGGGCCGGAACGCCGTTGGGAAACAGGCCGGAAAGAGCCCGCTCCTGTAGCGCGCAAGCAAGCTTCCTGACTGTCTGATGCCGGAGCACATCCGTGGCGCCGATCTTGATGCCATAACGCCGCGCCTCATGCACTACCTGAATCACACGCAGGGAATCGCCTCCCATTGAGAAGTAATTGTCATCGGTGCTCACCTGCTCCACACCCAGAACTTTGCGGAACACAGCGACAAGGCTCTCTTCCACTTCGTTCCTGGGTTCCCGAAATCTGGCTGCGGTTAGTGACTCCGTAACGGCGGGCAGGGCTTGGCGGTCTACCTTTCCGTTCGGCGTGAGTTTCAACCGGTCCACGCAGAAGATTCCGGACGGGACCATGTAAGGCGGCAATGTCTTCGCCACAAAGCTGCGCAACTCTTCCGCCGTTACCTTGGCGGGGCCGACAGCAACGAAGGCCTGAAGGTAATTCCCAGTTGATTTGTCTTCGCGGACGACTACTGCCGCGTTTCGAACTGCAGGATG
This sequence comes from Candidatus Angelobacter sp., assembly GCA_035703825.1. Taxonomy (GTDB): domain Bacteria; phylum Acidobacteriota; class Terriglobia; order Terriglobales; family Acidobacteriaceae; genus Angelobacter. The sequence continues at coordinate 18,767 of DASSXL010000159.1, forward strand.
ACGGCCCAGGACGGCTTCAATCTCTCCTGTTTCCACCCTGTACCCTCTGATTTTTATTTGTCCATCTCGCCGGCCCAGGAATTCCACCGCACCGTCGCTACGATAACGCGCCACGTCGCCGGTGCGATACATGCGTGATCCCGGCAAAGGGTAAAACGGATCAGGGAGAAATCGTTCAGCGGTAAGGGCCCCCTCGCCCACATAACCGCGGCCAACGGACTCGCCCCCAATGTGCAGTTCACCTGGCATCCACGTGGGTACGCGCCGCATGTTTTCATCCAGCAGGTATGCGGTCACTCCTGAGAAGGGCCGGCCAATAGGAATGTTAGGACTTGCATAGCGCTCCAGGTTGGGATCGGCCGGACCACAAAAAACCCCGACTGTTGTCTCCGTGGGGCCGTAATGATTGAAGACCTCGCAATCCGGAGCAAACTTCTTCACCAGTTCCACCAGCTTCGAGGTTAGGAGTTCGCCCCCCACAAGCAGTTGCCGCCACGGCAGCCTCGCGGAATCAGGCAGCGATCGGCAGAGCGCTTCCAGATGCGCCGGCACGATCTTCACGAATTCCACAGAATGACTGAGAAAGTATTCTGCCAACGCATCCAGATCCACTGCGCGCCAGGCAGGAAGCATGTGCAGGCATCCACCACAACTCAAGGCAGCAAACATAGACGTGTGGCCTAGATCGGCAGCCACTGTGGAGACCAGCGCGAAGTCGGCACTGGTCTGCGGATGCACTCGTTCTAGAAGTGCGTGTACGTAAGAAGCAACCTGCCGATGTTCGATGCCCACACCTTTGGGACGTCCGGTGGAACCTGAGGTAAAAATCACATATGCCAGCCGGCCTGCGGGCATTGCCTTTCGAGAAGGAAGTTGTTCAGCCCCTTTGAAGACGCTGGGGGCGTCAAGACTGGAGTCATCAGCAAAGATGCGAGGCAGATCACCACACTCGATTGTTTGGGGCAAAACACGTTGTGTCACCACAGCCACCGCGCGTGCTTGCTTCATGATGTAATCAACGCGCTCCGTAGGCGTATCCGGCTCAATGGGGAGCCATGCCGCGCCTGCTTTCAGCACTGCCAGCATTCCCACAACAAAATGTATGGAGCGTTCAGCCACAAGGGCGATCACCATGTCAGGGCCGGCGCCAATTTCCTGCAGTCTGGCTGCAAGAACAGAAGAACGGCGGTCTAGTTCCGCATAAGTAAGCTGCTGATCTTCACAAACAACGGCCAGTTGCTGCGGTACGCGTCTAACTTGCGCTGCAAATAATTCCTCCAAAGTAGGCCAGTTTGTCTCTTGAACCGGTTCAGATGGCGCGCAACTGGCATCGTTCGCCGCGCCCATGTCCAGTTCATCCAATCGGCCCTCAGGATTCCTTGTTATGCCCTCAAGCAACACCGTATAGGCATTCGCGAGCAGAGCAATATCCTTTTGTGCATATACTGCGCTGTCCCAGGAGAAATGGAGCCGTAGCCCTCTGATGGTGCTGACCGCGCTCAAAGCCAATTCATAAGGCTCCCGGCATTCAAAGCCGGTTCTAAATTCCCAGGCCAGGGAGCCTATTGCTTCGAGACGTGGCAACTCGAGGCTCGAGAAAATTACCGGGTACGAGCGGCAGCGATGAGAGACCTCCCTGGTCCCAAGGGCCTGCCAGTCAAATTGCAGTTGATCGTAGCGGGCAATTTCTACCGCCGCATGCGTCTGCTGAATGAATCCGCTGACTTGTGAATTGCACTGGATGTTCAGTGGCAAATATTTCGCAAACACTCCGACTGCCGCGCGCAATTCATCCTGCACGCGGCCATCCAGTTCTGTACCAACCAGGAAAGTCTCCATGCCGCTGAAGCTCTTGAGCAGATGTTGCCATGCACCCAACAGTATCGCTTGCGGCGAAACCTGCAGGTCTTGCGCCAGGGCGGTGATTGCTGCCGCCGTTTCTTCCGCGACCACTTGCTCCATGGTCCCGCAGGATGACGACCCCTCCCTTTCTGCTTCTCGACGCAGCACAAATGGCAGGCGCGGGAACAGCGCATCGGGAAACTCAGGCGACTTCCAATATGGTGTGTGGTTCGAGTCGGCCGGGCTTTCCAGCAATTGGTTCTGCCATTCTGAAAGATCGGCGTATTGCAGCGCTTCCACATCATCAATGTTGTGGCCTGAATACACGTCTTGCACTTGACAGACTATATTCACCACGCTGGCCATATCCGCACACAGGGCTGAGGCAGTAAGAATGAACAGATGCTCCGCATCAGCCAATCTCACCAGCGCAAATGACATGGCGGGGCACGTAGACGGGTCGCGGAAACGACTGAGCTCTTGATGCAGTGTGAGCCGCACTTCCGATTCGCGCCTTTGCGAATCTACGCTGCGTAAGTCGATCATTGGCTCCAGCCCCGGAGCGGGGCCATTCACGATCTGCACAGGAACTGACGTTCCCTCCAGGAAGCCGAAACTCGTCCGCAGGATTTCATATCTTGCGACTACGCGACCAACAGCCTGGGCAAAACGGCCCTCATCGAGTGCGCCTTTGAGCGCTACCGTACACTGTGTCCCAAATGCCGACGCTGGATGGGCCTCATGCAAATGCCAGAAGCGCCTCTGCTGCGGCGAAAGCCTGAAACCTTCAGCAACCTGAAAAGCCGTCTGAGAACTCAAGCGCTCATCTCCAGAGATTGGGATAATTCTGCCATTCCGACCAGGATCTTGCGGGGGCCGCTGAAGGGCGAGCGTCCGTGCGCCACCATCATGTTGTCCAGCAGCAACAGGTCATGCTCCTGCCACGGAAACTTGATTGTTTCTGCCTCATATGCCCCACGCAGAATTTCCAGAACTTCGGGCTCAATTGGGCTTCCGTCGCTGTAGTAGGTGTTATAAGGCAGGTCTTCTTCCGCAAATTCGGCAAGCAATGTATTCCGCATTTCGGGATCAAGCGTGGAGATATGGAAGAAGGTTGCGTGGTTGAACCACACCGGTTCCTTCGTGACAGGGTGCATGGCGATGGCCGGCCGGCGCTGGCGTATTCGCAGTTGCTGATTCGAGCGCCACTCGCACTCGATCCCGTGCTCCTTACAGTAGATAGTTATCTCATCACGGTCCCTGGTCTGAAACGCCGTTTCCCATGAGACGCCATATCCGGTACCGAAGTTCCTTACCAGCATCCAGCCATCCCGCGCAAAACGGTCGCGGATATGCACGGGAATGCGCGCATAAACGCGCCTCACATCCGCTATAGGAGTCTCGCCACGATCCTCGGGCGCCGTCTCGCAGAAAAACATGATCTTCAAGGGCCATGTTGCGGAGTAAGAATTTTCATTGTGCAAAAAGATCCGGTGCGACGGCGGATACTCGGTGGAAGTGTAGATATTGCCATGTACCTTGTGGCGCGGCGACGTTTGCTCCATGTATTCCAGCGCGTCTCCCGAAATGGCGGAAACAAATTCCTGGAACTTGGCCGCTCCGGCAATTCGGAAGTTACGGAACAGCAGGCCGCCATGGCGAAGCAACAATTGCTGCAGATACGGTCTTTGCGATGCCGCCCAGATCACCAGGTCCAGATCGTCAACATTGGGCAGCACCACCAGAGGTACGCTCGAGTTGGGCTGCAATAGTTCTGTCCGTACCAGGTTGTTCGTCCTGATGGTTCCCGCTTTGCGCAGGCCGGAGAGATTCAAGCGTGGAATGGATTCAGATTTCATAAGAAGTTCCGTTTCATATCCAGGTGCGGTTGGAGATAAAGGAGCGCTAAGGTATGTGTTACTACTTCGAGATCCCGGAGACAGCGCGCCGTTGAATGGCGTGGAGACCCGCGGTTTGCCGTTGGGACTTTTCTTTCCCGCGCTCCAGGGCCTGACGCTGCTCGAATTGCACAAGCTTTCCCATCAGTTCAGAGATGCGCGCCTGCGGAGTTTCGAGCGCCGCCCGTATCAATTCAGCCAATAAAGCCACCATCATTTCGATGGTCTTAAGCCGGAACAGGTCAGCGCTGTAATTACAAACCAGCTCCAGACCGGTAACGCGCGGTATTGCCACCATGTAGAGATCAAACCGGGATTGCACAAAACCTGACCTAATCGGCTCCATCTCTACTACGCCTGGGATTTCCAGTTTCGCATCGGAAGTGCTTTCCATGTTAAACATCATCTGGAACAGAGGATTGCGGCCCGGATCGCGTTCAATGTGCAGAGCGTCCACCAGCATTTCAAAAGGCAATGCCTGATGTGCCTGCCCTTCCAGTACGTTCGAGCGTATCTGTGCAAGCAGATCGATAAAGCGCGCTTCCAGCTCAATCTGGTTGCGAAATACCAGAGTGTTGACGAAGAAGCCGATGACCGCTTCCATTTCCACCTGATTGCGATTTGATGCTGGTGTTCCCACCAAAATGTCGCGTTGCCGGCTGTAATGTGACAGCCAGATGTTAATGAGCGCCAGCAGCGTCATGTACATGGTTGCGCCCTGCTCAAGGCCAAGATTCTTGAGCGATCGTGAGAGCTCAGGCGAGAGCTGTATCCGGTGTGTACCACCACGAAAAGACTGCACCGGAGGACGCTGGAAATCAGTGGGCAACTCCAGTCGCTGGGAGCAGCCTTCCAGCCGTGTGCGCCAGTAATCCAGGTGATGATTGAGGACTTCACCTTGCAGGTAGTCACGCTCCCATACGGCAAAATCCGCGTATTGCAAGGGAAGGTCAGGAAGCGGCGAGGGCCTGCCGTGCAGGAAAGCTTCATACAGCAAAGTCATTTCGCGCAACAGGATGGGAACAGACCAGCCATCGAAAATGATGTGATGCACTGTGAAGCACAGAATGTGCTCGTTTTCTTGCAGCTTATAAAGGACGCTGTGCAGCAAGGGGCCGGAGGCGAGGTTAAACGACCGCTGCGCCTCCTCAAACACCAGCTTGCGCGCATGGGCCTCACTTTCCTGCGACGGTAACTCGGTCAAGTCAACAAGTTCAAGCGGCGAATACGAAGTTGGCGAGATTGACTGATAGGGCGTCCCGTCGATTGCGGGGAAACTGGTACGCAACGCTTCATGCCTGCGAACAATTTCCTCAAGAACAACGCGCAAAACGTCCAGGCGCAGTTCCCCGCGCAGCCTCAGAACAGCCGGCAGATTGTAAGCCCGCTGGCCTGAATCCAATTGATCAAGGAACCACAGCCTCTGCTGTGAAGACGAAAGCGGCAGGTATCCTTCCCGGTCCGCCCGGGTGATTAGCGGAAGGACAGATGTTGCTGCGGACTCACCTTGCTTCATCTGCCGAATGATCTCACCCAAACCCGCGACCGTCGGCTTTTCAAATAAGCTGCGCACCGGCAGGTCCACTTCGAATGCCTTGCGCGTCCGCGTAATCAACTGGGTAGCCAGTAACGAATGGCCGCCCATCTCAAAGAAGTTATCGTCCCGCCCGATCCTTTCCTTCTTCAACACTTCTTCCCAAATTCCGCAAAGCAGCTCTTCTTCAATACCTTGCGGCGCATTGTAAGCACCTGCAGTCAGGTTTTCCACCGGTTCTGGAAGTCTCTTGCGATCCACTTTTCCGCTGGACGTCAGCGGGAATTCTCTTATCTCGACGAAGGATGCGGGCACCATGTATTCGGGCAGCTTTTCCCGCAAACCGGCGCGCAAAGACGTATTGCTAACGGTTTGCCCAGGTTTGACTACGACGTATGCCACAAGCCGCTTCTCGCCCGGACGGCTTTCACGGACAACCACGGCAGCCTGGGCGACGCCGGCACACTCACTGAGTGCCGTCTCGATTTCTCCCAGCTCAATCCTGAAGCCCCGTATCTTTACCTGGTGGTCCTTGCGCCCGAGAAACTCCAATTGACCATCGGGCAAATAACGGGCCAAGTCTCCAGTGCGATACAAACGTGATCCCGCCTTGGGGCTGAATGGATCGGGTACGAATTTTTCGGCGGTAAGTTCAGGACGTCCCACGTATCCTCGCGCCAAAGCCACGCCTCCCAGAAATAGCTCTCCCGCCACTCGCGCCGGGACCGGCTCCAGCGCCTCATCGAGCACATAAACTTGGGTGTTTGCAATCGGTCTTCCGATCGGCGGCAGGGTTGTCCATCCAGATGCACGTCCGTCCAGACCGTGTGCCGTAATCACATGACTCTCAGTTGGCCCATACTGGTTATCCAGAATGCATTCCGGTAGAGAGTTGAACAATCTCAGTACAGCAGGAGTGATCTTGAGTTGTTCGCCGGCGGTGATCACCTCACGCAAATCGACGCTGTCATAATCGGAAAGATTCGCAGCCTCGGCCAGTTGGTCCAGGGCGACAAATGGCAGGAACAGTCTTTCGATCCGCTTTTCGCGAAGAATCCGCCACAGTAGAGAGAAGTCCTGTCTTGCATCCTCGCCCATAAGCACCAGACAACCACCCTGGCACCAGGTGGCAAGAATTTCCTGGAAAGAAACATCGAAGGTCAACGACGTGAACTGGAGTGTCCTCAGAGGATGGTCAACTGATGAGCGCAATATTTGCCAATGGATCAAATTAGTCAGCGGCCCATGCGTCATTCCCACACCCTTTGGCTTGCCTGTAGAACCCGAGGTATAGATCACATAGGCGAGATTGTCGGCGTCCACGCCTCTCTTCAGGTTGCTTCCGTCTAACATCACGACCTTTGTCGCCATGCTATCGAGACAGACGATGGTCTTCACCAAACTCGAAAAAAGATTGGTGAATTGCTCCTGAGTGACCAGCACCTCTATCTGCGAGTCCTCGATCTGGTAGGCCAGACGTGCACTGGGATGGCGCGGGTCGAGCGGAACGTAAGCCGCGCCGGCTTTTAAGATTCCCAACAATCCCACCATCTGTTCGGGTGACCGCTCCATGCATAGACCCACACGGATCTCAGGCCCCGCGCCGTTCTGGGTCAAGTACCTGGCCAACCGGTTCGCCTGCCGGTTCAATTCCGCGTAGGTCAACTGAAACGATCCGAATTCCACCGCAAACGCTTCCGGTGTTTTTGCCGCCTGCTGCTCAACCATTTCGTGAACACATTGCTCTGGATACTGCGCCGCGGTAAGGTTCCACTCGTGCACGACCTGCTGGCGTTCCGCCTCGGCAAGCATCGGCAGATTTTTGACCGGCATCTGCGGATTGGCCACGATGCCGGTGAGTAGCATTTCCCAATGAGACAGCATGCGGCGCATGGAGTTCTCGCTGAACCAGCCTGACCGGTAGCTTAGCCCCGTATGGAGCCGCCCGTGCTCTTCTCCTGTCATCAGCATCAAGTCAAACTTTGCACCATTTGACTCAATATTCATGCTGGAAAGAGTCAGCCCTGGAATTTGCAGTTCTGTCTGCGGCGCGTTCTGGAGAACAAACATCACCTGGAACAAAGGAGTCCGCGCCAAATCGCGCTCCGGATGCAACTCCTCCACCAGCTTTTCAAATGGCACATCCTGGTGTGCGTAGGCCTCCAGCGTCTTCTCACGGACTTGCGCCAGGACTTCGCGAAAGCTCTGGTCGCCGCTTACTTGTGTTCGCAAGACCAGGGTATTAACGAAGAATCCAATAAGGTCTTCCGTCTCCGCCCACCGCCGGCCGGCAATCGGGGTGCCTACCGCCACATCGCTTTGTCCGGTATAACGCGAGAGCAGCAACTGGAAGCTGGCCAGCATTGTCATGAACAGCGTCGCTCCTTCACGCTGGCTAAGCTCCCTTAATTTTTGGGTCAGCTCTGCCGGCAGGACCAGATTTAGTCTGGCCCCCTGTTCGCTTTCCGCTATCGTTCGGGGATAGTCAGCCGGCAATTCCAGCACCGGCACGTCCTCAAGTTGCTTCTTCCAGTAGGCCAATTGCTCATCGAGCACTGCTCCCTGGAGCCATTCCCGCTGCCACATGGCGTAATCCGCATACTGGAATGTCATCTCTGGCAACGATGGTGTTTGCCCTGCTTCGTACGCTTGATAAAGCGCGGCAAACTCACGAATCAGAACGCCCATGGACCAGCCGTCACTCACAATGTGATGCATGGTGACCAGGAGCACATGCTCGGTTGAAGACAGACGGAACAGCTTCGCGCGCAACAAAGGGCCGTTGGCCAGGTCAAAAGGAAGAGCTGCTTCCTCGCGCACCTGCCGCTGGACTTCAGCTCTCTGGTCGTCTGCCGAAAAAGCGGAGAGATCATGCTTCTCTATCAGCCGCGCAATGTAAACATCGCTGGCCGGGGCGATTACCTGCCGTGGTTCGCCATCTACCGGTTCAAACCGGGTGCGCAGCACTTCATGGCGGCGCACGATCTCCTGGAGCGCTCTGTCCAGAGGTTCAGTGCGCAATTCACCTTTCAGCCGCAGCGCCACGGGGATGTTATAGGCCGCACTGTTCGGCTCCAATTGATCAAGGAACCACAGTCGTTGCTGCGCATAAGAAAGCAGCAATGGCACTCCGCGTGGGACCCGCCGCAACGGCGGGAGACTGGCAACATTGGCCGCCTGCTTCTCTTGTTCAATACGTGCGGCCAAACCTGCCACAGTCTGAGCTTCAAACAAGGCACGCAACGGCAGTTCCAGGCCAAACACCTGCCGCACTCGTGAGATGACTTGTGTGGCCAGCAAAGAGTGTCCGCCCAGCGCGAAAAAATTTTGGTTTATACCGATGCGTTCTCTCTTCAGAACATCGCCCCATATTCCGCACAGAATTTCTTCTGTCGGTGTGCGTGGCGCCTGCCCTGTCTCCTCGTCTTCTGACGGCTCCGGCAGTCTTTTGCGATCCAGCTTTCCGCCACCCGCCATGAATGGGAGCTCCGCCATCTCGACGAATACACTTGGAACCATGTATTCCGGCAACTTTTCTTTCAGGAAACTGCGCAGCTCGGCGGCCGCTGGCGCTGGTCCCTCTTTTGCTACCACATAAGCCACCAGCCGTTTGCCCTGGAGCTTGTCTTCACGAACAATAACGGCAACGTTGCTGATTGCTTCATGCCGCCGGAGCGCAGCCTCAATCTCTCCCAGCTCAATACGGTAGCCGCGCAACTTCACCTGATCATCACGACGGCCCAGGAACTCCAACGTCCCATCCGCCAGCCACCTTCCCCAGTCACCCGTACGATACAAGCGTTCGCCCGTCCGGCTGAACGGGTCTGGCACGAACTTTTCCGCCGTCTGCCCTGCGGGCCCGGTGTAGCAGCGCGCAAGGCCCGAGCCCCCGATGTACAGCTCTCCAGTCACACCCGTCGCCACCGCTTCCATCTCTTCACCCAGGACATAGACCCGCGTGTTGCCATTGGGCTGACCAATCAGGAAACGATGAGAATTGGCAAGCGTTCCCGCATTGAGATCATCTTCGTGAAGGGTGGCGGTGATGGTCGTTTCGGTCGGGCCATATTCATGGATGAACCGTGCCCGCGGAGCCGCTTGTTTCAGCCAGTCCCGCATTTCAGTGCGGGAAATAGTCTCACCGCCGGTGATGATGAGGCGCAGCGAGGCCGGCAAGACAAGCCTGTTCTGCAAAGCATAGGAAAGTAGTTCACAGAGATAGCCCACGGGAATGCGCAACGTGGTAACTTGCGTCTGCTCCATGGCAGTGCACAATTGCGCCGGTTCCAGCATCTGCTCCGGACGAGCGAAGACAATGGCGCCGCCGGTGAACAGCGTGGAATACAAGCCGCCGCCAAATGCATCAAAGCTGGGGGAAAGTATCTGCAGAGAGCGATCATTTTCTCTCGATTGGTAGCAGCGAGAAAGGAACAGCGCGCGGCTGACCATGGCGCCCTGGCTCACGGCGACGCCTTTCGGTCTTCCCGTTGAACCTGAAGTGAAGATCACATATAAAAGATTGTCAGGGCTTACATCAACTTCCAGCGATGCTGTGCTGTGTGCGGCAATTGCTTCCGATTCGCGATCCAGACACACCAGCTTCGCTCGATTATCTGGCGGCCGGTCCTGCAACCTTGTTTCAGTAAGCACGACCGCCGGTTGAGCGTCCTCCAGCATGTATCCCAGGCGCTCCGCCGGATAGTCAGGATCAAGCGGCACATACGTTGCTCCCGCGGCAATCACGGCAAAGAAAGCAACAATCAAGTCCGCTCCCGGATCCAGGCAAATTCCCACGCGCGTCTCTGGCCCAACCCCAAGTTCGCGCAGGAACCGGCCCATCTGCCAAACGCGGCTTGCCATATCTCGATAGATGAGCCGGCCCTCGGGCCATATCACCGCCGGTGCATCCGGCGTGCGCGCTGCCTGTTGAGCAAAGAGCGTTGCAACGCTTCCTGTCCAAGCCTGGAGATCGTCATTCACACTCCACTGGCCCAGTATCTGACGCTGTTCCACAGCTCCCATCATCGAGAGATCAGCTACTGGACGGTCGAGATGGGCAACAAATTCCGTGAGCAACTGCTTCCAATGGGCCGCCATACGAACGATTGTTTCAGGCTCATACAGATCGACCGCATAGGTGATGCGCCCCTTCAATCCCTCTCCAGTGTCTTCAAGCAGGAAACGTAACTCGGTCTTTGCCGCAGACTGCGCCGCCTCAAAGCTATGGACTTCCAGGGCAGGCAAAGAAAACGGTTGTGTGGAAAAATTCTGCAGCACCAGGGCCACCTGAAATAGCGGCGTGTGGCCCAAGTCTCGCTCAGGCTGTAAATCTTCAACCACCTTTTCAAAAGGCACGTCCTGGTAGCGATAAGCTTCAAGAGTCGTATGCCGCACACGGCTTAAGAACTCCTGCGCACTGCTCCTACCCTGAACGTTCGAACGCAACACCAGTGTGTTGACGAAGAAACCGATCAGTCCTTCCGTTTCCATGCGGTTCCGGTTTGCGATACCGGTGCCTACGGCAATGTCTTTTTGTCCGCTATAGCGCCACAGCAAGGTGTCCAACGCTGCAAGCAGCACCATAAATACGGTGGCATTTTCCCGACGGGCCAGCCTGCACAGCTCCCCGCTTTGCTCCTGACCAATCTCGACAATTATGTCCGCCCCGGCTTCGCTCAGCACTCCGGGACGAGGCTTGTCCGTGGCAAGCTCCAGCGGAGTCGCCTCCGCCAACTGATTTCTCCAATATCCCAGTTGCTCCTCCAGCACCTGGCCCTGCAACCAGTTCCGTTGCCACAAGGCATAATCGGCATATTGGATCGGCATTTCCGCCAACGGAGAGAAGCCTCCGGTTGCATAAGCTTGGTAGAGCTGGCTGAACTCACGTTGCAAAATGATCATGGACCAGCCGTCACTCACGATGTGATGCATGGTTGCCAACAGGACATGTTCATCGCAACTTAAGCGCACCAACTTCACGCGGACCAGCGGCCCTTGAGCAAGATCAAAGGGCGTTTCAGCTTCTTTTTTGGCCTGCGCGTAAGCTTCCTGAAGGCGCTTCTCCGCCGAAAATTCGCTTAGATCGACTTTCGTGATCACCAGCGGCATCTCCGCTGCAATTTTCTGGACCGGCTTCCCGTCACGCGTCGGGAAAGCGGTGCGCAACACTTCATGGCGGTTCACGATCTCATTCAGGCCTTGCCTGAGCGCTTCTTTGTTGAGAATTCCCTTCAGCAAATAGCCAACAGGGACGTTATATGTCGCGCTGCCTGGCTCAAGTTGATCAATAAACCACAGTCGCTCCTGTGCAAATGACAAGGGCAACTCTTCCCTTTCCCGTACGTGCACCAGGGCCCAGCCCGGCTGCTGCTCAGCCTGGGTTCGCGACCGTCTCAATTCATGGGCCAATTCGACGACGGTTGGGTGCTCAAACAGCGCGCGCAGTGGCAGGTCCACGGCAAACGCTTCGCGCACCCGAGAAATGACCTGGGTTGCGAGGAGCGAGTGTCCACCCAATTCAAAGAAGTCCTCTTCCACGCCAACCCGATCCAGCTTCAGCACCTGCGCCAGAACTCCGCAAAGTATTTCTTCTTCCGCATTCCTCGGCGCTAGATACCTGCGTTCGCCCTGCGTTACCGCCGCTTCCGGCCTGGGCAGCCGCTTGCGATCCAACTTACCATTCAAAGTCAGAGGTAATTCTTCTAGTTGCACATAAGCGCTCGGCGCCATGTACTCTGGCAGCTTTTCCTTCAATAACTGGCGTAACTCGTTCACATTAATCTTGGCTTCCGGTTGTTTCCCCACAACGTAGGCGACGAGCCGTTTATCTTCCCCATCATCTTGTCGCGTGATGACCCGCGCCTGCCCCACTTCGGCATGCTCGCGCAACACGGATTCAATCTCTCCCGGTTCAATACGGAATCCACGAATTTTCACCTGCTGGTCCAAGCGGCCCAGGAACTCCAGGTTTCCATCAGGCCGCCAGCAGACCAGGTCACCAGTGCGATAAAGCCTCAAAAACTCCGCGCCACCGTGGATCGCAAAGGGATTGGGCACGAAACGCTCCGCCGTTTGTTCAGGAAGGTTCAAATACCCTCGTGCCAGTCCATCTCCGCCGACGTACAGCTCTCCCGCTATCCCGACCGGCACTGGCTCCATCTCTTCATCCAGCACGTACACCTGGGTGCTCGGGACCGGGGCCCCAATCGGCACACTGCGTTCTACATGCCGCACTCCATTCATCCGATAGCAGGTGGTAAATGTGGTTGCCTCTGTGGGGCCGTAGCAACTGATGAATGTGCAGTGCTCCAGCTCGTTACAGAACTTTGCCACATGCGTTGGCGAGATGACGTCGCCGCCGGTCAAAAATTGCCGCACAGATCGCAGACTCTCCAATTCATGTTCCACCATCTGCGTGAACAAGCCGGAAGTCAGCCAGACAGTGCTGACTTTCTGCTCCGCAATGAACTGCCCCAACTCCCGCAACGAGGCCTTGCCGGCGGGAAACACCGCCAATAATGCTCCGTTGAGCAGGCTGGCCCAGATTTCCAGGGTTGATGCGTCAAAGGTCAGCGGCGCGAATAGCAACAGAACATCATCCGGTCCAAAGGACGCATAATTCGGTGATTTGACCAGCCGTGTGATCCCGCGATGGACAGCAATGGTCCCTTTAGGCTTCCCCGTCGATCCTGAGGTATAGATCACGTAAGCGGCATGATCGGGATCATTCAGCGGTTTCGGATCATTGGCCGGAAAGTCAGCGATGGTCTCCCACTCTGAATCAAGGCAAATCCGTTTTATGGGAAAATCACTGACGATGGAGCGCATACTGTGCTGAGTGAGCATCACGGCGGCCCGTGTATCCTCAAGCATGTAAGTCAGGCGCTCTGCCGGATAGCTGGGATCGAGCGGGACATAAGCGCCGCCGGCTTTCAGCACGGCCAGCACACCCACGATAACTTCGAGGCTGCGCTCCAGGCACAGCGCCACGCGCACTTCAGGTCCTACGCCCAAGCTCCGCAAATAGTGTGCAAGTTGATTCGTTCGGCGGTTGAGTTCTCCATAACTAATCAGCCGGCTTTCATAGGCCACCGCCCAGGCTTCCGGAGCCTGTTTTATCTGCTCCTCAAACAACTCGACAATTGTCTTGTCACGCACGGGCGTTGACTCTGCTTGGTTCCAACCGACTATCAATTGTTCCCGCTCAATATCACTCAGCCATGTCAGTTGCCCAAGCGTCTGTCCAGCGTCTTGCGTCATGGACCGCAGCAACCTGGTCCAGTGCCGCACCATGGCTTCGATCCGCCACCTCTCAAAGAGGTCGCTGTCGTATTCCACGCGACCCATCACTTCCGGGCCATTTACCGCGACCGACCACGTCAGATCAAATTTTGCCGTATGTTTCTCGGTCTCGATGGCCTCAAAGCTCAGCCCTTCCACTTGTAACTGGACTGCGGAAACATCTTGCAGCGAGAACATGACCTGGATCAGCGGCTCGCGGTTTAGGTGACGCGCAGGCTGCAATTCTTCAACCAGCTTCTCGAACGGTAGGTCCTGATGCGCATAGGCCGCCAAAGCTGTTTCTCGCACAAGCCGTAGCTGGTCTTGCACTGTGCGTCCTCTCATCACGTCGCAGCGGAGGACCAGCGTGTTCACAAAAAATCCGATCAGTTTCTCAAGCTCGCTATGCGTGCGGTTGGCCACCGGCATACCCACCGCGATGTCATCCTGTCTGGCATAGCGCCCCAGCAACACCTGCAATCCTCCCAGCAGAGTCATGAAGAGCGTTGCACCGGTTTGGCGGCTCAACGCCCTGAGGCTTTCCGTTAGTTCCTCGCCAAGTTGGAAGTTTATTGCCCCACCACGATGGCTCACTGTTGCCGGCCGTGGCCGGTCTGTGGGCAACTGCAGACTCTCCAGTCCTGCGAGCTGTTGTTTCCAGTAATTAAGCTGTTCTTCCAGCACTTCTCCCTGGAGCCACTCTCTCTGCCACAAGGCATAATCGCCGTACTGGATTTCAAGTTTCTCCAGGGTCGATGGCCTCTGTTGCAGCGCCGCGTCATACAACTCCATGAACTCCCGCACCAGCAGTCCCATCGACCAGCCATCACTCACGATGTGGTGCATGGTCAGAAGAAGCACATGTTCCTGTTCGGCCATGCGCATCAATTTCACACGCAACAGAGGTCCGCTGCTCAGATCAAATCCCTGCTTCGTTTCTTCTTCCGCCAGACGCCGCGCCTCCGCTTCGCGCTGCTCTGGCGGCAAATGTCCGATGTCCAGGATTGCAACTTGCAGGCATGCGTCTGCTACGGGGCGCACACGCTGCACTGCTTCTCGTTCGGAGTTCAGCACGAACACCGTCCGCAGCGCCTCATGCCGCTCCACGATCGACTCCAGACTCTTTTGCAATGCCGCGTGGTGCAGTTCACCCTTCATCCGCAATGCAAACGGGATGTTGTAAACGGCATTGCCGGGATCCATTTGCTCAAGAAACCACAATCTCTGCTGAGCAAATGACAGCGGTAACTCGATGCCCCGGCCGGAGCGCGGTAGCGGTTTGGGCGCGGCTTTGCGTCCGGCGCTCCTCGCATGCCGTAACTCGTGCGCGATTCTTTCTACTGTCGGATGTTCAAACAGCGTCCGCAAGGGCAGTTCCACGCCAAACATGCCGCGAATGCGAGCGATGACTTGAGTGACCAGCAGGGAATGTCCACCGATCTCGAAAAAATTGTCCTCGATGCCGACTTGCCGCAGCTTCAGCGTTTCTGCCCATATCCCGCAAAGAATTTCCTCTTCCGCCGTTCGCGGGGCCACATAGTCCTGCCCGCCTTGGCTAAGCTCCGGTTCGGGCAGAGCCATGCGGTCTACTTTTCCGTTGGAGGTCAGCGGCATTTCCTTCAACACCACGAATACCGCCGGAATCATTGCATCTGGCAAGCGCTTTTTAAGCGCCGCGCGCAAGTCCCTGCTGTCGATAGCGGCTCCATCGCGGGCCACGACATAGCCCGCCAACTTCTTTTCTCCCTGATCGCTTTCACGTGCCACTACCACCGCGGACCCAACTCCTTCGCATTCGCCTAATGCCGCTTCAATCTCTCCCAATTCAATCCGGACTCCACGCACCTTCACCTGATGATCGCGCCGCCCGACCAGAGCAAAATTGCCATCTTCCAGCAAACGCGCCAAATCTCCGGTCCTGTACACAATGTCCTGCTGGTCATTTCCAAGTGGATTCGGAACAAAAACGCGACCTGTCAACTCTGGTTGCTGGTAGTACCCAAGTGAACGATACGGAGTACGGATATAAATCTCACCGGCGATCCCCGTCGGGCAGATGTTGCCGGATTCATCCAGTACGATTGCCGTTGCGCCTCCTATTGGCTTGCCGATAGGAACGCTGCGCCGCCACTGATCGCCTTCATTCACCGCGTACAAAAACTTGACCATCGTGGTTTCAGAAGGGCCATAGAGATTGATGAGCCGCGCGCCCTGCGGGCCCACCAGCGCGTGCCAATTGCTGATGTCCGTAGGCAACACGACTTCTCCGGCGAGCAAGACATTTTTCAAGCTGGCGAAGTTGCGGCCACGGCACTGGCTCACCATCAATCTGAAGATCGAAGGAACTGTATGCATCAGCGTGATACGCTCTTGCTCCAGCCATTGGCCGAGTTCCGCGCCGCTTAAGACCAAATCCGGATCAGAAGGAATACAGAGCGTCCCTCCACTGCACAGCGGAACAAAAACATCACGCAGGAGTGGATCAAACATCGGCGATGTTAACTGGGCCACCCGGCTTTCCGAGCCGATGCCGAATTCCTGAATCTGCCAATGGATGAAATGGTTGATCCCTTTTAATCTTCCCGCTATGGCTTTCGGCGTTCCCGTTGAACCGGAAGTAAAAAATATATAGCTCAGTTCATCGCCACTGCGGCTCCGCGAGGGGCGCGGCTGCTCCGCGCCTGAATGATCAGTGATAACGACTTCATGCACCTGCTGCCCGGAATCATGCTTGAGCTGCTCAAAGCGTGAACCTAAGCCTGCATCTACAATTGCCCACACAGGCCGGCACTGGGCCAACATGGCGGCAATCCTCTGATCGGGAAGACTGGGCAGCATGGGGACGAAGCCGCACCCCGCTTTCAAAATGCCCACCATTGACGCGATGAGTTTAAGACGCTCTTCACTGAAGATGAGCACCAGATCGCCCGTTTTGGCTCCGGCCTTGATCAGGCTTGCTTCTATGGCATCGGTTTGCCGGCGAAATTCCTGATACGTGAGCCGCTGAGATCCGTGTTCAACCGCTATTGCATTTGGCGTTCGGAGCGCCTGCTCATCGAAAGCATCAAAGACATTAGAGTGCGGAGACTCCAGCCCTGGATCATTCCAAGCCCGCAAAATCTGCCGCTTCTCGCTCTCCGTAAGCATGGACAACCTGCCCACCGCTTCCTGGGGATAGCGAACAATTTCGGCCAGCAGCTTCTCCCAGTGCTCCAGCATGCGGCCCATGCTGCGCCCATGAAAAAGGTCAGCTCGATATTCCAGCCGTCCACGAACAATGTTGTTTGTTTCCATTGCGGTAAGTTTCAGGTCAAACTTGGTTACCGCCGATTCAATTTCTATCTCTGACAACTTCAGACCTGGGAGCTCTACCGCACCCTGGGGAGCATTCTGGAAAATGAACATCGTCTGGAAGAACGGCGCCCGGCCCAGGTCCCGTTGGGGGCGCAACTCTTCAACCAGTTTTTCAAACGGCACATCCTGATGCTCATAGGCCGCTAAAGTAGCCGCGCGCACCTGCGCCAGCAGATCAGGAAAGCTCACGGCAGGATCTATGCGCGTGCGAAGCACCAGGGTATTGATAAAGAAACCAATCAGCGCTTCAGTTTCAACGGAGCGGCGGCCTGCTATTGGAGTTCCAATGGCGATGTCGCTCTGCCCGCAATAGCGCGAGAGTAATACCTGAAAAGCGGCCAGCAGGGTCATGAACATCGTCACGCTCTCTCTGCGGCTGAGCTCGCTCAAATCAGAACTAAGCTTTTCCGGCAGCTTCCAGGTGATAGTGGCGCATGGCTGTTCCCCGGAATGCGGTCGCGAATAGTCCGAAGGATATTCCATGACCGGAAGATCTGCGAGCTGATCGCGCCAGTACCGTAGCTGTTCCTCTAGCACTTCACCGTGAAGCCACTTGTGCTGCCAGATGGTGTAATCGAGGTACTGAATCCTGGATTGATCCAGCGGCGACTCTTCCCCTTTGGCATAAGCTTCATAAAGCTGGCTGAATTCGCGAACCATTACCCCTATCGACCAACCATCACTCACGATGTGGTGCATGACTACAAGCAAGATATGGTCTTGTTCACTTAATTGGAGCAGAGTCACGCGCACCAGCGGAGAGCGAGAAAGGTCGAACGGAACCCTTGCCATGGCTTCAACCAGGCGCTTTGCTTCGTCATACCGTTCGCTGGATGGAAGATCGCGCAAGTCTCTCTCATCAACCGCCAGTTCACGCTCTGCTGCGATCTTCTGTACCGGCCTGCCTTCG
>DASSXL010000084.1:0-4718 GCA_035703825.1 Candidatus Angelobacter sp.
CGAAGGCTTTATGCAGGGTTACTGGCATTCGCCCGATCTCACGTTCTTTTCCGGCGCCACAGAAACCCGAGGCTGGGAGCCAACTCTGGCGCGCTACCGCCAGCGTTACCAGGCGGAAGGCAAGGAGATGGGCAAACTTGAATTTCAGGACCTGAAGATCGATCTGCTCAGCCGTCGCTCTGCCGTAGTCACCGGAAAGTGGCAGCTCACCATGTCAGACGGCAAGCAACCTCATGGTTTGTTTACGCTGATCTTCAAGCGCCTGCCAGGCGGATGGAAAATCGTGCATGATCACACTTCAGCGGCGGAATAGTATTCTCTGCCTATGGATCGCAGCCGCCCCCGGCTGCGCTGAAGAATTTGATAACGCAGGCGAGGGCGCCCGCGCTCCACATTTCTATTTCTTCCGTCTTACCCGCTGTAACTCCCGATACGCTTCGCTCTTAGAAATGCCCTGCTCCTTCGCCAGCACTTTTAACGCGGCATTCTCATCTAATTTCTGCTCTTGTATGATCTCCGCTAGCCTTCGCCCAATGTCCTTAGCCGCAACCGGCTGCTCTTGGCCTTTACCAATCACCAGCGTCATCTCGCCCTTCAACTCATGTTGCTGAACCCGGCGAATCACTTCCGCTACCGGCCCGCGAATAAATTCCTCATGCACTTTTGTCAGCTCACGCGCCAGCACCACCGGACGCTCCGCTCCCAGCAGTTCCACGATATCTTTCATCGTTTCCGTAATGCGATGCGGCGCTTCATAGACCACGGTTGTGTGCGTCGCAGATCGCAACGACTCAAGCACCGTCCGCCGCTGGCCCGACTTCGCCGGCAGAAAGCCCAGAAACTGAAAGCTATCAGTCGGCAAACCGCTGGCGGCCAACGCTGCCACCACAGCCGACGCGCCCGGAATCGGAACCACCGGCACTCCGCGCTCAATCGCCGACTTGATGATGCGGTAACCCGGATCGGAAATCCCCGGCATGCCCGCATCTGAAACCTGCGCAACGTTCAGCCCCGCGGTAAGCTTCGCCACCAGTTCTTCCGCGCGCGCGGCTTCGTTATGTTCGTGATAGCTGATCGTGGGCTTATCGATTCCATAGTGATGCAGCAGCTTGGCGGTGTGGCGCGTGTCTTCGCAGGCAATCAGATCAGCTTCTTTCAACACCCGCACTGCGCGATATGTAATGTCTTCCAGGTTGCCGATGGGAGTCGCCACCACGTACAGCGTGCCTGGTTTTGTGTGCTCGGCCATGTATGAGAATTCGGTAAGGCGCTAAGCATAGCACCAGCGATTAGATTGGGCCTTGGGTTCGCGCGGGCTGATGTAATCAATCTTCTGCTAGTGCGGCTGGCTCTGCGTGCCGGGACTTTTTTCCGCAGTGACGTTCTCGGGGACCAGCACTGAGGCATTCAAGCTGCCCAACGTGCCGGAGAGGTTGTCACGCACCGCCAAACGCAGCAGGTACAGTCCCGGTGGCAGATCAAGGCTCAACTGGCAGGGAAGAAATGATTTGCTGATCTTGTCGAACTGTTCCGGGTTCAGCTTCGCGTCCATCCGGCCCGCCGCGGTCTTTACCGGGTGGTCGCCATTCTTTGGCGAAAACGCGCGGGCCGCACAATCCACCTGGGCGCTCTGCAGGCCTTCAGCGGTCCTTTCAAAAGTGATCTGCTGCGAGTTGAGGGCGAAGTTTATCCGCACTTTGTTATCGCCGGATTGCCCCGGAGCCAAAACAGTGGCTTCAAACGGTAAAGACGTAGAGACCGGATAATTGGAGTTCAAAGCCATGCTGAAGTCATAATCGTGCTGCCCCGGATGTTGTTTGGCATAAGCCATCCGGTCGATCGCGAAGTATCCATCACGATGCCGTACTTTGGCGCCGGAAACGTCCACCGCAACGTGGATCTTGCGGAACTGGCCATTCCATGTTTTGTTTTCAGGGTAATAACCAAGGGTGTAATAGGTAGCGCCATCGTCAATTCCGTCACGCACCGCCACGTCAAGATCATTGCGGTTATAAAATGCCAGCCCGCCGGTCTTCTCCGCAATGTCCAGCATGTTGTAGTGTGCCTCAAAGAGCTCTTCTGCCTGCTTGCCTTCAATCCTGTTGACTAGTCCGCCTATCGCCCCCTGGCCGCTCACATTGTTGGCGACATTGGTAAAGGCCGGCCCAACCAGTCCCCTGGCATCCACGGGATAGACCGCAATCTGGGCATCCGCCAGCAGGTTGCCGATCAGCGCCAGTTGGTCCGAGTAATTGCGCCCATTTTGCGCATTCGTTCTCTGCTCTTTCTGTATCGCCGCTCGCTGCTCGCGGTCCAGTTGGTGGTCGCCAGACTGACCGAGCCTGAGCGCCTGGTTGCTTGCCGAGAAACCCACGGACTTTATGTCAGGAAAAATATTCAATGGAACTGATTCCGTGATCCAGATCAGGTTCTTCCTTCCGGGATAACCGGAAAGCATCTGCGCCAGTGAATTGAGGGCCGCCATGGTGTACTGGATGCGGAAGTCGATCTGGCCGGAGCCCGCTTCCTGCGCGAAATCATTCACCTGAGTTAACAGCGCGGGATCTTTTTCAAAAGCCAGTTGCTCGGCCCAGCCCGTCAGGACCATTGGAGCTTCCGGAGTTCCCGTGGGACTGTTCAGGACCGGCGAACTCTCTCCTTTAAAGGTGTGAATCACTCGCTTCAGGTCCGTTAGGTCCGTGGTGAAATCCTGCAGCATTTGCAGCTTCTTGCCCATGGCAAAGATCGCGATCGGCTGCCCTTCCGGCAGCTTTTCCAGAAACTTCACCATCTCTGACCGCACATAAGCCTGGTTCAGCAAAGTGCAATTGAGCGCATCAATCAGCATTACGTTGAGGGCGCGATTCGGCTGAAATTTTGCGCGGTTCTTGTACACATTGGGCGGCAGCTTGGCATTTTGCGTCGGCAAGGGGTCGCCCTCGCCTGGGTGCTGAAAGCTGAAAATGCTGATCGGCTGTTCCCTGCCGTTCTCGGTAAGCTTGAAGTTTTCCTTTTTTAGATCGGTGACGACTGCGCCTTTCTTATCGCGCACCACCACATCAACCACCACCAAACGGGTCTTAATCTTCAAAACATCCACGGGGCCCAGCGCAGAACTGGCTTGCTGCTGCTCTGCCGTTATAGCCGACGGCTTGGCAGCCGCATTAGCGTCTTGCCACGCAAGCACGTTTCCACTGGTTACGAAGGGAGTACTGAGCGCGGTAAAGGCGAGAAGAGAAAGGAATAACCCAGAATACTTTTTTGGGTGAAGGTAAGCCATGAAAACTCCTTGGCCGATGAGCAAGCCTACTGTCGCCACGTGCCTGAGTCAAGCTCTGACCAGGAAATGCAATTCATTTCTTCACCCCGCGGTTGCAGACGGATTGACCCGCGTCCATTCCTGCCCCTAAAATGCAATCAGTCTTAAAGCTCTGAAAACACAAGGTTCCGCGTGCCGCTCTACGAATATCAGTGCAAGAAGTGCAAACATAAATTCGAAAAGATCCAGAAATTCTCTGACCAGCCGGTAAAGAAGTGCCCTGAGTGCGGCGGTCCCTTGGAAAAGCTCTTGCACGCTCCCGCCGTGCAGTTCAAGGGCACCGGCTGGTATGTGACCGACTACGGCGGAAAAGACAAGTCAGACACGGCCAAGCCGGAAGGCAGCCCTGAGAAAAAAGAAACTGCCGCCAAAGAAGACGGCGCCAAAGGAAAAGACAAAGAGACAAAACCGAAAAAGGCAGAAACGAAGTCCAAGGACTGACACTCCCCTTTCGCAGCCTAAAAATACAGGCCGCCAACCAGCGCTAATCTAAAGAGCAATGCTGGTTCGCGGCCTTAATTACTTGCACAGAGAATTACTTGCTTCGGCGAGCGCCCACAGGCTTTGCTTCAACCCGTCCGCTCACCGTAAACACCATCTGCCGTTTGGGCACGTCTGCATCAACCACAACGTGATCGCCATGCAGCACCTCGCCTTCCAGAATCTTCAATGCCAGCGGGTCCTGGATCATCCTTTGGATCGCCCTCTTCAAAGGCCGCGCTCCGTAAGCCCGGTCGTAACCTTCCAGGAAAAGCAGTTCCTTGGCCGGCTGGGTAAGCTCGATGGTGATCTTGCGGTCAGCTAAAAGCTTGCGCAGATCGTCCAGCCGCAGCTCGATGATGTGCGTCAACTGCTCTTCGCCCAGAGGCTTGAAGACAATCACATCGTCCACGCGATTCAGGAACTCCGGACGGAAATGCTGCCGCAGTGCCTCCATCACATGGTCGGTGGCCTCGGCAAACGCCTCCGGCGAACTCACGCCTTCAGCCTGCAAATAACTGGCGCCGATGTTCGACGTCATGATGATCACCGTGTTCTTAAAGTCCACGGTGCGGCCGCGCGAATCAGTCAGTCTCCCGTCGTCAAGAATCTGCAGCAGAATGTTGAACACATCCGGATGCGCCTTTTCGATCTCGTCGAACAGAATCGTGCTGTAAGGCCGGCGACGCACAGCTTCAGTAAGCTGTCCGCCTTCGTCATAGCCAATGTATCCCGGAGGCGCGCCAATCAGCCGCGAGACCGCATGCTTCTCCATGTACTCTGACATGTCGATCCGGACCATTGCGTGCTCATCGTCAAACAAGAACTCGGCCAGAGCCCTCGCCAGTTCGGTCTTTCCCACGCCCGTAGGACCCAGGAAAATGAAGGAGCCAATCGGCTTCTTGGGATCGCTCAAGCC
>DASSXL010000001.1:0-9845 GCA_035703825.1 Candidatus Angelobacter sp.
GTGAGCGCTCCCACCACGCCCTCCAGCGCTTTTATCGGCTCGGCAGCCGAAGCCAGCCGCTCCCTCACAGACGCAACTACATCGTTGGTGGATTGAAGGTGTTGGTTCATTCGCTTGATCCTGTTCAGGCGCGATTGAGGCAGCTTCAGTTTAAACGCGGCACACAACAGGGTCAACGAAAGAGCAGGAACTTTCTTGCTCGGGCATTTGCACATTGCGTAGTGCAAAGCGCCCATCGGCAAAACAAAACAGGCCGCGGAAGCCCTGACAAACGCTGAAGAGAAACAAGGTTGGGTATGTTTGATTTTTCAGCGTCAATCTGGTTCTTCCGCGGCCCTTCGCAGCGCGGCGGACGAAGACTATCGCCCGCCGCATCCCGGAGCGAACTTCAGAAAAGATGGAAATTCACAATAATGTTCATCTGCACCGCAACTGGCCGCCCGTCTTTCCTTGCCGGCTCAAACCGCCAAGTGCTCACCGCGTCAATCGCCTTCTGGTCCAGCCCCATGCCCACTGACCGCACCACGGCAAGATTTCTGGCGCGGCCGTCCGTGCCAATCGTTACCAGCAGCGTCACCTCGCCCTGGAACTTCGCAATGCGCGCTTCCTCTGAGAACTCCGGCTCAGGAGCATAAATCGCGCGCGGCATGCTCACGCCATTGCCCACGCCGTAGACATCACCGCAGCAGCCGCCGTCCGCACCCCGTCCTCTGCCCGGGCCGCCGCGATCGCCGCCTACTCCGCCGCCAACATTGCCGCCAATTCCTCCGGCCACTCCCGGCCCATTTGACGGCGCCGCGAGCGCGGATAATGGATCGCCGATTTGCTGCGTTTTAGGCAGCGCCAGCTCGGGCGGGGCAATCACGGTTGCGTCCGCCGCCAGCGGCGGCTGCGAAACTGCGCGCCTTACAAGCGGTGGCGTCAGTTGTTCTCGCGCCGCCCGCGGGGCCACGCCTGCGCTCGCCCACATTTTGTCCGCTGCTCCGCCGCTTCCCCCTCCATGGCTGGGATGCGACCCTATCGGCACCACGTACGGCTCAAGCCTTACCGTAACGCTTGGCGGCGGCTCAACGCGCGGAACATAGCTCTTCACCATCAGAAAACTTGCGCCGATCAAAAGCGCCATCACTCCGTGCAGAGCCACAGAGAGCGCAAAGTTCCTGCGCCGCACCGGATATCCCGCCCACTTCTTGCCGAACAAGCTCGGCAGTATCTCACCCGACTTCGGCGCGGCGCCGCGCGCTGCCTGCTGGTCTGTCTCGACTGAAGCGACTTTCCGCCCCGCGGCTTCCCATTCCAGCTCCAGCTTCAGGCGCGATTTGAAATTGGCCCGCGGCAGGTCGCGCAGCTCGGCGGCCAGCTCCACCAGTTCCCCGATCTCCGTTTCCCCTGCGGCATGCGCCGCATCCGGCGCGCCCAGCATCTGCTCAATGGCCTGGTCGAGTTCGTCGTACACGGAGATGTTACTCATCGGATTTCCTCACTTGTTCCCGCAGTGTCTCCAGCGCGCGAAATTGCAACTGCTTCACCGCGCCCTCTGACCGTCCCAGCTCCTGCGCGATCTCGCGTATGCTCTTCTGCTCCACAAATCTCCGCACCACTACCAGTCGTTGATCGTTCGGCAGCCTGTCCACCAGTTGAAACAACATCGCCCGCCGCTCGACTTCAGCCGTCTCCGCCATGCCGGCTTCGTTCTCGATTTGCCCGTCTTCCGCCGGGACCTCCACGCTGCGTGCGGCGCGTTGCCACCGGTCAGCCAGCGCGTTGGCCGCGATCCTCAACAGCCACGCCGCAAAAGGCACGCCCCGCCACTGGAAGCCGCCAAGGTTCCTGAGCGCCTGGTGGAAAACGTCGGCCGTCACGTCCTGGGCTTCTTCGCGGTCTTTTACCCGCCGCGCCACAAACGCATACACGCGGTAGAAGTTGCTCTCATACAACTCGGCGAACCGGCTCGGATCGCTCTGCGCCGCCTGGATCAACAGCCGCTCGTCATTCAGGCTGGTTAAGTTGGCAAGATTGGCAACAGCGTTCAACTTTTGCCCCCTCGGGTGCCCGGGTTACTTCTTTTCGATCTGCATCTATAGAGCTAAACCGCCGCCAGAGCAGAAAGGTTACGGTGCCATTTTCAGAATCTCTGGATCGGCATAAATAGAACGGGAATATGCGGGAAATATGCGGGGGAGAGAGGATTTTGGCTCTTGGCTTTTGGTACTTGGTATTCGGCGCGACGAGCGTTTACTTTGCCGAACAGTGCCCTTGAACGAGACAAGTGCCAGGACACGACTTTCAGTCGTGCCGAAAACGTGGCAATAACCTTCTCTACTTGCTCGGGCGAGACAAGTGTCAGCCAAAGCAACGACTCCCAAAGCAATGACGACGGTGCAATAAATACCGATAATCCAAGCGCCGGAAGCGCGACCACAGGTTAGCCCACACTGAGGCGATCCCGCAAAGCGGGAGAAGCCGGAAGTGTGGGTAAGCTGCAATATGAATCCGAGCGCCGGAGGCGCGGCACACCCCGAAGTTCAGAACAAGACATTTCAGCGTAAATCTATACCCTGACCTTCGGCTTGCCGAATGGCGAATGGGAAGCAACGGCGCATCCAACCGGACGATCCACTTTCCTATCGACAAGCCATGCCGGTTGAGCTGATTTAGAAATGAGAAACGCAAAAATGGCGGAAGGGGGAGTCTCATGCTTGCGCTTCCGCCAGGAGTCGGAATGCCCTCCGAGTCAATTAAAAATGGCCCTAATTGAACTTTTTTGATCCGCGTAAATCAGTCCGGTCAAGCCCTACGCGCCTTTCTTTAGCTCGTGGCTGCGTGCCGGCTGATACAGTCCCGGTACGCTCCGGGCTGAAATTGCCAGCCGGTTCCAGACATTGATGGCGGAGATGGCCAGGGTAAGGTCAGCCAGTTCTTTTTCGTTAAAGTGTTTTCGCGTCTCCTGGTAAACATCGTCCGGCGCGTGGGTTTCTTTGATGTTTGTGACGGCTTCCGCCCAGGCCAGGGCCGCGCGTTCTCGGTCCGTGTAGTATGGCGATTCTTCCCACGCGTCCAATCCGTAAAGCCGCTGCTCCGTCTCGCCCTGGGAGCGGAGACCTTTCCAGTGCATATCAAGACAGTACGCGCATCCATTGATTTGTGACACTCGCAGCTTGATCAGGTCAAGCAGCTTTTGTTCAAGTCCGCATTGATGAAGGTATTTCTCAAGACCGAGCATCGCTTCGTATACTCCGCGGCCGGCTTTCAGATAATCGATTCTCGCTTCCATGAATGTCCTCCTTATTCAATTTTGGATGACCAGGGACGAATTCGATGCACGCCATCCGCAAGAGAAAAATATTTCCAGCAAAGGGGCAATTATCATGGGCGTGGATAATCTAAACGCGGTATAATGTAACTACAATACGGTAACTACGGACAATGCGCTTCGAATGGGATGAGGCGAAAAACCGCCAGAATCTCGCGAAACACGGGATCAACTTTGAGACCGCCGCTCTGGTCTTCGAAGATCCTTATGTATTGAGCGATCTGGATCACGTAGTTGATGGCGAGGAGCGGTGGCAGACCATTGGAACCATCAGTGTCCTCATTGTATTTGTGGCCCACCTCTGGTGGGATGAAGATGGCGAAGAGGTGATTCGCTTGATCTCGGCCCGAAAGGCGAGTTCAGCGGAAAGAAAATCTTATGAAGCTCACAAAAAATCAGGCTAAGCAGATTCGCGCGCTGAAGCGCATGAAAGATGAAGATATCGATTTTACGGATATTCCGGAAAAGACGGATTGGAGCAAAGCTGTGGTGGGCAAGTTCTACCGGCCGATCAAGAAGTCTCTGACGATCCGGATTGACGCTGACGTTCTCGCCTGGGTTAAGAAACAAGGCAAAGGCTATCAGACACGAATCAACGGCTACCTGCGTCAGGCCATGGAAAGCGCCCACAAGAAAACATAGCGGTCACGCGTAATCCTGAGGACGTTGTGCTTGGAGGTCCTGCTACGGTGAGAACAGTTGCGGAGTCGGCGTGGGCAGGTGAATCTTGTGGCACAGGCATTTCTTGCCTGTTCGGTTGAAATCTGAAGGAAGCGCCGACCGACATTTATTCGTAGCGCAAGGCCTCAATCGGATCGAGACGCGATGCCTTGATGGCGGGCAACATGCCGCTGATGAGGCCGACGACGATCAGGATCGCCGTGGAAACCAGCAGGTGCATGGGCGAAATGGAAAGATGAATGTCGCCGGCCTCGGCGTTCTTGGCCATGACGCTGTAAACCGGGATCCGCCCGATGACCCAGGAGATGATGTAAGCCACCATCACGCCGAGCAGGCCGCCGGCAAACGTAATGGCCATGGCTTCAGCCAGGAACTGTGTGAGGATGTCGCGGCGGCGCGCGCCGAGCGCCTTTTCCACGCCGATTTCCCGCGTGCGCTGCGTGACGGAAACCAGCATGATGTTCATTAAGCCAACGCCGCCAATGCCGAGCGTGAGCGTGCCGATTAAAGTGAGCAGCACCTGCAACGCCATGGTGATGATCTGCCAGTTGTTGAGGTTCTTCATGGTGTTCCAGACAAAGACAGCGCGCGGGTCCTTGCCGTTAAAGCCGTGCGACGCGCCCAGCACGCTGCGAATGTTGCCTTCAACTTTTTCGTACTCCAGGCCGTCGTAATCCAGCCAGATGCCGTCGAGATAGCGCGTGTCGCGGATATCGCCCATGGTGCTGAACGGGATGTAGACGATCGCGTTCGCGTTGTTGTCTCCTTCTTCCTGCATCTTGGGCGTCAGCACGCCGATCACCTGAAAGCTGATGCCGGCAATGCGCACGCTTTCACCCAGCGCGGGCTGGCCGGAAAAGAGCTTGTCCTTCACGTCTGAGCCGAGCACGGCCACGCGCGAGCGCTGCAATTCATCGGCGTCGTTATAAAAGCGGCCCTGCTCCACCTCGATGGCGCGCACCGGCACAATGGCCGGCATGAAGCCGCCTACGTTGAATTGCTTTGTCCGGTTTTCATGCTGCACGTTGGTCTGGAATGAGGCTTCCGGCGTGATGTGCCGGACCACGGGAATCTGCTCCTGTAAATGCTGCACATCGTCAATGGTGAAGCGCACCTGCGTGCCCGCCTTGGCTCCGCCGGCCTGCAAGGAGGTGCGTCCGGGGAAAACTCCCATCATCTGCATGCCGAAGTTGGAGAAGATTGCGGTGATGGCGCGGCCGAAGCCGGCGCCATAAGCCAGCAGAATTACCACTGTGGCAATGCCCCAGGCCATGCCCGCCATGGTAAGCGCGGTGCGCCGGCGGTTGTGCTTGATCGATGAGTACGCCTGTCCCAGCAGATCGTGGACCATAAGGGCTATTCCCTCCTCAGCGCTTCTACCGGCTGCAACAGTGAGGCTTTGCGCGCGGGATACAATCCGGCGACAATGCCGGCAATCGAAAGTGAAATTACCGCCACGGCCGCCGACGCCGGCACGATGTGCGGCAGATCGAATCCCGGAGGCGTTGGCAGCTTGGCCAGCACGGCCATCACTCCGGCGGAAATCGCAATGCCGATGCCGCCGCTGAGCGCCGTAAGAAACACGCCTTCCAGAAAAAACTGCATCAGGATGCGGCGGTTGGTGGCGCCCAGGGCCTTCATCAAGCCAATTTCCCGCGTGCGCTCCGTCACGCTCACCAGCATGATATTGATGATTCCAATCGCGCCCAGAACCAGGGTCACCATGCCCACGCCGCCCAGAAACAGGTCCATGCCGTCAAAAATCTTGCCGACCATGTCCTGCGTCTGCACGGTGTCCCAGCCTTCAAAGGCGTCTTTGTTCTTGGCGTCAAAGCCGTGATTGCGCGCGATGATCCGGTGGATCTGCTCCACCGCGCCCGCGTGCTTGTCCCGGCTCACCGGTCGCAATATCAGGTTCCCGATATCATTCACCGTGTGCTCGCTTTTCATCGGGAAATACTGATGCATGGTGCTGAACGGGATATACACGCGCAGGTTTTGCAGATTGTTTTCCTGCCGCCCGATATTGGCCAGCACGCCCACCACCTCAAACCGAATCCCATTCAGCAGGATCGTGCTGCCAACCGCCGGCCGCCCGGGAAACAAATTCCGCATCATCTGGTAGCCCAGCACGCACACCTGGCGCTTCTGGTCTTCGTCACCCTGGTTCAGCCAGCGTCCTTCGCCCTGCGGCAGGTACCGGATGTGATTAAAGTTCGGCGTGCTTCCACTCACAGATCCGCTGGCCGTGGCAAAATCGCTCACGGCGCGAATGTCGCCGCGGCCCACCACCGGCGCCACATCGCCCACCAGCGTGGCTTCGCGCCTGATGTCCTGGTAGTCCTTGTAGGTAAGAAAATAGCGGCGCATCTCCTGCGACTGCCCTTCCACCGCCGGTATCTGCCCGCCCCAGATAAAAATCACGTCTTCGCCGATGGTGGCCATGTTCTTGCGCTGGCCTGAGCGAAACCCTTCACCCACGCCCACCAGAAACAGCAACGACCCCACTCCCCACGCGATGCCGAACATGGTGAGAAACGAGCGCAGCTTGTGCGCCCACAAGATGCTCAGCACCTGCCCGATCGTGTCCAACGCCATTCTCATCTGTTGTTAGCCTACTGATCCTTCAGCGTAAAACTTCGCAATCCACCACGGAGGCACGGAGAAGGCGGTTTTTGGGTTTCCGATCACCCGATGTCCCGATCACCGGATCACCGGATCACCCGATCTTGCGCAGGGTGGTAAGGTTTTGCCTTTCCGATTACGTGCGATCACGGCGATCTCACTATCGCTGTCCAGTAATACGCGCCGCAACCTCTTCTGGTTCCAGGGTTTTAGACGGTTTAAAGAAAGAATTGTCCTGCTAAATCTTCCTTCTGGGGCTTGGGACGAGATGCACCGAGCGGCCCGGAAACCCCTGTGTTTGCCGTATGCGGCTACTTCACCAGCAGCAGGACGCCCACGCAGACCAGCGCGGCGGAGAGCCAGCGGCGGCGGTCGACGTTTTCATGCAGCAGGAACTTGGCCAGGACGGCCGAGCAAATGTAAGTAAGCGACGCCGATGCGGGCGCAACCAGGCTGGCATCGCCCCAGGAAAGCGCGGTCAGCAGGCAGAAAAAGCTGAAGATGAGGCAGCATAGCCCAAGAAGGAAAAGCTTCTCGCGGACGACGTGGCTGATCACCCCCAGAAGGCCTTTTTCCACCCGAATGAGATCGAGATCGCCAATGCGCTTCATTGCCGCAGAGAGCATCACGTCACCCGCGCTGGAAGCGAGGACGAGCATTCCGATGGCGGTCCAGAGCTTAAGCGAGTTCATGTTGCTCCTTGCCTGCGGGCAGGTGCGCGTCCTCTTCTTTGTCTTTGCGGCGCTCGGTAAGAGAAGGACCGCGGGCCACAAGGCCGACGCCGCAAGTAATGAGCAGGACACCCGCCCATCGCCAGGGACTGACGGTTTCATGCAGAAAAACACGCGACAGGAAAGCGGTGACGACGTAGCCGAAGGCCGTCGCGGGCAGAACGAATGTGAGGTCAGCCCAGGAGAGCGCGGTTAGATACGAGTAAAAAAATCCGGCGAGAAAAAGAATGCCAAGAATGATCCAGGGATCGATGAAGGCGTTGAAGATGTGGGTCCAGTGGCTGAGGTGGATTTCGCCGAGGTTTTCCATGCCGCGCTTGAGCAGCACGTCGCCCGTGCCGTTGCAGCAGGCGATGGCCAGATAGATGAAGATTTTCTTGAACTTCACTCGGATAGTCCGCCATCAACCCGCGTGAAGCGGGTGCCACTAGATTTTAGCGCACCGGCTGTGCCGATCTTGCTTTATGTGCCTCACTGCAGCGGCCAGCTTGCCTTGTTACGTTTACTGCTGGCGTTAATCGCCGGCGACTTCAGCCCTGCGCGGCTTTTCCGCCGACGTCTGCTTCGCGGCCAGCATGTCTTTGGTGGCTTTGTTGCGCGCGGCGCGCAGCTTCATGAATGACTTTGCTTCCTTGTAAAGCCGCTGGCGCTCTTCACCGTTGAAGACGGCCTTGCGCACGATGCGGAAGACGGCCTTAGGACGGAAATAGTATTCGTCATAAAACTTGTGGACCATTTCCATCACGTGCTCGCGTGGCAGGCCGGGGTATTCGATCTGAGCAACCTGGTGGCCCCCGTCGTCAACCATGCGCTCCGTGCCCACGATGAAGCCATTTTTCTTGGCGAAATCGTACATCTCGGTGCCAGGATAAGCGTGCGCGATGGAGACCTGGATGGTTTCCACGTCGAGCTCTTTGGCGAAATCAATGGTGCGGCGGATGGATTCGCGGCTTTCGCCTGGAAGTCCGAGGATGAAGTCGCCATGGACTTTGAGGCCGAGCTTTTTCGTGTCCTTGGTGAACTGGCGCGCGCGCTCAACCGTTGCGCCCTTCTTGATGTTCTTGAGGATTTGCGGATCGCCGGACTCATAACCGACGATGAGCAGGCGGCAGCCGGCTTCGCGCTGCGCTTTCAGGGTTTCGTAGTCGGTGGTGACGCGCGACGTGCAGGACCACGTAAGATTCAGCGGCTTCAATTTGCCGCAAAGCTCGACGGTCCGCGCCTTCTGGATGTTGAAAGTGTCGTCGTCAAAGAAATATTCCTTCACAAACGGCCAATATTCTTTGGCTTTGGCCATCTCGCGGGCCACGGCATCAGTAGAGCGCTTGCGCCACGGATGACCACTCAACGTCTGGGGCCAGAGGCAGAAAGTGCACTGCGCCGGGCAGCCGCGCGTCGTATAAAGAGCAACAAAGGGATAGAGCAGGAACGGCACGTTATAGCGGCGCACGTCCATATCTCTGTAATACACATCAACTACGTCGGGAAGGGAATCCAGGTCCATCACGTCCGGGCGATCAGCATTGTGAACAACTTTCCCGTTCGCGTCGCGGTACGAAATCCCAATAATCTCGCTCAGCGGCTTGCCGTTGGCGTACTCCACCACGGAGTAATCAAACTCGCGCCGGCAGACAAAATCTATTGCCTTGCACTCATTCAGCGAGCGCTCCGGCAGCGTGGTCACATGCGGCCCCACAAACGCTACTTTCAGTTTGGGATTGGCCTCTTTCATCTTGGTGACCAGCTTGATGTCGCCCGGGAACCCCGGCGTGGACGTAAACAGCACCAGGAATTCATACTGTTTGCCCAGCTCAATCGTCTCTTCCGCCGATACATGGTGCGGCGGCGCATCCAGCAGCCGCGAGCCTTCCAGCATCCCGGCCGGATACGCCAGCCATACCGGATACCAGTACGATTCAATCTCGCGGGTGGCCGGCCAGCGCGAGCTGGCGCCACCGTCAAAGTTCTCAAACGACGGAGGATTCAGGAATAATGTTTTTAAAGGCATGTCTGTCCTTGCTAGCTATATTAACATCCTTTGCCACGTGCTAAAGGCCAGAGAATCCAAGCGGTTACAAGCGGCAGGCCAATGGTCGATAGGCGCATTGAGCGGCGACCTTTGATTCTGTCGCTACCCTCCAAACCTCCATTTCGTTCTGATCTCCCATCGTCCTTCTGCTCCTGCCACATGGGCTCGGCGCGCAAGCCGGCCTCGACCCGAACACGGGCGCGCGGCCAATGGCCAAGGAAGCGGAGAAGGAATAGCTGTCAGGATGTAATGGGTGGCTAGCCGTTATCACGAACCAACCTTGGCTAGCACTTCTTTTTCTTTCTGCGTCGGAAGTTTGCCTACCCACACATTCCTGACCAACCCGCCATTGTCGATAATCAGGAGAGTAGGTGTCCCGTTGATTTCCAGGCCGGTCAGGCTCGCCTGCCGGACTTCATCGAACTCGATCCCCATCTTCTTCGTGTATTCCTGCGCCGCCTCTACC
>DASSXL010000092.1:0-51997 GCA_035703825.1 Candidatus Angelobacter sp.
CAAACGCAATCGCGGGATGGCAATTCGTTTAGAATCGCGATTGTGAACGCGCTCTTTCAGCTTATCTCTGACCAGGAACTATCCACGCTTCTGGAATTAATGCGGGAGTTTTATTCGCAGCAGCAAATGCGCTTCGACGAAGCGGCGGCATCTCGCGCCGTCACCAGCGCTTTGAACGCTCCCGGCCTGGCGCAGATCTATTTCATCTTTCGCGGCCCGGAACTGGCGGGATACTTCACACTCACGTACTGCTTCAGCCTGGAATTTCACGGACGCTTTGGCCTGCTCGACGAGCTTTATCTGCGCGAGCCGTTCCGCCGGCAGAAACTGGGCAAGGCCGTGGTCGCCTTCGCCGAAGACTTGTGCAAAAAAGCCGGGATCGAGGCGTTGCGACTTGAGGTCGGGCGCGAAAACCAGCCGGCACAATCCTTATATCGGACGGCCGGCTTCAAGGAAGACGAACGGAACTTGATGACCAAGTGGCTGTAAGAAATCGAGACATCGGGACATCGGAAAACCATGCATCGCCAAAAGAAAATTGATCAAAGGTGCAAGATTTTTTCAATTTGATTTTTTGGCAATTTTGGCATTTCTGGAAATTCCTTGCCCCGTGCTTCCGTGATGAGATTTTGCCTCTCGGATGTTCCGATGACCCGATGTCCCGATGACCCGATCACCTCCGGGTTAGTACCCCGCAAATTCCTCTGTGCGTACATCGTCTTCATCCACGCCGGCTGCATTCAGCATCTGGCGCATGGCCGTCACCATGGCAGGAGGACCTGCGATGTAGTAGATAGGGCCTTGAAGGTTGGGGAGATGCCTGATCAGCATTTCTCGGTTAATGAATCCTGTTTCACCGTTCCACGTCTGTGCGGATTTATTCATCTCGCTCATGCTGGGAATAAATTTAAAGTTCGGATTTTCTTTTTCCAGCTCTTGCAAGATCGGCATGAAAGCAGCATCTTCCGGCCGCCTATTGGAGTAAAAGAGATATAGCTTGTGAGGAAGTCTGGCATGGGCTGCATGCCGGATGATGCTGGAGAAAGGCGTAATGCCGATCCCGCCCGCCAGAAATACTGCCGGCTTGGCTGAATTGTTGTGCAGGGTGAAGGAGCCCATCGGCCCTTCCATGTTGACCTTAAGGTCAAGCGGGGCCATCCGCAGGACACGCTTAAAAGCCGTGTCCCGCATTCTTGTCGCAAACAGCAGGTTTTCATCCTCGGGCGCGCTGGCAATGGAAAGCGATCTTATATTGCCTTCTGCATCGGTCTCAGGCGGATCTACGAGCGTTATGTCGAGATACTGGCCTGGCTTGAACAGGAAGCCCTCAGGCTTGGCAAAATAAAAGCCCATGGTTCCCTCAGCCAGAACTTCTTTCTCTTTCAGTTTGCTCGTATACGTTGTCGATGCAGCCATCTTCGCTCCCGTCAATGAATTACGGATTTATTTTAAATGCCTCATGGACGCATCGATCGCGCCCATGAGGTAGAGGGAAGTTAATTATGCCCCTCCGGTTGTGAATCAAAGAACAGGAAAAAGTTCGTTGGCTGGTCAGGCGCAGCCTGGCCGTTGGCCTGAGCTGCGCGCAACGCATCCAGGGAATTGATACCTGTCTTGCCATCGGCGCTGGGCCATGCGGCGGGGTCAGTCACCAGCACGGAAATCACTTCCCACCACACCGGACCGAAATTCTTGCCGTCAATGATATGGCTGTGATTCAGCGTGGGCACAAGTACGCTGGTGTTTGGCGGGACCTTCCCCAGTTTGGCCAGAACCGGGCCCAGGTCGGTCTGCGTGGTGTGCATGGTGCAGGTGCTGGGCATGCCCTTGTGCTGCGTGACCGGCAAGCCTGGCTCGGGACATTGCACGGGAACCGTGGGGTTCGTCTTAAACGCTTCCGGAATGAAGCCGAAAAGGCTGATCAGGGCCTGCCCTAAAGCTGGCGTGAAAGCGTCATTGGGGTTCGTGTCATTACCGAAGAATGGGGCGATTACATACAGCTTAAGGGTGTTTTGAATCGGCCGGAAATTTGGATCGATGGTTGACGCGTGGCCCACGGTACAGATAGGACGCTGATATTCATTTGCGTCCACGGCTGCCACTTGCCCGTTGTGATCAAGATCATCAAAGGGCTCGTGAATGCAATCGAAATTCTGGAAATAGGTGAATACCAACAGTTGGCCCTGGGCAAACCCTTCGGTTTGGTTAACGGCCAGGGGTCTAACATTGTTTTCATTGCTCGACTGAGCAAAACCACCGAGTGTAAGCAGCAAAACCGCGGCCGCACTCGCAATCATGGGGAAAGCGCGATGTTTTCTCATTTCTAATTTTTCTCCTGGAAGCGGAACGCTACCGATGTTGGAATTGGGGCCCGGTTACGCAGCTATGGAGCAGCAGACCGAATGCACGTTACACATAAAAAAAAATAAAATATCGTGTAACGAATTAATGTGAATTGACTCACTCTTTGCCAACAGACCTGCGATCTCGAGCCTTGAATCTCCTTTTCTTGCTTCCCTCAATGATTTAGTCTTTTCCGTTTCAAGGGAGCATGCATGAGAATCTGCCGCGTCATTCTTTCGCTGTTCATCGCCTTCGCATCACTCTCGGTTTTTGCCGCCGACTATCCCGCGCCGCATTCCGGCGCATTCGTCATAAAGGATTTTCAGTTCAAGTCGGGTGAGAAGCTGCCTGAGGTCAAGCTGCACTACTACACACTGGGCACGGCACAGAAGGATTCGAGCGGCAAGGTCCGTAACGCCGTGCTCATACTGCACGGCACCGGCGGGAGCGGGCGCCAGTTCCTCACGCCTAATTTCGGCGGAGTAGTCTTTGGCCCAGGCCAGCTTCTGGACGCGACGAAATACTTCATCATCCTTCCGGACAACGTGGGCCACGGCGAATCCAGCAAGCCCAGTGACGGCCTGCACATGCGCTTCCCTCACTATGAGTATGACGACATGATCGAACTGCAATACCGTCTGCTCACCCAGGGACTCGGTGTAAACCACCTGCGGCTGGCGATGGGGACATCCATGGGCGGTATGCACACATGGTTATGGGCGGAGCAGCACCCGGATTTCATCGACGCGGCCATGCCTCTGGCCAGCCAACCGGTGGAAATCGCCGGTCGCAACCGCATGATGCGTCGCATGATCATGGATTCCATCCGCACCGATCCGGACTGGAACAACGGCGAATACAAGCAGCAACCTCATGGCCTGGCTGCTGCGCTGGGCGTCCTGCTCTTTATGGGTAGCGCGCCACTGCGTATGCAGAAAGAAGAGCCTACTCGCGAACAGGCTGACGCCTTCCTGGAAAAGTTTGTCGCCGACCGGATGAAGACCACCGACGCTAATGACATGCTCTACTACTTTGACGCGTCACGGAATTACAATCCTGAGCCACAACTGGAGAAGATCACCGTACCGCTCACGGCGATCAACTCCGCCGACGACACAATCAACCCGCCCGAACTCAAAATCATTGATCGTGACATACCGCGGGTGAAACACGGAAAATACGTCCTGCTCCCGATTACGGACGAAACCCGCGGCCACGGTACGCACTCCTGGCCCGCAATCTGGGGGAACCATCTGGAAGAATTATTGAAGAGATCGGAGCATTGATACCTTCGCCCGAACATGTGAGGAAATCATGCACTTTTCAAAAGAATCAAACGGCAGTAGACATGATTCGGATTCACACACTTCCCTGGCCAAAGCAAGCCATGAGAATCCGCTATTCGTTTACATCAAAATGCCCGGAGACATTGATCCCGAGGATCGCTGGAAAAAATTCGCTGATCCTTTGCAACAAGCTTTAGAAAAAGACGATCTAGGCGAGGTCACCGGAGGCGGAACACAATTTTCAGAGCCCGATGAAAATGGCGAAGACTTTGTTGAATTCTGCGGTATCGATGTCGATCTCTACGATGCCGTGAAGGGGCTGGCTTTGCTCCGTCGCGAACTAGTCCGTTTGCAGGCGCCACCAGGCACCGCGCTGACTTATGAGCTTGATGGCCAAGAGTGGGAAGAGCCTCTTTATCGGATGGAGAGCTAACGTTCAGCCCGCAGCAATTGCAGACTTTCAGTAAACACCAAGGACCGTTGCATCAGAGCTTATGCCGACCGCATCGCCAACGTCAGGTTGAAGTCTTGTGACATCCGCTCCACCGTCTCTTCCAGGCTTACCTCAAACCCGTGGCCGCACTTTGGACAAACGACCCGCTGTATTCCCGATGAACGGCTCGACGTTTTTTGCACCGGAAATGAGTCTCCATAAGGACATTGGATAAAAGTGATCTCTCCTGCGGCCATTGCGGCTTCTCCTCTGATTAGAGCGGCAGCGTTTGCTCAAACGTTCCGCGATGGGCCCAACATCAGAGCAGGTTTCACAATAACGTCCTCAAAACCACTCCAACAAGTTACTCAGGTGACATTACGTTACCTGTTAGACACTGCCTCAGAAGGTGTGCAGAAAAGACGATCAACTTCAAAATGATGGAACGCGCGGGCCAACATCGCCTGATGCTTGGTAAATCAGGATTTACTCTCCGCCCTTCCCTGCGCCGCTGGCCGCCGTTGCCGGGGCCGCAGTCGGCTTTTCCCGTACCAAAATGGGAAGACGGGGGAAACTAAAGTTTCCGCCGGCATCGTCGATGACATTTACCTGGCAGGTATACAGCCCGGGCTTGAGCTGGGCCAGAGGCACGTCGAACTGAAAGACGGCAGCCTTGCGCTCCGCCGCATTGAGCTGCCGCGCCTCGACCAGCGGCGTTTCAAACGCTTTTACCTTGCCGTTGAAGAACACAATGCTGGTCAGCAAGTGGATAGGATTCTTGATCGGCGGCGCCTTGTCTTTCGCTTCACTCGCCGGCTCGGGAGACTTATCTTTTGTGGGATCGTAAACCTCATAGAAGAAATACAAGTGCTGGTCCAGCGTGAACACATGCGCGATGTTCGGCACCAGTTCATTGCCGTCGCGCACCAGCGGGTTCTGGGTCTTCTTTTGCGAGGGCTGGCGCTGGCTGGCCAGCACCACGGAGCTCATCTTGAGCGGGGCTTTTTTGATATCGGGCACTATGAAGTCAGATTCAAACGAACCCAGCCGTCCACTCTGGTTCTCGCGCACCACAAACTTGAAATGATATTTGCCCGGCGCCAGCATAAAGCCCGTAGAGTACTGCACGTTCTTGCGGCGGACTTCCTGCGCCGCATCCAGCGAGAGCTTTACCGTCTCCCGCACGGTGCCCACCGGGCGCTTCAGTTCGTCCAGCACCTCGCCGATGATATCCAGCGAAGCCTTGTCCTTGTCGCCGCCCTTGGTGAACGGTATCTGCGAGCCGGGCACCACCAGCGCCACGGGCACATAGAAACGGCGTTCATCCATGCGGAAATACGACGCAGCCATGTACAGGGCGACGTCCGTGTTGGGCAGCTCTGACGCCAGTTCGTCATCCATCTGCTGCTCTTTGTCTTCCGCGTTAAAGTGCTGAAAGTCCTTGGGAGCGTAATAGCCTTTTCTAAACTCCAGGTTCACTCCAGGCCGGTTCACCTTCACCTGAATGTGCCGGTACTTGCCGTCTCGCAGTGCGTTGCTGCTCTTGTAACCCAGCACGTAGTAGACAGACGTATCGCGCTGCACGCGGTCAAAGACCTGGCCAAGGTCGTTGGTATCGAGAAAAGCCTTGCCGCCCGTATCGCCTGAAAGCGTGGTCAGCGTTTCCTGGCTGGCGAAGTTGGCGTCCAGCCGGCTCTGTACTGCCGCGCCACTATACATAGCGGTACCGCGCAGGCTGGCCGTCGTCGCCGCCCCTCCAGGCGGCTCTGCTTCCAGACCTCGGGAATCCATCGTATAAATTGCGACGTTCGCCTTGATCGCCGTGTTGATGGCTGCGCGCAGCGCCGCCTGGTTCTCAATGCCGGTCTGCGTCATGCCGCTGCTGAAGTAGATGATGGATTTTTTCTGGTTGAATTTGCCCAACACCTGGCTGAGCGATTGCAGCGCCTGCAACTTGCGGTCGGTATTGAACTGGTTGTATTCGCTTTCGTCGGGCGTGTAAGCGTCGCCGGTTTCTTCGATTCCATCCGCGTCGCCGGTGCTGCCGTTGTCCATGCCCTGCCCCTCGGAATGCGAGAAGCGATTCAGTACGCGAAGCAGGCGAGCCTGGTCCCCGGTAAAATCCTGGTCCAGCCGCAATGACGAAGCGAGCGTGACAATGGCGATCAGATCGGCCGCGGTCATCTTGGTTTGCACGTACTTTCTTGCCGCTTGTATCGACCGCTCTATTTCATCCGGCCCCATGGAGCTCATGTCAAAAAAAAGGACGATGACGCGCTTGTTGCTCAACGCTTCGTCCGCGTCTTTGGCGGTGAGGATCGGTTTGGTCTTGGCCCCTGGAACGTTCGTCGACGATTGCAATGGGCCGCCGGCGGGCGTAAGAGGCGTTGTATCCAGGTTTTCAAAATCAAAACTTGAAACCCGCTGCGGCTTGCCGTCTTCAAGCAACGTGAAATCGTCCCGCGTCAAGCCGGTTGACGGCTTTCCTTGCTTATCGCGGACCACCACGTTCACCAGCACCAGTTCACTCTCCACGCGCAAGCGGTAGAGTCCCTGCTTGTCTTTTGTTTCCTGCGGCTGCTGCGGCGCCGATGTCTGTGGCCAGGCATTAAGGCCTACGAGCACAGCGATCAGAATGATCGAAATCACCGACTGAAGATTTAACGCAGTTCCAGAGGTGCTGTGTCCCGTGCAGGTGGAAGAGCGGCCCGTCGTATTATCTAATTGGTTGTGGACCGCAGGCGCCCCCGCCTGCGCACAAGGATCTTCAATCTTTTGTGGCACAGGCACTCCTGCCTGTGCTTCACTTCGTAATTTCGTGATCCCGAGTTCCATCTAGAACCTGTACCTCGCCGTAAGCTGCGCTTTCCTCATTGCGCCCGCGCCCGTCACCTGGCCGAATGTCGGCGAGCCAAAGGTTGAATCAATTGAGATGAAATGTACGGTATTAAAAACGTTGCTGGCAGAAAGCCGCAGTTCCATGCCTTGCATCTCTTTCAGTTGAATACTCTTGGCAATCGCCATATCAAATTGAACAGTGCCCGGACCAATAATCACGTTGCGGCCCGCGGTGCCGAACACGCCGGCTGGCGCGGCAAACGCCGCCGTGTTAAACCACCTCTGGATCGTTGGATCGTTCACCTCAATGGGCTGGCCGGTCGCATCAGGACGCGCCGCGCCCGTTGTGCCACGGCCCAGGTCTGTCGACGTGCCAAAGAAGCGCGGCGAAAAGGGGAAGCCTGAAGCCAGCACCACGTTACCGCTTACTGAAATCCCGCTGAGGATCCTCTGCGGTGCGCCGGCGGCGGTCAGCCATTTCTTGTCTTTGCCAAAAGGCAGTTCGTAAAGATAGTCGGCCACAAAGCGGTGCTGCTGGTTAAAGCTGGAGAGGCCGCGCTCCGCCGCGATATCCAGATCGTTCTGCGCCACCACTGCCGCGCCGCCGCCGATGGAAGAGGCATCGTCAATCGACTTTGAGTACGTGTAGGTTCCGCCGACTGAAAGTCCGTGGCGCAGGCGCTTGCGCACCCGCAATGTACCCTGATGCATGATCGACGAGCCCTGCGACGACTCAAACAGGAATGGCTGAACGCAATTGGCGGCCGCCGAAGTGGTTGGGGTGCATGCCGCGAAGCGCGGCCCGCCCGTGGGCAACTGGTCAGGCGCGCGGACGATATCCAGGTGCGTCCCTTTTGCGCCTGTGTAACCGATATTGACCACCAGGCTGGTCTTGATTTCCTGCTGAATATTCAGGTTCCACGACTGCACATACGCCAGCCGGTAATCCGGGTCCACTGCGTATGTGTTCGTGATGTGGCTGGTGCTGTTATTGATTGCCGCCGGAAAACCGTTTTGCAGCGTAAGCGAAGTCGTTGTCTGCGCAGGATTGGTTTGCGCCACGGCGAACGGCGGCTGGAACCCCAACTGCGTCGCCATCTGCCCGTATTGGCCGATGTTGTAGTTCACGCCATAACCGGCACGGACCACCGTCTTCTGCCACGGCTTCCAGGCAATGCCTACGCGCGGAGCAAAGTTGTTCCTGTCAGGATGCACCAGCCCCGCGGGATACTGCTTGCCAGTAATCGGGCCGGTCTGGCCCGGCTGCACAGGCGCCACCGCGCTGAAATCCGGGGCAACATCAAGATTCACCTGCTGATGATTGAGTTCGGTGAATGGCGTCACATATTCATAGCGCAGCCCAAGATTGAATGTCAGGTTCTTGCCGGCACGCCAGTTGTCCTGTACGAAGAGGTCAAATGAATTGGAGCGGAAGTTGTACTCGCTCGCTCCCGATTGCAGAGATGTCAACTGGGCAAACCCCAGCAGGAAATCGGCAAACGGCGCTCCGCTGGCCGCGCCGGTAAAGATGAACGTTCCGCGGGCGTTGCCGGCATTGCTCGCGTCCAGCATCTGATGCCGGAAGTCCCCGCCCCAGCTCCAGCCGTGCTTGCCCCGCGTCAGGCTCATGGACTCACTGAGGGAAATGTTCTGCGTGGTGCGAAGCAACGGTGTGGTGTCCTGCAGGTTGCTGAACTGTGGCGAAAGATTCAGGTTGGGCAGGCCGTAATCCGCGGGGCGCTGCGACACTCCGGCGATCCCAAGCTGCGCCTCAATGTTGTTTCGATTGGTGAAATTGTTCGCAATGTCGATCTGGCTGCGGTTGTAACTAAAGTGCAGCGAGTTTAGAAACAGCCCTTTCGTCGCACTGTGGCCGAAATTCAAGTTGTAGTTCTGGATCGATTGCTTGCCGCCTAACCCGGGAAACGGATTCAACACCGAATTGCGGATGTTGTTGTAGATGAACATTCCGTTAATGCTTTGCGACCAGTGTGAGCGGTCCCGCTTCTGGTTTTGTTGTTGCTGCCGTCCCTGGCGGCCGCCGCCGCGATTGCCGGTTGCGCCGCCCAGGCCCAACGCGCCCAGCAAACCGGCCTGCTGCGGCCCAAAGTTGTGGTTGAAGCGGACAAATCCCGTGTCACTATCGCTGGGACTGGCGGAAACAAAATGAAAATTCCTGCTGGCGCCCGGAAGGTTTGGCGTGGGAAAGAACGACAGCAACCCAGCCGCCGCCGGATTGATGCTCGTAATCTGGTTATTGGCCAGCGGCGCGCGCGTCACCGGATCGATTAACTGCACCGGCAGCGCTGAAAAATCTCCGCTGCGCTCCGCCAGCGTGGGCACGGTCGAGAACACGTCATAAGGGTTGGTGCTGCGCGATCCGGTATAGCTTCCAAACAAAAACGTCTTCGTCCCGCCTTTATAAATGTGCGGAATATTCAGCGGCCCGCCAATGGTCACGCCAAAACGTTTCTGGTTGTAACTCGCTTTGCTCTCAGGTTGGCCGTTCAGCGAATACTGCTTGGCGTCGAGCCCCGATCCCCCATAATTGAAAAAGATGGAACCGTGGGGCTTGTTGACGTTGAATCCACGCAGGCCGCGTCCGCCACCACCGCCGCCCATCATCACAATCATGGGCCCGCCGCCTGCCGCCCCAAAACCGCCGCCACCACCAAAGCCTCCGCCACCTATCATTTGAATATTGGCCGTAGCTCCGCCCAAAGAGATGGTCCCTGAGCCTCCACCTTGCCTGCCCAATTGTTCGCGCAGATCGGCAATGCGGTCCTGCATTTCACCGGGATCAAACATGTTCTGCTCGGCGCGGCCCTGCGCGCCGGAAATTGCCACCGATTCGTTGCCCCCATCGGCCGCAAGCCCCGCGTTGGGAAGACCTGCGCCGGCCAGCGACGCTGGGTCAGGATTTCCTCCCGCGGCCAATCCACCAGGATCGCCACCACCGGAAAGCGCAAGCTGCTGCATTCCCGCCCGGCCGCCAAGCTGCTGCGCGATCTGTTGCCGCTGTTCTTGCTCCGCGTTTTTTTGAGCGCGCGATAGCAGCACCATGGCCAGATCTGCCTTGCCGTTGCGGTTCTGATCGTTGATCAAGACCTCTTGCGTCACCGGCGCGAATGCCGAGAACTCTGCCCGGACCACGTAGCGTCCTTTGCCGCCGACAGAGATTTTGAAGCTGCCATCGAGGTCAGTGGAAGTGGAATACTTTTTTCCCGTAAGAGTGTTCGCCGCGCTCACTACAACGCCGGGGAGTGGTGTATTTCCCGAT
Organism: Candidatus Angelobacter sp.; assembly: GCA_035703825.1. Classification (GTDB taxonomy): domain Bacteria; phylum Acidobacteriota; class Terriglobia; order Terriglobales; family Acidobacteriaceae; genus Angelobacter. The sequence goes on from DASSXL010000092.1 coordinate 10,181, forward strand.
TTCACCAGTCCGCTGATCTCACCATAAGGCGTAGTAACCCCGGTTGAAGGTGGCGGTGCCACAGGTGCAGCCGGCGCCGTGGGAACATCGGGCATTGCCTGAGCCGCTGGCACAGTCGGGACCGTCTGCCCGGTGGGTGGAGCTTCTTGCGCGTGCAAGCCCACGACCAGGCTGAACGCTGTCATGACCAATATCTGCGACCAATAGCGCATGGCTTCTCTTTGCTGGAGTAATTATTTGGGCGGGGCTGCCGGTGCCGTTCCTGCTGGCGCGCTCTCCGGCTTCTTCTGCTCTTGCGGCTGGCTGCCGGGTCCACCCATCATGATCCGCATTTGTGGCCGGCCAACAATCAGCTCTTTGGAGACAAACGTGTTGTCTTTGAGCTCACCCCGGCCACGCACAAAATCGCCCACCTTGATGTCCGGCAGCGTAATGCTCTCTCCGCCTTTCTTGAATGAGGTGTTTTCATCTACCTCAACATCCTGCGTCTGGCCATCCGGCCGCGCAATCGTCAGCTTGGTCTCGTTAATGGCCTTGACTTCACCAATGATGAATTTTTTGCCCAGATCTTCACGGTTGAAACCAGCCATGGGGCCGCCAGGACCGCCAAGACCGCCGCCTGGGCCGCCGGCTTGCTGAACGCGTTGAATCATCTCGGGATTCACCACGCTCACCACCGCTGCCTGCAGTGTGTTGTCCTTCAATTCACCGCGCGCAAAAATCACGTCGTCGACTTTGATCTCCGCAAATTTGAATGGCTGGCGGTCTTTGGCCACGCGCGTCGTGTCGCTCACTTTCACGCTCACGGCGTCGCCGCCCATCAAGGGCGCGACGGTCAGCGAATCTTTGCTCACCGCGGTCACTTTACCCACCACATTCTGGCCGGGAGGCATGTTCCCGCCGCTGTCCTGCGGTTGCGCGGACGCATGCAGAAAAGCCGCGGCCATTATTGCCATGAAGCAAAACATTCTTCCCATATATATCCATTCCTCTGCGACGGATTTTTCTTCCCGAATCTCTGAAGGATTGCACGCACGAATCGCTGAACAAAGAGGTGAGGTTCAGCTACAGCAGACTGGGCAGCTTAGTATAGGAGCAACTCGCGCGGCAAGCTGTAAAAAATTTGTAAAAGCGCCGGATGATAAAGATCTTTTGGAAGGAAATCGCAGCCCGTCCGTCCGTGCACACTCGAAGCCGGCAACAGGAAACGCTGTTCCGAGAAATCCCATTTTGGGAGTCATTTTTCTCAAACTTTCACAAATTGTTTATCTCTTTTTGCCCAGCACCAACTATTATTCACGGCAGTAATTAGAGTTACCAAGACGAACCTGGAGGCTGGATGATGCAACATCTGCGCCGTTGCCGTTTGTTTTTGGCTGTACTCCTGCTGGTTGTTCCATCAACGCTTTTCGCCCAATGCGGCGTGGAGCGCTGGTCAGTAAAAACCGGGACAGATCCTGACGCTGGCCTGGTCAACCTGAACTCTGCTACTAACACCACCATCGCCAATTTGCGGTCGCCGGCCGCGCCCAATCCCATCCCGGCCAATAACCGCGTATCGCCGTGGGAGACCACGCAGTGGGTGCTCAATGCCACGCTGACGCTTTACAAATTGGAAAGCGATTCCGACTATCATCTGGTCCTTCAGGATGCCAACGGGCTGACCATGATCGTCGAAATTCCCTCGCCGTCGTGTGTGGGCGCGGGCAGCCCCTTTTTGGCGGGCATAACCAACGCGCGCAATGAGTTCAATGCCAGGTTCACCGCCACCACCAGCTTCCAGACCGCCAACATCCCGGTCCAGATCAAAGGCGTGGGCATGTTTGATTTTCTCCACGGGCAAACCGGCGTGGCTCCCAACGGGATTGAACTGCATCCAGTCCTGGATGTCATTTTCAATCCCGGCACACAGGCCCCGGATTTTGCGCTGACCGCGTCGCCTTCCACGGTTTCTGTGGCGCAGGGTGGAACGAAAACAACAACTGTTTCCACCACTGTTTCCGGCGGTTTCAACTCCGCCGTTTCGCTTTCAGCCACTGGGCTTCCCGCCGGCGTGACTGCTGCGTTCAGTCCGACGTCGATTGCCGCGCCGGGCTCCGGAAGCTCAACGCTGACGTTCACAGCCAGCAGCACGGCCACGGTAGGCACATCCACAATCACGATCAATGCCAGTGGCGGCGGAGTTTCGCATAGCACAACTGTTTCGCTCACCGTTTCCACGGGCGGCACAACCACTCAGATCATCGGTAACCCCGGATTTGAGAACGGGTCAACGAATACAGCGCCCTGGACCTTGACCAGTGGAGTCATCAACAACTCCACCAGCGAACCACCACACTCCGGAAGCTGGGACGCCTGGCTGGATGGCTACGGCACCTCGCACACAGACACAGCGCTGCAACAGGTAACAATTTCCTCGACCGCCACAGCGGCAACGCTGACGTTCTTCCTGCACATTGACACCGCTGAAACCACCACCTCTACGGCGTTCGACACGCTGAGCGTGCAGGTACGGAATTCGTCCGGCACGGTGCTTTCCACCTTGGCGACCTATTCCAACCTGAACCATAACACCGGATATTCGCAGAAATCGTTTAACCTGCTCAGCTTCAAGGGGCAGACAATCCAGATATTCTTCAAAGGCGTGGAAGATTCCACGCTGCAAACTTCATTCGTCCTGGACGACGTAAACCTGAACGTAACGCAATAAGGAGAGCTTATGAAAAAATTCGCGCTTGGGATTTTATTGCTTTGCGGCACGGTGACATGCGTCCTGGCCGCGCAACAACAGGCTTCGGTGGACCGTCCGGCGGAGCCCAACCTTGCTTTTGACGATGACGGAGGCAAAGCCCAGATTGTTCCCGTCGACTTCTCCGTCGCCGGACCCAAAACATTCCACGGTGGCCCGGTCCTGGCTTCAGCCCAGCAAGTCAGTATTTTTCTGGGCGCAGGCTGGGGTGACACGCAAGTCCGTGGCCGTGAAGCCTCTCTGCTCGATGTCACGGCGTCCGCTGGGAACACGCAGGTCTCAGAGCTGAAACAGCACAGCATCAAGACTCTGCGTGCCGCGCCTCAAATCGAAGACTTCACCGATCTCAGCCAAAGCAAGGTAAATGACCTCACGATTCAGCAGAAGCTTTCAGACATGCTGAAGAGCAAGGCCATTCCTGCGCCGACGGCGGGCACTGTCTTCGTGATCTTCCTTGCTCCGGGCGTTCACTCAACCCTGGGCGGGCTTCAGGGCGGCGTCGATTACGCGGCATACCACAACTTCGTCAATCTTGAAGCTGGCGAAATTCACTATGTGGTGGTGCCGTTTCATGAGAATGCGGCCAGCCACAGCGCGGCGGCAACACGCGCCTTCGCTGAGACTGCTTTGAACCCGAACGGCCAGGGCTGGTTCTGAAGCTGATGTTGCAGCCTGATGTTCGAGCAATGAACTAAACCTTGTCAAAGAATGAAGAGGAGAGGCTAGCGCTTCTCCTCTTCATCTTCTTCCTTGTCACTGCCGGGATGCTCTTTAATCCATTTTGCCGCCGCCTGCTCAGCATGCTTTTTCTGTGCCAGACTGAGCTTCCGCCCTAATTGCTCTGCCTCTGCTTGGCTCTCGCTTGATCTGAACAGCGACCCGATCGTGAACCATGTGAATGCCTTATCTTTGTCTGGCCCGCATTTACTTAAATAAAGTCTGCCAAGCTCATACATTGCCTGCACCTCGCCGTGCTCAGCCGCTTCCTCATACCAGTGGACGGCCACGGCACAATTGCCCTGGCCTGCAGACTGTCTCGCCAGCTCCAACTGCGCTGCCGGCTGCTCCTGCCGCGCCGCTTTGCCATACCACTTGCGCGCCTCTTCAGCATTCTTGTTCACGCCCGCGCCCTCATCGAGCGCTTGGGCCAAATGAAGCTGCGCCTCCGCATTTCCCTGCGCTGCGGCCTTCTGGTTCCACTCGGCTGCTTTCGCCGGATCTGCAGCCACGCCAAACCCGCGCTCATACATGAATGCCAGATCACGCTGTGCGCGCGGATCACCCTTCTCTGCCGCCTTCCTCTCCCAGACCAGAGCCTGCGCGTAGTCGATAGGAATCCCGCGGCCGTAAAGATAAATCCTGCCCAGTTCATACTCAGCCGGAGCATAGCCATGGTTCGCCGCCTTGGTGATCCACCGGATCGACTCTTTTCCATCCGGCTTTACATGCATCCCCAGGTCGTAGCAGGAAGCCAATGCCATCTGCGCCGCGGGATCATTTGTTTCTGCCTGCTGTTGAATGGCGGCGAAATCTTTGTCATCGCGCGGGCAAACGTCTGATTTTCCCGCCTGCGCTAGCGCAGAAGCGAAGCTGATGATGGTGAGCACAAGGAGCCTGAGTGGATAGCCTGGAGTCATATTTGTTCTCAAGAGGAGTCAGTATAGTTTGGCGGACGTCAACTCGTCCCATCGATCGTGCTGTTTCGAATTTTTTTAACATTCCCGAAATAGAATTCCGCTATGCCCCAGTTCCGTTCGTCGGCTTTAGACGAGGCTGGTTGCTGTTGACTGGCGTGATTCCCGCCGCAACAATGGGAATAATCCGCTTTAGACAGCCCTACACTCGGCAAGAAGTTCTGGTTTGTATAAGCCTTAAGGATTGTGATGAAGCCTTTGATTGCTGCTCTCTGTGTTGGGTTTGCGTTTGGGGGTCTGAGCGCGCAAACGCCTGTTTGGCAACCCTCGCCGGGACATACGCAGGTGCCGATCTGGCCGGGTGGGGTGCCTGATGCGCAGCCGGTCGTGGGGCCGGAAGTCGCTACGACGAGAACAAACGACCACTTCGTCGGGGGCAGGCCCTGGACTTACATCAGCAACGTTTCGCGCCCTACGATGACGGTCTATCCGCCACAAGGAAAGAATACCGACGCTGCGGTTATCGTCTTCCCTGGCGGAGGCTATCAGATTCTGGCCATCGATCTGGAAGGCACGGAGGTCTGCGACTGGCTGACCTCGAAAGGGATCACATGTGTGCTGTTGAAGTACCGCGTGCCGGGTGTGGGGCGGAATCCGAAATCGGCGGCTTACCCGAAATCAGGGCCCTATCCGGAATCACCCCTGGCGTTGGAAGATGCGCAGAGGACGATGGGGCTGGTGCGGTTTCATGCCGCGGAGTGGCACATCGATCCACACAAGATTGGAGTGCTGGGTTTTTCGGCAGGCGGTCATCTGTCGGCAGCAATGAGCACGCATTTTGCGCAACGTTTGTATCCGGCTGTCGATGCCGCTGACAAAGAGAGCTGCCGCCCCGATTTCGCAGTAGCTATTTATCCCGGCCATCTGTCGCTGTCCGCAGCGAAGTGGGACGCTAGGCAAGGCAGCAAGAAGTTTGTGATTCATTATCCGGCAACTGCCGATAAGGATCTTGCATTGAACCCTGATCTCCATGTCACCAGCAGAACACCACCCACCTTCTTACTACAGGCGGAGGATGACCACGTAGACAATGTAAACGACTCCCTGGCTTATTACATCGCCCTGAAGAAGGCTGGCGTTTCCGTGGAGATGCATTTGTATGCGGACGGCGGGCATGCGTTTGGGTTACGGCGCACCAATCTTCCGATAACAGCATGGCCTCAGTTGGTGGAAACGTGGCTGAGAACGATTGCAATGGTTTCAGAGTAGGTGCTCTGGGTCAGCATCGTTTTGAAACTTGTCAACGTCTCCGTTTGAAAAACGTCACCGCCATTTAGATCTGCCACGACAAGACACGCTCCACCCCTGAGAGTTACAATTTCGTTTTCGCAACTTGCTGTCATTCTGATCTGCAACACGGAGGCATCCTGTGGACGATCTGCCTGAGAAGCCTGCAAAGCAAGATAAAAACGACAAGCCTAAATCCAAACCATCATCTTCCAGCCCTGGAGTCTCTCGGCGCGACTTCTTGAAAATTTCAGGCGTCTCTGCGGCCGTTCCTCTGGTAAGCCAAGTCAGCACCTTTGCGCTCGATGACGCGCCGCATGTCCAGGGTCCGGGCAAAGTTCCGGTGTCTCTCAACGTGAACGGCAAGAAGCTCAATGCGCAGCTTGAGCCGCGCGTCACCTTGCTGGACGCACTGCGTGACCAGTTTGAGCTCACCGGCGCCAAGCGCGTCTGCGATCGCGGCACCTGCGGCGCATGCACCGTGCTCATGGACGGAAAAGCCGTGTACTCCTGCTCGGTGCTGGCCATCGACGCGCAGAGCGCGCAGATCACCACCGTGGAAGGCCTGGGCGAACCCGGACATCTCCATCCTATCCAGCAGGCATTCATCGACAACGATGCGCAGCAATGCGGTTTCTGCACGCCGGGCTTCGTTGTCGCGACCAAGGCATTTCTTGACCAGCATCCCAACCCCACGCCGGAGCAGATCAAGCACGGCCTGGGCGGAAACTTTTGCCGTTGCGGAACCTATGCCGGAATGCGCGCCGCTGTAATGCAGGCGGCAAAAACGAAGGGAGCCTGATCCATGGCAGACGACAATACCAAATATGGATGGCCGGCGGCGGAAAAGCGGTCGCTGATTGGCAAGCGCATCTCGCGCGTCGATGGCCCGGATAAAGTTTCAGGCCACGCCAAGTACACCTATGACGTCCATCGGCCCGGCATGTTGTATGGCAAGGTAGTTCGCTCACCGCACGCCCATGCCAAGGTCGTAAGCGTGGATACTTCTGCCGCGGAAAAGATGCCCGGCGTAAAAAGCGTTTACATCATTCAGGATGCGGGCAGCGAAATTCACTGGGCCGGCGATGACATTGTTGTGGTGGCAGCGGTCGATGAGCCCACCGCCGCCGACGCGGCGCGCGCCATAAAAGTGGAATATCAGCCGCTTCCCTTCTTCGTCGACGATTTTACGCAGCCGCAAAATGTTGCCGAGAGCACGGGGCCGCTCACCCAGCGCGATGTTTTTCAGATGTTGAATGACGATGCGCCGGACGATCAGGTGATTGCCGCCATACAGAAACGTGGCCTGGCTTTTAAAGTATCGCCCGAAATGGCAAAGCGGATGAAAGACAATGAAGTCAGCGACGACGTTATCAAAGCCTTGCAAGCTGCTGAGGTGAAAGAGCCGCAGCCCAACAATTCGCCCTATAAAAAAGAGACGGAGCAAGTCAAAGGCGATCCCGACGCAGGCTTCAAACAAGCGGAAGTTGTTTCTGAAGGCGTGTACGGCTGCCCCGTGATTACGCACTGCTGCCTGGAAAGCCATGGCTCCATCGCCGAGTGGACTGACACCGACCATCTCTTCTCTCACATTTCCACGCAGAACGTCTCCGGTCTGGCGGGCCAGTACGCGCAGGCCCTGAAAATTCCTGAAGCGAACGTCCACGTGCATCAGGACCATATCGGCGGCGGCTTTGGCAGCAAATTCGGCATTGATCGCTGGGGAGCCTATACGGCGCAGGTTTCCAAAAAGACGGGCGGCAAGCCGGTCCGAGTGATGCTGGAGCGCGACGCCGAGCTTATTCTTGCCGGCTGCCGTCCTTCAGCATTTGCAAGAGTGAGAGTCGGAGCCAAGAAAGACGGCACGCTCACAGCCTGGCAATCTGAATCATGGGGCACAGGCGGTCCGGGCGGAGGAGGGGCTCCACCCATGCCCTATGTGGTCAACATTCCTAATCAGCGAAAGCAGCACACCGCTGTGGCCACGAACATCGGCCCAGCGCGGGCCTGGCGTGCGCCCAATCATCCGCAGGGCTGCCTGATTACCATGTCGGCCATTGAAGACTGCGCCGCTAAACTCGGCATGGATCCCCTGGACCTGATGCTCAAGAACATCGCGCTCACCGCGCCATCGGAGGACACATACCATCGCGCCGATACCTACCGCGACGAGCTGATGATCGCCTCCGACCTGATCGGCTGGAAGAAGAACTGGCATCCGCGCGGACAAGGCTCGGGCGCCGAACGGCGCGGCCTGGGCCTCGCAATCCACACCTGGGGCGGGCGCGGACATGAAAGCAACTGCGCGCTCACCATATACCCTACCGGCTCGGTCGAACTTCAAATGGGAACGCAGGACCTTGGCGTGGGTACCCGCACAGCCATCCTGATTGTCGCCGGTGACACTCTGGGTCTGGCCTTGAACCAGATGGAGCTGAAGATCGGAGACAACCAGTATCCGAAGTCGGGCGGCTCGGGCGGCAGCACCACCATCGGCGGCGTTAGCTCTTCCACGCGGCGCGCAGCTATTGACGCGCGTGATCAGCTCTTCGCCAAAGTTGCTTCGGCGCTCAACGCGCAGCCAGACGATCTGGAAGCGGTTGGCGGAAGCATCCGCGTGAAATCGGCGCCTTCGCGCAGCATGAGCTGGAAAGATGCCTGCGCCAGGCTGGGCACACAGCCTATCCAAGCGCTGGGCAAAAATCCTGGGCCCGGAGATCTGATTTCCAGCGGCGTTGGCGGCGCGGTCATGGCTGACGTCTCCGTGGACATGGAAACCGGCGTGGTGAAAATGAACAAGATGGTCTGCGTGCAGGATTGCGGCCTGGTCATCAGCCTGAAGACGGCGGAAAGCCAGGTTTACGGCGCAATGATCATGGGGATCGCAACCACGCTTTATGAAGAGAAAATCATGGATAAGAACCTCGGGCACATGCTGAACCCGAATATGGATTTCTACCGGCTGGCGGGCATCGGTGACGTTGGCGAGCTCGTCGTCCACATGATGACCGGCAAGGGTTATGACGAGCGCGGTCCGATCGGCCTGGGCGAACCACCGACAGTAGGTCCAATGGCGGCGATCGGCAATGCCGTGGCCAATGCCATTGGCGTGCGCGTTCCGTTCCTGCCCATAACACCAGACCGCGTAGTGAACGCGCTCAATCCGAAAGGAGGCAGCCATGCGACCGTTTGATTACGCCTCTCCCACCACCGCAGATCAGGTTCCCGCGCTGCTCGGCAAGAGCTGGGGTGAAGTGGAAATTTTGGCCGGCGGCAGTGACCTGCTCTCCCTGATGAAAGATGAAATCACCACGCCGAAACGGCTGGTGAACATCAAGCAGATTTCCGGCCTGCATGCCATCAGCAATGAAGGCGGCGCAACGCAGCTGGGCACTCTGGTCACGCTGGATAGAATTGCCCATGCGTCTCAGATTCAGCATCAACATCCCATGCTGGCCGCTGCGGCTGGTGACGCCGCCAGCCCGCAGATCCGCAACGTTGCGACCATCGGTGGAAACCTATGCCAGCGTCCACGCTGCTGGTACTTCCGCGCCGGACACGGCCTGCTGGCGCAAAAAGATGGCAAGTCCCTAGTCCTTCAGGGCGATAACCGCTACCACGCCATCCTCGGCAACGATGGGCCTGCGCTTTTCGTGAGCCCTTCAACCGTGGCTCCTGTCCTAATTGCTTACAACGCAAAGGTACGGATCGCAGGCCCGCGTGGCTCGAGAGAAGTCCCGGTGGAAAAATTCTTTGTGATCCCCAAAACAGAGCAGGAACGTGAGCACGATCTCAAACCTGACGAGTTCATCACGCACGTGATCGTGCCGCCTGCTCCCGGAGTACGCGCGGCGCATTATGAAGTCCGCCAGAAAGAAGCCTTTGACTGGCCTTACGCCACGGCCGCTGTCGCGCTCACGATGAATGCCAGCACGGTGAAGAGCGCCCGCATCGTGATGGGGCATGTCGCACCGGTTCCATGGGTTTCCGTGGAAGCCGCGCAAGTACTGCAAGGCAAGGCCGTCACGCAGGCCACGGCCGACCAGGCCGCGCAGGCCGCTGTTGCCAAAGCCAAAAGCCTTGGGCACAACGCCCACAAAATCCATCTGGCCCAGGTGGCGGTGAAGCGGGCCATTCTAAAGGCAGCCGGATCGCAGGCCGCGGGAGGGGCAGCATGAGCAACGTACCTGAAAGATTCAATACTGACCGGGCGGGGCTGTGCTCCGCGCTGCACTGGAAGAGCCAATACATCTGGTCAGAGCCTGATCCCACGGTCCCGCGCTCCGGCGACGGCCTGTTCTGGTGCGCCATGACCCAGACTTGCATCGGGCCGGACGGCCAGCTTGCGGAGCCGGGGAACTGCTGTTCCGGTGAGCGCGGCTGCCACTGCGGAGCAAGCAAGTGAACTAGGCACAAGAAAAGCGTCTCGCAACATCGCAACTCTCGAGTAGAGATGTAGCATGCTACGTCTCTAAATTTGGGGCTCTAAGCACCTTCCCCAAGGTTGAATCTTTCATCCCGCAGACTACAATGTATTGATCAGGGAGTATGCGATGAAAAAGTTTACGGTTTCGTTCCTGTACATGGCGCTAATGGTGAGTGCCTTTGCCGCCGCGAATCCACAGATCAAAGGCCAGTACCTTGAGACCCGCAGCGCCGATGTGTACGTCGGCCAGTGCTTCGCCAATGGCGAAGTGAATACGGCCGGACAGGAAGCCATCGTTGCCTGGCATATTGGTGAAGGCAAATGGGACGGCGTTCCGCTCGATGGGTTGACTGTTGTCGGCGCAATCAAGGCGCAAGCCACTCTGGGCGATCCTTACGGCCAGCCTTATCCGGCAAAGTCCGTTCTGCTTGTCGACCGGCAAGCCACGCCGCAACAGCGCCAGGCGCTGATCAATTTTGCCCAGGAGATGGGCGGCGAGCTTCTGCGCCACGTCGTCCGCGTGGTGGATACGCCTATTGACATGGAAGTAGCGCAGGGCGAGCATAGCACCCGCGCCCGCCTGCAGGCCGGCGACGTGGTGACGGTTGAAACCCGCGCCATTGGCGACAAAGACCATCTTTGCGGCAATGAAGACACTTTTTACAAGCCGCTCACGCAAACCACTCATGCCATGCCCGCCGTAGCTATGACCGATGAGTATCGCGGCAAAGATTTGAACACTTCATGGACACTGCACGACAAGCGTAGCGCGTTTGTGGGGACATTTGCGCGGTAAGACACCCGGTCATCAACAACAAGGCTGCCGATCTGGTAGCCTTTATTCTTTACTACCACCAGCGCACGATAAGCGCTAGTCAACATTCCCCATGTGCTCGGTAGTTTGATAGAAAATGTTTCCGTCTGTCGTCTTGAGCGAGTCCTCGGAGCGAATGCGACTAAGGACGAGTCGAAAGATCCCGAGAATGCCTGCTCTGCCATGTCGCGTCAGGAAATTCTACCGAAGCTGCTTCCCTTCTTCTCCCATGGAAAACAAAATGATTTGAGAGGAAAACAATTTCGAGAGAACTCCCTGAAACAGTATTGTTAGGGACACATCCTCGGATCCTTCGACTCTGCACTCGTCCCGCAACCGGAACTCGCGCGCCGCTCAGCAAGACAGGTCAGAAAGAACTTGGTCAAATGAGACACTATACCCGCTCTGCGTGTTAAGCTTCTCTGCTTCCATTTTTCATCTATGAACAATTCACGTCCCTCACACTTCGATCTCCAGGCAGCAGCAAAACAACTCATGCTGGAAAATGGCTTTGAGCCGGACTTTCCGCCTGCGGTCGCGCAGCAACTGGCAGCAATCAAAAACAATCCGCCGAAAGCCGTTCCTGGCGATGTCCAGGACCTGCGCAAACTTCTTTGGTCTTCCATCGACAATGACACCTCGCGCGATCTTGACCAGATTGAGTACGCAGAAAAGCTTCCGGACGGAACAACGAAGGTGTTGGTTGGGATTGCTGACGTGGATTCATTTGTGCCAAAAGGCACGCCTATCGACCTGCACGCGGGCAAGGAGACCTGCACGGTCTATACCGGAGTGCGGAATTTTCCCATGCTGCCGGAAGAACTTTCCACCGGCACTACGTCTCTGCTTGAAGTGGATGGCAAGCTAAGCGTTGTGACTGAATTTGTGGTGAACAGTAATGGAGAGGTGAGCAAACACCAGATTTATCCGGCTCTCGTGGTCAATAAAGCGCAGTTGGCCTACAACGGAGTTGGAGCATGGTTGGAGGGAACAGGCCCGGCGCCGGCCAAAGTAGCTGCATCGCCCGAGCTGCAAGCCCAACTCAAGTTGCAGGACGAAATAGCGCAGGCCCTCAAGGATGAACGCCATCGCCATGGCGCACTCAACATTGAAACCACTGAAGTTCATCCCGTCATCCTCAATGACCAGATTGTCGATCTGCAGAAACAACAGAAGAGCCGCGCTACGGAATTGATTGAAGATTTTATGATCGCCGCCAATGGAGTTGTAGCGCGCACACTGGAAGAAGCCGGGATTTCGTCCATCCGGCGCGTGGTAAAAACTCCCGAACGCTGGGACCGTATTGTTGCTCTGGCGGCGCAGCAGGGTGGAAAGCTTCCAACACAGCCTGACTCCAAGGCGCTCAATGATTTTTTGCAGGCGCGCAAAGCTGCCGATCCTGACCATTTCGCAGATCTGTCCCTGGCCGTCATCAAGCTGATGGGACCGGGAGAGTATGTTTTGGAGCGTCCGGGGCAGCCTTCGCCCGGACACTTTGGTCTGGCAGTTCAGGATTACACGCATTCCACCGCTCCCAACCGGCGATACGCTGATGTCGTCACGCAGCGGTTGATTAAATCCCTACTCAGCCGCCAGACAAGTCCTTATTCCGACGATGAACTCACGGCCATCGCCGCCAATTGCACCACAAAAGAGGACGCCGCCCGCAAAGTCGAGCGTGGCATGACAAAACGGATCGCCGCGGTCACCATGAGCAGCCGCATCGGGCAGATGTTTGACGCGATTGTGACCGGCGTTACCCCTAAAGGCACATTCGTTCGCGTGCTTCAGCCCCATGTTGAAGGGTTGCTGGTGCATGGCCAGGGAACCGATGTAGGAGACAAGCTGCGCGTAAAACTAATCAGTGCCGATCCCCAACGCGGCTACATCGATTTCACTCGCGCCTGAAACCGCGCCTGATCCAGTCATTTCCATCCCCCGCAGTTCCAAAATGGGAATCCTCGCGCCTGCTGGCCCATTGATTGCCTTACCTATATTTTCTTAGTGATTTTGTACCCTTATGAAACAGAAGCAAGGAAACGAACCCTTGGCGCCAGAAACGGCCGCATGTCTCTGAAACAGAGCGGCTTAGAGCTCACGGGGGAAGCAAAGCCCGATACGGATGATCCCAGAAGGATTTGGGTAATTATTGCACGTGAAATCAGGTAAGTAATTCCCTTAACTTGGAGAGCACGGCACCATGGACGATGATCAGAAATGGCTGGAAGCAGCCACCGCAATTGAGCAAGACATCCGCTATTTGCAAGCGGCAATGGGCGAGGGTAGGCGAAACGGAATACCCTCCGGTTTGGAACAGGAAATTTTCCAGCTGAATGTAGTTTTAGGGGTCTACCGGAAGAATGCGGCCCATAAGGTCGTCTTCCCCCATCCGGACGATCTCTATTGCATTAGCTCTCTCCCCTGCGGCGCACAAGCGGCTTCCACGGCGACGCGTCGCGATTACAGGATAGCTTCACTCTAAAAGTAGATTTGGCGGAGATCACTCATGCGAAAGCTAAAGGTGCTGATTGGCGGAGCGGAATCGGTTTCCTGCGACCTGCGAAACGCCGCCCGCGAATTCTGGGGCTTTGAGGTGGTGGAAGCTGCCGATGGCAAGCAGGCTTGCGCCGCATTGCGTGCACAGCATGTTGACATCTGCATCCTGGATTGGGACTTGCCCAAAATGACGGGGCTCGCGGCCTGTCACTGGATTCGCTCTGTAGAGCTGAACACCCAGCCGTATATCGTTCTCTTGACTGAAAAGGGCCGCCCGGAACAGATCCAGGCTGCTTACACGGCTGGAGCAAATGACTTCCTGGCCAAGCCGTTCAACGCAGAGGACATGCACTTCCTGGTTACTACGTTTGCTCAGAAAATTTCCCGGCTTGATGTCACTTCCCGTGAGCTAACCCACATCGATCCTCTGGAACTTTACCGGCGCGATCTCTCTGAACCTAAAATCTCCTCGCGGCTGTAAAGCGCAACAGCCTGTTACGGCTGTTGCGCCTCAACTGCATTTCCTCACCCGTTGAACCCGAATGCCACCAGTGCCTTGCGCAGCTTTTCCAGGCATCTGCCACGAATGAATCCAATGGAGCCTGTGGCCAGACCCAGCCGCCTTGCGACTTCAGCATAAGGCAGGGGCGGTTGTTCAAAGAAAAGCAGGCGAACCAGTTCGCGGTGCCGCGGAGGCAGCTTGGCCACCACGTCCCTGACGATCTGCTCCTGCTGGAACTGTGACAGGGTCTCCACCGGCACGGTGTAAGCGATACCTTCCGCAACCTCCGGCTCCATGGCATCCAGTTCAACGTGGTTCGATTGCTTTTTCTTCCAGCGATAGGATTGGCGGATGGTAACCGTGATCAACCATGACCGCAGTGATTGCACGCTCTTTAGCTGCGGAAGGCTGTGCAGCACTTCAATGCACACGGCCTGAAAAACATCTGCGGCGTCTGCCGAGCTTGCGCCGTATTTAATCGGGATGGAGTAGATCAGCCTCTTGTATTTGTCGATCAGCTCTTCCCATGCCTTTGCATCGCCCTGAATACAGCCCTGGACGAGCCATTCGTCCTCGTTGATTTCACTGCCATCATTACATGAACATGGGTCGAAGTCCTTTTCATCAAGCAGGACCGGCTGGCCGGCGGCAATAACCGCCGCCTCTGTGGGCGTATAAACTTCTGAAGATTTCATTTTCCATTTCCTGTCTGTAGGTCAAGATGTTGCATTTGTCTCAAGCTGGGCGACAAATGGCCCCAAGCTCAGATTGCGTTCCGCAAAAAACTTTCAGACTCGTTGGTTATGGAATATGTCTTTTTGCGGACACACTTCGGGAATGGAAACAATCAGATGCGTAGAGGCACAACAAAACAGGAAAAGTCGGTTTGAAGAGGGGCCACTTCACGGACAAAGCTGGAAAACGTCATCGTGGGTAGCCGATACCCTGTGCGAAGCAGCGCCGGAAAGAGCTTGAGAATGCCGGCAATCACAAAAAACATTCCCGTTTCAAAGAGCACGGAAATGATGTGCATTTCGATATCGCCCGTGCCTATAGGAAAATTGTCCCAACTATCGAGCTGCATAAACGGTGAACACACCGCCATTAGCACGATTAATGCGAGCACGATCTTGGGCAATTTCGTCGGCATTTTTCTGGTACTGGCAATGCCGGGAGCTAACCTGAAGCCGCGACGGCACGCCTTAGTCCTTTGGCGACTGCGCGACTATAGCACGGGGGAAACCGTACACAACATTTTGCATACTTCAGCGCGTTTCGATGCGCCGCCAGAATGCCTTGTTTGGGCCTTAAATTATTGATAATAAGAATATTGCCGTGATTCCGGGTTCAAGGCAAGGTGAGCCAATGTAGGAAAATTGTTTTAGATTTTCTAACAAAATTTTCAGAGGAAGCGACTTTTTTATATTTTTTTCCCGGTCGGCGGCCACCATACTTCTAACGGTCCTCGTTTTGTATGATGTAGCAATGCGCCGCACCCTGCCATCTGAAACAGATGTGGTAGCTCTGAAACAGGTGTGGTAGCGTTGAGAAACTCAATGCGTTCTGTTCGGCCAGCTATGGAGTTGGTTCAAGCAGTAAAGGAGCGCGGGAGAGCGAGTGGGGATATAGCACGCTCTCCCGTGTCTCTAGTGCATTGAAAACGGCGAGCTTTCAACATCTAACCCCAGTTGAAGCCGCGCGGCTTCACTCATCTTGCCGGGGTGCCATGGGGGTTCAAAAACCACTTCTACGTTGAGCTCTCTTACCGTGGGTAAATCTGAAATCTTCCGCTGAATGTCTGACTTGAGCACATCCGCCATGCCGCAGCCTGGGGCTGTCATCGTCATCTTGATGTCAATCCTGTTCCCCTCGGCCACGGGCGCGATCTGGCAGTCATAAATCAGCCCAAGGTCGACTACGTTCACCGGAATCTCCGGGTCGTAAACGGTTTTCAACTTGTCCCAAACCAGCTTCTCGCTGAATTCCTGCGGGGCATCGGTGGCGGCCGCGGTTGGCGCGAGCCCAAGGGCATCGCCGTCTTTCGCATCCACACGGACCATGTATCCGATATCGGTCATCACCGTGTAACTGCCGCCAAGCGCCTGCATCAGCCGCACCTTGGTCCCAGCGGAAAGCCGATGGGGTATTCCGCTGGGGATCTGCGTGGCGTCAACATCGCGGGAGAGCTCGGTTTGTTCGTTCGATGCCATGAGGTCTTATTCGGTCGAAACCGCTTCCTGATCGCCCTTGAGCGCCGCTCTCAGCGCATGCCATGCCAAGGTGGCGCACTTTACCCGGAGCGGAAACTCGGAGACGCCGGCGAAAACCGCTAGCTTGCCCAGGTCCTGACCATCGCCTTCGGCGTGGCCGGTTACCAGGTCGTGAAACTTGGTGAAAATGCCTTCCGCTTCGGTTTCTGACTTGCCCTTGAGCATCTGCGTCATCATGGAAGCTGAAGCTTTCGAAATAGCGCAACCGCTGCCCTGAAACCCAATGTCATTGATCGCTCCATCCTTCAGGTCAACGTAGATCGTGAAGTGATCGCCACACAGCGGATTGAACCCCTCCGCCTTGTGGTTAGCGCTGTCAATCGCGCGAAAGTTTTTGGGCTTCTTGCTGTGCTCCAGAATCACTTCCTGGTAAAGGTCGCGCAGCTCGCGGACGTCAGACATTATCCGAGCACCTCTTGCACCTTACGGATTCCCTTCACCAGCGCGTCAACTTCTTCGCGCGTGTTGTAGAGTCCAAACGACGCGCGCGCGGTGGCGGGGATATTGAAACGCTGCATCACGGGCTGGGCACAGTGGTGTCCGGTACGCACGGCAATGCCCTCGCTATCGAGAATGGTTCCAATGTCATGGGGATGAATGTCATCCATCACAAAAGAAAGCACGCCGGCTTTTTTCTTTGCCGTGCCGACCAGCTTTACTCCAGGAATCGCTTCAACGGATCTCGTAGCGTAGTCCAGCAGGTCAGCCTCATGCTGCTCAATCTGTTCCAGCCCTAGAGCATTCAGATATTCAAAAGCAGCACCCAGGCCAATGGTGTCAGCAATGTTCGGCGTGCCGGCTTCAAATTTGTAAGGCAGCCGGTTATAGATCGTCTTATCGAAAGTAACTGACGCAATCATGTCCCCGCCGCCCTGGTATGGAGGCATGTCTTCAAGCAGCTTGGTCTTGCCGTAAAGAATGCCAATGCCCGTGGGTCCATAAATCTTGTGGCCGGAAAGAGCGTAAAAATCGCAATCCAGAGCCTGCACGTCCACCTGCATGCGCGGCGCAGCCTGCGCCCCATCCACCAAAACGGGAATGTTGCGCGCGTGCGCCATGCGAACAATCTCACGCACTGGATTGATTGTGCCAAGAGCGTTGGAAAGATGGCCGACGGCCACAATCTTCGTCCTGGGACTCAGCAGCTTTTCAAATTCATCCAGCAGCAGCTCGCCGCGATCATTGATCGGGGCCACGCGAAGCTTCGCGCCCTTTTCCTCGCAAAGCAGTTGCCATGGCACGATGTTGGAATGGTGCTCCATGGCGGTGATCAGCACTTCATCGCCGCTGCCAACGTTCTTGCGGCCATAAGTCTGCGCCACAAGGTTGATGGCTTCCGTGGTGCCGCGGACAAAAATGATTTCTTTGTGGTCAGCGGCATTCAGCAACTTCTGCGCTGCTACACGAACTTTTTCGTACGCTTCTGTTGCCCGCTCAGAAAGCGTGTGCACGCCACGATGAATATTGGAATTGTCGCGGCGATAGTAGTTTTCGATTGCCTCAATCACGGCCAGCGGCTTTTGCGTTGTGGCGGCATTGTCAAGATACACGAGCGGCTTGCCGTGTACGCTCTGATGCAGGACAGGAAAATCTTTGCGGATTTTCTTTACGTCATAGCCTGAGGCAGCATGAATTTTTTCGGGAATTTTGGCGACGGTGCTCATCCTACTTCCTCCCAATTGCGCTCTGCACCTTCCGCTGATCGCGTGCCAGAATCTCTGGCGGCCTCCGGCATTCCGGCCACAACCAGCTTTTCCAGGTGATCGCGCACTTGCTGTGAGTTCATGCGGTCCAGGCATTCATTGGCAAAGGCCAGCAGTAGAACGTGGCGCGCCGCTGCTTCAGCCAGCCCGCGCGAGCGCAGATAGAACAGCGCGTTGTCATCGAACTGGCCGATGGTCGCGCCATGCGTGCACTTCACATCGTCGGCATAAATTTCAAGCTGCGGCTTGGTATCGATCTGCGCGTCGTCTGAGAGCAGCAGGTTGCGGTTGGTCTGTTTCGCGTCAGTTTTCTGCGCGTCTTTATGCACGATGATGCGCCCATGAAACACGCCGCGCGACTGGCCATTCAAAATGCCGTTGTAAAACTGGCGGCTGTCGCAATGCGGGCTGGCGTGCTCCACCAGCATGTAGTTATCCATGTGTTGGCGTCCATTGGCCATGAACAGGCCATTGATCAGGCATTCGCTGCCCTCACCCGCCAGGACAGGATGGACATTATTGCGAACCAGCGCTCCACTCAAAAGCAAAGAGTGCGTAGCAACATTTGCGTGTCGTCCTTGCTCGATGCGCAGCGTAGAAAAGTTGTACGCCTGCTCGCCTTCTCGCACGATCATGTAGTGCGACACATTGGCATTGTCGCCTGCGACGAGTTCGGTAGCAGCGTTGGAAAATGTGGTGCCTTCACCCAGTGAAACGTAATCTTCAACAACGGTGACCTGGCTGTTCTCATGCGCGACGATGAGATTGCGGGGATGGTTCATCGTAGGTGTAGCGTTGGGGACAGTAACGTAGAGCGCATAGATCGGGGTTTCGACCACGACACCCCGCGGAACGTGTACAAACACGCCGTCTTCAATGAACGCTGTATTGAGCGCGGCAAAGGCATCGCGCTGTGTGTTGAGATAGCGCCCCAGGTGAGGCTCAAGACGACCCGGATCATTTTTAAGCTGCGCAGCCAGGCTGCCGACCGTCACGCCTTCAGGCAGCATCGCGACATTTGAAAGCGCTTGCGAAAACAGTCCATTTACAAACACCAGGCAACAAGAAAAGTGCGCCGCGCCCAACTGCTCCAATTGCTCCCTGCTGACGGTTTCAATACCAGCCAACTCGAAAGCCGTATTGGCGACAGTCGCAACATTGGTGAAACGCCAGTCTTCGTCATGCGTCGTCGGAAAGCCGGTTTCAGAGAAACGCGCGAAGGCGTCCTGCCGCAGCAATTGCAGCCAGCCTGGCTGGCCAGCGTCAGCACGATTGTTAAACTGATCGAAGATCTCCAGATATTTTTCCGGTGCCTGGTTGCTGTAATCACTCTCTTGTTCCCTCGGTCTTTTCTATGATCCCTATTCTTTTTCTACATCCCGAACTCGCGTTCTCTGCGAGTGAGGGAGCCCTACAATCTTTTAAGCTTCGTAGGCCAACTCAATCTGTTCACCCGAAATACTCGTTATCATAGGGTTTCCTCGCTACGCTCGGGATTTCACACCAGCCCCCGCCATTTCACCCTCGGTCCAGCTATAGCCCTTCTCTTCCAGTTCCAGCGCCAGCTCCGGCCCGCCAGATTTCACAATGCGTCCATTCACCAGTACATGAACGAAGTCAGGCACAATGTAGTCAAGCAGCCGCTGGTAATGCGTTACCAGAACCATGGCACGCTTCGGATTGCGCATGGCGTTCACGCCCTTGGCCACGATCTTGAGCGCGTCAATATCGAGACCGGAATCGGTTTCGTCCAGCACCGCCAGCTTGGGCTCCAGCACGGCCATCTGCACAATCTCATTGCGCTTCTTCTCGCCGCCGGAAAAGCCTTCGTTCACCGGACGGTTCAGAAAGCGCTCGTCCATCTCCAGCAGACGCATCTTTTCTTTTAGCAAGGGCAGGAAATCCATGGCATCCATTTCGTCCTGTCCGCGATACTTCAGCACCGCATTCAACGCGGCGCGCAGAAAGTAAGCGTTGCTGATTCCTGGAATCTCCACCGGATACTGAAAAGCCATAAACAGGCCTTCACAGGCGGCATCTTCCGGCTTCATTTCCAAGAGATCTTTGCCATCGAACGTGATGGAGCCGGCGGTAACCTCATAGCTCTCACGGCGCGCCAGCACCTGCGCAAGCGTGCTCTTGCCGGAGCCGTTCGGCCCCATGATGGAGTGCACCTCGCCAGGATTCACCGTCAGGTCAATTCCCTTCAGAATCTCGTTGCCATTCACGCTGGCATGCAAATTTTTGATCTCAAGCAGACTCATCGTTTATCCAACACTCCCCTCAAGACTGATGCTCAGTAACTTCTGCGCTTCCACGGCAAACTCCATCGGCAGCTCCTTAAATACAGCTTTGCAGAAGCCGTTGATGATCATGCTGACGGCCTCTTCCTTGGAGATACCGCGCTGCTGCAAATAGAAAATCTGGTCTTCGCCGATCTTTGAAGTCGACGCCTCGTGCTCCATGCGCGCGCTCGCGTTCTTGACCTCGATATACGGGAAGGTGTGCGCGCCGCACTTGTCGCCGATCAACAGCGAATCGCACTGCGTGTAATTGCGCGCGCCTTGCGCGCCTTTCAGAATCTTCACCATGCCGCGATAGGTGTTCTGCCCGTGTCCGGCGGAGATGCCCTTTGACACCACAGTGCTCTTGGTGTTCTTGCCGATGTGAATCATCTTTGTGCCGGTATCGGCTTGCTGATAATTGTTGGTCAGCGCCACGGAGTAGAACTCGCCTACGGAGTTGTCGCCCTGAAGAATGCAACTGGGATACTTCCAGGTGATGGCCGAACCGGTCTCAACCTGCGTCCATGAGATCTTGGAGTTCTTGCCTAGCGCCTTGCCGCGCTTGGTGACGAAGTTGTAGATCCCGCCCTTGCCTTCCTTGTCGCCCGGGTACCAGTTCTGCACCGTCGAGTACTTGATGGTCGCGTTGTCATGCGCGATCAGTTCGACCACGGCAGCGTGCAACTGGTTCTCGTCGCGAATCGGCGCGGTACAGCCTTCCAGGTAGCTCACGTACGCGCCTTCATCGGCGATGATGAGTGTCCGCTCGAACTGTCCGGTATTCTGCGCGTTAATGCGGAAATAGGTGGAAAGCTCCATGGGGCAGCGAACGCCCTTGGGCACGTAGACGAATGATCCGTCGCTGAAGACCGCCGAATTCAACGTCGCAAAGAAGTTATCCGAGTATGGAACAACAGTTCCCAGATACTTCTTCACCAGTTCAGGATGGTTCTTGACCGCCTCAGAGAACGAGCAGAAGATCACGCCCGCCTCGGCCAGCTTGGCTTTGAATGTGGTGGCCACGGAAACGCTGTCAAACACCGCATCGACGGCCACGCCCGCAAGCAATTTCTGTTCATGCAACGGAATGCCCAGCTTGGAATAGGTGTCCAGAATCTCTGGGTCCACTTCATCGAGGCTCTTGAGCTCTTTCTTCTGCTTGGGCGCGGAATAATAAGAGAGCGCCTGATAATCAATCGGCGGATACTTCACGTTGGCCCAGGTCGGTTCCGCGTGCTTCTGCTCAAGCGATGCCCAGTGGCGATACGCTTTCAGCCGCCACTCCACCATGAACTCCGGCTCGCCCTTCTTGATCGCAATCGCGCGGACGATATCTTCGTTCAAGCCAGGCGGCAGGCGGTCTTCGTCGATGGAGGTGACAAATCCCCATTTGTATTCCTGCTGTGTGAGGTCGTTAATCTGGTTGACTGTGCTGCTCATCTCACTCCTTCCGCAACTCTGTCTGCGGGTTTAATCGATGCCACTAATTCCTGGTCGTGCCTGCGTTCATGGTGGGCCATCTGGTGGTTCAAATCAGAGAGCGTCACATGCTCCAGCGCGTCGCGCAGAGCGTCGCCAATGATTTGTGAGTTGCTCATGATGGCGCATGAACGTTCCATGTTGCACAGGCCCTTGACCACGCTGCATTCGGTAAAACCTATGGGCCCTTCCAGGGCAAGAATGATCTCAGCCACGCTAATCGAACGGGCCTCGCGGGCCAGGTTGTATCCACCATTCACGCCGCGATGCGAACTC
Source organism: Candidatus Angelobacter sp. (assembly GCA_035703825.1). Taxonomy (GTDB): domain Bacteria; phylum Acidobacteriota; class Terriglobia; order Terriglobales; family Acidobacteriaceae; genus Angelobacter. Next base: position 32,102 of record DASSXL010000092.1, read on the forward strand.
AACAGCCTATGCTCAGATAGCTGCCGCAACAGCTTCCCCACTGTCGGCAGGGGCAGCTTCGTCTCTTTGGCCAGGCTGCGCGCCGTGTGGGGCGTTTCTTCCGGGCTGCGCGCCACGTGCGCCATTAGCACAATGCCGTAATCGGTCAATTTATTGAGTCTGAACATCGGGTTCTCGGGCTCAGCCAATAGAGACAGGCCAGAGCTGAATACAATACCAATCCAGTATTATTTTACCGAAGCGGGCCGGCTAATACAAGACCAGAATGGTCTTCAATCGGCGGGATTGCAAACAGAGCTATTTAGCAAGCCTGGCGGCGTAGGCCCGGGCCAGAAAGTTATACAGGACGGTCTCTTGTGGATTGTGTCCCGTGAGGAGCAGCCGGTTCAGGTTCATGTGGACAAGGCTCACGGCCACCTCTCGCAGCGGGATGGTCAGCTTCCCTGCACGGTCCATTTCAGAGATTTCCCGGCTGATTGCCTCGATGCCGGCTGAAAAGCGATGGAAGACAGGAAACGCAGTATCCGGCAACACGCTGGCTGCCGCGGAATCGTCACACAGCGCGGCAACGATTCGCCGCTCCTCGCGAAACCTGGACGCGACCTGTTTCCTGAAACTTTCGTCCACTAAGTAAGCTCGCTCGCACGATTCCGCCATGCCTTTCGCCATCGCGCGTTTCTCATCCAGGCTGAAGCCCAACCCTGAGAGCAGACAATCAACGCCGCGCAATGCCAGATGCCAGCGAAGATTCGCATCGTGATCTCTGGAAACCAGTTCCAGAAGTCTCAGGCACGTTTCGCTATCAAGCTGAAAGAGCCGTTCGGCAATCCCGATGGCCACTGCACCGCCATAGCGCTCCGTCTCAGGCTCATAGGTGTCAAATTCCAGTCGCCACAAAGTTCCCTGAGAAAAATGCTGCTCAGCCCGCTCCAGCAGCCGGGGCAGAACCTGAGCGTCCAGCACGGCGGGATCTCCGTGAAGGCGCAGACGGAGGTGCCAGTGAGGATCGGCATAGCGCACGAAGAACCATCCATCAATGCGCTTCGCTGACTGTGCTTCTTCTACGAGGGGCTTCACCAACTCAAGCAGGAGCGGGTCGGCATGCGACGGGCTGCAATAGAGCTTGGCGAATAGCCAGTCCGCTCCTGAATCCGATTTGAGGCTGGGCGCCGTACTTGCTGCATCGGCGATAACTGCCGGCTGTTTTTCCCGTGCGCGCAACTCTTCCTCTTCAGGCGTTAGGGCGGCAGGCGATGGTCTTATACTCGCCGTTTTCCGGCGCACAACCGGCAAAAGAATCTCGTGTACAAAGCTGCCTTCCGGTCCGTGGACGGGAAGCGCGCCGGGAGCGGGAAACATTTCCACCAGCAGCGTTTCATCCTGCTTTCTTATTTGTTCCAGAAATGTTTCCACAGCCATGGCGTTTTCAAAGTCAATCAGAAGCTGGTGATCGAATTCGGCAATGAATACAAAGCGCGGGACCTGGTTTTCCCGCCGCCACTGCTCGACGGGCGTCCGGCCCTGAGAAAGGGCGAGGCTCGTCTCTTTGCTGAGCCTCCAGCGGGCGAGCGCAAGAATAATGTTGCCCCGCGTGACTCGCGGCAGAAATGGCTCCTGCACGGCCTCTCCCCAGTCCCAGAACAGTTCCGCGCACGTGCCCTGGTGCTGGAGCAGGCAGAGAAATTTATAGAGCTTCAGGCTGCGCGGGCTGACAAAGTTATGCGCCGAGGTAAGCCGCGGCAACACCTCCACGCCCAGCCGTTGCGAACGCAGAACGATGAGGCCCTGGCGCACAGACACCGTCAAATCAGAAAGCGCGATCTGCCGGTCAGCCGGTACTCCCGGCGTAGCCAGCAGGGGAATCTCAAAGCGCCGTAGGACCGGGCGGCAAACCACGTTGCCTACTCGGCCTTCAGGCAAGTGCGCAATCTCCGCGAATACCTGGTCGCCAGAGTGGAGAGCTTCTTCGGCATTGACGTGCGCCTGGACCTGTTCCGCAAGCCGCGCGTCGGCGTGGCAGAGGCGCGCCAGAAGATTGGCGCCGGAAGGGCCGAAGATGCTCTGAAGATAAAAACCGTGTTGCGATTCCGGCTCGCGGAACACCGCGCCCATTACCACGAAGGCATCCGGCAAAGGCAGCGGGTTGGAGGCTCTAAGTTCGTTCACGAGCTCAGAATCCAAACTAAGAACGGTTCCTTTTTTCTCCCGCAGCTCAGCCAGTCGGCGCGACAGAATTGAGACCAGCGGAACGCTCTTACTCTCACCCTCGTTATCCGGGTCTTTTTCCGGATCGTTGTCCGGGGGCATTTCTTCCGCAGGGCGAAAGTCGATGCCCTGGAGCAACGGCTCAAGCCCGGGATTGTCATCGCTTTCAAAGCCGATGCCAGTCTCGTCGTCAAGCGCTTCCAGAAGCGGGATCTCTCGTTCGCGATAGCGGTCCAGAAATTTCTCCTTGAATTCATGGAAAGCTGGCTGGCCGGAATTTTCGCGAATGGAATGGAGCGTTTGCATCGCGTCCAGGATCTCATTCACCAGATCGCGATCCAGCGAGGCGATTGTGGCCGGCTTGATCACATCCACCTGGACGAGCCGGCCGGGCTTGAATTCGCCGCCGAGCCGTGAAACGGCGCCTGCGATTCTGTCGTAGGCGGCAGGATCCGCGCCGAGGCCGTCATGGTCCATGACAGACAATGCTTCGGCGATTCCGCGCAGCTCTGTGGCAAACGCAGTCGCCTGGGCCTGCTCTAGCTGGTCGGCCATGTAGCGGATGGATTCCGAGCCCGTGACCGGGGGAACGAGTTCGGCAACCAGAAGCTGCGACTCGATCAGCCGCCCCACGAATGCTGCAGCGTCTTCCCGCGCAATCTCAGGATCTGCGTCAACCAATCCTGAAGCCAGCGCGTCCGCCGTGACGCCGGACGCTGCCCGAGCCACCGACGCCTCAAGCACGGGCGTGTGCTCGGTGGCTATGAGTTGGAAGACGTGGTTGCCGTTCTGCCAGATGCCTCGCACATGGTGGTACTTGCCGGCAGCCAGATGCAGGGTCGTGTTGCAACGGAAGCGAAGATGGTGGCGCCGGGGAGGATCGGCGCACAGTTGCTCCGCCAGGCTGCAGAGATATTCCATGTCCAGACGTGTGCTCCGCCGGTACTGGCTGCGAGGGCAGAGTTCCAATCGCGTGACGTCCGCAATCTCTCCCGTGCTGCATCCCGCAAAGGCGCCGAAGGGCGTTGCCCGCCCCGTCATACGGGCCAGGTAGCGATAGAGCGCCTGTTCCACCTTCCGCCCTTTTGCGCTTTCTGGATCGTTCCACCATGTGGTGAGCGCTTGTACGAATTCCGGCGAGGCGATCCACAAGGCCTCGCGCACTTCCGGACGCGCAGCCCACCGGCGAAGATGGTCGCGCGGGGAGCCACGGACGCTGCCGGCTGTGTCCCGATCAAGAGAAGCTGGGGCCGCGGGCGAGGCAAGTTTTAGAAAATCTTCAATAGGAAGCAGCGGCGTGCGCAGGACAAAGAATCCTGAGTTGGCGTATTCATCTTGTACCGTCGGATTCTTCACTGGATATAGAGTTACGGCACGATCCCGGTGCTGGAACCGTGCCGTAAAATGCCCTGGTCCGCAAACCCGATTATTTGGGGCCCGCCGCGGCTGTGGTTTGAACCGCACTGCCTTTGGTTACAGCGTTGTTGCGGCCTTTGGTTAAAGCCTGGTTGCTGCCGCCTTTGGTGATGGCCTGATTGCTCCCGCCCTTGGTCACCGCGTTGTTGCCTTTGGTGATGGCATGATTACTGCTGCCCTTGGTTATGGCCTGATTGCTGCCGCCCTTGGTCACAGCGTTGTTGCCTTTGGTTATCTGCTGATTGCCGCCGGGGGGCGGTGGAGTAAGCTTGTTCGCGCCGCCGGCTTTGTTGGCATTGCAATAGGCTGACGGGGTCAATGGATCTGCTTTCTTCCCGCCGCTCATGCTGCCCTGGTTCTGCTGGCGCAGGGTTTGCTGGTTCAGGTCCAGCTTGCCGGGTGTTTTCTGTGCAACGCCGCTTCCATTGGCGGTTTTCACTTGCGTGTTCTGCGAGGTCTTCTGGGTGGTGGAACCTTTCAACACCTGTGACTGGAGCGGGATACCGGAACCCGTCAGTCCTAACATTGACAGTAACGCTACCCATTGCTTGCGCATGTATTCTCCTCGAAAAATTCGTCCGCAACGATCCGCTCAGGATTATATAGTCGCACTCCACTTTTCAAAGGAAGGATTTGCAGAGAAGGACAGCCCGAAGTAGTCGCGCGCGGCAGGACTGTTCCGCGCTTTTGTGGCCCCGAATTGCTGCTGAAAATGGGCCGATTGTGAACACTAAACAGTTACCGGCCCAACCTGTTTTCTCTTCGTTTTACTTTTGCTCCCCACGAAAGTTACAATCTTCAGATTTGGGGGCGCACACCATGACGAACCGATTTTCAGCAAGAGTAGCTCTCGTAACCGGGGGCACTGGCGGATTAGGCCGGGCCGTGACCCTGGCCCTGCTCCATGAAGGCGCATCGGTGATTGCCACTTACATCAAGAAGGATGAAGCCGATGCGCTGCGCGACGCCGTGGGCACACATGCTCATTTGGAACTTCTGCCGCTGGATGCAACCGACGAAGCTGCCTGCCGCGCTCTGGTGGATGGGGTCACGGCACGTCATGGCCATCTCGATATTCTGGTGAACGCAATCGGCGGCTATGCCGGCGGAAAGCCGCTGTGGGAAACCGATCCCAAAACGTATCAGCTCATGTTGACGTTGAATCTGCACGCCGGTTTCAATCTGGCCCGCACGGTTGTTCCGGCCATGCTGCGGCAGAGGAGCGGGGCCATCGTGAACATCGCTTCCAAAGCCGCGCTGGACCATGCGGCCGGCGCAGGAGCGTATGCCGCTTCCAAAGCCGCTGCCCTGGCGCTGTTTGATTGCCTGGCGCAGGATGTAAAAGGGACCGGAATACGCGTCAACTCAGTGCTGCCCAGCATTATCGATACGGAGCCGAATCGCAAGGCCATGCCGGACGCTGATTTTTCTAAATGGCCCAAGCCGGAAGAGATCACGCAGGTCATTCTGTTTCTGTGCAGTCCGGAAGCAAAGTTGATACACGGCGCGGCGATTCCCGTGTATGGAGAGGTCTGAAAACAGCAACGCCCCAGCGTTTGAATAATGACTGTCAGTTAAGAACTGTTAACGAATCTTCGCGAATCTTCAGGCGCTGAATTTGGCGTTGGATAATATAATTCAAGCTCGAATCTTCGCACGGTTCTACTGCGTCAATATGCAATGGTCGAAGGGCCGCGTCGTCTAACGTCGATTTGAATCCGGCTCATTCCAAAGGATTAGCAGATGTGGATTGTTCGTCTTGCCTTACAGAGGCCGTATACCTTCATTGTTATGGCCTTGCTGATCCTTATACTGAGCCCGATTGTGATCTTTCGCACGCCGGTCGATATTTTTCCTGAAATAAATATTCCAGTGATCAGCATCATCTGGCAGTTCCAGGGCATGTCTGCCCAGGAGATGGCGGACCGCATCGTCAGCAATACGGAGCGCGGCCTGACCACCACGGTCAATGACATCGAGCACACGGAAACGCAGGCCATGGACGGCCGCGCCATCACCAAAGTCTTCTTTCATCCCACGGCCAACCTGCAAACCGCGCTTTCGCAAGTCACGGCCATCTCGCAAACAGCCGTGCGGCAGCTTCCGCAGGGGACTAATCCGCCGCTGATCATCGTTTATTCGGCTTCCAGCGTTCCCATTGTGCAGGTCGGCATCAGCAGCAAAACGCTGCCGGAGCAGGCGTTGAACGACCTCTCCGTGAATTTCATCCGCCCGCAGATGACCACCATCAGCGGCGCAGCCATTCCTTTCCCTTACGGCGGCAAGCAGCGCGTGATAGCGGTGGACCTCGACACAGCCGCCTTGCAGGGCAAAAGACTCACCCCAGTCGACGTGGTGAACGCGATCAGCGCGCAAAACCTGATCCTTCCCTCCGGCACAGCCAAGATCGGCGCTTTGCAATACCAGGTCTCGATGAACGGCAGTCCGGATACGATTGCGGAAATCAATGCCCTGCCGGTGAAGACGCAGAATGGCGCCACCACCTATATCCGCGATGTGGCGCACGTGCGCGACGGCTTTTCACCCCAGACCAACGTGGTCCGCGCCGACGGACTTCGCGGCACTCTGCTGACCGTGATGAAAAACGGCGGGGCCTCCACTCTGGACATTGTCAATAACGTAAAAGAAACGCTGAAGCGCGTCTCTCCCACTTTGCCGCAAGACGTCGACATGAAACTGCTCTTTGATCAGTCGCTCTTTGTGCGCGCCTCCATCAATGGCGTGCTGCGAGAAGCCCTGATCGCCGCCTGTCTCACCGGCCTCATGATCCTCCTTTTCCTGGGAAACTGGCGCAACACTTTGATTATCGCGGTCTCCATTCCGCTTTCGATTCTCTGCTCGATCATTGTCCTGAGCGCCCTGGGGGAGAGCCTCAACATCATGACCCTTGGGGGGCTGGCGCTGGCCGTCGGCATCCTGGTGGATGACGCCACCGTCACAATTGAAAATATCGACCGTCATCTGGCCATGGGCAAGCAGCTCACGCCGGCCATCCTGGATGGCGCTTCGCAGATCGCGGTGCCCGCCGTCGTTTCCACGCTGTGCATCTGCATTGTGTTTGTGCCCATGTTCTTCCTCACCGGCGTGGCAAAATTCCTCTTCGTGCCGCTGGCTGAGGCCGTGGTATTCGCCATGGTGGCGTCTTACCTGCTCTCACGCACGCTGGTCCCCACATTGGTGATGTATTTCCTCAAGAACCATGAGCATGAAGACAAATTCAAAGCCGGCGGCCTCTTTGCTCCGTTCAAGCGCTTGCAGATGGGCTTTGAGCGCCGGTTTGAGCAACTGCGAGACGCTTATCATCGTACGCTGCGCTCAGCCATGGACCATCGCAAACTGTTTGTCACGTCATTCCTGGCGTTCTGCATCCTTTCCCTGGGACTGGTCTTCTTCCTTGGCCAGGATTTCTTTCCAAGCGTCGATGCCGGGATTTTCCGGATGCACGTGCGCGGCCGGGCCGGGTTAAGGATTGAAGAGACCGCGCGCCTGTGTGATGAAGTGGAAAACTACGTCCGAACAAAGATTCCGAAGGATGAACTGGTTACGGTACTGGACAACATCGGGCTGGCTTACAGCTCCATTAACAATTCTTACAGTACTTCCGGCAGCATTGGCACGTCAGACGCAGAGATCTTGTTTTCGCTCAATCAGGAAAAGCATCATCCCACCGATGAGTACGTCAAGCAGCTTCGTGAAGACCTGCCGCGGCAGTTTCCCGGAGTTGAATTCTTTTTCCAACCCGCCGATATTGTCACGCAAATTCTGAACTTCGGGCTTCCCTCCCCAATCGATATTCAGATTGTGGGCAAAAACCAACAGCAGAATTACCTGCTGGCCCAGGAGATGGCCAACCAGCTACGCCACGTTCCCGGCGCTGCCGATGTTCACGTGCAGCAGATGATCAATTCTCCGGCGCTACAACTGAATGTGGACCGGACGCGCGCCCAGCAGGTCGGCCTGCAGCAACGCGACGTGGCGCAGAACCTTCTCGTATCATTGAGTGGCAGCTTCCAGACGGCGCCCACCTTCTGGCTGAACCGTGAAAACGGCGTGACTTACAACGTCGCCGTACAAACGCCGGAATACCGCGTGGATTCGCTCCAGGCGCTGATGAATACGCCGATTACCGCCGCTGGAGCGCCCGCTCCACAGGTACTTGGCAACCTGGCCACCGTCACTCCGGGAGTGACTCCGGCCGTGATTTCCCACTACAACATTCAACCCGTAATGGACGTTTACGCAAGCGTTCAAGGGCGCGACCTGGGCGGGGTGGCCCGGGACACACGGAAGATCGTGGCCAGTTTTGAAAAAAAGCTGCCCAAAGGTTCGCGCATTGAAGTGCGTGGCCAGGTCGCGACCATGACCAGTTCATTCGCCGGACTGAGCATTGGATTGATAATGTCAGTGGTGCTGATCTATCTGCTGATTGTCGTCAACTTCCAGTCGTGGCTCGATCCATTCATTATCATTACCGCGCTTCCCGGTGCATTGGCGGGAATCGTGTGGATGCTGTTGCTAACGCATACCACGCTCAACGTGCCATCGCTGACTGGCTCTGTAATGTGCATGGGCGTGGCCACAGCCAACAGTATTCTGGTAATTTCATTTGCGCGCGAGCGCATGGCAGACGGGCTAATGGCGTTGGATGCCGCAATGGAAGCCGGCTACACGCGCATGCGGCCCGTGATCATGACGGCGCTGGCCATGATTATCGGAATGGTCCCGATGGCATTGGGCATGGGCGAAGGCGGCGAGCAGAATGCTCCCCTGGGCCGCGCCGTAATCGGGGGGCTGGTGTTTGCCACCGTAGCTACTCTGCTCTTTGTGCCGGTAGTCTTCAGCATGTTCCACGGGCACAGAGAGGCAAAAGCAGCCAGGAAGGCCGCCAACCAGCAGGAAGTTTATTCCGGGACCTGAACAGAATATGACACAGATTACAGAACAACAAAAACCAGAATTGAAAAACGCTGACGCGCCAGAGAGAACAGACCAGACGCCTCCAGCCAGGAAGAGTGGTCTGCTGGCGCTCGTCGTACTGACAATCCTGATGGTGGCAGGCGCTTTCGCACTGGTGCGCCGGGTGACTGAACGTGGCGCTCTGGCCAAGGAAACGGAGCGGCTCGCCGTTCCGACCGTTGGCGTCATCAAGCCCGCCACTGAACCGGCATCGGACCAGTTGGTGCTGCCGGCACAGCTCCAGGCGTACGTTGAATCTGCGATCTACGCTCGAACCAACGGCTATCTGCTGCGTTGGAACAAAGACATTGGCAGCAAAGTAAGAAAAGGAGAGCTTCTGGCGGAGATCGACACTCCTGAAGTTGACCAGGAGCTCTCACAGGCAAAGGCCGCGCAGCAGCAGACTGAGGCGCAGTTGCAGCTCGCAAAATCCACGGCGGAACGCTGGGCCAACCTGCGCAAGACTGACTCGGTATCCCAGCAGGAAGCCGACCAGCAAGCCAGCGCTTACACGCAGGCCACAGCCAACACCGCGGCGGCGGAGGCCAACGTGCGCCGCCTGCAACAGCTTGAATCGTTCAAGCACGTGTATTCGCCCATTTCCGGAGTCATAACGCGGCGCAATACAGATGTGGGCGCTCTGATCACTGCCGGCAGCTCTGGTACGGGCAAGGAGCTGTTTGACGTTGCGCAGGTGGATCCTTTGCGCGTCTTTGTCAGCGTCCCCCAGACCAACGCTCCCTCCATCCGCGCTGGATTGCCGGCCTATATCGAATTGCGCGAATATCCGGGCCAGAGATTTACCGGCAAAGTGGTCCGCACCGCCGATTCCATTGATCCGGCAACGCGTACCATGCTTACCGAAATCGACGTGCCCAACCCCGATGGACGCCTGCTACCGGGCTCGTACGCCGAAGTCCATTTCGCCGTTCCAGTGCAGACAACACGCTTGTCGATTCCTGTAAATGCTTTACTTTTCCGCCCGGAAGGGCCGCGGGTGGCTGTGGTCGGCTCGGACCACAAAGTCCATCTAAAGGCGATCAGCATTGGCCGCGACTACGGCACAAAAGTCGAAATCCTCGGCGGCCTCGATCCGAACGATCAGATTGTGGTGAACCCGGCAGACTCGCTGGAAGATGGGCAGGAAGTGAAAGTCAAGGCCGGGACCGGGGGCGGAGCTCAATCGTGAGGCAAAGCTATTTCCGGCTGAGTTTCGCATCGCTACTTCTTTTCTTTCTCGGCGGATGTACCGTTGGACCGAATTATCACCGGCCTGACGTGTCTACAGCACCTGCCTGGAAGGAACAGCCGCCTTGGCGCGCCGCCGATCCCAAAGATTCCATTCCCAAGGGCGACTGGTGGACGACTTTTGCCGACAGCGAACTAAGCCAGTACGAGGCGCAGGCGCTCAAGGCGAACCAGACCATTGAGATTGCGCGCAACCAGTTGGCTCAGGCGCGTGCCTCGGCGCGGATAACCCAGTCCGGGCTGTTTCCGCACCTCGTCGCCGATGTCTCTGCGCAGCGGTCACAAACTTCGGCCGGCAAGCCGACCACGACTGGTATTCCGCAGGCCGCTCCCTCCACGTCCAATGACTTTCTGATTCCCTTCAACCTGGCCTGGGAACCAGATGTCTTTGGCGGGACCAGGCGCAGCGTGGAGTCCACGAAGGCTACCTATCAAGCCTCTGCGGCCGGACTGGAGAACGTGAGGCTGGTAATTACCTCAGAACTGGCAGTGGATTACTTCTCGTTACGCGAGCTGGATGCCGAGATCGCCGTGGTCAACGCCTTCGTGGAATACCAGGCCAAATCGTTGCAGTTGGTGCAAAACCGCCATGAAGGCGGCATCGCATCCGGCCTGGACGTGGCCCAGCAGGAGACGTTGTTGAACTCCACCCGAACGCAGGCTACGCTCTTGCGCCGGCAAAGAGCGCAGTTTGAACATGCCATCGCCGCCCTGGTGGGAACTCCGGCTTCCAGCTTCGGCGTTCCGGTAAGACCGCTGGCGCTAGCCCCGCCCGCCGTCCCAATCGGCGTTCCTTCTGATGTTCTGGAGCGCCGCCCGGACGTTGCCCAGTCTGAGCGGCAGATGGCGGCGGAAAATGCCCAGATTGGCGTGGCGAAGAGCGCATATTTTCCCGGCATCAACATCTCCGCCAGCGGTGGCTTTGAGAGCAGCGCTATCGGCAAGATTGTCAGCGCATCCACCGGATTCTGGGCTGTGGGCGCCAACGTGGCTGAAACGGTCATCAGCAGTGGCCGAAGGCGCGCCCAGGTGGATTTTGCCAAATCAGGTTATGGCGCATCGGTGGCGAACTACCGGCAAACGGTGCTCACGGCCTTTCAGGAAGTCGAAGACTCGCTTTCCGGATTGAGTGTACTTGCTGAGGCGGCGGAAACCCAGCAGCAAGCCGTGGAAGCAGCCCAGCGGGCATTGAAAATCGCCAACGACAGGTACACCGGCGGACTTGTTACCTACCTTGACGTGATCAACGCGCAGCAAACTTATCTGGAAGCCCAGCGCCTGGCAACGCAGATCCTGGGTCAGAGATTGGTAGCCTCTGTCAGCCTGGTCAAGGCCCTGGGCGGAGGCTGGGATTCTTCCAGCCTGCAGGCCGTCCGCGTGAGAGCCACAGTAAAACAGGCTCTTGAGCCGTGATGCTGCAATCGGCGGCTACCGCTCTGGGACGGCGCCAACTTTCCTCCGTAGGCCGCTGCCGTGGCACCGTACAATGCTAATGATGGGCGGAACGCATCGAGTTGCTTCGGTTAGATCGGCTGCGGTAAGACCTCTCTCCCCCACCGTCACCTCCCCGCGCTTCTGTGCGCTTCTTCTCATCGCTTTTCTGGCATGCGCCGCCGCTGCGGCACAACCCGCTCCAACTCCCGCAACAACCGAGCAGCTTGAGCTGATTGAGCGCGCAACCGAAAACGAAATGCATGCGCTGGAAAGCCCGGTCCCATTCCGCTACCAGGAGCTATTGGAGTGGCCCTGGGGAACAGAGACGCGTTCGGTCATTGAGACCTCGGAAGGGAGGGCAGACCGTATTGTGGAGTTTTCCGGCGAGCCGCTCTCATCTGAGCAGCAGGCCAAACAAGAGCGCCGGCTGAAGAAGCTCTTGTCTGATCATGACGCCGTGAAGAACGAGCTCCAGGAACAAAAAGCCGAGACGCAGCGCCGGATCCGGATGGTCAATGCCTTTTCCCAGGCATTTTTCTTTGATTTTGCCGGGCGCGAGAACGGTCTGCTCGTCTTTGACTTCCGCCCCAATCCGGAATTTTCCCCAAAAGACCGGGAAACCCAGATGTATCGCGGTATGGAAGGCAAAGTGTGGGTGGAACCCAGACACGAGCGCATCGTGCAGGTCCGGGGCAAGTTGGTAAAAGACGTTTCCTTCGGCTGGGGAATCTTTGGACGCCTGAACAAAGGCGGCATCTATGAAATCTCCCAGGCCCAGATGTCGCCGGACATATGGCGCATCACTACCTTGAATGTCGACGTCAAAGGAAGGATGTTTTTTCTTAATTCCTTCCGCTTTATGCGCCGGGAGAGCAATTCGCATTTTCGACCCGTTTCCGAGTCGCTTACCTATCCCGAAGCCGTACAGACCCTGCTGGCCACTCCGCTCCCACCGGAGGATGACCATGTCGCGCCGTCTCACAGAGGCTCCCCCGGGAAACGCCGCTCCGGACGGTAACGTCACTCTCGTGGCGTCAATCCCGAATCTATCCTGCTATTCCAAGGCTTCGAGGTGTCGCTCGGGAAATTTATTTCTGACGCAAGCAGAAGCAAAAGAGCTTCTGCATGCATCCAATAACTCGAATGGTGAAACGTTACACACTTATAGCGGCTGGCTGGGCCCTGCTCCCCCTGGGCGTACTGGGACTGTTTCTGCCTGTTCTTCCCGGTGTGTTGTTCCTGATTATCGGCTTGTCGATTCTTTCAGTGGAGTATGAATGGGCGCGGCGCTGGATGAATGCGTTGCGTTCCCGTTTCCCCGGGACCGACAAGAAGCTTCAGGCGATTATCGCCCGTCTCTAGCGACAATCTCTTTTTCACGGAAATCTTAGTTTAAGTACACGCCTTTATGCTGTTTGCAACGCTGGCGTCTTCTCTGCCGCTCCGTCCAGTATCTGGCACACTTCCCAATCCGGCACTGGCTCCGCGTTGTCGTACCAGTGGCTTACGGAGAAGAACAGCTTGGGTTCCACGACGCATACCACCTGATCGGCCGCTGACCGCAGCCTGGCTAAACTCTGGCTCGCGCCTACAGGAACGGCCACAATGACGCGCCGGGCTCCCTGCTTGCGAACGGCCTGGACCGCCGCGAGCATGCGAGCACCGGTTGTCACCGCTTCATCAATCAGAATCACTGTCTTGCCATGCAATTCGGTCATTTTTCGGCCGCGGCTGAATACGCGGTTGCGGCGCAGCAACTCCTGGGTCTCGCAGAAAACCACCCAGTCCACCACTCTTTGAGGAATATGCAGTGCGTTGATCGTCTCGTCATTGATGACGCGAACGTCATCGTCCGCGATCGATCCCATAAACATCTCTTTTTGGCCGGGGACCCCAAGCTTGCGGACAACCTGAAGGGTCAAGGGCAAATTCAACGCCGCGGCCACCTGGGCCGCCACCGGCACACCTTCATTGGGAATGGCAACGACAACTGCATCACTCTGACGAGTGAAGGCCTTCAACCGGCCAGCCAATATCCTGCCGGCTTCAGCACGGCCTGGAAAAGGCAATGGGTACGTGTCAGCGAGGAAGGTGGTCGAGGTAGTCATCATGCCTACAAGTGTCACTTCAACCCTGCGCGATGGCTGTGACTTACGTCACGCTTCCAAAGCCAAGAGAAATCTGAGCTAACCTGATGGGTATCCAGTGTGATCTGAATCACTGACGGCCTCCAACCCCGCAACCATACTGTGCCTTCACGCATTCGCCCGTTGCATTAGTTCTGTTGTGGAAAAGACACACAATGAAAGCCCACCTTCCCAACTTCGCGCCGGAGAAAGAGGAGTCTCGCATCGTTCGCGCCGCTCAACGTGGCGATCCCGATGCGTTTCAGCGCCTGTACGTACGATACAAAAACTACGTCTACAGTCTGTGCATGCGCATGTCCAAAGACCCCGTGCTGGCTGAAGATCTCACCCAGGATATCTTTCTTCATGTATGGAGGAAGATGGCGACCTTTAGGGGCCAGTCGCTCTTCCGCACCTGGCTTTACCGCGTCACCATCAATATGGTGCTGTTGCATTTTCGCAAGAACCGGGTTGGCACTCTCTCTCTGGATGACGAGACCCTGTCTGTGGCTGAAACAGTTTGGTTGAGCAACAATTCGCCCATACATCTCGATGACCGCATCTCCCTGAGGAACATGCTGTCTCTCCTGTCGCCGCGTTATCGCCGGGTGCTGGTACTGCATGACGTTGAGGGGTACCGCCACCGGGACATCTCAAACCTGCTGGGCATCACCTCTGGAGCAAGCCGCTCGCAGCTTCATAAAGCGCGGACCAAGATGCGTCTCGCCTTGGGGATCGGCGACCTGCATCGCCGCCAGGAAGCCGCGCTGAGAGCGGCATGAGCCGTCTTGAACTGCCCCCAGGCAATTGACAGGCTGTGCCTTCACGCTTACGCTTGCATTCATCCCATCATGAATAAACTGCTTCCGCGATCCGATTACGTCGCTACTCCGCCCCCAAGCCTGCGAAAAAGAAAAATACTTTCAAGGCTTGCTTTTGTCCTTGTGCTTTGCGCAGCCGGTATCGGTCAAGCCCAAACGGCCGGCCAGCGCTACCTGGATGACGTCAAACACCTGACCGTTCCTTCCATGAAGGGCCGGGGCGACGGCACCAAAGGCCTCACGCGGGCAGCGCACATGATCGAACAGCGCTATAAAAGCCTCGGTCTTGAGCCCGCCGGAGTGCAAACTTACTTTCAGCCCTTTGCCGTGGTCACCGGAGCGCGCCTCAAGGCGGACAATTTTCTCCATGTCCAGAACGGGCAGGCCAAGACCGCTTTAAAGCTCAATCAGGATTTTGTTCCTTTCAGCTTTTCCTCCTCCGGCATCGCCAGCGGCGCTGTGGTATTCGCCGGCTATGGCGCTTCCGCCGCTGAGTTCAACTATGACGACTACGCCAATCTTGACGTAAAAGACAAGATCGTCGTTCTCTTGCGTTATGAGCCGCCTGGGTTCGCCAGCCATGACAAGACGGGACTCACCCAGCATTCTCAGCTTATTATCAAAGCGATCAACGCCAGAAACCACGGGGCCAAAGCCGTCATAGTGGTAAACGGCAAACTGGGCCAGGGCGAAGAGGACCTGTTGACGAAGTTTGGTAGCGTGAGCGGCCCAATCAATAGCGGCATCATGCTGGTTCAAGCAAAAAATGAAGCCGTCGAGGCCTGGCTCCGCGCGGCCGGGAAATCCCTGCCTGATCTCCAGGAGCAGATTAACACCGCCACCAAGCCCGCGTCGTTTTCTTTTCCTGACAGTCTTCACCTCTCGCTGAAGGTCGATATTGAAACCACGCGCGCCACCGTCAACAATGTGCTCGCCTATCTCCCCGGTGAAACCGATGAGTACGTAATACTCGGGGCGCACTATGACCATCTGGGCCGAGGCAACTTTGATTCTCTAGCGCCGTCTCAGATTGGCCAGATCCATCCCGGCGCAGACGATAACGCTTCCGGGACCGCCGGCCTGCTTGAACTGGCACGCCGTCTGGCGCCGATGAAAGGCAAGCTACACCGCGGTATTCTTTTTGCTTCCTTTGCCGGCGAAGAGTTGGGATTGCTTGGTTCGGCGGAGTGGGTGAAGGAACCAACGCGCCCGCTCGACAAAGCCGTGGCCATGCTGAATATGGATATGATTGGCCGCATCAAGGATGACAAGGTCTATATCGGCGGCGCAGGCACCGGCTCATCTTTTCAAACGCTGCTGCAGCAGGAAGAGAGCAAGTCCGGATTCAAAATCGAATACTCTCCCGGCGGCTATTCCTCCAGCGACCACACTTCTTTCGTGACCAAACGCATCCCGGTACTCTTCTTTTTTTCGGGACTTCACTCCGATTATCACAAGCCTTCCGATACCTGGGAGAAGATCAACTCTGAAGCTGCCGTGCGACTCCTGGATGTGGTTGAGAATGTCTCAGAAAAAATTGCCGCGGCGGCAGATCGGCCAGCCTTCGTGACCGTGGTGGAGGACAAGCCTGCAACCGGCTGCGGCAGCGGCTATGGAGCATATTTCGGTTCTATTCCGGATTTTGGCCAGGTGGAAAACGGCGTAAAGTTTTCTGATGTCAAGCCGGGTTCTCCGGCGGCAAAAGCCGGATTGAAAGCAGGAGACGTGCTCGTTCAGTTCGGCGACCGTCCCATCAAGAACCTTTATGATTTCACCGATGCCTTGCGCCGCAGCAAAGTGGGCGATGTGGTGGAAGTGCAGGTCCTGCGTGAAGGCAAGCCCGTGAATGCCAGCGTGAAGTTGGAACAACGAAAATAAGTGCGCAAAAAGGCCCAATGTTGCGGAGGAAGTTGATGATGCTCAAGTTTGTTCAATCGCGAACGCTCGGTTTCGCGGGAATGGTCCTGCTATTCACCAGCGTTCTGCTGATGGTCGCGCACGGCCAGGAAAAAAACTCCAACCCCGCAAAGCAAGGCTCTCTTGCCATGCCCGGTGAAAAGCATCTGCGGAATGTGCGCCAGCTCACCTTCGGCGGCCAGAATGCTGAAGCCTATTTCTCGTCCGACGATCGCCAGCTGATTTTCCAGCACCAGAGCGCCGACGTGTCGTGCGATCAGATTTATACCATCCCTGTGGACACGCCGGACGGGAAACCGACGCAGCCAAAATTGGTAAGCACCGGCAAAGGCCGCACTACGTGCAGTTATTTCTTCCCTGCTGGAGACAAGATCCTGTTTTCGTCCACGCACGGAACATCGGCCGAATGTCCGCCTAAACCCGATTATTCCAAGGGGTATGTCTGGCCCATTTACGCGACCTATGATATTTACACGGCCAAGCCCGACGGCAGCGATCTGCGTCGCCTGACGCAAACGCCCGGCTATGATGCTGAGGCCACAATCAGCCGTGATGGGAAAACAATCGTCTTTACCTCCATGCGGAACGGCGATCTCGATATTTACGCCATGGACGGGGATGGCAACCATGTCCGCCAGTTGACCCACGAACTCGGTTACGATGGCGGCCCATTCCTCTCCTACGACGGCAAGAAGGTCGTTTACCGCGCGGAGCATCCCAAAACACCGCAGGAAATTGCGGATTACAAAGCTCTCCTGGCGCAGGGACTCATCCGCCCCGGCAATCTGGAGATCTGGGTGATGGATGTGGACGGCAAGAACAAACAGCAGGTCACCCACAATGGAGCGGCAAATTTCGCGCCCTATTTCTTTCCAGACGGCAAGCGCATCATCTTCGCTTCCAACATGGCCGATCCCAAAAACGGGCGCGACTTTGATCTTTACGTGGTGAATGTGGATGGATCCGGCCTGCAGCGAATCACGTTTTATCCGGACTTTGACTCATTCCCTATGTTTACGTCGGATGGTAAACGGCTGGTGTGGGCTTCGAACCGCAACGGTACGGCCCCCCATGAAACGAACATCTTTATTGCAGATTGGGCTGACTAGCGCCCCTAGGCGGCGCGGCGTGACACCAGGGAAGGATGCTGGTCTCCCTGGCGAAACTCAAGCGCCAAGCTCTCCGCACACCTCTGGCAAAGCCAGAAATACTCAGTGGTGGCCCGTGTTACCGTACTTGTCCCCCGTGGCACGGCAAAGATTTTGCCCTGCCGAAAGTAGATGAACGGCTCGTGGCATCTCGGATTGGCGCACTCTGAAACCACGGTGCTTCCCTCCTTTACGCGACCGAATAACTTTATTCAACCTTCTTACCTTCGTTCTGTGATCCAGGTCACGACGATCTGTGACCTCAAGAAGCCCGTGCGGGGTTGGTCTCGCTGACCTCGGCTGTGACATTCGTCACGTTGGGCTGCTAGGTTGGAGCGTTACGATGGCTC
This sequence comes from Candidatus Angelobacter sp., assembly GCA_035703825.1. Lineage (GTDB taxonomy): Bacteria > Acidobacteriota > Terriglobia > Terriglobales > Acidobacteriaceae > Angelobacter. Next base: position 49,744 of record DASSXL010000092.1, read on the forward strand.
CACCGTCAAGTTACGGTGTCCGGCGGAGAAGTCATTCTGAAAGCGCAGGTTGCCAGGAGTTCTCGTCATGAAATCATCGAAAGCCGGTACTTTGTTTATCAGTCTGCAGGCGGCTATTTTGCTGGCAGGTCTTTTCGCGGCCGCAAGCACCGCACCGGATGATAAGGCAAAACACAAAACGGACCAGCCTGTCCGTCTTATCCGCTCCCTGGACGGCGCTGACCTTTATCGCGCCTATTGCGCCTCATGCCACGGAACTGAGGGCAAAGGCGACGGTCCGGTGGCGCCCGCCCTCAACTCCAAAATACCCGATCTCACAACCATCAAACAACGGAATGGCGGCATCTTCCCCGCCGCCCGTGCGACCAGGATCATCTCCGGGGACGAGATTATCCTCGCTCACGGCACGCGCGAGATGCCGGTCTGGGGCCCAATCTTTCATCGGGTGGAAGAAGACCATGATTATGGCGCAGTGCGTCTGAAGAACCTGACCGACTATCTCAAGTCGGTCCAGAAATAGCCCAGCGAACAACGCGTTCCTGAACGCGGCTACAATATGGACTATGGTCCAGGGACAGGCGCGGCAATTGCCGCCAGCCATCGCCGATCTGGCGAGGCAAGTTGCGGAGGCGGCAGACAGAATCCGGCAGTCCGTAACTGAAACGCCAGTCGAGCCGATTACCGGCCTGCTTCCCGATGCCGGCGTGGATGTCATCTTCAAACTGGAAAACCTGCAGCAGACGGGCTCTTTCAAGCTTCGCGGCGCCAGCAATAAGATTCTTTCTCTCACTTCCGAACAAGCAGCGCGGGGTGTGATTGCGGCTTCCAATGGCAATCACGGGCTGGGAGTGGCTGCGTCCGCCCGGCGCGCCGGCATCTCCGCTGAGGTGTACGTCTCAACGCATGTATCGCCCGCCAAGGCCAGGCGGATAGAAGAATACGGCGCCCACATCCAGCGTGCGGGGGATGACCCGCTTGAAGCTGAACTGGCTGCGCGTGCCGCTGCCACCGAGCAGGGCAGGATCTTCATCTCACCTTATAACGACGAGCAGGTCATGGCTGGCCAAGGCACCATCGCAGTTGAATTATTGCGTCAGGTCGTTCCCCAGATCGATGCCCTGTTCGTGGCGGTAGGCGGCGGTGGCCTCATTGGGGGCATTGGGGCTTACATGCATCATGCTTCGCCTGCCACGGAGATCGTCGGCTGCTGGCCGGAAAACTCACGCGTGCTGCAAGAATCGATCAAGGCTGGACGCATCCTTGACTTTCCCGAGCAACCCACGCTCTCTGAAAGTACAGCCGGCGGCCTGGAACCTGGCTCCGTGACCCTGGATGTCTGCGCCCGCGTGATCGACCGTTCAGTGCTGGTTTCAGAAGATGAGATTCTTGGCGCGATGCGCACCGTGCGCGCACTGCGAGGCTGGGTCATCGAAGGAGCGGCTGGCGTGGCAGTGGCTGCATGTATGAAAGAAGCCCAACATTACCGTGGAAAGAGAGCGGCAGTGGTGATCTGTGGCGGCAACGTATCGGAAAAAGTTTTGGCCAGGCTGGGCTGAGCGGCTCGAATCAGGCCCGCCTAAAGAGTTGCAAGGCTTTCGCTTCAAGCCTTATGAGCATGCAAGGGCGATGCTTCATCACTTGGCGAAACTTGGAACCGTGACTAACTTTTCTCTCAAGACCGCCTCATACAGTTCTTCGAACTCCGCCACATATCGAGGAAGCGAAAATACTTCGCGGGCCCGGCGTCTCCCAGCTTCTCCCATGCTTATGCGCTTCTGCGGGTCGGCCAGCAATTCTTCCAAAGCCTTAGCTATCGCGGACGCATCAGAAGGTGGAACAAGAAACCCGGTTTCACCGTCTACAACAGTTTCTGAAGGGCCTCCGGGCGCGGTCGCAACCACTGGCTTACCCGATGCCATGGCTTCGATCACTACGAGCCCGAACGGCTCCGGCAAAATCGAGGGCAAAACAAAAATATCAAGGGCAGCGAAGACGTCGGGCATGTCAGCGCGAAAATCGTTGATGGTCAGTCTGTTTTCGAGTCCCGCGTCCCGCACTTCCTTGCGAAACCGGTCCATATAAAACTTCTCAGTATCGAATACTCCCCCGACAGCGGCGAACTTAACCTGCGGACGCCCCTCAGCAATGAGCTTCGCGGCCTGCACAAAAACCGACTGCCCTTTCCAGCGTGTTACCCTGCCCGCCATCCCGATTAGCACTTCGTCGTCCTCTACGCCCCATTCTGCGCGTACCC
>DASSXL010000104.1:0-3723 GCA_035703825.1 Candidatus Angelobacter sp.
GCCAGCGCCACGCAATCCACCAGGCTATGCGTGACCTGGATGGGATTGATGGTGAATGGCCCCAGGTTGAAGCGCGTTCCGGCGCGGATCTCGCGCAGGTCAGCGTCATCGAGCAGGCCGTGCTCTTCCAGCTTGTTTTCCACCAGCGCCAGCGTGAACTCGGTGCCAAAGACCGGCACTCGCAGTTCCGTAAGCACCCAGGGCAGGGCGCCTATGTGGTCTTCATGACCGTGGGTCAAAACAATGCCGCGGACTTTATCGCGGTTCTGGATGAGATACGTAATGTCGGGTACGACTATATCCACCCCGAGCAGTTCGGATTCGGGGAACATAAGGCCGGCGTCGATGACGATAATGTCGTCACCGTAGCGTACGGCCATGCAGTTCATTCCGAATTCGCCAAGACCGCCAAGGGGCACAAGATGGAGTTTATGAGAGGGCATGGTCAACAGATGATGCTATCAGGAGAAGGGCGGATTTGCTCAAACCGCGCCAGAAGACCATGAATCGTTAATCAATCTTTGCCGTACTTTGTGAAACTTGGGTTTGCAGGAGCAATCTCCCCTTCTATCATTGTTAGCGCAGGCCCGATTACGAAAAGCCAGCAAGGAATCTGTAGGACGCAGTTCTAGAACTCGAACGTCCGCTGGAGGAAAGCTATGAGAATTACTCTCGTCATGCTGCTTCTAGCAGCCTCCCCACTTGCCCAGAGCCAATCTGCCGTGGCTGTGGCGGCCTGCGGTCCTCAAGATGCGAGCTTTGACGTTAAGCTGGACAAATCCCAACACACGCTCGTGCAGCCTGAATCCGGAAAGGCCCGGGTCTATTTCATCCAGGAGATCGGCGAGGTGAGTTGCATCGGGGGTTGTGTGACAACGAAGATCGGGGTGGATGGAGCGTGGGTTGGCGCCAACAAACGCAATTCCTATTTCTCCGTTCTCGTGGAGCCGGGCGAGCATCATATGTGTGCGACTCCGGGGCCGATGGTGGCGCTGGTGCATTTCACAGCGGAAGCGGGGAAGGTCTACTACTTCCGCACACGAGTTTTTCTTGAGCAAAGGCTCTTCGATTTTGATCCGATCGATAGCGACCAGGCCAAGCACCTGATCGCTTCCTATCCGCTGAGCATTTCGCACCTCAATCCCTAGAGCGTCAGCAACCTTCCACTTGCGTGATCTCGCCGCCAGCCAGCGAAAGTGCGGTTCCGGTTGACGCAGGTGCGCGCCGGTGCGGTCGTGAAACGTGGTTGCTATTGTGCCATAGCACCTATCACGGTCTCAGAAGGAGTTTCCGTCCCAAACTCACCTTCCCATCGCGCAATTACGGCGCTGGCCAGGCAGTTGCCCAGAACGTTGGTGGCGGTGCGCGCCATGTCCATGAACTGGTCAATGCCAAGAATCAGCAACACGGGCCAGACCGGCAGGTGGAAGGAGTCAAGCGTTCCCAGCAGGATCACCAGCACGGCGCGCGGAACGCCGGCCGTTCCCTTGCTGGTGACCATGAGGGTGAAGATCATAATGAGCTGCTGGCTGAAGCTTAGATGAATGCCCGCCGCCTGGGCCACAAAGATGGAAGCCAGTGACAAATACAGCGTGCTGCCGTCCATGTTGAAGCTGTAGCCGGTAGGCAGAACAAAAGCCACGATCTGCTTGGGCACGCCAAAGGCTTCCATGTTCTCCAGCGCGCGGGGCAGGGCTGCCTCAGAACTGGCGGTGGCAAAGGCGATGGAAAACGGTTCGGCCACGGCTCGGACAAAGCGCCTGAGAGGAATCCGTGCGATCCAGGCAATCGGCAGCAGGACGCCCAGTATGAACACAATGAGAGCGGCGTAAAGCGTGAGCAGCAGCTTGACCAGGTTGCCCATCACGCCAAAACCCATGGTGCCCACCGTGTATGCCATGGCGCCGGCCACGCCAATCGGGGCAAAAAGCATGACGATGTTGGTGAACTTGAACATCAGCTCGGAGAGGCTCTCGCAAAAGGCCAGCATGGGGCGGCGCTTCTCTTCGCCAATCTGGGCCAGCGCAATTCCAAAGATCACGCTAAAGACCACGATTTGCAGAATCTGGCCTTCAGCCACGGACTTGGCTATGTTTTCCGGAAAAATATGCAGGACAATATCAGTCCATTTCTGCGGCTGCGCCGCGACGGCCGATGCGGCGCCTGCGCTGGGCTGCGGAACGCCCACCCCAGCCTGCGTGAGATTGATTGCTCCCAGCCCGATGAACAGCGCTATGGTAGTGACGAGCTCGAAATAAAGCAGCGCCTTAAGCCCCATGCGCCCAACCTGCTTCAGGTTGGAATGGCTGGCGATGCCCACCACCAGCGTGCTGAAGATCAGCGGCGCAACAATGGTCTTGACCAGCTTGAGAAAGATACCGCTCAGGACCTGAAGATTTGCCGCTTGCTTGCCCATTTCATGGCCCAGCTCCGCACCCAGCAGCATGCCGGCAAAAATCCAGGGAGTAAGCGAGCGGCGAACAAACGCATAGCCACAAAGAGCAACAATCGCAGCCCAGCGGACCCCCGCCTGCAAATAAGGATGGATGGCCACACCGGTGTAGTGAGTCATGGCCCACAAGAGGGAGGCGATGCCGGCCAACGCCAGGAATGCAACCAAAAATCTACTCTGCCAAGTTTTCATTGAAACGCCTTTGTGTTATCTGCTTGCGCGGGCCTTCATTATCTCAGTGGCGCTCAAGCCCTTCCCCGGTAAAAACCGCATGAGGCTCATCGCTGCCGGGCCTGAAGAGACGCCAATGCTCGCCAACCAGTGAATCGTTGGGAAATATCTGCAATGTAAGACCGCCTTCCAGCATCAATGCCAGCTCCCCTGCACGTCCCACGTCAATCCGCTGCACAACAAACTGCTTTGCTCCGCCTGCAAACAGCTCGGACAGCATTTCATCGCAGCGGTTGGCCCCCTGCACGTCCCAATCGAACCCCTGCGGAATCCCGTCTTTTGCGTCGCGATAACCGCGCGGGTAGTACAGATCGCGATTGCCCACCACAATCTTTTCGCCTTGCACAAAGCGCCACGCGCATTGCACGTGCAGGGCGTATTCCCCAACTTCCCGGGGCATGCCGCGAAAATCCTGAATGGTCTGGCGCGGGCCCAGCGCAAGCCACAGCAGGTCAGCGGCCCGTCCCGCATCCCACAGGTGCTTTCCCACAAGAGGCGATATTAGACTCTCAACCTGCTGCTGGATTGAGAGCGGTTCATTCATGCGTGCTCCGCAGTTTCCGCGTACCTGTGGTGGGTTTTCCTTTGCGTGGAGATCACCGCAGCAGGTCCTCCAATTCAATCGATCCCTGGGTCTTTTCGTCGCGATATTTCACGATGACCGGCGTATAGAGCGAAAGTCCCCACTCCGCAGCTTTCCCCTTGGTGATGGCGCGCGATCCCGGCACGACAACGGCATTCTCGGGAATGATTAGCGGTGCATCGCCCGACGAGCGGTAAACCTGTTCGCGCACGATGTCATAAACCGGAGTAGCGCGGGTAAGAACCACGCCTGCGCCCAACACCGCGCCGCTCAGAACCTGCGTGCCTTCATAGACGCCGCAGTTGCCGCCCACAAGCACGTCATCTTCAATAATCACGGGAGAAGCGCCCACCGGCTCCAGAACGCCGCCAATCTGCGCGGCCGCGCTCAGGTGCACGCGTTTCCCGATCTGCGCGCACGAGCCGACCAGCGCGTGCGAATCTATCAGCGTGGCTTC
>DASSXL010000114.1:0-165162 GCA_035703825.1 Candidatus Angelobacter sp.
TGGGGCCTGCAGCGCCGGCTGGACACCAATCTCTTCCCGCCGACGTTCGATGCCACCGGCATGCCCATCTTTCCTCTAACGCGGCCCAATCCCTTGCTCGGACCGGTTTCGATTAACCAATCGGAAGCCCACTCGACCTATTCCGCATTTGATTTCATCGTGAATAAGCGCATGGGCCGGAGATTACAGTTCCAGGCGGGCTACACGCTGGCATGGAACCGTGACGACGATTCAAGCGAACACGTGTTCGACAAGGATCCGGCGCTCGATCCCTTCGCTCCTCAGATGGAAGCGTCGTGGTCCAAGAACGATATCCGTAACAGTTTCCGGTTGACCAGCATTCTGGACCTTCCGTACGGATTCGCCGTAAGCGCAATCTCCCTGGTGAACTCCGCGATGCCTTTCACTCCGGTGATTGGATTCGATACACAGAATGACGGGAATGACGCCAACGACCGTGCCATCATCAACGGGCATGTCGCCGGGCGCAACAGCATGCGGGGAACACCGTTTGCGGACCTCAATATGCGTGTCCTGAAGGCATTCCACGTACGGGAACGAGTCAACCTGAGTGTGTATGCCGACTTCTTCAACGTCACGCACAACAGCAACCGATACTTTGGACCGGATTCAACCAGCGCATTCGGAACTTCGGCTGCTCCGGTCGCCACAGCTGGGCAGCCGCTGTTCTCTCCTCTTACTACGCGTTTTGGCGGACCACGGCAGGTGCAACTGGGAGCACGTTTGACGTTTTAGTAGGCCGGCCCAAGAACAAAGATTAAGAAGTAGCCAAGGCGGCGAAATTGCTGCACATCATAAAGAAGCGTTGGGTTGCGCAGCACTCTTGCTCATGTTCTCTGCCACGAATCCGCTGTCAGGGCAGGAGGCCCAGCGCAAAATCAAGGCCAGTGTCCCGCCTGAGTATCCTGAACTAGCACGCCGTATGAACGGCGATGATGAACAACCCCCTGAGGAAGGCGATGACAACGGTCACGGTCAGGGCAAAGACGACAAATAAACGATCAACGAATCAAGTAAAAAGCCGGGGTCTCGTGAGAGACCCCGGTTTTCTTACCGCAACAAAACGTTATTCGTTGATCGCAGGATGTTTCTTGAACTGGCGTGGGATGGCGAACCCGATCTCCTGGGCGATCCACGCCGGCTCACCGCTACCCTGGCACGTTCCCCAGAGAGCCATGGGTTCATTGCCATAGCGCAGCATGCCGCTGTGTTTTGACTTGTCCTTATCGACCTCGGGATTGGGGTCGGCGAAGCCAAGCATGTGGCGTAACATGTCCACCTCTTCCGGTTTGCCCGTGAGGAAGGTCCAGTTCTTGTCGTTGATGCTATGCATCTTCACGTACTCCCTGAGCTTGGCCGGCGTGTCTTCCTCCGGCTTGAGCGTCATGGAATAAATGAAGACCTCATGGTTGATTTGCTCTTTCAGGATTTTCTGTACCCGCTTCAGATTTGCCGTGATCGTTGGACAGACGCCCTGGCAATCCGCGTACATCAGGTTCAGAACCAGGATTTTGTCCTTGAGCAGATCGTCATACAGCCTTACCTTCTGCCCATGGTGCGTGACCAACTCCACGTTGGGGAAGTAACGTTTGCGCATCATTTCACGTCCAGAGAGCCGGGCCGCGAACTTGTGCGATTGTGCCGGTGCCAGCTCATCGGCGCGTGCCGTGAACATTCCCGCAAAAGGCGCGACCGCAAATCCGGCGAACAACTTTCTTCTGCTTAGCTCTGACATTTGCAAGACTCCTTTCAGCTTCTGCTGAGATTGGGCAGCAGCATGCAGCCGCACGCTGCTGCATGCCGGTTTACGGATTGCTATTGGTGTCGCCGGTGGCGCCCACGTCGAACCGCAGCATCATCGAGTGGTCCTCATGGATCACGTTATGACAGTGCATTACGTAGCGGCCCAGCCAGTCGCGGAAACGCATCTTGATGGTGGCGCTGGCCTTGGGCACCAGGCGGACCGTATCCTTGCGGGCCAGATTCACTCCCGAGGGCGTACTGGTACTGCAGCCGGACCAGCAGTATTCACTGCTCCACCTGCTGTAATTGCTGGAATCATCGGTACTGCTGCCGTAGAGACCCGGCGCCCCTTTGGTGACCTGGTGCTCTTCCATGTGCACGTGGATGGGGTGTGACCAGTTCCATCCATTAGAGAGGTTCCACTGCTCCAGGCTGTTCTGTTGCACGGTAAATCGCGCGGTGTTGCAACTGAACAGCTTGCTGTTGATCGTCCACTGGCCGTTCCAGCCCTGGTCGAAGTTGAAATTGCGCGTGACCCGCGGAGAGGCGCTCACGCTGGGGAGAGCATAGTAGCTCGGCAGCGTTGCGGGATTCACACTGTTGTCGACAGCCGTGGGCTGGTCCACTACGATCTGCAGCATCAGGAAGCCCTGACCGCCGCTCACCACCGATCCTGTCGGTCCGCCCTGCCCGTTCGGCTGGTTCAGACGATTCTCAATGTAGATGGTCTTGCCGGCGTACTGTGAGAAATCGATGATCACGTCCGCGCGTTCCGCCACTCCCAGCGCGACGGCGGGAACCTGCACGGGTTTCGGCAACAGGTTTCCGTCATTCGATATCTGGTAGAACGGCTGCGAGGTCGAGGGATTCGCCAGGTCTGTCAGGTAGAGCTGCAGGAAGCGCGACGGCCCGGTGTTGATCCAGCGGAAACGATACCGCCGCGGGCTGACGTGCAGCACCGGCTGTATCACTCCGTTTACCAGGAACTTGTCGCCCAGAATGCCATCGGTGTTGAACGTGTCAAACACCAGGTCGCCGGTGGTCGCGTCAAAGCAGCGGTCGGCAAACATCATGGGGATGTCATACGTGGGGAACGACGGCAAACGGAAGCCAGTGGTTTCGTCGCCCGTATCGTAGTTATTGAACAGAATGTAATGCCCCACTAGTCCCTTGTAGACATTTTGCGAGGTGAAGCCTTCGCGGTGGTCGTGATACCACAACGTGCTCAGCGCCTCATTGATGTCGCCATTGGTGGAGACGTGATCAGAGAGAAAGCCGGCAAGCTGGTTGGGATAATACTGATCGTAATACTGGCCGGAAGCAAAGTAGTCGCAAGGGAATCCGTCGCTTTCCGAGGGAGTGTGTCCATTGTGCAGGTGTGTTGAAACCGAGTTGATTCCGAACCCGCCATTGTCCGAGGGCAGATTGTTGTAATTGCGGATCAGGATCGGCGTGCCGTAGTGGCCCACGTAGGTCGGCCCCGGGCTCATGCCATCGAAGGTCCACATTCTCTGCATCGGCAGGTCGGGTGACATGTTCACGTTCGCCACCTGCTGATTTACCTGATAAATGGTGGCGGCGGGGAAGGGAAGGTTCCCATTGCTGCCGATGGGAGACTGGTGCGCCCGCGTGCGGCCTTCATACGCAATGCCTGTTGCGGGATTGATGGCATTGTTGGGAGCGATGGTCGGCGCCGGTCCCGTCAGAGCGGAGAGTGCGATGGGCTGCTTCACCGGTGGAATCGGCATGTTCATTACCCACGGACGGGTCGTGGGGCTGGCGCAATTGCCGCAACCGCTGTTTCCGGAATAGCAATTGCCGCTGCCCCACGTGTCGGCCCATGCGCGCGTACTCAGTCCTTTTTTTGCAATCAGCATGCCGGCGCTGGTCAGCAGGCCCATTTTCATCAGATCGCGGCGGCTGGTTAACCCGGCTTTTACCAGTTCCTGCCGGTTCTTGAAGGCGTTGTACATTTCTTTCCATCGTGCGCGAGAAACTTTCTCGCCATTTGCGTTGAAATACATACAGGCTCCTCTTCCGTCTTAGCTCAAGTTTGAGGTTGGCTTTCGGGGGACACGTATGCAATCTCTCCGTTGCGCGTGCCGCGGAGACAAAATCCTACGTGGTTGAAAGATCCGGAATTTCTGACAAGGACATCTTGAGACAGGGCACGTACTCGGATTTCTTCCGCGCCAACGGGCCCCGAGACGACCTCGGTTTTTGATTAATCGTCAAAAGGATTTTTAGCGCAAATCCTTTTCCCTAAGCATGTTGCTTGAAAAACGTGGTCGGATAGTAAATCCGCCAGCCAAGGCGGTCAATAAGGAGTTCTAAGTAAATTCTAATGTTTATCTTGCGAATCGCTGATTCGAGCGCGATGGAACTTTCCAAATCCGCAGGGCTGCAAGGATGCACTGTGGAAAATGCCATGCTTAGGAGCTATAGGAAAAGACTATGGAACAAAAATGGCAAAAAAAGAGACGCAGCGCGCTGCGTCTCCTTCGGGTGAATTGCTTAGTGTTAGCCTTTTTTCGGTTGCTCCACCTGCAAATTGTTCTGCACTGAAAACACCCCGGGCACGCCGTTGGCGCGAATGAAGGCATCGTTTTTATCTGTCTGTGTCCGCACTATGCCTTCCAGGTTTACATGTCCGTTCTTTACGATGATGTGGATCGGCGGCGTGGATTGGATCCCGTAGTTGAACAAACGGGGATCGTTAAATACTGCCCGGGCCACCCGGCGACGGATGCGATCGTCATTGAATGACGCCGGCAATATCTCAATCTGGTTGTCCACGCGCTCCACGCCTTCCAGGCGCTTGACGCGGGCCTGGGCGGAATCCTTGACAATGGCATCGCGGACCTGGCCCAGGAGGGTGACAGTGCTGCCGTCCACGCGAAAGGCCAGATTATCGAACACCGTGAATTGCGGAATCATATTCAGCTCATGCCGGACCTGGCTGGAAAGCCGTTGCTCCAGCCGTGTGTTCGAATTGACCGTTTGGACGCCCTGATCCGTAGAACTGGCCATTGCCAATCCCGTGGTTCCCAGAGCCAGAACTGCGGTTAAGAATGTATGAAGACCTCTCTTCATGGCCTCTTCTCCTTCAAGGTTAACTGTTTAGTTAATTATTTAGATGCTGGTCGCGAGGGCAGGATTCGAGTGGCTGAGGGGGCCAACAATTCTTAACTTTGGCCACGCCAGAAGGGCGAGGGAAGCGCTCCTTGTTCCAGTCTGGCGCCGCGCGAAAAGCTCCTTATTAAGGCCCTCCGCGGCAGGGTCGGGCGGCTCTTGTGTATCCTATTGGATGGCGTTTGAATGGCTTCGCCTTCCGTCGCGGTCGGGTAAAGGCCAAGATTGAAGTAACCCTTGGATCGGCGATCCTCATCTCAAATAAGGCAGGAGTGTTCCCCCCATGAAAACGGCGTTACCGGCAATCATCGTTCTGCTATTTTGCGCCGGTTCCGGCGCGATGGCGCAACCGCAAACGCAAGCTGCCCCGATTCCGCAAACCCGTCCGGCCCCGCAGGGCCCGGACCTGAATGCAATTGTGCTGCAAATCCAGCAGGCAGCAAGCTCCGCGAGCGTCGATATTGGCAAACTGAGAATCGAAAAGTGGAAGACCGATTCCGCGCAGAAGCAGCAGTTACAGCAGGTGGCTGATTCGTTGCAGAAGAACATTGCCAATGCCGTGCCGGGGTTGGTGAACGATGTGCAATCCAGCCGGGGCGGCGTTGTGGCCAGCTTCAAGCTCTACCACAATCTGAACGTCCTTTATGAATTTCTGAGTTCGCTGGCGGATGCCGCCGGCGGCCTGGGAAAAAAAGAAGAATATGAGCCGCTGGCAACAGACGCCGCTGCCCTCGATACGGCGCGGCAAAACCTCTCGATCTATATAGAGCAGGCGGCGGTGAAATTGGAAAGCGCGAACCGCCCGGCACCCGGAACCCTGCCAACCCAGGGGCACCTGGGCACGGTTGTTCCTGGAAAAAAAGTGGTGGTAATTGACGATACGGATCCGCCGCCGGCTCCCGCCAAAAAGCGCGCAAAACCAACAAAGAAAAAGGCTTCCAGCCCACCCGCTGCTGCCACTCCGGCGCCGCCTACCCAATCGGCGGTCACGCCTCACTAAAAGCCAAGTTTCTGGAACTTGTCAGGGGCCAGTGGGTTCTATCTACATGAAGGAATTGCTGTATCCCATGGGCTTGGTTACTGCCGTTACGGCAATATCAGTTGTAGCGGCGCCCATATCTTGAGAAAATTGGGGTGACGCCATGCAAAAGATGGCGGGAGTAACAGCATTGGGAAACATAGCCAGCGCAATCGGCGTCAGGGCCGAAGAAGCCTCTATTGTGGCGGAGCTGAAAGCGGGCTCTGAAGAGGCTTACAACTGGCTTGTGGCCCATTATCACCAGCCGATTTACAGCCTTGTGTACCGCATTCTGACCGACCCCGCGGATGCCGCGGACACCACACAGGAAGTCTTTCTTAAAGTATTTCGCGGCATGACGCGCTTCAACGGCGAGTGCAGCCTGAAGACGTGGCTCTACCGCATCGCCATTCATGAAGCTTCCAACCAGAGGCGCTGGTGGTTCCGGCACAAGAGCAAAGAGACTTCCATGGAAGCGCACACGGATGAGGACGGGAACACCTTTGGCCTGTGCGACACCCTTGCGGACAGGGGCGAATCGCCCATGGAGATTCTGGCCCATGAAGAAGTTCGAGCGCGGGTGGAACTGGAGTTGAAACAGATCGCCGAGCCTTATCGTACGACCGTGGTACTGCGCGATATTGAAGGGCTCGCCTATGAGGAGATTGCAGAAGTGCTTCAGATTTCGCTGGGAACGGTAAAGTCCCGGCTGATCCGTGGCCGCGATGCATTGAAGAAGAGACTGGAAAGTTTCGTCAAGGAAATGGGTGCTGAAGTGGGGGGAAGCAAGCCGGCCTTGAAACATGGTCCGCCGGCGCAATCAGAAGTGGAGGCACAGTCATGAGATGCACAGAGGCCCGGCCTTTGTTCTCATCCTATCTGGACCGCGCCGTAAGCGGCACGGAGATGCACGAAATCTCCGGCCACCTGGAGCAGTGCGCGGGCTGCCAGCAAGAGTACGTACTTTTGGAAAATACACGCTCGTTAGTTTCGTCGCTCGGACGCCGTCAGCCCCCCTCTGACCTGGCGCTGAAGATCCGCGTTGCCATTTCCCGGGACCGTTCGCGCAACTCACTGGGCTTGTTCCAGCGTTATGCCATGCGGCTGGAAAATGCTTTCCAGGGCTTCATGGTTCCAGCGACGGCCGGCGTACTTTCCGCCGTCATCTTCTTTGGCAGCTTGATGGTGCTGCTGGTACCGGCCCAGGTCAGCGCCAATGACGATGTACCCTCAACCTTTTACACACCGCCCCGCCTGCAGCTCTCAGAGTACCCTGAGCCGCAGTTGAACCTGGATTCGCCGGTGGTCATTGAAACCTATGTCGATGCACGCGGCTTTGTGGAAAACTACCGCATCATCTCCGGCCGCGACGATGAAGAGGTGCGGGCGCAGTTAAACCGGGCCCTGTTGTTCACCATCTTTGCCCCAGCCCAGTCCTTTGGCCATCCTGTCCCTGGCAAGGCGATCATGTCCTTCTCTCACATTAACGTGAAGGGGTAGGCTATCCGGCTATTCAGAGGGGTCAAACCAGGTGTTTGACCCCGTCTGTTTTTCTGGCCTAAACTTAAGTTTCCCACACATTTGGAGGGGAACCCTGAGGCGGAAATTTCAACCTTTTCTTTGCTCTGTGCTGTTGCTGGCCGCGGCCCGCGGAACGGCTTTGGGCCAGACCACCAAGGCGCAGTTAGAAGTCAACGAGACATTCTTTACCCTGGCAGCGGCCTTGAATACCTGCGGCTATGACCTGGGTCTGGAAAGCTCCATGCCGCTGCGCCAGACCGTGCGCACAGAAGTGCAAAACGCGGTTGCGCAATCGCCCCAGGCAAAACAGGCCCGCAATGCGATCTGCCAATTCTGGATCGACCACCAGCAGCCGGGCAGGGACAACGACGTGGCGCCTTATCTATCACTCGCCCTGGACCTGGGCCCTCCCCCGGGATTTGCTCCAACACTTTCAGAAGCTGATTTGGCGCCGGACGCGGCACGCGTATTAGGCGTGGTCTCACTGCTGCAAAAGTTCTATCAGGCAGCGGGAATGCATACGCTGTGGCAGAAGCATCAGGAGGAATACGTGGCGCTGGTAAGCCAGCTCCACGATCCCGTTTCCCAGGTGCTTACGCAGACCGACCTTTATCTGAAGGTGCCTTTCAGCAATTATCCCGGTCAGAGGTTTGTGATTTATCTGGAGCCCTTGCTGTCTCCGGCGCAGGTGGATTCAAGAAATTTCAGCAGCAACTACTTCATGGTGATCTCGCCAGACCGGGAAAAGCACGTGCGTTTTCCTGAGATTCGCCACACCTACCTGCATTTCGTGCTCGATCCGCTGGCGCTCTCGCACGGGAACTCATTGAAGCTTCTGGAGCCGATCCTTGAAAACGTGCGCACGGCGCCGATGGGAACGTCGTTTAAGAACGACATCTCGCTCATGGTGAATGAGTGCCTGATCCGCGCTATTGAGGCGCGCACCACGATTCCCAAGACCAATGAATCGGCGCGCAACGCCTACGTGCAGCGCTCCGTGGAAGAGGGATTCGTCCTGACGCGGGCATTTTATGAGCAATTAGGCGACTTTGAAAAAGATTCCACCGGGCTGAAAAATGCCTACGGCAACCTTCTGCACACCATCAGCCTGGACCGGGAGCGCAAGAGAGCGCGCGAAGTTGTGTTTCGGGACCAGGCCACGCCGGAGATTGTGAGCGCGATGCAGCCGGCGCCGGATGAAGACAGGCTGCTGAACATGGCGGAACAAAAACTTTCAGCCAGCGATCTTGAAGGAGCGCAAAAACTCGCCAATCAGGTCTTGGCGCATAACCATGGTGGCGATGGTCCGGGGCACGCTGCATTCATTTTGGCCAGGATTGCCACCCTTTCCGGGAAAATGGAAGACGCGCGGCTGAGCTTTGAACAGGCGGTCGAATCCGTGCACGATCCCCGGATGCTGGCCTGGAGCCATATCTATCTCGGCAGGATATTCGACATCCAGCAGAATCGGGATGTTGCCACCCAGCATTACCGGGCGGCGCTGGCGGCGGGCGATCCTTCCGCTGATACACGGGCCGCGGCAGAACGCGGACTGGCCGCGCCATACCAGACGGGAAGAGCGGCCAAGCCATGAAGAGATTTCACATCGCTCTACTTCTGTTGCTTGGGTGCTTTGGCGCAGCTTTGCCGGCGCAGCAGCCGTCCGGCAGCAACAGCAAACAGGCGCCAGCGGGCAAGCACGTGCCCCAGGCCAAGACGCATCCTGAATTCAACGATTACAACGCCGCGTATGCCACCGCGGGCGGGGCCGCGTCAGAGAAGGCGGCGGATGATTTCGCGGCCAAATATCCTGACAGCGAATTGAAGGCCTTTCTGTATGCGAAGGCGATGCATGAGTTCCAAAACGAAAATAATCCGGCAAAGATGCTGAGCGTGGGAGAGAAGGTGTTGCAGCTTGATCCCGACAACTCCATCGCGCTGGTACTCACAGCGACGGTCCTTGCCGACGGCCTGAACGACACCGATGCAGACAAGCAGGCAAAAATCGCGCGAGCCAGGAAGAACGCGACGCACGCGCTGGATACAGTGGATTCAGGCTTTGTGCCCCCCGCCAACGCGACGCCCGAGCAGGTGACGGCATACAAGAGCACGTTGCGGTCAATGGCCCATTCGGCGCTGGGAATCATTGCCCTGAAAACCGGTGATGATGCCACAGCGGAGAATGAGCTGAAGCTCTCAACCAGCCTAAATGTAAGCCAGCCGGATCCCTATCTCTGGTACCATCTGGCGCTGGCCCAGGACCACCAGAAGAAATACGCGGATGCGCTCGTCTCAATTGATCATGCGCTACAGGTCATTGGCGCCAATAATGACCTGAGAGAACTGGCCCAGGGCGAGCAGAAACGCCTGCTCACGCTGACAGGCGGAACCGCGCCTTCACCGGCCCCGGCCCCGAAGTAGAATGCAGTTGTGTTTATGAGTGCAGAGTACACAGGACTTACGGCTTCTTCCTCACCAGCACGGTTTACGCGTCGGAGCCGGACGCTCGTGGAAATGCTATTGTTCTGCCTGGCGACGCTGGCTTTTGCGGTGGTCCAGTCTGGGGCGCAGTCGCCGGCGAGCGGCAGCGGAGCGCAAGAGAACAATGACGTACAACGGCCCCAGGCCAGAAGCCAGCAGGAGCGTGACGACTTCAATACCGCGTATGCATTGACCGTCGCCGCAGCCGCAGAAAAAGCCGCCAACGATTTTGCCGCCAACTATCCCACGAGCGAGCTTCGCCGATACCTTTATTCCAGCGCCATGCTTCAATACCAGCGGGAGAATAATCCGGGCAAGATGCTGGCCATGGGAGAGCGGGTCCTCGAACTGGATCCTGACAATCCCTTGGCATTGGTCCTTACCGCGACTGCGCTGGCAGATTCGCTGACGGACCGTGACCGTGATCGGGAAAAGAAGATCGCGGCCATCAAGCGCAATGCCGCACGCGGCATCCAGGCGGCTGAGGCCGGATACCAAGGCAATTCCGGAACCGCGCCGTTATACAAGACGACGCTCCAGGCGATGGCATATTCCGCGCTGGGAATCATGAAGCTGAAGACGGGCGACGACGCGGGAGCGGAAAAAGAGTTGAAGACCGCAGCCGATCTGGCAAAGGTCCGGCCCGATGCCTATATCTGGTACCATCTGGCGCTGGCGCAGGACCATCGAAAGAAGTATGCGGCGGCGCTTGACTCAATACAGCAGGCGTTGCAGCTTGCCAGCTCCGATCCCGAGCTTCAGCAACTGGCGGAAGTGGAATTCGAGCGGCTGTCCGGGCTGGCAAAACGTACGGGCAACCAATCTCGAACGGAGCCCCAGTGAACGCAATCGTTACCAAGCCTGATCTTGCTGCGTTGCAATCCGCGCTGGGGCACACATTCAAGCGCCCTGAGATGCTGGAGAGGGCGCTCACGCACAGTTCGCATGCGCATGAAGAGTCCAAGTCCGGCGGGGCGGACGCGGCCACGGAAAAGCAGGACAATGAGCAATTCGAGTTTCTGGGTGATGCGGTCCTCGGCCTGGTCACCAGCCAGCTTCTGTTTGAAAAATTTCCGACTTTTCACGAAGGCCAACTATCTAAGCTCAAGGCGCACCTGGTGAGCGCGGAGCACCTGGTGAGCGTGGCAACAAGGATCGGGCTGGGACAGTATCTCCGCCTGGGCCGCGGCGAGGAGCGTAGCGGAGGGCGGTCAAAGGGCACGCTGCTCTCTGATGCAATGGAAGCGGTGATCGCAGCGATGTACCTGGATGCTGGGCTGGAAAAAACGCGCGACTTCATCATCCGGCAGATTCTGGAGTCCGAACTTGAGGCCATTACCGCAGAAGGCGATAACGAATTTAGCCTGACGGATTTCAAGTCGGCACTGCAGGAGTTGCTGCAGTCCAGCGGACGTCAGCAGCCTGTCTACGCCACGGTGAAGGAAGAAGGGCCGGACCATCGCAAGACCTTTACCGTGGAGGCGCGCATCTATATCCAGGGACAGAGCAAACCGGAATACGTGGCCCGCGCCGAAGGCGGAACAAAAAAGAAAGCGGAACAACTGGCGGCCAAGCAGGCGCTTGAACACCTGCGGGGCCAGGCTGAGAACGAATGAACGATCACGATCCAATCCGGGACGAAGTGACTTTGGGCGCACAGGCTGCGACAACTGAGGCGGCGCCCGAGCAGGCGAGCGCGGAATCCCCAGCGGATCAGCCGGCCGCGGAGGAGTTGTCTGCGGAGACAAGGCCGCATCAACATGCGCGGCGCGACTTGTTCGGGATCCAGACGTTTTTCACTGTCGTGATTTTCAGCGTCTTCGTGATTACGTTTATCGTGCAGGCGTTTCAGATTCCGTCCGGATCGATGGAAAACACTCTGCTGGTGGGAGACTTTCTACTGGTGGACAAATTGCATTTTGCCGGAGGGCGGGACGCGGTCCATTTGCTGCCTTATGGCGCGATCAAACGGGGGGACATTGTAGTTTTTTATTATCCTGTGGACGCGTCGCAATTTTTGGTGAAGCGCGTGATCGGTTTGCCGGGCGACCATATCCGGCTGCGCAACAAGATGGTTTACGTGAACGGCGAGCCGTTGCATGAAAGCTACGTGGTCCATAAGCAATGGATACCCGATGGATACCGCGACAATTTTCCCAGCCAGCAGGGCTACTCGCGGGAGATTGATCGCCGTTGGCGCTACGAACTGGCGAACTATGTGAGCGATGGTGAACTGGTGGTGCCCGCCGAGCAGTACTTCGTGATGGGCGACAATCGAGAGAACAGCCTTGACAGCCGTTACTGGGGATTTGTACCTCGGGCCAACATCGTTGGCAGACCCTTAGTGATCTATCTCTCGGTGAAAGGGGCGGAACCGGGCCGTGCCAGTGATAAACTCATCCATTCAGGATCAACACTGGCCCATCTGCTGGAGTTGGCCCGATGGGACCGCGTGTTCCGCCTTGTTCGTTGACCTTTAAAAAGAAGATCTAAAGATAAACAATAGAAGAGCTAAAAAAAACTCTGATCAGGACGACCGTTTGTTCGCCAAAACCAAAGAGAAAAAAGCGGAAAAGCCAAAAGAAAGTCTTTCTGAATCCATTGCCGGGATCGCGGCAGTGCTGGTTTCAGGATTGTTCATTATTACGTTCATCGTCCAGGCGTTTGAGATTCCGTCTGAGTCGATGGTGGAGACGCTGCTGGTGGGCGACCATGTGTTTGTGGACCGGCTCTCGCCCACGGCCAAGGCTGGGTTCGTTGGTCCGCTCCTTGCGTACCGGGAGATCCGGCATGGCGACATTATCGTGTTTCTTCATCCGAAAGAGCCGGGAATGTACGTGGTGAAACGCATTATCGGCGTGCCCGGAGACCGCATCCACCTGCGCGATGGCAAGGTCTACAGGAACGGCGAGGAGTTGACTGAGCCCTATATGATCCATTCCCAAGGAGACTACAATCCCTACCGCGACCAGTTTCCCTCCGCTCCCAGGCAGGGCCAGGTAACGGCGGAGTGGCCGGCGGTAATGCGCGAGCATATCAACCAAGCAGGCGACCTGGTGGTCCCTCCCGATAGTTATTTTGGCATGGGCGACAATCGCGACGTAAGCCTGGACAGCCGCTACTGGGGATTCATTCCCAGGGAAAACGTGATTGGCCGGCCCTTATTTATCTACTGGTCATTCAAGACACCAAAAGACCAGTACGAACGCACCGCCATGGGCGACCGTCTGGGCTTTCTGGTACACGTGATTTTTCATTTTTTTGATGAGACGCGCTGGGGCCGAATGTTCCATCGTGTGCATTGATCGCAAATTCAGGTCAGGAATATATCGTTGCCGTTATTTAAGAAGAACCAGGGAAAACCCGAGCGCCCGAAAGAGACCTTGCCGGAGTCGATTGCGGGAATTGCGTCCGTGCTTGTTATAGGGCTCTTTATTCTTACCTTCGTGGTCCAGCACTTTGAGATCCCGTCACGGTCCATGGAGATGACGCTGCTGGTGGGCGACCATGTGTTTGTCGACCGGCTCACGCCACTGGGGCGCGGAAAGCTGGGCTGGCTCTTGCCATACCGCGGACTTCATCGCGGGGACACCGCTGTCTTCCTTACGCCGAATCCCTCTGATCCGGGGATATACCTAGTCAAGCGCATTATCGGCGTGCCGGGCGACCGGATACGGTTGCGCAACGGTGTGGTCTATCTGAACGGCGTAAGGCAGGTAGAGCCGTATGTTGTTATCCGCAGAGGCGACCACGACATGTATCGCGATGAGTTTCCGCAGAACATTGCGGACGGAATCAGCCAAATGGCGCCCGGATGGGCCACGACACTGGCAGGCAGCATCCAAAACGGCGAAGTGGTGATTCCTCCGGACCATTACTTTGCCATGGGGGACAATCGCGATAACAGCCTGGACAGCCGCTACTGGGGTTTTGTCCCCAGCGAGAATATCATCGGCCGCCCGCTGGTGGTTTTCTGGTCGTTTGATGTCCCTGAAGAAACTGGCGAGCCCAAACCGATTGGCGAGCGCATAGCGTCATTCGTAAATGTTACCGTCCACTTTTTCAGCCTGACCCGGTGGAACCGTGTTTTTCGGCTGGTGCGCTGAGCATGGCCTCTTCTAAGAAAAAAATCGCCGCGATTGCGCTGGTGGTGCTGGCGCTGTGCATTTTTGTTCCCCCGAACATCAATGGCGCGCGCTTCAGCAAGCGGCTGGCTTCCACTTTGAGCGCCGCGCTGGGAAGGGAAGTGAAGATCGGTTCGGTCAAGTACCGGCTGTTTCCGCGCCCGGGGTTCGATCTCTACGATTTCAAAGTCATGGACGATCCAAAGTTCAGCGCGGAGCCGCTGCTGCTTTGCGGCAAGGTGACGGCTGATCTGCGTCTGACCTCGCTATGGCAGGGAAGGCTGGAGATCGCCAAACTGAAGCTGACGGATGATAACACCCCGCCCAGCCTGAACCTGGTTTATGCGGGCGATCACTGGAACCTGGAATCGTTGTTGTTGCGGGTTGAGCAGGTGCCTACAGCGCCCACAGCAAAGCGAAGCGCAGAACAACGCTCGCGCTTTCCTTATATTGAAGCCAGCGCGGGTCGAATCAATCTAAAGGTCGGCCCGGAAAAAAAGCCTTACGCGCTTACCAATACGGATTTTGCCTTCTGGCTGGCGGCAGAAGACACGTGGCATCTCCGGCTTGAAGGCCATCCCGTCCGCACCGATATGAACTTGAACGATACCGGAACGGTTCGCCTGGAAGGCGACGTGAAGCGCTCAGCCAACCTGCGCGATATGCCGGTGAAGTTGCAGGTATCATGGGAAAAAGCGCAACTGGGGCAGTTCTCCGCGCTGATGCTGGGGCACGACAAAGGGTGGCGGGGCGCGCTGGATGCGAGCGCGGACGTGGTTGGGCCGCTGGCCGATCTGCGCATCGATGCCACGGCAAATGTGGACAGCTTCCGCCGCTTCGATATCAATCGCAATGCCATGCCGCGAGTACGAACACGGTGCCTGGGCGACTACGCCAAAGGCATCCTGGGACTGAAATGCGATACGCCGCTGGGGACCGGCGGGCTGCTGGTTACAGCGCACTTCACGCCCAGCGCGCATAGCTATGACGTGTCATTGGTGGCGAACCGCGTCCCCTTGTCATTGATGGCGGCGCTGGCGCGGCAGGCGCGCCGCACTCTGCCCGAAGATTTTACGGCCACCGGCGACCTGAATGCTGCATTCGGATTTCATTCCCGCGCGGGCGTCCATGACTTCCATGGGACCGGCATGACAACGCCGTTCCTGCTGCAATCCTCAGCGGGAGACAAGCCATTTGCGGTGAGCGCGGTACGGTTCCACATTGGCGCCGGCGATACACCTTCAGTGCTGGTGGTGAAGAAGAAAAAATCGAGCGCGCCGGCGCAGCCAGCTCCAGCGGTCGCCCCCAGCGCCGCGTATGATGCGAACTCGCTCACGGTTGACGCATTTTCCGTCCAAATGGGGCCTTCAACCACGCTTCAGGTGCAGGGCAGCCTGGATAACAACGGTTACTTTGTGAGCGCCAAAGGCATGGTTCCCATGGAAAGGCTTCTGGCCTTTGGCCGGGCCACGGGATTTAATTCGCAGATTGCGAACACCACGGCTTCAGCGCAAGTTGACTTGAACGTGAGCGGGCCGTGGGCGAACTTTGCCGCTCCTAAACTTCACGGCACAGCCCATCTGCAAAATGCGGCAACGTGGATTCCTGGTTTGAAAGACCGGCTGGTGATGTCTGAGGCGGACGCGCAAATCACCGATACCGCGCTTACGCTGAACAAGATCACCGGGCAGTTCGAGCATAGCCCAATCGCTTTTACCGGGTCGATCAGCAGCCCAATCAATTGCGACGGCAACACGGGTTGCAAATTGCAATTTGACCTGCACCTGGATTCCCTGGCAGTTGCGGACGTGGCCAACCTGATGGGATATACGGAAAAAGGATGGAGCCTGCCCTTTCTCTCAGCGCCGGAAAACAAGTTGCCGGACTTTCGCGCTGAGGGGAGCATCGCAGTGGGAGAACTGAAAATAGCGGACGTCCCGCTGGAGAAATTTGCGGCGCATGTGGAGGTGGGCGACCACTCACTCATAGTGAACCGCGCGACTGCAAGAGTCGGCGGAGGATCGACGCAGGGCGAATGGAAGATTGACTGGAGCGGCAGCCAGCCAAAGTACAGCGGAACCGGATCGCTTGAGGGAGTTGCGCTGGAACGCGTGGCGCCGCCCGATACCATTGTCGGCCAGATATCGCAGTGGCTATCCGGCAGGAGCCAGGTGAGTTATTCAGCCCACTTTGAAGGCAAAACGCCCCAGGAAATGTCTGCCAGCGCAGGCGGCAGGGTAGAGTTCCAGGTAAGCAACGGAAGCTCCCGCATGGTTGCCCTGGAAGCGGGCCGGCCACTGAAATTCAACGGTGTACAGGGGGCCGTGGAGCTGGACCGGCAGGCTTTAAAAGTATTACCAAGCAAATTTAAGGCAGAGAGCCGCATCTATGTGTTGAGCGGAACCATATCCCTGGCGAACAAGCAGGCGAAATTAAAGGTGAGTACCGGCGGTACCCAGTGGGAGATTACTGGCGCGCTGGAAAAACCACAGATTACGCCGCAACCGCTGACGGCCCAGGCAGCTCCCGCACGAGCAAAATGATTTCCAGAATCTTCCTAACGATATTGCTGATTGGCAGCGTGGTCTTCATTGTCCAGAGAGGGCCGGCTTTTTCCCGGCAATCGTCTTCCCAGGCGGCCGGTCAGGGGCACCGGCTTGCGGACAGCATGCAGGCGAAGCTGGACCACATCCAGCAGAACGGAGAGAAAGCCCAACCGGACCAGGCCCCGACGGTGATGACCGAAGAAGAAGTGAATGATTACATTGCCGCGGGAAGGATCGTTCTTCCCCAGGGCGTGAAGAAGCTGAGGATGGAAGGACGCACCGGCGTGGTGACCGCCTTTCTCAACGTGGATTTCGATGAGATTCGCGCGGGGCAGAAATCGAGCAACCCAATGCTCTCAGTCTTCAGCGGCCAGCACGACGTGCGGGTTGAAGGAGAAGCGGCCGGCAGCGGCGGCCAGGGCCGGGTCCACGTGCGCGAGGTAAGCATTGATGGCTTCACGGTGCCGAGGATGGCGCTGGAATACTTTGTGGGCAAGTACATTACTCCCAAGTACCCCAATGTAGGCATGGATTCACAATTCCATTTGCCGGACAGGATTGACCTGGCCACCGTTGGTTACCATAAGCTGACGGTAACGCAGAAATAGCGCGCAGAGCGCAACAAGAGAATCGCCGGCTCAATACGCTGCTGTGGCTTTATAAGGCATGCCAAAAGCCTCTGTAAACCGTTGGAAACATGTGTGCAATGTTTGGTCTTTCACATTGACTCTTTTCGCGCAAAAAAGCATCATATAAGTGAGTCGGTTCGCCTTAGTGAATGTCGGCTTCATGCCGTTGCTCCTTCAATGGGGCTGAGCTAAGGGGACTGACTTTTTTTATGTCGAATGGGTTTTTCTTGCGGTCATAGATGATGGATTCTCCGCTTTTTGTTTTCTTTGCCTCTTTCATCTTAGCGATGTCGTATATGTCCCATACCAGTTCAATTTTGTCTCTCAAGAAATCAAAGTAGCGCATTTCCCCTTTTTCAAATGCCCTTTGAACAGCCCAGAGCGCGTAATCAACAGCCTGGAGGACGGGTTCTTGCGCAGGCTGGCTGGTTTCGATATCGATCTTCGTGAGAGAAGCGCTGGAATATTTCTTTCGAAACTTTTCTGTTCCCATTTCTACCGCACGGCGGAGTGCAAACTGTTTTGTTTTATTGCCGCGTCGAGCAAAGACGATTGTGTTTTCGGCAGAGAGATGAAGCTGTCTGGAAAATAGATTGGCAACCAAGAAATTATAGAAACGATCCTGTGATTTTTTGTGTATTTCGCGAAACATTTTTTCTTCTTTTCTTGCGACAACGACCTGTACTCCAAAATCCATTTTTTCCAACGCCGAATAGACCAGCTTTCTCACTTCTGCACAATCGTCTTTAGCATGAAATGCTCGCTGGCTTTTTACGATCGACGGAATGTCCTTCAAGTAGCGGTCTGTAAGCACTTCCAGCCGGACATCGGCAAGTTTGCTGCGAATGGCTTGCGGATCGTAGGTGCGCAGGAATCCGAGAGAGAAAGTGCGCGAACAGCCTTCTGTTCCTACTATGACATTCATTCCTTTGCCGTAAAAATTTGGATCTCCGGCCTCATCCACGTAATACCAGCGCGGTTTGTCTTCTGCTCGTTTCATATTGAAGGGATATCGGTCAGGTGTGTTTTTGGTACGGGCTATTCTAAAATAATTACCATGCTTAAACACATCCGCTGGAATGATGTTGAACAGGAAAAGCTGAATCCACTGCTGGACCGCCAGATGATTACAGGCGAGAACCTGATGCTGGCGAAGATCCTGCTGAAAAAAGGCTGCGTGGTCCCGGAGCACAGCCATGAAAACGAGCAGCTCACATACATTGTTGAAGGCGCGCTGAAGTTCTGGATTGACGGCAAGGAAATTGTGGTGCGGGCAGGCGAGGTGCTCTGCATTCCGCCGCACATGCCGCACAAGGCTGAAGCGATTGAGGACACGGTCGACATGGACGTGTTCTATCCGCCGCGCCAGGACTGGCTGAACAAATCAGACGCTTATCTGCGCAGTGCGGAGCCGGCTGCCAGCCGCTAAGCGTCCCGCTCCTCCATAAAATTACCGCGGGATTGGCCGGCGGGCCAAAAAAATATAGGGAGGCTGATTGGAGAAAGAAACCAGCCTCCCCGGTGGTGGATCACTGCTTCAAGCAGTCTAGGTGGAAACCGCAACGCGCCCGAGATCAGAGACAAGTCCTGTGGCATGGAATTGCTTCCTGGCCGGGAGTGCCCCTCGATCTGCGTTACGCCGACGCTATTGGGGGAGGAAAAGCCACCGTTCCAAACGCGCCGCAGTCGTGTTGTTGCCGTCTCCTGTTCCTGGCTGATCGACGCGCTGGTTCGAGCGGACCAGCAACGGCAATGCTTGAGCCGCATCTGATCTTCGCACCCGATTAGCGGGATCGTGATGCTGAATCAGAATACTGCCCACGCCAAGCACCCAACCACCACACCAAAATGTGTGCGCTCAATCTGCAGAGTGCAAAAAGCGGTGTAATTATTTTCTTTCCAAACGACTGTGGCCCGAGAAGTGCAGCCTTGTTAAGAAACCTGCCGGAACTACGGAACCTTGTTCGTGTTGCTGATGCCTTGGCCATTTCAGCAGTGCGGACTTAGAAGCGGATTAGTGTTTGATTAAAATTTCTCATCCGCGTCTTGCAGAGTATCGGCACAGGAAATCTCCAAAGTGGCAGGCTGAGAAATTATTTGCGCGGGAAGTTTCCTGCGGTGGCGCGCGGCCTAAGTGACATCGAGTCCGATGGACTTCATCAGCTCCACGCCATTGCTGGTGGTGACCACGCCGGGACGGAGACGGTAGTCGAAGGAAAGGCTATCATCCTCAAAGCGTTCCTGAAAATGCGCGTTGCGGACGCGCTCCGGGAAGACTTCCTCAAGCGACGTCAAAGCAAGGTCATGGGTCGTGACCAGGCCGA
This sequence comes from Candidatus Angelobacter sp., assembly GCA_035703825.1. Classification (GTDB taxonomy): domain Bacteria; phylum Acidobacteriota; class Terriglobia; order Terriglobales; family Acidobacteriaceae; genus Angelobacter. The sequence goes on from DASSXL010000114.1 coordinate 19,540, forward strand.
TGGCGGAGTTGCGAATCAGGGTGCGCAGCACGCCTTCCGTGCCGACGCGGCGGTCATGCGAGTTGGTGCCCTGAAGGACTTCATCGAGAAGAAATAATGTGGGCTGTGTGGCGGACAGGTCTACGACCTGGCGAAGCCGCTTGATCTCCGCATAGAAGTGAGAGATGCCTTTCTGCAGCGAGTCAGAGACGCGCATGGAAGCGCCGACCGATACGCGGGAAAGCCGCAAGCGAGCGGCCCGGACGGGCGCTCCCATCATGGCCAGAACGGAATTGATGCCGACAACACGCAGATACGTGCTCTTGCCGGACATGTTCGATCCGCTGACAAGAAGGACCTGGCTGTTTCCGCCAAGCCGCACATCATTGCGCACGCATTTATCGGCGGGCAGCAGAGGATGGCCGAGGGCGTCGCCCTCAAAACACGGCTCAGCTTCAGCGGGAGCAAATTCCGGAAAGGGATCCTCAGCGTGCTCGTAAGAATAGGCGGCAATCGAAGCCAGCGTTTCGATTTCTCCAACCACGTCCAGCCATGCCTCAATGCCGCTGCCGTAGGTGCGGCGCCAGCGCTCCAGCGCGAAGGCGATCTGCATTGAATAGAGCAGCGGGATATCGAAGACGCGAACGAACCAGTTATGGCGGGAGTCGTCGAGATCGGCCAGCGTGTCCAGGCGCGCGATGCAGGCCGAAGGAGGCAGGCCGTGCGTGAGCAAACGCGCCTGCAATTGCTGCAACATGGGCGACTCGAATTTTTCGGCCTCAATGCGGCGCAGCAGGAGCCCCAGGGAATCAAGGTCCTTGTGTGTCTCGCCGATGCCGGCAAATATCTTTTCCAGGCGATGGCGGGCGCGGGAGGTGATGATGCCGTTGATGAGCAGAGAAGCAACAAACGGCGTCCAGAGCCACTTGAAGCCAACAACCAGCGCGGCGATGCTCAGGGCGGCGAGCGCGGCGGCCCACCAGCGGCCGTCTTTTAGGCCGCTCTCGTCGCCAGCCCAGGCGACCAGCGGTTCAGGCTTGGCGGCGATGCGCTCGCTTTCGCCGACGACCGCAATGTCTTCGCGAAGATCGAGCCGCGATTTCAGTTCGGCAACGGCAGCCTGCCGCTCGCGGATTTCCGGCAGCTCAGCATGAGTGAGCAGCCAGCGCGCCAGGCATTGCTTACCCATGTTGGTGCGGGCGGTGGAGAGCAACTGAAAGAGACTGCCATCGCCCAGGATGTCCAGGTCTTCAGCGTACATATGGAGCGGGTCCTTGAATTCGTTGCCGGTTTCGCCGCTGCCAGCCCAGCGATCTTCGATCCGCGCCAGACCTCGGCTATAAACCGCAACGGCACGCTTGGCGGAGTTTAAGTCGACCACCACGCGGCGATGGGCGACGACCAGCGCGATGAAAGCCGCAACCGGCAGTAACAGCCAAAAAACTGAAGGGAAGCCGGTCTTCCCGGTGATCCAGCACTGGACCAGGATCGCGATGAACAGGATTATGCGGGCGTTGCCGAGCCAAAGGTGCTTGCGCTGAAGCTGGGCGGCGGTAGATTCACGGTCTTTCAAGCGGCGTGAATATTCCTGGTGCGCCAAAGACGCAGCCACGCCCGGGGCGGGCGGCTTGACTTCGGGCGAGGCGGCAATGGGGTTGTTCACGACATACCATTCTGGCGGGTACAAGCGGCAAATGCAAAGAGGGGCGGGGAAGAAAATCTTACCACTGATGAACACTGATGCCACTGATCCGAATAACCACCACCAAGAGAACCAAAAAAAGGCGCATGCACGGTTGCATGCGCCTTCTTTGCGTACCCCCTATTTCCTCTTTCTATCTTCCTATCTGAGGCCGAACTGGAAGTCGATGTTTGAACCATCGGCCAAACCAATCCGGAATACATAGGTCAATCCGGCAGACAGGGACGAGCTGTCAATGTTGAAGATCCACTGCTGGGCCGTCGGGTCCCAACGGAACGCGGCATCGGGAGTGCGGGAGTCGACAGACAGATCGACAACCGTGGAGGCGGTCCCGGAACTGGTCTGGATGATGCGGAAGCTGCTGACCGTTCCAGGAGTTCCAATTGAAACTCCGTTGGCATCGCACACGCGGAATTTTGCGGGAACGGTGCGGCGGAAATTGAACACGCTGCTGCCATCCGGAGAGACTGGCGACAGGATTGAGTGGCCGAGGTCTCCGTCACACAGTCCCCTGGGAGCAAAGATCACATGCAGAGTGCCAGCGACGTAGGTGATGGCGTAGTTGGTTGAGGTTTGTCCGGAGCAGGTGATGGGATAGCCGCCTACCGGACTGTTAGTGACCGCAGTGGTGGTGCAGCTCAGAGTGCCACTGAGAACGCCTGGTCCCTCGCCCAGCACAAAGCCACTATAGCTGGCGGTGAAGGCGGGATTGGGCGCGTTCAGGATCTTGGTTGCGTCATCGGCCGTGATGGTGAGCGGCGCCGGATTGATGGTAAGGGCGCCGTTGACGCTGGTCACGGTGTAGTTGCCCAGCTTGGAATCGGGATCGACCAGAGTGGGCACGATGGGATAAGTTCCCACCGGGCTGCTCTGGGTGGCGGTGGTGGCGTAAGTTGCGGTGATGTTGTCACCATTCTTGATGCCGACGATGCTGCCGGTGAGCGGCGGATTCGCCTGTCCATAGAGCTTGCTGGCGTTGGCCGCAGTGACCGTGAGCGGCGCCGGGTTTACGACCACACTGACCGGAGCGGATGGACTTACGTCAAAGATGTTGTTGCCGTTGTAAGTTGCGGTAATGGAGTGCGTTCCCGCGGAGAGCAGGGAAGTGGTGAAGGTAGCAGTAAACGGACCTGTGCCACTCAGGCTGGCCGAACCGAGCGTGAGCGAGCCATCGGCAAAGGTGACTGATCCTGTCGGGTTGGAAAGGACTCCATTGGGGGCGACTGTGGCGGTGAAAGTGACATTGTCGCCATAAGTGGAGGGGTTGGGCGAAGCAGCCACTGTAACCAGAGCTTGCGCTTTGGCGGCCCCGATTTCCCATGCGCCGCGTCCGTGGGTGGCGATACGCACGAGCCGGTTCGGGCCCTGGAAAGCCATGTCAAAGACCGCGACCCGGGGCAAGCCGGTGCCGAAGGGGTTCCATGTATTGCCGCCGTTGGAAGAGACGAACACGCCGATGTCACTGCCGGCATAGAGCATGTTGGAGTTCAGCGGATCAATGACGAACCCGTTGACCGGGACATCGGGCAGGCCGACGGACGCATTGGTCCAGGTGGGTGGGTTGGCATTGAGGTTCGTGGTCTTCCAGATTTGCTGGCCCGCGATGCCGAAGCCGGAGAATGCGACATAGGCCGTATTCGGGTTGTTGGGATCGATAACGGCGCGGGAAACGTACTTCGCCGGCATGGAGGCGCTCCTGACGTTGAGGAGCGGGTTGGCCGCAGTGGTGGTGGCGAAAACTCCACCGTTGCGCAAGCCGACAATCCTGACATTGTCATTCTGCCGGGAGATACCAATGGCGCTGACGGCAACTCCCGCCTGGAATGGACCCTGGCTGACCAGCGTCATGGTGCCGCCACGATTGATGGAGCGGTACAGGCGGTCCGTGCCAAAGTACAGCGTGTTCGGCGTTCCCGGTCCAAGCGTCATGGGAGCGTAGAAGAGCACGGTATCAGCGCAACGGAAGCCGTTATTGGCCACGGTGCCGTTGCAGCCCAGGAAGCTCCAGCCATTGTCATGGGCGTTGGCGGTGGTGGTGACGCGACCAAAGCCGATGAGATTGTTGGTCTGATTGAAGTAGGTGTGATACATGGTCACGTTTGTCGTGTCTGTGGCGGTCTGGTCGATGAGGGCAAAGCCGCCGTCGCCAAAGTCAGCGCGGGTCCATGTACCGTCTGGTTGAAGGAACGGCGTACCGTTATCCTGCGTGCCGCCGATGGAGAAATTACGGTCCGTGGGATGAAGGGCGATGCTCTCGAACTGCGTGGCGTTGAAACCGGCTGTATTGATGCTGGACCATGAGGTGCCCTGGTTGGAGGAGCGCCACACGCCGCCGTCGCTGCCGAAATAGACGACGCTGGGATTGGACGGCGACACGGCAACAGCGTGCGTATCGGCATGCAGGCCAGTGTCAATGCGGGTGAAGTTTGTGCCGTCAAGCGAACGCGTGAGGACGTTGCTGCGGCAGGTGGCGCGCGGGGGATTGGTATCGGCGTTGGCTGAGCCGCCAAGATAAATAATGTTGGAATTAGTGGGATCCATGGCCGGCGCCATGTCATAGAAGCACTGCGTGTTGCAGAAGCCGCTGGTCTGGATCAGCCCGAGACCAAACGTCACGCCGCCGTCCGTTGAGCGACGCACCCAGCCGGGAGCACCGCAGTTTGAGCCGTTGCCGGGGGCAGCGGGCGTAGTCGCCGGGGCTTCACCCGTGGCGGCCAGGATGGTGGTGACGCCGCCCACGGTGTTTGAAGCCAGCCTGATCTGGATGGTCGCCGCTGCTGTTCCGACAACTACCTGATTGGTGAAAGTGGGGATGGCGTCAAATGCATTGGTGGTGCGCCAGATGCCGCCATCGTTTCCGCCGGTGCTGAAGCCGTTTACTCCAGCCAGCAGAATGTTGGGCGTGGCGCCAAAAGCGATGTCAGTAATACCACGGTTGCCGCCATTCGCCGGCTGCACGGTGATTTTAGTGAAGGTCGGGTTGGGCGACATGAAATTGGTGGAGCGGTACAGGCCACGCGAAGGCAGGTTGGCTGTAATGACCGAGGGAATCGAGTCCGCGCCAATGCCGCCTATGCCCGAGGTGGTAGCGACGAAGACAATGTTATCGTCAGTGGGGCTGACCAGGACGCGCGTGATGGCGCGCCCGGTGAAGATGTCATTGTTGCCGCCATCCTTATTGAACGGGCCAAGAAGCTGTGGCGTGGTGTCAGCGTTCTTGATCATGTAAACGCCAACGCCGAAGAAGCTATCGGCGGAAAGATTGCCTTCGCCGGTGCCCACCACCAGCGTGGTGGGGTCAAGCGGGTCAATGGCGATTGAGCCGATAGCCAGCGAGAGCGCATTGTCTGTTAAAGGCGTCCAGCTAGTGCCGCCGTTGAGCGACCGATAGAGACCGCCCTGCGCTGTGCCTACATAGACGATGTTTTCATTCGTAGGATGCACCACGATTGCAGTCACACGTCCGCTCACCGCCTGGCTGACTCCCGTTGTCTGTCCATTAGGGATCGGCGCAGGCCCGAGCGGGGTCCAGGGCGCAATCAGGCTGGCAGGGATTATGGGGGCGGAGGCATTGGGGGCCAGCGGGCCGATAAACGCAGGATCTCCGCTGCCTGTGGCCACCGCATCCTGAAGTTGCTGTTCGCGTTGCTGGGTCCTATTGATAGCGCCGTTGCGCCGCCAGGGCTGGAAATTTGGGTCCATTAACCCGCGCAGGCGCCGGACGTGCGCATTCCTCATGCGCAGGTAATCCTCTGTGTCGATCAGTCCCTTGAAGAATGACGGCAGGTCAGGGCTGTCAGTATCGCTGACTAAATCGATGCGGTCCGGGTCGGTCGAAGAGGCCGTCGCAGCGGCGTTAGGATCGTCTGTGGCAGCGCCTGGGTCGGGAGCAGGAGTGGCCGCGGGATCGGGTGTCGGCGTTGCTTGTGGGTCCGTGGTCTGGCCAAAAGCGGACGTGACGAAGAAAAGGCAGATGAAAAGTGACAGAACCATGTACAACGCACGGGGGAGTGGCTGGCGCATCGGGTGTCTCCGCAGATTGATTTTTGGGGCCTTGGGCAATGAGCAGCTCTGAACTTGCGGGCAGAAGTATCATGCAAGCCAGTGGGAAAAGCAATGGCTCTGAACCCCGCTAAAATCGCGGGGTTCAGAGGGCTTGAAAGCATCGCGGTACGATAGGGGAGTTACTTAAGTACATGGCCCGGAAGTTCAGGGGGAAGAGGGTCGGAAGGTCAGGGCCGCCCCTGTTCGAATACTTGCCAGGCAGCGGCCCGAAACCAATAGCTATTGCCGCCTGCTTACCAAACCCGGCAGGCATTTTCCGGCGCCATGGTCTGGCCGGCCTTGCAGCCGAATGCCTTCTGGAATTCCGGCATGTTGCGCACTACGCCGTTGACGCGCCAGCGTCCGGGGGAGTGCGGGTCCACGCGGACCAGCATGCGTGAAAGTTCCGGAGTGGTGTTCTGGCACCAGACGCGGCCAAAGCCCAGGAAGAAGCGCTGATCGGGCGTGTAGCCGTCGACTTTCTTATCGGGGTCTTGTTTGGCCTGGGCCATCAGGTCATGCAAGGCCATCAGGGCAATGCGCGCGCCGCCGTTGTCCGCCGTGTTTTCACCCAGAGTCAGGCGGCCATTCAGCTTCAAGTCGTCCACGGCGGTGAAGGAGCTGTATTCATCGGCCACGCAACTTGCGCGCTGTTCAAACTCTTTGCCGTCCTCGGCGGTCCACCAGTCGCGCAGATTGCCTTTGGGATCGAACTTGCGGCCCTGATCGTCAAAGCCGTGCGTGAGTTCATGGCCGATCACAAGGCCGATACCGCCCATGTTGACGGCGTCATCCATGGTGCGATCGAAAAACGGCGGCTGAAGGATGCCGGCGGGGAAGACGATCTCATTGCGGCTTCCGCTGTAATAGGCATTCACCGTGGGCGGAGTCATGCCCCACTCCTGCTTGTCCACGGGCTTGCCGATCTTCTGCAACTGCCGGTTGGATTCAAATGCGCTGGCGCGCTGAATGTTGCCCAGCAGGTCTCCACGCGCAATCGTGAGCCTGGTGAAGTCGCGCCACTTGTCGGGATAGCCGATCTTGTTGCGGATGGCGGCCAGCTTGATCAGCGCTTCCTTTTTTGTGGTTTCAGTCATCCATGGCAGGGTGGTGATGTCGCCCTTCAGCGAATTCTCCAGCGCGTCCACCATCTTGAGCATGCGGGCCTTGCCTTCTGCGCCGAAAGTGGCGTCGACATACGGCTGGCCCAAGGCTTCACCGAGGGCGTTGTCCGTAGCGTTGATGCAGCGCTTCCAGCGCACGGGCAGTTCTTTTTGCCCGGTAATGGCCTGCTGAAACTTGAAATCCTCCTGGACGAAATTGTCAGAGAGCCAACTGGTGGCATTATTCAACATCTGCCAGGTCATGTAGGTCTTCCACGCGTCCAGCGGAGTGGATTCAATTACGGCATTCACGCTTTTGAAATAGTCCGGGTTGCCGACGTTGAGTTCAGTGAACGAAGGAGCGCCGGTGGCGGGAAAATAGCGGTCGAGGTGGAAATTGGGCCCCAGCGCCTCAGCCTGCGCGAGCGTCATTTTATGATCGCGATTTTTGGGGTCGCGGCGCAGAGTGCGCTCCATAAAGGCTTTGGCCAGTTCGGTTTCAATTTTCAGGACGGTATCGGCGCTCTGGGCGGCTTGCTCCGGCGATTGGCCCATGAGCGTAAGCATTTTTGTTACGTGATCGACAAAGGCCTTGCGGATGGCGACCGTGGGAGCGTCATCCTTGAGGTAATAATCGCGGTCTGGCAAAGACAAGCCGCTCTGGTCAATGTTGGCGATGGTGAGGTCCGCGTTGTGCAGATCAGGAGTGGAGCCAAAACCGAGCAGCGGATTGGGGCCAACAAGCTGCTCGTGCGCCATCAATTCAATCATCGCGGTCTTGTCTTTCACGGCGGCGATGCGGTCCAGTTCCGGCTTCAACGGGGCCGCGCCGGCCTTGTTGACGGCGGCCTCGTCCATGCACGAAGCATAGAAGTCGCCGATTTTTTGCGTGACCGCGCTACGCCGGGGATCATTGACCGAAGCTTTTTCCAGAATCTGCCGCATGACTACAAGGTTGTGTTCATAGACTTCAACAAAGCTGAGCCAGATCGGCTGGTCGCCGGGGATGGGGTTGTTCTTCATCCAATTGCCGCAGGCGTACTGGTAGAAATCCACGCAAGGGTCAACTGTCTTATCGAGGTTGGCGATATCGAATTTGGGAGCAGGATGCTCAGGGGCCGCGGAGGCAGTCGCGGCAGCGGGTTTGGCATCGCCGGCTTTTTGGGGAGAACCGGGGTGTGAGTTCCGCGGGGCGGATTGCGACGTCTGGGCGAGCGCGGCAGCGGCGGTCAGCAGAAGGACCGCGCTGAAAGACAGCAGGCGATGTGAAAGAAATTTGCTCATTCGGGAATCCTTTCCTCTGGACAAAACAGGTCATTGTATAAGACGTACATTCAGGGCGGACGTTGGCGGTAAAGTTAGCGCTCCGCTGAATTAGGTCTTGGGCGGAAGCGCATAGCAAATATTTAGCGAAACAGAAGCCGTGGCCGCGCAGCACGAGCGCCCTTGTGCTGTTTACAAAGGGTTTGTGTGGCGGGTGTATTTTTGGGTCTCCACAAGACCACTCATTCTGCAAGGGCAGTTGCCAGGTGCTGACGATGCCGGTAATGTGCACTTTCGTAAGGTAAAAGCCTCATTGAGGCGTCGGCGAGCGAAGGTAAACTTGAGGTTATGAGCGCCAGACAAGCCAAATGGCTATTTATTGGGCTGATCGTCCTGGTTACGCTCTTATTCTTCCTGCACGTTCCCAGCGGCGGCTTCCAGGCAAAGAACGGTCCTACCACGCCGGTAAATAATTTGCGGATCGCCCTGGCAGGGCTTCTGTTTGTTCTTCTGGTGGGACGGATTGCGGCTTCCACCAGCCGATCCTGCAACTCAATGGTAGTCCATTTGTTCCCAGCCCTGCTGCATTCTCCCGCGGCCAGCTCCATCGGCATCTCCCTTCGCTGCTGATTCAGTTCTCCTGCGTGGTCTGCGCCGGCCATCTTGCTCAAGCCGGCAGTTACTTATTTTTTCTGGACAAACAGAATGGAGAAACACCAACGTGCCCAAAAAGAACCATGCCCGCGCCCATGCGGCAACGGCCTCAGCCGACTGGAAGATCGTCGAGTGCCAGAAACATCTACTGGTAATCGATGCAGCCGGCAAAATCCTGCGTCTGGTTTCCAAGCCGCTTCGGTTGAAAGGCAAGCCGCTGTACAAAGTGCCGCCGGATTGCGATCCCGCGATGTGGTAATAGAGAACCCGAACGGTTGTGCCCCTGAAGTTTGTTAGAACTTGCAGTCCGGCCATGTGGTGTAGTTTTTTACCGCGTCACCGCATTCATCTCCAGATAGCCCTGCGGCGAAATTCCAAACGCATCGGCCACGCGGTTGAAGAAGGCAAACATCGCGGTGACGTAGACGGCTTCGGCAATCTGCGGCTCGGTCCAACCGGCATCGCGCAGTTGCTGAACGTCCTGAGGAGTAGTGCGCGGGGCCGCCTCCGTCACTTTTTTTACATAGTCAAGCAGCGCACGTTCTTTTGCCGACAATCCGGCATCGTCGAGCTTGCCCTCCACGATTGCCGCCACCATTTTGTCCCCGGCCCCCTGAACACGCAGGAAGTAAGCGTGCGAGTCCAGTCAATAAGGGCAGCGATTCAGGTATGACACATAGCTGGCAATCGCTTCTTTTGTCTTGCGGTCAAGATGACCTTGAGAAAAATGCACACCATTGCTGAAGGCCATTACCTGCCGCAGGAAATCAGGGCGATGGCTGAAGCACTTCAGGATTCCCGGCATCTGCTGCCGGCCAGAATGCGCGCGCCATTCGTCATAGATCTTCGCGAGTTCACCCGTCGCATCTGCGTCCTCAATAAGGTTGATCTTGTGCTCCACTTTCTCGTTCATTACGGTTCGTGCCCCCACTTGCTGCGGTGCCGATTCTCTAACCGGCATGGCGGGAGAGTCAAGAGTTCAAAAATCGTCCTTCTGTTACCGGATGGGCACCGATCCTCAGCGCGGCACGCAGCGGAAATGTGCCGGCCTACTGTTAGCGGTCCCACATAGCGACTCTTTCCAGATCGCCCAGGCTAAGGCCTTGATCTCGTCGATGGCGTGGCTTTCCCTGATCTCTCTTGCCTGCTCGACGCGGTGGCGATCTATGCTTTCGCTGATAATGCTTCTGTCAGTATCTCCCCAGGTGACATTTTTTATTTTGCGGCCTTTACCGCGCTGATCTGCAGTCCGTTGATCCAGGTAGATGAAGAGCCGCCGTTAATGCCGGCCGTGATGGCGCCGTAGTTGTAATACAGCGGTTGCGCGGAGAAACTCGCGCAGGTATTCGCCGAATATACGGGCGTTGAACTACAGGCGTTTTGATACGGATTGGCGACGGTCCGCGTGGGATCGACCACGCAGGAGTAAATGGGACCGAAATCCTGCGGGTCAAGCAGCTCCACCTTGAATTTATAGGCCCAGTCACTGTCCTGGAAGATGAACGCGTTGTAGTAAAACGTGTTGCCCATGCTATGGTTCTGCAGGTTTTGCGGGAAGGTCACGCCGCCGGAACACTCATTGGCGGGGCCCGAAGTGGGGCTGCTCTCAACGCGGCAGCTCTGGCTTCCGCAGTTCTGGTTGCTGCCGAAGTAGAAGATCGTGTAGTTGGTAAGAAAGTCGTGCGAGAAGCCGTACTCGGTTGTGCCGTCATAACAATACTCGTCAGACCAAAACACCGTGCCGAGCAATTGGCCGTACAACGAACTATAAGTGCCTGGGGTAAACGACCCCAGGAAGGAGAAGCCGCGCATGGCGGTGCCCACCCACACCGGGTCTTCAAATACCGTTCCGACGGCCGGAGAGGTGCGAGGTATCACGCCGTTGGCGAGCACGCCATTGATAAACCAGTAGGGCCGTTTTGGATTGGCGGCCGAACTCGCGAACTGGTTGAAATAGCAGCCCGAGGTGTCGGTCAGATTCGCGCCCGCTCCGGGAAAGAAGAAAGAATAGGGCCCGTTGGCCGGAGGCTGCGCCTGGGTAGTGGCCGAATAGTCGAAAAACACGGGCATGGCAACCTGGGTCCAATTCGGTTCGGGTTGTGCTTGCAAAGATTGCGCCGCGAACAAACTCAGCGTCAGCAAACAGAATATAAGTCGTTTCATAAAATAAACGTCCTTTCACGTCTGAGCCGATCATATTCAGTAGAGAGTCCACGATGAATCGAGCGGGGAAGTTTCTCATTTCCGAAAATGGGCCTGAGGGAGAAATATGCGGCATGGAGAACCACAGCTCGTGAGCCAAGAGCTAAGTGCCAAAAGCCATTTACTGCTGATTGCTAGCTGCTGAACGGCTGAGGTCTTCGCGAGAGGATGCGGAAACCTTGAGTTCTCCCAGGGCCCGTTGTCCCTTGAACCATTGGAAGATGAAGAAACCATGAATGCCAAAAGCCCAAAGCGAAAACATGGCTATGAGAGGCAGCATATCCGCAGCGTAGAGAATTACGCCGAGCCAAAAGGCCCAACGCTGGTTTTTGCGACCCGCCAGTCCCAATCCCACGAGGGCAAGCACCCATGCGGCCGCCGCAGCGCGCAACACAAGAGGATTCGCCCGGATGAACTCGCCTCCATAAAACGTGAGAAGGTCAATGAATCCGATGTTGACGACGCCAAACAACCTGATCGGGAGCAGGCCCGTGCCCAGGCCGGCGAGGCCGGCGGCGACGAAGAAATACATCGCGTAGGTCTGGACGTCACTGCGGAGATCGGCGAGGCGCTGTTCTTCCGCGGCTTTGTATTCCTGGTCCGTACGGCCTGCGCCAACGTTGAGGGTTTGCATAGGGCGTATCATGCATCACCTCACGTCAGAAACCAAGCGTAAAAATCTCACCGCGGAGGCGCGAAGACGCGGAGGAAAGATCTGGTGATCTGGTGATCGCCATGATCGGAAAAAGCCAAGAGCCAAGAGCTAAAAGCCAAAAGCTAAAAGCCAAAAGCCCAGAGCCCAAAGCCAGCGGCTAACGGCTAGCGGCTGACCGCTTGTTACAATAACCGTTTACCCGATCACAGCTTTTGCTAATTTGCCAAATACCAAGTATTGAGGACTGCATTTCATGCATCGTTGGTCACAACTTTTTATTCCCACGCTACGCGAGGCGCCGGCGGACGCCGAGGTCGCCAGCCACAAGTTTCTGGTCCGCTCGGGGTATATACGGCAACTGGGAGCCGGCATTTACTCCTACCTGTTCATGGGCCAGCGGTCAATATTGAAGATCATCGATGTAATCCGCGAGGAGATGAACAAGATTGGTCAAGAGTTCCTTCTGCCGGCGCTCAATCCGCGCGAGTTGTGGGAGCAGAGCGGGCGCTGGCAGGTGATGGGCGAGAATATGTTTCGTCTGAAAGACCGCAAAGGCGCTGACCTGTGCCTGGGCATGACGCATGAAGAGGTGATGACCGACATTGCGCGCAAAGAGCTGCGCAGTTACAAGCAACTTCCGCAAATCTGGTACCAGATACAGAACAAGTTCAGAGACGAGCCCAGGCCGAAGTCGGGACTGATACGCGTGCGGCAGTTCACGATGAAAGACGCGTACTCATTCGATATCGACGAGGCCGGGCTGGACGTGAGTTACAAGAAACACTATGAAACTTATCGTCGGATATTTGATCGCTGCGGGCTGAAGTATGCCGTGGTGGAGGCGCATTCGGGCGCGATGGGCGGATCGGCGTCACACGAGTTCATGGTGATGGCCGATGCGGGCGAAGACATGGTAGCGAGCTGCGAAAAATGCGGCTACGCGGCGAACCTGGAGAAAGCAACGTCACAACTGGCTCCGGCGGAAGACCTGCCGGGCGACGGCGAGCCGGAAGAAGTGCACACGCCGGGAATGAAGACGATTGAAGAGGTAGCGAAGTTTCTGGGCGTTTCTCCCACGCAGAAGATCAAGACGCTGGCGCTGATGCAGGTTGAGCCGGACAAGAAGAATCCGGGGCAGGTGAAGACCAGGCCGGTGATTGTGTTGCTGCGCGGTGATCACAGCCTGAATGAAGCCAAGCTGACGTCGGCGCTGGACGGCAAAGAGTTTCGTCCGATGCATGAAGAAGAGATTCAGCGAGTGTTCATGTCGCCTGCCGGGTACCTGGGGCCGGTGAAAGTTCCGGCGCTTGCCGCAGGCGCGCAACAGTTGGGAAGCGTGACACAGGCCGTGATCCTGGATGCGCTGCCGCTGATGCTGGCGGATACGGCGCTGAAGGGCCGGAAAAATCTTGTGGCCGGCGCGAATAAGGAAAATTACCACTTGAAGAACGTTACGCCGCTGCGGGACTTTCATCCCACAGAGTGGGTGGACCTGCGCAATGTGGCGGCGGGTGAAGGCTGTCCGAATTGCGGCGAGCCGCTGGTGGTCGGCAGAGCAATGGAGATTGGGCACATCTTTAAGCTGGGATACAAGTATTCGAAATCGATGGGCGCAAGCGTGCTGGATAAAGACGGCAAAGAAGTGATGCCGATTATGGGCTGCTACGGCATTGGTGTGGAACGGATATTGACGGCGGCGATCGAGCAGAACAATGATGCGGACGGCTTCTGGCTGCCGCCGCAGATTGCGCCGTTTGATGTGGTGATTACGGCCACGAATGTGAAGGATGCGGCGATCATGGGGGCGTCGGAGGAGATCGCGCAAAAGCTGGAAAAGGCTGGCTTTAGCGTGCTGTTGGATGATCGCGATGAGCGCGCCGGGGTGAAATTCAAGGACGCCGATCTAGTGGGAATACCTTACCGGATCAACGTTGGCAAGAAGGTTACCGAAGGGAAAGTCGAGGTGGTTTCCCGCTCGACACGCAAATCCGAGGATGCTAACATCCCCGGCATTGAAGCAACTTTCGCGCAACTTGTGCGGTCCTGAAGGAGATTCACCGCTGGTTATATGGGAAAAGTAAAAGGACTGATCGGGCTCCTGGTCATTGTGGCCGGATTCTATGTCGCGTGGAACATGGTTCCGCCGTATTTCAACAACTACCAGTTGCAGGACGGGCTGGATGACATCGCGCGCAAGAGCAGTTACACCGCGGCGACGGACGATGACATCAAGAAAGCCGTTATCGCCAAGGCTGAAGCCGAGGACATCAAGCTCAAAGAAGACCAGATTGTGATCTCGCGCGTGCGGGACATGCTGGGAATCACCGTTAAGTATCGCATTCACGTTGACATGGTAGTCCACCCGGTGGATTTGGATTTCACCGCAAATTCGCTCAATAAACGGATATAGCTGAAACCGGATATAATAGAGAAGACCGAACTTCTCAGCACCAGCGCAGGTAACGCTCTGGCCCGCCATGAGTCTGAGAGAAATTTTTAGGGGCGATCTCCGCATACTTGGAACATGGCCATTAAAATAAAAATTCCTCGCGTCAAGGGCTTTCGTGGCAGCTTGAAGAACCCGTTTTTCCGGGCTGGGCTGGCTGCTTTCCTCATCATCTCAATCGTGTTGTTCGGCGTCTTCTCGTACTACTACATCAAGTACCAGAAGATCGTCGACAAGCGCTTTTATGGGCCGATCTTTGCCAATTCGGCAAAGATTTACGCTCAGCCTCGCGAAGTCCGCATCGGGCAAAAGGCTGACCCGCGTGAGATTTCCAACTATCTGCGCCACGCCGGTTATACCGAAGTTGGCGAGCAGGGCAAGTCGAAATTCGGCGTCTACCGGGTAATGAAGGACTCCATTGAGATCAGGCCCGGCGAAGAATCGTATTACAACGCTGAAGGCGCCGTCGTCCGCGTGAAGGATGGGCGCGTGGAAAAAATCGCCTCGCTCGGCGACTCCGGCGATCTCACCGCCTATGAGCTTGAGCCGCAGCTTGTCACCGGCTTGTTTGACGCCCAGCTTCGCTCCAAGCGCCGCCTCGTTAAGTATGACGACATCCCCAAGCTCATGGTTGATGCCGTTACCTCCATTGAGGACCGCCGTTTCTTTCATCATAGCGGCGTGAACTATTGGCGGCTCCTCCAGGCCGGATGGGTCGACCTTCGCCAGGGTGGCAATCGGCAGGGCGGGTCTACCATCACCATGCAGGTGGCACGCGGCTTCTTCCTCAGTCCAGAGAAGAAGCTTAAGCGCAAGCTCACGGAAATTCTGATCTCCATCGAACTGGAGCAGCGTTTCTCCAAGAAGCAAATTTTTGAGCTTTACGCCAACCAGGTCGATATGGGACAGCGCGGTTCCTTCACCATTACCGGTTTTGGTGAAGCGGCGCAGGCATACTTTGGCAAGGACCTCAAGGACATCACCCTGCCGGAAGCTGCTCTGCTGGCCGGTTTGGTACAGCGGCCGAGCTATCTTTCTCCTTATCGCCATCCTGAGCGCGCGCAGGAGCGCCGCAATCTTGTCCTGGAAGCCATGGTGGAAACCGGCTCCATCACCCGTGAGCAGGCCGATTCCGCCAAAGCCACGCCCCTCAAGCTGGCTCCGCAGAATGTTGAAGCCAGTGACGCGCCTTACTTCGTCGATCTTATTCGCGACCAGTTGATCAGCAAGTATGGTGACGAAGACCTGAATGCCGGCGGCTACCGCATTTACACTACGCTCGATCCTGCATTGCAGCAGACTGCGGCCCAGGCAGTCGATCTTGGCCTGAAAGAGGTGGACGCGCAGGTAAAGAAGCTGCGCACCAAGAGAGTCAAAGTCGGCAAAAACAAGTTTGAAACCAAGGTCCTTCCCGGGCCGATTCCCCAGGTGGCGCTTGTCGCGCTTGATCCTCATACTGGGGAGGTTCTGGCGCTGGTGGGCGGGCGCAATTACGGCTTTAGCCAGTTGAACCACGCCGTGGCCAAGCGGCCTACCGGATCGATCTTTAAGCCATTCGTCTATGCCGCGGCAATCAACAATGCAATTACCAATGAGCAGCCCATTTTCACGCCATCCAGCCTGGTGGATGACTCACCCACAGCCTTCATCAATGGTGACGACGTCTATACGCCGCGCAACTACAAAGAGGAATATTACGGACAGGTAACCGCCCAGTTTGCGCTGGCCCACTCGCTCAACAACGCCACCGTTAAAGTCGCTGAGATGGTGGGGTATGACAAGGTGGCAAATCTGGCCAAAACCGCTGGAATTTCATCAGTCCGCGCCACACCTGCCATGGCGCTGGGATCGTATGACGCCACGCCCATGGACATGGCTTCCGCTTACACTATTTTCACCAATGAAGGCCAGCGCATTACCCCTACCATGGTTCGCTCCGTGCGCGACGCCAATGGTGACATCATTGATAATTTCCAGCCGCAGAAAAGCCAGGTGCTCGATCCGCGCGTGGCTTATGTGGTCACTGAGATGCTGCAGGGGGTCATCAACAACGGCACGGCCGCCGGCGCCGCAGGTGTTCGGGCACGCAAGTTCACAGCCCCCGCCGCAGGAAAAACCGGCACCTCCCATGACGGCTGGTTTGCCGGATTCACCTCAAACCTGCTCTGCATCGTCTGGGTGGGTTACGATGATTACAGTGACATCCATCTGAGCGGCGCTAGTATTGCCCTGCCTATTTGGACCGAGTTCATGAAGCGCGCGGTTGACCTGCCGAACTATTCAGATACAAAACCGTTCGCTCCGCCCCAGGGCGTGGTCGAATTGACCCTGGATAAGGCTACCAACCAGATAGCCACAGCGGCCTGCCCAGATGACTACACCACGGCCTTTATCGATGGCACCCAGCCCACCCAGACCTGTGAGCAATCGACGCATGGCAACGTTTTTCAGAGAATTTTTGGCATTGAACCCAAGCCGACTCCTACCCCTCCGGCGTCTAATGTAGGCAGTGGGAGCTCTGTCCCCAGCCAGGGACAGTCTCCCGGAACAATCCAGAATTCGAGCCAGACCCAGGACCAGGATAAGGAAAAGAAGAAAAAAGGCTTCTGGGGACGAATTTTTGGTGGTTCCAAAGACGACAATAAGGAAGATAATAGTCAGAACAAGCCTGCGGCCACCCCCAGTCCCGGCAAGGACAGGCCGCACTAAGGAGGCCCCTTATGGGTCGCTTCGGTCGCTTGCTAGTGATCATCGCGTTACTGGTTCTTGCCTTGCCGTTGTGCGCTCAGGAACCTTCCAGCGCGGATTCCGCTTCACAGATGCGGGTGCCGCCGCCCAATGAAAAAGCTGACCCGGTTGAACTCGAAGAGCAGGGCGACCAGCTCCGCGCGCAAAAAGCTTATCTTGATTCCATTGACTATTACCGTGCCGCGCTGAAAAGCTCAGAGAGCGCCGTGCTCCATAACAAGATCGGCATGTGTCTGCTGCAGATGCGCCGTGATGCTGAAGCGAGAAAGGAATTTCAGCGCGCCATCAAGGAAAACAAGGACTACGCTGAAGCCTATAACAATCTGGGCGCCCTCTATTACAACTCCCGGCGATATGGCGCTGCCATCAAGGAATACAAAAAGGCCATCAAGCTCAACGAAGAGAGCGCCAGCTTCCACAGCAACCTCGGCGGGGCATATTTCTCGCAGAAGGATTTTGACCGTGCCGCCAAGGAATATCAGCGTGCCATTGAGTTGGATCCCGATATTTTCCAGCGCCAGTCCTCATCCGCCGCCATCTCAATCCGGCTGGTTGGATCCAACGACCTGGGCCACTTCCATTACGTCATGGCCCAGATGTACGGCCAGCACGGTGATTTCGATCACTGCCGCTTTTACCTGAGCAAAGCCAATGAGGAGGGCTACCCCATCAAAGGCGCGCTCCATGACAATGAATTTGCCGGCCTGCGCAAGAATCCTGAGTTTGTCTCTTTTGTGCGCTCGCTCAAGCCGCCGCCCTCGGGGAATAACTGATCGATCTGCTCATGTTCTGTAGCGACGAGTCAATTCAAGACTTTTGAGCAGTGTTTCAAAAAATACGAGACTCGTATCAGGGGACGAGTTTTTAGCTCCTGCAATAAGGGCGAGTCCGGGGGC
This sequence comes from Candidatus Angelobacter sp., assembly GCA_035703825.1. GTDB lineage: Bacteria > Acidobacteriota > Terriglobia > Terriglobales > Acidobacteriaceae > Angelobacter. The sequence goes on from DASSXL010000114.1 coordinate 37,232, forward strand.
GCGGCGAGCCCGCTGCAACAGTAGCAACGGCCAAACCTCGAGAGCATGAGGATCATTGACGCTTTGGAGCGAAGCGACAGTAAATCTTAATAGGTTCATCGGCAGCGAGCCCGGCTTGCGCGGCAAGCTGCCTGCATCAGGGGCATAGATGCCTCTGCTCGAAGGAGTGCTCTCGAGCGGTTTGGAGCGAAGCCGACAGTAAATCTTAATAGGTTCATCGGCAGCGAGCCCGGCTTGCGGGGCGAGCTGCCTGCATCAGGGGCATAGATGCCTCGGCTCGAGGCGTTGCTCTGGAGCGGTTTGGAGCGAAGCGACAAAAATTAAAGACAACCTTTTCCAAGATGCTGCTTTCTAATCTGAGTAGCTGCAGTACCTGGCAGCTAAAAAACTGATCCACCGGTTCGACGCGCAAGCGTCTTGGCAGGGAAACCGGTGGGTCATTTATTTTTGAGGCCGCTCCGCGGCCAAACCCGCCATAGAGTTCTCACTTGGCAAGCTTCATTCTGCTCCCGGCACAACGGGCTCGGCGCGTGGTTGCCCTCGCCCTCGATCTTTTTCTTCCTTTGTGTTCCTTCGTGTCCTTTGTGGTTAAAGGCTTTCCTCAGCCGTGATTTTCCTCCGCGTCTCCGCGGTGAGCCCCTTCGGATTTTGCCTTTCCGATCGCGCCGCGATCACCTGCGCTCACCCGATTTCCGCACCCTAACCCCCTGAATGTACTCCTCAATCACTTTCTCCAGCGTCCCTTGCGCTTCAAGAATATATTCAACCGCGTCGCGGGCTGCGCCGTGACCGCCGCTGGAGGCCGTTTCATGATGCGCCATTGCCTTCACCTGCGGACGCGCGTTCGCCACGGCAATCGCCAGCCCGCATCGCCGCATGATCGGCAGGTCGATCACGTCGTCGCCCACATAAGCGATCTGCTCTTCGCGGAAGCCGCTCTCGGCCAGGATTTTGTCCAGAATGTCTGACTTATTCTGCGCGCCCTGATGCAGAAAATCGATCTTCAAGTCCCGCGCGCGTAAAGCCACCGTCTCTGAAATGCGTTTTGTCACCATGCCTGTCTTCAGGCCGCCCAGCCGTGCCAGTGAGATTGCTGTGCCGTCGTGCGCGTTGAAGCCTTTGGCCTCAATCATGTTCTGGCTGATGATGCCGAATCCCGGCAGGTCGGCGTGCTTTTGCGCGTGCGCGTCCGTGCTCCGCGGGCCAGACGCCGGCGCAGGGAACAGCCAGATGGAGCCGTCTGTGAGAACGCCATCCACGTCGAACAGGATGACTTTGATTTTCTTAGCGCGATCGATGGAATCGGTCATTGGTTATTGGTACTTAGTATTTGGTACTTAGCTGAAGGCTCGCGACTGTCTGGCTGCACCGGAATGCCTGGATCTCAAACAAAGCTAAATACCAAGTACTAAATACCAAGTACCTGTTCATCCCGCCTTTAGCCAATCCTGCTGTTACTCGCTACACAGAGCTAAAAGCCAAGAGCCAATAGTTAAAAGCCGTCTTACACCATCTGCGTTCCCCACAGATCATGCAGATGAATAATTCCTTCCACCGTTCCGTCCGCCTGTGTCACAACCAGCGACGTGATTTTTTTCTGCTCCATGATGTTCAACGCTGTCATGGCGAATTCATCCGGCCGGATCGTCTTCGGATTTGCCGTCACGCACTCTCCGGCCGTCATGCTGAGCACGTCTTTGCGTTTTTCCAGCAGCCGGCGCAGATCGCCGTCACTGATTACGCCCAGCAGCTTGTTGTCCTCAACCACCGTTGTTATGCCCAGCCCTTTGCGCGACATCTCATAAATCACGTCCGCCATCCTGGTTGTTCGCGCGACGCGGGGAACGGAATCGCCGCTATGCATCAATTGGGAAACGCGGGCAAGTTTCTTGCCCAGCTTGCCCCCGGGATGCAGGTGCGCAAAATCCTCTTCTTTGAATCCGCGCTTTTCTGAAAGCGCAACCGCCAGCGCGTCTCCCAGGGCCAGCATTGCCGTGGTTGAAGCCGTGGGCGCCAGCCCCAGCGAGCATGCTTCCTGGTCGATCGAGCAATCCAGCGCAATGTCCGCGGCCTGGGCCAGCGTAGATTTTTTGATTGAAGCCGGCTTATGCGAATTCGACGGATATAGCTTGTCGCCGGTAATCGTGATCAGCTTGCTGCCGATCCGCCGGATCGTTACCAGCAGTTGCAGAATCTCTTCCGTTTCGCCGCTCGAAGAAAGCGCCAGCACCACGTCACCCCGTACCAGCATTCCCAGGTCGCCGTGTACGGCCTCTGCCGGGTGCAGGTAGAGCGCCGGAGTGCCCGTAGAGCTGAGAGTAGCCGCGATCTTGCGCGCGATAATCCCGCTCTTGCCCATTCCTGTGACCACCACGCGGCCGCCGCAGGAATCCAGACATTCCACGGCGCGCACAAAATCCTGCGCCATCGGCCCGTCGATGCGGTCGGCCAATTCGCGCAGCGCCTCTGCTTCAATGCGCACTACATTGGATCCAGTGGATTTCACTCGGAATAATACTAGCAGCTTGCGGCGAAAATTCGCCGCTCGAGCAATTGGCAAATAGCAATTAGCAGCTAGCCAAATCTTCTACCGCAATGAACGCAAAGATCGCAACGGAGGGCGGAAAATGAAATCTTTTTTCCTTCTTTGCGCCCTTCGCGTCCTCTGCGGTAGAAGGGTTTGGCCAATTGCCAATTGCTATTTGCTAAACGTCCACCACCTTATACGGGCACGGCGGGTTCTGCGCCATCAGTATTGACAGCGCCACATTGTGCACCGGTACGCCGCCGATGGTCTTTCCCTGCGGCTTTCCGTGATGCGCGTGGCCGTGGAATGCGACCACTGCCTGGTGGCGGTCAATCACCTCGGCCAGCCGCGAACTGCCCAGATAAGGGAAAATCTCCGGGCGCTCGCCTTCCACGGTTTCGCAGATCGGCGCATAGTGGGTCACAATCACGATTTTTGGCGTTCGCAGCATTGTAAGCGCGCGCTCCAGTTTAAGCGTCTCATCCAGCCCCGCCTGGACGAATGCCTTGACCTCTTTTTCCCCGAAAGCCGTCAGCATGCCGCGGCCAAACCCGCCGGGGAAACCCTTGGCTCCGGCAAACCCCACGCCATCGCGTTCATAGCTGCTGCCGTCCAGGACCTTGATGCCTTCTGTGGTCATCATCTTGATCAATTCGGTTTCCTGGCCGCTTTCGTAGTCGTGGTTGCCCAGCACCGCCACAATGGGAATGCGCAGCCGAACCAGCCCGTTCAGCAGCGAATGCATTTCCTCCGGCTTGCCGTAATTGGTCAGGTCACCGGCAATCACCAGCACATCTGCCTCTTCGCGCACGCGGGCCAGCGGCTCGCGGATGCGGTCATAGTTCTGCGGCGTGAAGTGTAAGTCGGCTGTGGCTGCGATTCGCATGGTTTGAGCTAAAGATGGCAGGGGAAGCTCTGGCGCAGGTAGAGCGACCTAAGCCGCCTCTTCCGTCTCCCGCCGGATTACCTCGGCCTTATCGCGATATTCCTGAAGAATGTTACGCTTGCCCCATTCCGCCACGTCGATGGCAAACATCTTGTCGTCGATCAGGCTGCCCCGAAAATTCGCGCCCTTGTTGGGATGGGCAAGTTCAACGCTGAAGCGCTTCACCAGCTCCGCCCAGATTTCCGCCGGCACGTAATCTGAATTTGCCGGATAAACGTAATGGTAGAGCACCAGGCACCAGAACAGCATTTCCCAGTGGTCGCCGGTCAGGCTCAGTAGGCGCTGCCAGTCAAATTTTCCGCGCGTCCCATAAATTACATGGCAGATGTCCGCTCCGTCATATCGTTCGCGCCGCGTGACAAAAATCTTTGAAGCGATCAATTCTTCCGGCGCCAGCACACGCACTGACATTCCAAAGACCTCAGCCCGGCTGGCATGCCGGATCCACGAATAGTCCACGCGGATCACCGCATTGCTCATGCCGGTAATCAGGTCCACAAAAAATCCATCGCGCCGGGCCTTGGCCAGCCATATCGGATCAAGCACCTCGGTTTCAAATCCGTCATTTTCCAGCAGCCGCAGCGCCCGCCCAACCTCCTGGGCCGGGAGGAACAGGTCCAGGTCCTTGGTGTCTCGCCATATCCCGGTGTGCTCATGCAGCGCGAACGCTCCAGAAATCACAAAGGGGACGTGGTTCCGCTCCAGCAGCCCAATCACCTCGCGAAACAATGATTCCTGCTGCTTGCAAAAAGCCGGAGGCTTTGACGAGCTTACCGGCAGCGCCTTTTCCTGGTCGTCAGGCATCACGGTTTAGATGGCTGATCGCCATGCCACGTTGTTGAACTGCTTTGAAAAAATGCACCTCTGGAGTTAACGGCCCGGCGCGCAATTCTTCGGCCTTCGCATCTAATATGCAGGGTATACAGGAGTTTCTATGGCAGGAAAAAAGCCGGAATCGATGATCGAGGTGGAAGGCCGCCAGATCAAGCTCTCCAACCTGGAAAAAGTCCTCTATCCCAAGGCCGGTTTCACCAAGGGCCAGGTCATTGATTACTATGTGCGCATTGCCCCGGTGCTCCTGCCGCACCTTGCCGATCGGGCCCTTACGCTCAAACGCTATCCTAACGGCGTGGACGGAATGCATTTCTATGAGAAGAACTGTCCCAGTTACCGTCCACCATGGATGAAGACCGCCCGCGTCTGGAGCGAAGGCAACAATCGCTTCATGGATTACTGCGTGGTCGCCGACCTGCCCTCGCTGGTCTGGTTAGGCAATCTTGCCGATCTCGAACTTCACACCTCGCTTTCCCGCGCGCCGGAAACGCAGCGCCCAACCGTCATCGCTTTTGATCTCGATCCAGGCGCTCCAGCCACAATCGTGCAGTGCTGCGAAGTCGCCCTATGGATACGCGAAATCTTCGCCCAGTGGGGACTGCAGTCATTTCCCAAGACCTCCGGGTCCAAGGGCCTTCAGGTTTATGTTCCCCTGAACACCGCGGTGAAGTATGAACAGACCAAGCCTTTTGCCAAGGCCATTGCGCGCCTTTTGGAAGAGCGCCATCCTGACCAGGTGGTCTCTGACATGAAGAAGGCGCTGCGCGTAAATAAAGTCTTCGTCGACTGGAGCCAGAACGACGATTACAAGACCACGGTCAACGTCTACTCGCTGCGCGCCAAGGACCAGCCAACGGTTTCCACGCCGGTGACCTGGGAGGAAGTTGAAAACTGTTTACAGAAGGATGATCCCGCGCTGCTGGTGTTTACCTCTGACCAGGTTTTGCAGCGGGTGGAAAAACTAGGCGATCTTTTTGAACCCGTGCTCAAACTCAAGCAAAAGCTCCCGCCTCTCACCGCGCTTGGCCAATCTCCGGAGCCTGCTTCACAACTGCGACCAGCCAAAGCGAAAACGGTCCGTGCCGCCAAACCGCCGCGAAAGACCCCAGCCACAGCAGGCAAACGCAAAGCCAAAGCACGTTAAAGAGTCCTTAATTCGCAGGGAGATTCGATCTCTTTCTGCTTGCCCCTTGCAGCATTAGTTACCGAAGGACAATCCTGTCTCGGCCATGTGAAGCACTCGCCTGTTGGCCATGTTCGTGCCGAAAGATCGCGCTTTCCGGAGCGCAAAAGCATCAAAATAGGTGCGACCCAAAATGGCTGACCAGGGCTTCCAACTCGCTTCCAGGCTTCGCACTTTGACGGAAGAACTGCGCCTGCTTGAGCGCGATTTAAAGGGCGGCACCATTTCCGACGATGCAGCGCTGCAGGAGTTTCGTCATGCCTTGGACGAGATCCGCATGACTTCGTGGACCGCCAGCGAACTGCATCATGCTCAGCCGGGACGGAAGGAGCTGCTAGCGTCTTTTCTGGCAGCGGAAAGAATCCGCCGCTTCGCCCAGATGTTGCGCGACCTCTCCCTCGATCTGGACCACGAAGACGTGACCTGGGAAACGGGCGGTATCCAGACCTTGTTTGATTCAGTGGCGCAGTTGCAGTCGCGCCTTGACCGTCTCATCCGCGAGCACCGCGCCGGCTTCCGCAACCTGAAAGACGATAAGCGCTAGGCACCCTTTGCGGCGGAGTCTTTTGCCGCCAGGGACAACTCCGCCACGCTTCAGGCCACCACTCCTTCCACAATCCACAATGGCGACGTTGTGGGTATGACGTGCGTGAGCCGCAACCCTGAAGCCGCAAACAATTTGCGGAATTCCTCCTCAGTGCGCTCTCTTCCCCCTGGAAATGCCAGCATCTCAAGGTCAATAAATTTGCCTAGCTGCGGAGCGTCATCAGGAGAAATCACTGCTTCCACCAGCAGCACCTTGGCATTCGGTTTGCCGGAGAGCGCTTTGCAACAGTTCCGGAGAATGGTACGCGCCTGCTCGTCATCCCAATCGTGGATGATGTGCTTCATGATAATGGCATCGGCGTGACTGGGCACGGCGGTGAAGAAGTCGGCTTGCAGAAATTCGCAGCGGTGCGCGATGGCATGGTTCTCCGGCAGCGCCTTTGCGCCCTCCACCACGTGAGGCAGGTCAATTACGATACCGCGCATTGCGGGCCACTTGTTCAGAATCGCCCGCAGCAGCGCCCCGTGTCCGCCGGCTACATCCATGAGCGTGCCGATGTTTGAGAAATCATACGCCTCAAGCACGGCCGGCGTGACCATTTTGCTGAAGCAGGTCATGGCGGCATTGAACGTCTCCGATGTCTCCTGATCTGTGGGAAGGTATTCAAAAATAGGCTTCCCGAACAGATGATCGAAGGTGATCTCGCCGGTTTTTACTGAGTGCATCATCTCGGCGTACAGACGGAAATGCATAGGGTCGGCGATCCAAATGGCCATGGCGCGAATCGACCCGGACACATCTGAACGCAGACATTCCGCGGCCGGGGTAAGCGCAAAACGTCGCGGCCCCGCTTCTCTAAACACTCCCACGCTCGCCAAAACACGAAGCACGCGATAGAGCCGATCTTCAATCGTTTGGGTAGCGGCAGCCAACTCGACGGTGGTCCGCGGGCCGTCTCTGAGCAGATCCGCAATGCCCAATTTGGCCACTATGTAAATCGAGATTGAAGCGATGTAGCCAGTGGCCAATTGCATCACGTGATCGGCAGGGGTGGGTTGCTGGATAGAGTTGGGCGCACTGGTGGAGGTTGCGGACATCAAAATTCTCCTGATCTGAGCTTGCAAATTGGATTTACGCGCAGTGTAGGAACAGTTTAGCTAATTTTGACAAAAGCAGAGCGTCTGCCTCCTGCGGGAGATATCATCGCGGCGATAACGCCGGGGGCAGCGCGCTTGCGGGAACCGCAGTCTGCTGCGCTTCGCGCTGGTAGCTTCGCGTCAGGCTGTCGAGCCCCGCCATAATGCCTCCTGCTTTGTGGGGGACGCCGGCCAGCTTCAGTCCCATCTCCACGCCGCTCAAGGTGCCTACCAGCATCAGGTCGTTGAAGTGCCCCAGGTGCCCGATGCGAAATACCTTGCCGCCCAGCCTTGCCAGTCCGGTACCCAATGACATATCGAACGCTTCAACAATGATTTCCCGCAGCTTGTCCGCATCATGCCCCACCGGCATCAGCACGGTCGTGAGCGAGCTTGAATATTCTCGCGGATCTTCGCACCACACTTCCAGCCCCCACGCTTCCACAGCGGCGCGCGTGGCCTCGGCGTGCCGGTCATGCCGCCGAAACACGTTCTCCAGCCCTTCTTCGTGCAGCATGGCCAGGGCTTCGCGCAGCCCCCACAAAAGGTTTGTTGCCGGCGTGTACGGGAAGAATCCCGAGCGGTTCGGTTTCAGCATCTCCTGCCAGTCCCAGTAATAGCGGGACATCTTTGCCGACTTGCCGGCAGCCAGCGCCTTTTCAGAAATCGCGTTAAAGCTCAGTCCCGGCGGAAGCATCAGTCCTTTTTGCGACCCTCCGACCGTAACGTCCACTCCCCACTCGTCATGCCGGTAATCCATCGACCCAAGCGACGAGATGGTATCCACCATCAGCAGCGCGGGGTGCTTCGCGCGGTCCATGGCGCGCCGAATTTCTGCAATGCGGCTGGCGACTCCCGTTGAAGTCTCATTGTGTACAACCATCACTGCCTTGATGATGTGCTGGCTGTCTTCTTTCAGCCGCTGTTCTGCGTCTTCCGGCTGCGCTCCACGTCGCCAGTTTCCCGGCACATAATCCACCACTAGTCCATGCCGGAGAGCAATGTCGCGCCACAGGTTGGAGAAGTGGCCGGTCTCAAACATCAATACGCGGTCGCCCGGTGAAAGCGTGTTCACAATCGCCGCTTCCCACGCACCTGACCCGGACGCGGGATAGATCACGACAGGGCTTTTGGTCTTGAAGATAGACTTCACGCCTTCAAGCACCTCGGCTCCCAGTTGCGCAAATTCCATCCCGCGGTGATCGATGACTGGGCGGTCCATGGCACGCAAGACGCGGTCAGGAACGTTGGTTGGTCCGGGGATCTGAAGAAAATGGCGGCCGGTATGAATCATTATCCTTGTCGCTCCGCTCCACACCGCTTCAGCGCGTTGTGGCCTTGGAATCCTTGCGCGCCTGTTGCTCGAGCAGGCTTACGGAACAGTTTAGATCAATGCGGGAGATTGCTGGTAATCCGTCCTTGATCAGTGTCATCTGTGTTGATCAGTGGTGACGTTTGGCCTTCCAAATCCGCGGCAATCCGCGTTTATCCGCGGTAAGGTTTTCTTGTGCCGGTGAGTTACAGTGCCGCCACAATCTCCTGCAGTTTCCTGGCAATCTCCTCCGGATCGTCCGTGGCCTCAAACCTCACCGGATCGCCAATCCTAACCTGCACTGCATGCGGCGGCGCGTAATGCTTTTTTGCTATCTTGAACGGAAACAGGCCGTCGATCCGCATAGGAATAATCGGCAGGTTGAGTTGGGTTGCCAGCAGTCCGATGCCGCTGCGGAACGGCGACATTTCGCCGGTCTCCGTGCGACGGCCTTCTGGAAAGATCACCACGCTATAGCCGCGGTCCGCCAGTTCGCCCGCAAAGCGAAAGCTCTCACGATATTTCGACCGTTGCGGCAGAGAAAACACGTTAAAGAATGCCGCTGTCAGCGCATATTGTAACTGCTCCCACCAGCGCTTCAGGAAAAACCAGTTCTTAGGCGGATAGCGCATGGCCCGCAGTTTCTCGCCCTGCATGGCCACGCCCAGGCGGTTACGCAAGCGCATGGGGAGCGCCGCCATCAGAAATCCAATATCGATCTGCGCAATGTGGTTGGAGACGATCAGCGCCGGTCCGCGAAATTCCTTCAATCGTTCGCGCCCAATCACCCTGGGCCGAGCCATTACCATAATGTAAGGCAGAGTTACGGCGTGATAGACCAGCGCGCGAACCCATCGTACCAGCCAATTCTGCGGCCAGCGCGAGTACGGGTAATCATTCTTCTTTGTCTCGGGCGCGGATTTCTTCAGCAGGCCCTCCAGGTCTGCCACGGTATTTACCTTGGAAAATTCGCGATCGCCTAAATCAACCTGGTAGCGATTTTCGATTGCCGCCATCAGTTCCACCCGGTCCAGCGAACTCAGGTTCAAGTCGTGTTCCAGATGAGCTCCCGGTTTCAGTTCAACGCGATGGCCCGCGATATTGCTCACCAATTCCTCCAATGTTCCGTCCACGGCGAGCGCCCCATTCTTTCGCGCCATGTGCGAAAGGGTGGGATCCGCGCCGCTCCCATTCACCTGCGTTTCCGCCGCGCGTCGAATCAGCTCCAGCCGGGGTTTCTGCGTGGATGTGCGGGGAAAGTCGTCGTCCGGCCATACAAACCAGCGCCGTATTTTCTGAAAGTCCGCCAGCGTCTGGTTGGCATTCGCTACGGCGGCGCTGCCGGAATCTCCGTTGTTGAGCAGCAGCACGGCGCATGCTTCCGCATTTCCTCCCTTCGCCACGCCAACCACCACGACGTCGCGCACCTGGGGCTGCTTGCGCAGGGCCTGCTCCAGGTCTTCGGGATAAACCTTGAGCCCCGCCGGCGTCACAATCACGCTCTTGCTGCGGCCTTTGAAGTAGAGATTGCCTTCTTCATCCATGGCGCCCAGATCGCCGGTACGGAACCAGCCTTCTTCACCGGTCACTGGCCTCAATTCTTTGCCTTGCCAGTACTGCCGCGCCACGTTCTCGCCTCGCACCAGGATCTCGCCGGTTTCCGGATCAAGCTTCATCTCGCGGCCCGGCAAGACCTTTCCAATCGATCTGCGCCCCACTTTAAACGGATGGTTCAGGCTGATCAAAGAGCTGGTTTCCGTAAGTCCATAACCTTGCACTACAACATAGCCCAGCCGCCGCCAGAACTCTTCAGTGTTCTGGTCCAGAGCTGCGCCGCCGGAGATAATCGCCCAAAACTTCCATCCAAAGCGCCGCCGGATTTTGCGGAACCGCCACCAGCGTTTCAGGAAATGCTCTTTCTCGGCGCGGTCCCAGTTCTTTTCGATAAACGCACCCAGGTCGTCGCGCAGCTTGTTCTTCAGCGACTCCACCACGCGCGGCACCGCCACCAGCACTGAAATCCGTTCGCTCCTGATGGCCGTGATGATGTCGGTAGGCTTGAAGCTGTCCTGGAAGTGCACCGTGCCGCCGAGCAGCGTGGGGATGAACATGCCCATGAATTGCCCAAAGACGTGGCTGAGCGGCAACAGCTCCAGAAAGCGTATGGGATGGAACAGCCGCTCTGACTTCCGATACTTGGGGAACTCGCGCTCAATCGGATCGACGCTGGCGAGAATGTTGCCATGTGTAAGCACCACGCCTCGCGGCTCCGCCGTGGTCCCGGAGGTGAAGACGATTTGCGCCGTATCGTCGCGGCTGAATTCGGCCGCCTTGTATGGAGCGGCAGAGTACCGCTGGAGAAGCTCAACCAGGTTCTCCAGCTCCATCGACGGGCGATTGCCCGCGTGGGAAACAAGAGCAATTGAGCATACGACCAGTTTTGCATCCACGTCAGACATTACGCGCTGGGCGAAGTCAGGCGCGGCAATTCGGTCCATGGGCACGGCAACGGCCCCGCGCAGCATGCAACCGAAGAATGCAGCTACCCATTCCGCGCAGTTATCGCCCCACAACAGCACCCGGTCGCCTTTGCCGATAGCCCTGGTCTCCAGTTCGCGGGCAAAGCGAAATGCCATCTCGGCAAGCTGCCGGTAGGTCCATCGCAGCGTGCGAAGGCCGCGTCGATTGACATACGCGATCTCGCTCTGGCGCGCCAGATGCAGCTGCGGATATTCGGCTAGGGTCTGTGGCATCTGTCTCTAAAATACCGATTCAGCCCACAGTTCGCAAAGCGGCAAAGAGCGGCAAAGAGCAGCAATCAGCAGTCAGCACTCAGCACTCAGCCAAAACAGATAGCGCCGCAGATCCCCGCTGATGGGCGCAGATCAAGAAGAAAAAGCCCAAATTTCGCAAATGGCTCAAATCAAAACTTAATTATGATTCGCGCCCTTCTCATTGATTCGCGACTTATTTTCTTTATCTGCATTTGTCGTGTTCATCCGCGGCTGACCTGTTTTGGCTGAATGCTGACTGCTGAGTGCTATGTGCTGTAATCAGCATTGATCCGCACGTACTCCGCCGTGAGATCGCAGGAGAGAAACTCCAATGCGGCGCTGCCGGCGCCCAGCGCAATGCGGATCTCATAGACCGGCTCTGACATATAAGCGTGCGCTTGATCATGATCGAAAGTGCATGCGGCCCCGTGCCGGCATATCTGTTGCTCGCCCAGGTAGATGTTGATTCGCTCCGGGTTGACCTTGACTCCCGAATAGCCAATCGCCGCCAGGATGCGCCCCCAGTTGGGATCGGCGCCGGCCCAGGCCGTTTTTACCAACGGCGAGTTCGCGATGGCGCGGCCGATCTGCCGCGCCTCGCTGCGCGATCGCGCCTGTTCGATGTTCAGGCGCACCACGTGTTTTACGCCTTCACCATCGGCCACGATCTGCGCCGCCAGCGAGCGGCAAATTTTCGTCAGCGCCGCCTGAAATTCATTTTTCACTGACTTGAATTGCACGCCGCTCTTGCCGCTGGCCAGCAGCAGCGCCGTGTCGTTCGTCGAGGTATCACCATCGATGGAAATATTGTTGAAGCTCTGGTCCGCCGCCTCTTTCAGGCAGGTTTGCAGCTCGCGCGGGGCCGCGGCCACATCGGTAAACAGGTAGACCAGCATGGTTGCCATGTTGGGATGGATCATGCCCGCGCCCTTGGCCACTCCCGCAAGAATTGCCTGCGTTTGATTGAAAGTGATCGATTGGGCCGCAACTTTCTTGTGCGTGTCTGTGGTCAGGATTGCGGTGGCGAACTGGTCAAATGCTTCAGGCCCGCTTGAGGCCGAACTTACCAGCGGGGGAAGCGCTGCGTGGATTTTATCCAGAGGCAATTGCACGCCAATGATCCCCGTGGACGACGGGAAGACTTTGTGTGGACTTATCTGGAGTTGCCTTGCCACTCCAATGCATACGCTGGTGGCGGCTTTCAGCCCTTGTTTCCCAGTGGCGCAGTTGGCATTGCCTGCGTTCACGATCAGGGCCTGCATCAGTCCCTGTCCGCGGCGCAGATGCTCGCGTCCCACCGTGATGGGCGCGGCAACGATCTGGTTTCGCGTAAACATGGCTGCCGCGGAAGCGCCGTCGGGGGCCAGCGCAAGCGCCAGATCGGGCTTGCCGCTGGCCTTGATGCCGGCGGTACAGGCGGAGAAAAGAAATCCCTGGGGCGGATTCGTACTCACACGGTCAGCTTAATCAGCGGTTTGGGGATCTGCAAGTCGCGCACTCCGCTGTGTTTGGGAATCTCGCCGAGATACATGGCGATTTCGTCGCACGCGTTGAACGCGGGACAGTGGACGCAATCCTTGTAAATCTTGTCCGGCAGATCGTCGCGCTTGGCCAGGCTGAACCCCATGTGGGCAAAGAATTCCGGGATGCGCGTAAACAGGCAGACGCATGTGACTTCATGACGCCTGGCTTCCTTAAGCAACGCTTCCACCAGCTTGCGTCCCGCACCCAAGCCCTTGGTGGAAGGCATGACCGCGATGGAGCGGATCTCCGCCAGGTGCATACCATAAAGATGCAACGCGCCGCAGCCCACGATCCTGCCGTTTTCTTCCGCCACCACAAAGTCCCGCACGTTCTCTCGCAGTTCCGCCAGCGTGCGCGGCAGCAGTGTGCCGTTGCCAGAATAGGTCCGTATGATCGCGTGAATCTGCTCCACGTCCGGCAGGATGGCGTTACGCGTGCGTACCATGGGCCTCCTGCATAGTGGCAAGCTTTTCCCGGGCCGCTTTAAGCGCCTGCTGCACACGATGAGGCGCCGTGCCGCCGGGGACATCGTGGCAGGCCAGAACGCTTTCCACCGAAAGCTGCTGGTAGACGTCGGTATCGAACGCCGTGCTGAATTCACGCAACTCTTCGATCGTGAGCTGTTCCAGTTCGCAATCCTGCAATACGCACTTCTGTACGGCCCTTGCTACGATTTCATGCGCCTGCCGGAATGGCACGCCGCGCCTGGCCAGATATGTAGCGGCGGCCATGGCATTCATAAATCCGGTCTCGCAGGCAGACTTCATGCGCTCATGGTTGAACCTTACCTGGCGCATAAAGCCCGCGGCAACCTTCAGGCAATGTCCGGCCGTAGCCACGGCCTCAAACAGAGGCTCCTGCGTCTCCTGCATGTCCTTGTTGTACGCCAGCGGCAAGCCTTTGATCGCCGTAAGCAGCGCAACCTGGTTCCCGATCATCCTCGCTGACTTGCCACGGATTAGCTCGAGCGCGTCCGGATTCTGTTTTTGCGGCATGGCGCTGCTGCCGGTTGAATAAGATTCCGGCAGTGTGATGAAGGCATACTCTTGCGTAGCAAAGAGAATGAACTCCTCCGCCCATCGGCTGAGATGAACGCCCAATAAAGAAATTGTGTTGACCAGTTCAAGAGCAAAGTCGCGATCGCTGGTGGCGTCCATGCTGTTGGCCGTTGGGCGCGCGAATCCCAGAGCGCGGCTCACAAGCTCGCGATCAAGCGGCAGCGTTGCCCCACTGACTGCGCCTGAGCCTAGCGGGCATTCGTTCGCGCGCTCACGGCAATCTAGGAGGCGCTCGCCATCACGGAAGAACATTTCAAAATATGCCAGCAGCCAGTGCGAAGCCAGCACCGGCTCCGCCCGCTGCAAATGGGTGTAAGCCGGCATGACCAGCGGCTTCACTTCAGACGCGCGGTCCAGCAGCGCTTCCAGAAAATCGCCCAGCAGGGCACGAAGGTTGTCCACTGCATCCCGCGCGAACAGCCGCAGGTCGGTTGCGATCTGCTCGTTGCGGCTGCGTCCGCTGTGCAGCTTCTTGCCGGTTTCCCCGATGAGCGCGACCAGCTTGATCTCCACAAAGTGATGAACGTCTTCAGCTTCTGCGTTGTCGAAGTAACCCGGCTGCTGCTCGCTGGTCTTGCCGATCTCGTCCAGGGCTGAAGCGATCAAGCCAAACTCCGCGGGCGTGATGATGCCCGCGGCCTTGAGAGTCTGCGCGTGCGCGCGGCTGGCCGCCAATTCATAGCGCAACAGCTTCTGGTCAAAAGGAAATGACCGCTGCCACTCTTCGAAATGCGGGTCCAGCGGCTGCCGGAACCGGCCTGACCACATCTTCACTTCGCAAGCTCCTCATGTTTTTTCTGTTTCAGCCGCGCCCTCGAGCGCGCGGGCAGGCCAAGAATGCGGATAAATCCTTCAGCGTCTTTTTGGTCGTAGCTCTCGCTCATGGTGAACGACGAAAGGTCGGTCCGATAGAGCGAGTATTCAGACTCGCGCCCGCCAATCGCGACGTTGCCTTTGTAGAGTTTTAGCGTGACCGTGCCGCTGACTTCCTTCTGCGTCTGGTCGACGAAAGCATCCAGCGCTTCGCGCAGCGGCGTGAACCACAGCCCGTAATAGACGATCTCAGCGTACTTGAGCGCCATCAGTTGCTTGAAGTGCATGAGCTCGCGCTCCAGGCAAAGGGCTTCCAGTTCGCGATGCGCCGTCAGCAGAAGCGTGCCGCCGGGAGTCTCATAGCATCCGCGCGACTTGATGCCGACAAAACGGTTTTCCACCAGATCAATGCGGCCAATGGCGTTGCGCCCGCCAATCTCATTCAGCAGTTCCACCAGCGCAACCGGATCAAGCTTCTGCCCGTTGACGCTGACCGGCGTCCCAGCTTCATAGCCGATCACAACTGTCTCTTCACGATCCGGCGCTTCCTGCGGAGAGCGCGTGAGCTGCCATGTGGATTCGAGCGGCGCGTTGGCCGGATCTTCTAGTTCGCCGCCTTCATGGCTCAGGTGCCAGATGTTGCGATCACGGCTGTGGATCTTCTCGCGGCTTGCGGTCACGGAGATGCCGCGTTGCTCGGCGTAGTCCAGGCAGTCCTCGCGCGATTTCAATGTCCATTCTCGCCACGGCGCAATTACCTTCAAGTCTGGCGCCAGCGCCTGGAAGGCGTGTTCGAACCGGACCTGGTCATTGCCCTTGCCGGTGCAGCCGTGCGCCAGCGCGGTGGCGTTTTCTTTCAGCGCCACTTCTACCTGATGCTTGGCGATCACCGGACGAGCCAGCGACGTTCCCAGAAGATACTTGTGCTCATATTCCGCGCCCGCACGCAGAGCGGGGAAGACGTATTCGCGCAGAAATTCCTCGCGCAGGTCTTTTACGATTACCTTGGCTGCGCCGGTCTTGTGGGCCTTTTGCACCACGGCATCAATGTCTTCGCCCTGGCCCACGTCCGCGATCATGGCGATCACGTCGCAGTTATAGTTTTCCTTGAGCCACGGAATGATGATGGAGGTATCGAGCCCCCCGGAATATGCCAATACTACTTTTTCACGCATGATTGTCCCTCATATAATCTTTTGGTTTCTTGCAATTGATCCTTCGACTCCGCGCCTTAGCGGCGCTACGCTCAGGATTTCAGCAGGAGGCTCCCGCTCACCCGCTACCACCCCGGCACGCGCAAAAGCGACGCGTCCTAGGGAACCCGGCTACGCGGGCTCGCTCACGCCTCCTTGCGCCTCAACTTTCTCACGCATGATTGCTCCTTGTGGGCGAGGTGCGCATGCCGCTGCCCAGCAGTAAAAGTAAGATCGCCTTCTGTATGTGCATACGGTTCTCCGCCTGATCAAAGACAATGGACCTGGGCGAATCGATCACGCCCGCGGTAACTTCTTCTCCGCGATGCGCCGGCAGGCAATGCATAAAGACACCATACGGCGCGGCGTGGGAAAACAGCTCTTCATTCACCTGGTACGGCGCGAATATCTTCGCACGCTTGGCTGCTTCTTTTTCCTGTCCCATGCTGGCCCAAACGTCAGTGTAGATGGCATTGGCGCCAGTAACCGCTTTCACGGCATCGTTGGTAATTTCGATGATAGCGCCCGTACCGCGAGCGATTTTCTTCGCCACGGCCGTGACCTCCGGCAGAGGCTCGTAGCCTTTTGGCGTTGCCACGGAAATGCTTGTCCCCAGCGCCGCCGCCGCCAGCATCAGCGAGTGCGCTACGTTATTTCCGTCCCCGACATAGGCCAAATGCACCTTGCTGAGGTCGCCAAACTTTTCTTCCAGCGTAAAGAAATCGGCAAAAGCCTGGCAGGGATGTTCATAGTCGCTCAACGCGTTGATCACAGGGATGCACGTATGCCGCGCCATCTCCACGATGGTCTTGTGCTCGAAAGTGCGGAGCACAACGGCATCCACCCAGCGTTCAACGTTGCGGGCGATGTCGCATACCGGCTCGCGCTCACCCAGCAGTGAGCGCGTCTGGTCCATGAAGAGGGACGTGCCGCCCAGGCTGGCCATGCCGGCTTCAAACGTCAGGCGTGTGCGCAAGGAGGCTTTTTCAAAGAACAACACCAGTTGCTTGCCCGCCAGCGCGCCGCGAAAATCGGCGGGGCGGTGCTTGATGATGTGCGTGAGCTCAAACATTGACTTCGTCTCTTCCGGAGAAAAGTCCTGCGCCGAGACCAGGTCGCGGCAAAGTACGGGCTGCTCCACTGGCGCTCTCATGGCTGTGAGGTCGTACATCCGTGCTGGCATCATTTATTTGCTCCTCCCGGCGGTGGCCGCTGTCATTGTGTTTTTCGCCAGCGCCCGGTCAAGCTGGCGTATGGCAGTGTCTATGTGGTGCTTCTTGATAATGAACGGTGGCAGGAACCGGATCACCGTCTCGTCCGTCCGGTTCACAATCGTTCCGGCTTTCAGCATTTGTTGAAAAACCTGCTTGGCATCTTCAGCAGATTTGAGCTCCATTCCGATCATCAATCCCTGGCCACGGACCTCAACAACCGAACTGTATTTCTTCTTCAGGCTCTGCAGTTGGTCCATGAAGTAGTCGCCGACCTTCCTGATGTGCCTCAACATCTTTTCTTTTTCCAGGGTTGTGATTAGCTGTAATGCAACGGCGCAGGCCAAAGGGCCTCCACCAAACGTGGTGCCGTGCATGCCGGGATGAATGCACGCAGCAACTTTTTCAGTCACCAACAGCGCGCCAAGAGGCAGTCCGCCGGCAATCGGCTTGGCCACCGTTACCAGGTCGGGCTGGATGCCGTAATTCTGGTAGGCAAACCACCGGCCGGTGCGCCCCATGCCGCTCTGGATCTCGTCGGCGATCAGCAATGCGTTGTGCTTGCGCGCGAGCTTGTGCGCGGCATCGGCAAATTCCTGGCTTACGGGACGAATGCCGCCCTCACCCTGCACAAATTCAAAGCCAATGGCGCAGACCGTGGAGTCAAACTTGCTTTCCAGGTCGGCAACGTCATTGAAGCGGACAAATTCTACTCCGGGCACAACCGGAGCAAAGGGCGCGCGGTATTTTTCTTTGTGCGTGGTCGCCAGCGCGCCAAACGTCCTTCCGTGGAAAGCATGTTCCAGGGCCAGAATTCGCCATTTTGCTTCTTTGCCCTCGGCGCAATTGGCCTTGGCGTAAGCGCGTGCCAGCTTCAGCGCGCCCTCCCATGCCTCTGTGCCGCTGTTGGTGAAAAAGGCGCGATCCATACCGGAGATTTTGGTCAGGGCGGCGGCCAGCCGGCCCTGATACTCGTGATAAAAAAGGTTCGACGTGTGCACCAGCAGCTTTGCCTGCTTCGCAATCGTCCTGGTCAGCGCCGGATGGGCGTAGCCCAGCGCATTCACGCCGATCCCGCTGAGCAGGTCAAGGTACTTGCGGCCCTTGTTGTCATACAAGTACACGCCGCTGCCTTTATGCAGCAGGACCGGATAGCGGTCGTACGTCGAGACCAGCAGCTTGGATTCCAGTTTGCTTACCTGCTCCAGGTTCACGCGACCAGGACCTCCGTTCCCGAATCAATCTTGCTGAAATAAAACTCCGGCAGCGCTTCCACTTCCGCCGCCGGCAGAATACGCACGCGATTCACGCCGCGCAGCAGCGCATCTTTGCACGCCTGTAGTTTGGGCAGCATGCCGCCGGCGATAACGGCGCTCTGGGTCAGCGCGGCCGCGGTGCCAAGATCGAGCCAGCGAATTACCAGGCCGTCAGCATCTTTCACGCCCTGGACATCGGTGAGGAAGATCAATGCGTTGGCGTGGCAGGCCACGGCGCAGGCAGAAGCCATCTGGTCCGCATTGATGTTGTAATACTGGCCGTCACAGCCCAGGGCCACGCTGGAGATTACCGGGATGCAGCCTTGCTGCCAGATTGTTTCGATCCAGCGCGGATCGACCGAGGATATCTCGCCGACGAAGCCAAGATCGTGGCCGTTGGTCATCTTTTTGCGCGCGCGGAAGGCCTGGCCATCGCCGCCGCAGAGGCCCATGGCGGACTGGCCCACGCTGCCCAGCGCAGCGACAAGTTTTTTGTTCATGTGTCCGGCCAGGACCATCACGGCAAAGTCGCGGGTCTCGGCGTCGGTCACTCGAAGCCCGTCAATGAATTCGCTTTGCTTGCCCATCTGGGCCAGCATGCGGGTAAGAGCGGCGCCGCCGCCGTGCACCACGGCGACTTGATGCTCCGCGGCAAGTTGCTTCACCGCCAGCACCGCGCGTTGCAGAAGCGCAGCATCTTCCAGCGTGGCGCCGCCGAGCTTGACCACAATCTTCATCTCAGGCCCTCCTCTTCATTCCAGCCAAACATTACATTCATGTTCTGTACCGCCTGCCCGGCCGCGCCTTTCACCAGGTTGTCGAGACAGGAGACAATGACCAGCCGCTTTCCATCCGGGGCAAGCGTGAAACCAACGTCGCAGTAATTGGTGTGCAGCGAATATTGAATCTGCGGCAGCTTGCCGGCAGGGAAGACACGCACCCACGGCGAGTCTGCATAAAATTTCTTCATGCAAGCTTCCACGGCATCGGCGGTCATCTCCGAGTTCAGGCGCACGTAAATCGTCGACAAAATGCCCCGTGGAATCGGCAGCAAGTGCGGAGTGAAGATAAGCTGTTCCGGCAGTAGTCCAAGCTGCTCCAGAATCTCTCCTGTGTGGCGATGATTGAAGACCGAGTAGGCGGAAAGATTTTCAGCCACTTCCACAAAGTGAGTCTTCTGCGTGGGCTGCTTGCCCGCGCCGGACACGCCGGACTTGGAATCGCAGACGATGCCGTGATTCAGGTCAATCAGTCCCGCACGGATCAGGGGCGCAAGCGCCAGGATGATAGACGTGGCATAACAGCCGGCATTGGCTACCAGCGCGGCATCCTTCAGCTCGCTGCGATGCAGCTCCGGAATCCCGTACACTGCCTGCGCCATGACTTTGTCGGCGACCGCGGGATCCTGATCTTTGAAATCATAGCTCGCGCGATATTCCGGCGTCTCCAGCCGCCACGCGCCGCTCAGATCGATCACGTGAACGCCCTGAGCCATTGCTTCCGGCGCCCACTCGCGCGAAACCTCATGCGGCGTGGCCAAAAAAAGCACGTCCACGCCTTTTGCGCGCAAGGTTTCCCAGCGGAAGGGTTCAAGGGGATAGCCGCCATTGCCGCTGACGTGGGGATAAAGCTCGTCCAGCCTGCCCGTGGCTCCGGCTTCGCCGTTGCGCGTAAAGAGCACGGGCTTTTTGACCTGAGGATGGCGGGCGAGCAGGCGCACCAATTCAAAACCGGCGTAGCCGGTTGCTCCAACAACCGCGGGCTGGATTGTTTGCGGCATTAGGCGCGCATGTCCTCAAGGCGCGTCTGCAGCTTTCTGGCACTTTTGTTGTCAGGGGTAATGATCAGCACTGTGTCGTCGCCGGCGACTGTGCCCACAACCTCGTCCCAGCCTTCAGAATCCACGCCCAGGGCCACGGGTTGGGCGGCGCCGGAGACGGTCTTGATCACAAGCAGGTTTTGTGCCCGGCGCACTTCGCGGACGAATTCCCGCACCACGCGCGAGACCGCTGGCGCAGGCTCAGGGCTGGAGTCGCCATTTGGAAGCGTGTAGCCCTCAGGCGTGCGCACCAGACGCAGCTCATTGATATCGCGCGAAAGCGTGGCCTGCGTGACGGGAAAGCCCCGGCGCGCAAGGACCTTCACCAGCTCCTGCTGGTTGGGCAGCGGGCCTTCATGCACAAGCTCGATAATCAATTGTTGCCGGGCCAGTTTTGTCATGCGAATAATTATGCAATTCTATGTATAAATATGCAGGCACAGGGCTGAGTATGTCAACACAAAAAAATGGGGATAGTTGCAGGAGGAAAGGCGCTTAACCACAAAGGGCACGAAGGAACACAAAGGTGAATGGTGAAGCCCGCCGGCAGCCGGAGAGCTTGCCAGCGTGCTTCATTGGGCAGGATTCGTTCTGTCCTAATCCGCCTTCGTGTTCCCTGGTGCCCTTGTGGTTAAGGCTGCTTGATCAACCCGTCCAGGATCTTCTCCGCTTGCTGATGCAGGTCTGGCGGCGCGCCATACATCACGCTTGCCGTCTTGCCCGAGCGGTCGAAAAGAAACATGGTCGGAACAGCGGTGATGTCGCCGAAGGCCTGGGCCGTGGTCGCATCGGTGATCGCCCAATGCAGCTCCGGGCTCAAGCCGCTCACGGTCTCGCGGACTTTATCGTCCGGCGATTCAACCGCCAGCGCCAGAATCGCCACATTGTCGCCATACTTCTTTTTAACGTCACCCAACCACTCCAGCGTTGATCGGCACGGCGGACACCACGTTGCCCAGAACTCCACCATTACCACCCGTCCGGCAGCCTGCTCCGCCGTGAGCGGCTTGCCCGCGAGATCGGTCAGCGTGAATTTCGGGAGCGAGCTAATGGCCGCCATGCTGGTGTTTGTTCCTGCACGCTCGCGGCTCACAGCATCTTTCTTGCCCGCAAGAATCATGTCGATCATTCGGGTCAGATCATTTTTGAATTTCGCCTGATTGTCCGCGTTGCGCCATGGCGCATAGCGGCCTGTGCCGTCTTTTTCGCCAAAGTACCCAAAGTCGCGCGGGGCGGCGATCAGCACGTCATCCAGGAATATGGCGGGATAACCTTTTACGCCAAAGCGGTCGGCCAGTTTTGAGTCGCCAAAGTTCTCGCTTACGAACGTGACTTTCCCTGCGTACCGGGCTGCAACTTCCTGGGCCAGCAAACTTGCTGGATCAGAGATGTTTCAAGTGTAGGGCCAGCGGACCAGAGTCAGGGTTGCAGTGCGCCGGGCTTGCTGTTGGAAAGGGGCAGCCGGTTTGAGCGCCGCGTAATACGCCGGCAATACCTGGCCGACGATCACCTGGACGGCGCGCCATTCATCTCCTGAAGGCGCCGAGCCATCGGCCTTGTTGAGCCATCCGCTGGCCCTCTCCAGGAATATCTGGGCGATGGAGTCGTCACGCTTCGCCGCACTAAGTTTTTTTAGCTCTTCGGCAACGGTGCCGCGCAAGGCTACTTGTTTCGTCGCATCCGGCTCGGCAGGATCGAGCATTCCGTAATGCCGCACAGCTTCAAGATATTGATAAAGTGCGCCGGCGTAAGCCCTGGATGAATCCAATTCGCGGGCGAACTTGATAGTGGCATTCAGCGCGATGAAACGCGGATGCATGTCAATGGATCGCGGCGGCTGGAAGGACGCATTGGTCTTCTCCTGCAGTGCTTCCAGTTCAGGCAGCAGGGAGCGCAACGGAGTTGCCGTGAGCGCGCGCGAAGAGTGCAGCCGGGAAACAAACGCCGCGAAAGCGGCTTCACCTTGCGCCTCTCCCATGTAGAACAAACCGTCTTTCGGCTTGGTAGCCGTGGCGAATCCACGGGCCCCTTCCAGCAGAGGAGTCGCTCTGCCTTGCGCGGCTTCAGAAATTGCGCGGATCGCGGCGTTTGCCCGGCTCCAATCTCTCTGCCGGACCTTTTCCAGCGCCGTCAGTTGCAGGCTTGCCTTTCCCCATTCCGATTCAAAGGCGGGCAGGCTATCCTTGATGGCTGCGGCCTTTTCATCCACCGCCCGCAAGCCTTGCAGGTAATCTTCCGCCTCTCCCAGTCTTTCCAAACTTAGATACAGGCGGCCTGCGGCCTGAGCTGCGGTGGCGTCTTTCAGCCGTGCCTCAATAGCAGAGGGCAGGTCCGGCATATCAGGATTGGAAATCGGTTTGTCTTTCAACGATTGCCGCAGACGCTCGATCTCCGCTTTCACGCTTGATGAGGCCTCTTGCGATCCGGCCAGTGCGGTCGCAAGCATTAAGACCGCCAGCAGCCGCGCCAGAGGTTTTGCCAATGCGGTTTGGATCGAGGTCAAGGATGGTCTCCTGTAATTTTAGGCTCCGCGTGCCTTGTTTGGACTGTGTTGCAAGACGAATGTGAGCAGCAAGGGATGAACGCCTGCTTTTCTGTGACTAAATGGATTTCAGCCGAAAGCAATGGCCGGGTCGATGCCGTGCGAATCGCAGCTTAGCTGCTTGCAACCTCAGCTTCGGCGGCAATGGCGGAGGCACTTCTCGCCGTTGCAGGCGTGGCGAACCGGCGCTTGAGTTTGAGGATGGGAGATTCAAAGAAGTACCAGGATGCGCTCGCGGCCAGGTAAACGGCCGTGACCATGCAGACCAGCAGGAGCAGGTCATTGGCCACCGGTGAATGAAACCACTCCAGCCGGGCGCGAAGCCGCGGCAAGCGGAAAAGATCAAAAACCGGAACGTGCAGAAGGTAGAGCGCGTAGCTGATTTTTCCGGTATAAGCCAGAAAACGCATCCGCCTCAGCGGCTCGGAGTTGATGGAGAGGCAAAGGATAGAGGCGAACGCCAGCGCCAGCCCTGAATACAGGAACCACGTCTTCTCGCCAAAAATCCATTCAGTTATCACGACTGCGACAACCGCCGAAGGAAGAACCATCATGGCAACGCGCCGGACTGTGCGCTCGTTCGCATAAGGGAGCGCCACAGCCAGCAGGGAACCAAGTGCAATGCCATCGAGCCGCGAGAAGGTGTTGGTATAGAGCATGAGGTGGAGCAAGCCAAACGCCTGGAGGATTCGAATCGTGACCGACAAGGTGAAGGCGCCGATGGCGGCAAATTTGAGCGCACGGGGCGACAAAATCAGCACAAGAAACGGCCAGGCCAGGTAATACTGCTCCTCAATGGCCAGAGACCACGTGACGCCGACCGGCCCAAATCCGATGGGCTTGGCGCACAAAAGATTCTGCAGAAAGAAAATGTACGATTCCCAGGGGTGGGCATCCTGAAAAATCTGTTCTCGCAATGAGGGAAGCGCAAGGGGCAGAAGGACAAAGGCAAACAGCAGCAACGCGTAATATAGGGGCCAGATGCGAAGAATGCGCCGCGCATAAAAATTTCTGAAGTAGTGGGCTTTGCCTTTGGCTTCAAGCAAAATGCCGGTGATCAGAAACCCTGACAGGACGAAAAACAAGTCAACGCCGGCCCAGCCGTAGGTCCCCATCTTGAGCAGATGCAGCGCCGGAAGGTTCTTGCCCACATGATGGAACATGACGGCAAGAATGGCGAAACCACGCAAGACATCAAGCTCAGGAAGATAGCGGGGAAGCTGCACGGCGCGAGAATAACAGATGATTCATGCCGGAATCAAAGCGCGCGTCCAAATGATCACTGAATCGATTGCGCAGTTGCCGTGCTGTTCAGGATGCGGTTTATCTCCGTGGACATTCGTAGATATCCAAGGATGCTGGGATGGACGCCGTCATCATTGAGCGCCCCTTCAATGGGAGTTCCATTCGGATCGGTAAGGGCCCGGTAATAGTCACAAGTTGCCTGCAAAGCCGGATCGCCGGCAAGCTTTAGGTTGTAAGCCTGCGTGCTGCTTAAATGGGAGAGAACCGGCGGAATGGTACACACGACCGGCTTTATTCCATTCGCGCGCGCCATCTGCGCCATGGCCGCGACCGAATCATGGGCCAAAACCAGATCGCCTTCAGAGCGGACGTCATTGGTCCCGGCCAGAATGACTACGATGTCCGGTTTTAAATCGATCACGTCGGTTTGAAATCGCGCGGCGATTTCTTCCGCGTTCTGGCTCTCCACTCCTTTGTTGATGAAGCCCTTGCCGAAGTAGCCATCGAGGTCCCAGCGGGCGGTAATTGAGTCGCCGATAAAGACCACGCGCTGGTGAAAATCCCGGCCAATTGAAGGAGAAGCCAGACATCCAGAGAGAAGGACCAGGAAGGGAACGCCGAGTAGCAGGAGCAGCCGGCTTTTGCGAAGTCTGGTTGCCATGGGCGCTTGCAAATACGAATCTCTACGCTATCCCGCCGGCTCCATCACGATTGGCATAGTCGGACTCTGGCTTCCGCTCGCAGGCTCCACGGTTACGGCAAAGCCCTTGGCCTCGATGCCTGCCGACTTGAGTTTATGGAAGATCATGCCGTTGCCCTTGCCGTCGGGCTTAAACCATCCGGCGGCCATCGGCGCGCTTCCGTCGGCGGGCAGCAGCCAGAGTTCATAGATCTTGTCCCCCGGCAGCGCGGGCGTATTGCTGGCCATCAGCAATAAGGATCCTTTCTGGGGCGAATAGATCATTTTCATCTGAGGCTGTGCCGGGGTCTTTTTTATTACCAGCACCATTTGCTTCGCGTCAGGGGCATGCAGCAGATCGGTAACGGCCTTGGCGTCGGCCAGTTCCTTGTTCCTCTGCTCCAACTCACTATGCATCTGGGCCATCTCCGCTCGAGCGTGTCGCAAGTCGCGGCGGGTATTGCGGAGATCGAGCCAGAGCAGAATGCTGAAGAGCGCCAGCAGCAGCATCACCATGACAGGCGCAAAGGTGAACCAGCGTGAACGCAGCCGGCCGACTGCGTAGCGTTTCGGTTGCCTGCGCTCAAGACGGGGCTCCGCGGCAATAGCGCTGAGCAAGCGCTGTCGCGACCGCGCCGGAGGCTGCGGGCCGGTGGCCGAGAGCGCCAAAAACGCAACGTCCGCGCGCAGGGCTTCCAACTCGCGGCGGCAATCGCCACAGGCGCCCAGATGCGCTTGCAGCGCAGCAAGGTCCTCCGGGCTGTCGAGCGTGCCCATGGCATAGAGCGCCAGGGCCTCTGCGTATTGTGGATGCGCGTTCATGCAAATACTTTTCTCAAAGCCATCAAGCCGCTGCGAATGCGCGTCTTGACTGTGCCCAGCGGCTCCCCGGTTTTGCCGGCGATTTCAGAATGCGTCATGCCTTCAAAAAACGCCATCTCCAGGGCCTTGCGCTGGTCCTGCGGAAGCTGCACCAGGACGCCGCGGACCTTTTCCACCGCCAGGTTCTGCGCCGCCTGATCTTCCAGATTGATCCCGGTGGCGATGGGCAACTCGTCGATATTGTCTTCAATAGGCCGTTTCCGCAAGAGATCGATAGCGCGGTTGCGCGCGATTACCGCCAGCCAGGGCGCCATCCGGCCACGCTCAGCGTCAAAAGCCTGGGGATTGCGCCATAGCTGAAGGAACACTTCCTGCACCACGTCCTCAGCCGCCGTGGTATTGGCAAGCACACGCAGGGAAACCCCATACACGACACTGGCATAGCGGTCATAAAGATCGGCCATGGCGCTCTGGTCCCCCGCGCGAATGCCGGCGATGAGGGCCGCGTCGTCCTTATGATTTGGCGCTTGCGTGCCGCTCACGAGCATTCTCTCGCTTTCTTGGAAGTACGTGGTTTGCTGAGGATTGGATTGCTTCCGGCATTAAAAATCAGGCAGCCTGTCCCCGCCGCTCCATCGTAACAAATCTGTTTTCACAGGGCGAGAGCGCGGCGCGTGGCGGACGGCCACGAGTTGCAATTTGGCCTGCGGCCGTCCCATGCGGAGGGGAAATTGCGTCAGGATTGGTGTTACTATCAGCGGCATGCGCACCAGAACGACTGCTCTTCTAGTAGCTCTTATTTGCCTTTCCACCTGCGCCTTTTGCGCGGACGCCGCGGACTTTACCGTCAAGAAACTTGGCGATGGAGTTTACGCGGCTATAGGGGCGGATGGCGGCAAAGCCGGCAGCAATGCTGGATTTATCGTCGGCAGTAATGGGGTTGTGGTCGTGGATACATTTGAAGACGTAGCCCCGGCGCGCGACTTGCTGGCTGAAATTCGAAAAGTCACGGACCTGCCGGTCCGCTTTGTCGTGAATACCCATTACCACCTGGACCACACGGGCGGCAACGCCGTTTTTGCCCAGGCGGGAGCAACGATCCTGGCGCAGCGCAACCTGCGCGGCTGGCTGCGGACGGAGAACCTGAAGTTCTTTGGCCCCAGTCCCAAGCCGGAACAAAAGGCCATGGTGGAAGCGCTGGTGCTGCCGGATGAGGTTTACAGCGATGCCGTGGATATTTATCTCGGCACGCGGCAGGTTCAAGTCCGCTACATGCTTGGCCACACCGGCGGCGACTCCGTGGTGACCGTGCCGGATGCTAACGTGATTTTTGCCGGCGACCTGGTCTGGCAGAAACATTTGCCCAACCTGATTGACGCTACCACCAGCGATTGGGTGAAAACGCTGGAGAAGCTGTTGGCCGACCATCCTGCGGCGACGTTTGTTTCCGGGCATGGCGATGTCGCCACCGTGGCCGATGTGCGCGATTTTCATGACTATCTCGTCACGCTGCGCGATGATATCGCCAAGGCGCAGGCGGCGGGGAAGAGCGACAAGGCGCTGATCGATGCGGTGCTGCCGCAGTTGCAGGAAAAATATGGCAAGGATTGCCCAGCCGCTTCGCCAGACAACAAGCCATCGACTCCCACTGCAACCTGCTGGGGATTCTTCAAAGCGTTTTCCACGCGCAATATCAATCAGACCGCGGCGGAACTGGCAGGGACAAAGAGAGTTCCCGCTCCTGTGGCGGATACGAACAAGAATGTCGCAGGCAAGTAGCACAGCGGATTTGGCCGCCGGTGTGCACGGATGGAGCGCCGGAGTTCGCTGGGCCATCATCTGCGGCATCTGCATTGCGGCGTTCGTGGTGACTGCGCTGCTCTCTCCTGTTCCGCAGCCACAGTCCTATCATCATTTTGCAGACCAGCGCACAATCTTCGGTATCGCTCACGGCCTTGATGTGCTCTCGAATGTGGCGTTCCTTGTTTCCGGCCTGCTGGGCCTCTTGTTTGTTGCCAGATTCGGAAGAAAACTAGACGCTGGCACGCGCTGGGCTTTCGCTACCTTGTTCCTGGGACTGGTTCTGACCAGCATTGGCTCCTCTTACTATCACCTTGCGCCCGACAATCGGCGGCTGGTCTTTGATCGCCTGCCCATGATTATCGCCATGTCGGGTTGCGGGGGCGCGGTGTTTACGGATCGCTTTGGCGGCAGGGCTGCATGGTTCGTCGCTGCGCTGCTTGCAGCCGGCCTGTGGACTGTTTACCAGTGGAATGCGAGCGAGGCCGCCGGCCGCGGCGACGTGCGCTGGTATGCGCTGTATCAGGGTTTGATCATTGTGACAGGCGCGTTACTGCTGTGGATGTTTCCTTCGCGCAATGGGGCTACGCCGGCTTTTGTCTTCGCCGTGGGCGGAAACGTGCTGGCCAAGCTGTTTGAGCTTCTGGATAGGCCGATCTATGCGCTTGGTGGAGTCGTCAGCGGACATACCCTGAAGCATCTCAGCGCAGGGCTGGCATTTCTGCCGTTGGTATTTTTGATTCGGCGGATGGCGTTAAAGGAATTGTCTAATCGTTCGGTACTTAGCGACGAGGTTTCGGCCGGTTCTGCTCGCTAACGCGTCTGAGGAAAGAGAGTATAAAAATTCTCCGCCGTCTGCTTGCCAATCTCTTCTTTGGTGATCCCGCGCAACTGGCTGATGGCTTCCGCCGTGTTCACAACGTAGCTCGGCTCGTTGCGCTTGCCGCGATGCGGCACCGGAGCAAGATACGGCGAGTCTGTCTCTATCAGCATGCGGTCGAGCGGGACTTGCTTCGCGGCGTCGCGAATGTTTTCCGCTTTGGGAAAGCTGACATTGCCGGCAAAGGAGATATAGAAGCCGAAATCCAGCGCGGCCTGCGCGTGCTTCCACTCTCCGGTAAAGCAGTGCAGAATTCCCGGCAGGCCGCTGGGCGCCCAATGCTCGCGTAGCATTTCCAGAGTATCGTCCCATGCGTTCTCACTATTGTTGCTGGGGCGGCAGTGAATGATGATCGGCAATTTGGCGGTTGCGGCCAGCTCCATCTGGCGACGGAATACTTGTTTCTGTACGTCGCGCGGCGAGTGGTCGTAAAAATAATCCAGGCCGATCTCGCCCCAGGCAATCAGCTTTGGATGTTTAGCCAGTTGTGCCATTTCTTCGTAATCGGCTTCCGTTGCCACGCTGGCTTCATGTGGATGCAGGCCGGTGCTGGCAAAGATCCAGTCATGCTGTTCGGCGATCTTTAGCGCGCAGTCATACGTTCCCGGGCCGGTGCCGCTGCCTATCGCCAGGATGCGCTGCAGTCCAGCTTCGCGGGCGCGGGCCAGCATTTCGGCGCGGTCAGAATCGAATTTGTGGCCCTCAACATGGGCGTGTGAGTCGATGTACACAGTGCGTTTCCCGAAAAGTGACTGATTCATCATGCCATAACCGGCAGCAGACATATTTGCAGAAAGCGTAGAATCGGGTCATGATTCAAGGTCCGAGGGCCATAGAAAGGAGACAAGTATGGCCAACAGAAATATTATTTGGTGCCAAACATCAGATGCGAGCGCATTTGCCAAAGTGCAGGGCAAGAAGTACACGCATGTAATCATCTCTGCGCTTCACATGCACTGCGACAGCGGAAACTATGTGATGTACCTGAATGACACGCCAGTCGCGCAAATTAATCCTGCGTTTTGGAAAGTCGTCACTACATTGCGTACAGCACGAGTCACCGTCACTGGATTGCTGGCAGGCGCCGGCAATGGCACATGGGACTGCATCCAGAAGAACCCGCCGAAAGCGATGGCGGCCTTAAAAGTGCTCACAGACGCCCCTTATCACTTGCAGGGCTTTGATCTGGATTTTGAAACTCCACCTATCTACGATCCCAAATTGCTGGCCAGTTACACGAACCTTGTTGCAGGGATACGGCCTGGCCTGGTGATCACTCATGCTCCCATTCCAAGCATGTTGAGCGCCTATGACAAATCCTTTTGGCAAAGCGCGGGCGCCAATCTGGCGTGGCTGAATGTGCAATGGTATGGAGAGAGCCAATTGGTCCAGCAGTATAGCGATTTCGTTACAGGCAAAACCTCTGGAACTGCTGTGGACCCCGCCAAAGTGGTAGCTGGTGCAACGGTCGTGGCGCAACAAGGTGTCGGCTATACCGATCTTTGCCAGTTGATGACCATGGTGAACGCCATCCAAAAGAAGCCCGGAATCGGACAGAAATTCGGCGGCGTGGCAGGATGGGAGTTTACCCAAACAATTGGCAGCCAGAACCCCAAGGTCGCGAATTGGGATACGTGTATTGCTGCCGCGTTGCAAGGCCAGACCAAGTGCGTGGCGTGCCCATGACTTGCGTTTGAGATCGGCTACGGCAAACCATCCCAAGGAGAAGAACATGGCCTTTTCGCGCAGAGACTTCATCAAGACTGGAGTAGGGGCCGCACTGGCCACGAGCAGCGGAGCTTTGCAAGCGCAAGCGGGACAGCAGGCCGCGCCGCCATGCGCAGTCCCGGCCGACCGTATGCCCGAGATTCCCGCCGACAAGATGACGCCGGAGCAGAAAAAAGCGGCTGATGAATTTCTTGCCGAACGCAAGGTCCCGATCTTCGGGCCGTTTATCCCGCTGTTTCGTAGCCCAGAGGTCATGCAACGCGCCCGCGCCATGGGCGATTATCTGCGGTACAGGAGCGTTCTTCCACCGCAACTCAACGAATTCGCGATCCTGATTACTGCGCGGCGCTGGGCGCAGAACTACGAGTGGGCCGTGCACCAGCCGATCGCCATCAAAGCCGGATTGAAACCCGAGATCGCGCAGGCCCTTGCTGAAGGCCGCCGTCCGCAGGGCATGTCGGCCGATGAAGAAATCATCTACGAATTCTCGACCGAACTGCATGAGAACCAGAGCGTAAGCGACGCCACATATGCAAGAGCGCTGGCCCGGTTCGGCGAGCAGGGCATCATCGATCTGCTTGGCGTGAACGGCTACTACACATTTCTGGCGATGGTGCTGAACGCGACGCGAACTGCCGTGCCGAAAGGAGCTCCGACGATCCCGCTGTTTCCGCGATAGCTTTCTTCTTTACCGCAAAGTGCGCGAAGGACGCCAAGGATAAAAGCTCCAGAATGTATTGTTTCCTTTGCGACCTTTGCGGTGATCAGGCTCGAAATTGTCGAGTTACTTCAATTTCGCTCCGACCGGCACGTCTTCTAAAAATCCTGCCAGCACAGGCTTGCCATCTTCACCGACCGAAGCCGCGACGATCATCCCGTTCGATTCCAGCCCGCGCAGCTTGCGCGGCTGAAGGTTGGCAACGATCACCACTTTGCGTCCGATCAAATCCTCCGGCTTGTAGGCCAGCGCAATCCCCGCGACAAGCTGACGGACTTCAGTGCCTATGTCGACTTCAAGCCGCAACAATTTGTCCGCGCCTTTTACTTTTTCCGCGGCCTTTACCTGGCCAACGCGCAGCTCCACTTTCATGAAATCATCAATGGAGATTTTGCCATCGGCCACGGCGGTTGCGGCCTGAGCGGGCGGAGCGGCTTTAGGCGCTGGCGATCCTTCCGTGGGTCCGTGCGCGGCTTGCGTGGCCGGTTGCCCTGCGCGCGCGCCTTCGCCTGCGGGCGCGGGGGCCGCGGCGCTGCCGGTGGATGATGACGGTGTAGTGGACGAAGGCTGGGTTGCGCGGTCCTGCTCCATCTGTTGCATCCTCTCGATTGAAGTTTTGTCGGCGCGTGGAAATACCGGTTCCACCTTGCCCAGTTTGCCGCCCAGCGGCAATTGCCCCCACTTCAGGTCGGCAAGGTCAAACTTGCTGATCTCGCCCAGGCCAAGCTGGTTCCAGATTTTTGCCGTCGATTCCGGCAGCACCGGATGCGCCAGCACTGTAACAATGCGCAAAGCTTCCGCCGCCGTATACAGAATGGTCGCCAGGCGCGACTTGTTTTCCTCGCCTTCTTTTTCGGCGACGATCCATGGCTCTTCGTCGACCAGATATTTGTTGACCGAGGCCACCAGGCTCCATGCCGACTCCAGCGCGCGCGAGAACTGGTAATCATCAAACAGCTCGCCAAACTCCTGGATCACGGCCAGCGCATGCTCCTTGATCACGTCGTCTGTGCCCTTGCGCGCAACCGTGGGCGAAGGGTAGGGCACTGAACCGTTAAAGTAACGGTTGATCATTGTTAAAGTACGGCTTGAGAGATTGCCGAGATCATTGGCGAGATCAGAGTTGTAGCGTTGCACCAGCGCGTCAAAGCTGAAGGAGCCATCCTGGCCAAAGACAACCTCGCGCAGCAGGAAATAACGCAGCGCGTCATTGCCCATCACGTCAATCACGGTTTCCGCGCGCACAATGTTGCCGCGCGACTTTGACATCTTGCTCTCTTCAAACAGCAGCCAGCCGTGCGCAATCACCGATTTGGGCAGTGGCAGGCCCGCAGCCAGAAGGAACGCCGGCCAGTAGACGCAGTGGAAACGGATGATCTCCTTGCCGATCATGTGCACGTCGGCGGGCCAATAGCGTTCAAATTTCTTTTGCTCCGCTTCGTCTTTTGCGCCCAGGCCCACGGCGGTGCAGTAATTGCTCAGCGCGTCCAGCCATACATACATCACGTGCTTGGGATCGCCGGGGACAGGAATACCCCATTTGAAAGTGCTGCGGCTGATGGAAAGATCGCGCAGGCCGCTCTTCACAAAAGCGATCACCTCATTGCGGCGCGTCTCCGGACGAATGAACCCGGGGTTCTGCTGATAGTGCGCCAGCAACTGGTCGGCAAAGGCGGAAAGCTTGAAGTAATAGTTCTCTTCGCTTACGGTCTCGGTAGGGCGTCCGCACTCAGGGCACGGTGCGCCAGGACCGACCGAATCAACATACAGCTCATCGAAAACGCAGTACTGGCCGGTGTAGGTGCCTTTATAGATGTGCTTGTTTTCCTGCAGACGGCGGAACAACTCCTGCGCGCCCGCTTTGTGGCGCGGCTCAGTAGTGCGTATGAAATCGTCATTGGAGATGTTCATCTTCCCAAAAAGCGAGCGGAAGAGGTCTGAGACCTCGTCGGCAAACTGCTTGGGCGTTTTGCCGGCGGCCACCGCAGAGCGTTCAATCTTTTGGCCGTGCTCGTCGCTGCCGGTAAGGAAGTAGGTGTCAAAGCCCAGCATGCGCTTGCGTCGCGCAATGGCGTCACACACCAGCGTGGTATACGCATGCCCAATGTGCGGGCGGGCGTTCACGTAATAAATGGGCGTTGTAATGTAAAACTTCTGGCTGCCCTTATCCATTGGTATTTTCCAGATAGACCTTGATTGCTTCCTGCATAACGGTTTTTAGCGGCACTTTCTTTTCTTTTGCGATCTGGCGGCAATCTTCATACTCAGGAGCGTAGTTGCTGATTCCGCCGTTCAGGTTGGCCAGCTTAATGCGAACTTCGCCCCATTTAGTGCTGACGCTCACGTGGCGGCGAGTTAGGGCGGCGCGGCTTTCCTTCCGCATTCGCACGCCGAGCGTAGTGGTTTCCGCCAAAATAAACTTTGTGAGACGCTGGCTGTCTTCAGTCCGGCAAAGCACCGTCAGCAGCATGCCCGGACGGCTCTTCTTCATTTGCACCGGAGTGCTGAACGCGTCCAGCGCGCCGTTTTGCAGCGCCTGCTCCATTACATAGCCAAAGACCTGCGGCGTCATGTCATCGACATTGGCCTCAAGCACACTAATTTCTTCCACCGGGAACGGTGACTCATTCCGCTCCGCCGCTTCACCCACGGAGATCCGCAGCACGTTGGGCGAGTTCTTGAAGTTGCGCGTGCCCGCGCCGTAGCCGGTCTTTTCCGTCTTCATGGCGGGGAAGTGCGAGAATCGCGATGCCAGCACGCTGACGATGGCCGCGCCCGTAGGCGTGACCAGCTCTTTCTGAATGTCCCCCGAGTAGACCGGAGCATTCTTGAGCAGTTCAAGAGTGGCCGGGGCGGGAATGGGGAACGCGCCGTGCGCGCAAACCACCGTTCCGCCGCCCACGTTCAGCGGAGAACATATCCATTCGTCCACGCCCAGCGTCTCTGCGCCCACTGAGGCGCATACGATATCGACAATGGCGTCAATCGCGCCGACCTCGTGGAAATGGATCTTCTCGATGTCAGTATTGTGAACCTTGGCTTCCGCCGCGCCCAGGGCTTCAAAAATTTTGATGGCGCGATCTTTTGCCGACTGGCTGATGCCCGCAGCTTGAATGATCTGCCGGATTTCTTTCAGCCCGCGATGAGCGTGCGTATGCTTCGACCCATGCGCATGCGAATGTTCGTGGCTGCGATCGTGAGAATGGCTGTGGGATTTCCCTTCGCCATGTGGGTGTTCGTGGCTGTGGGCATCTGCTCCGCCATGGCCATGCGAGTGCTCATGGTCGTGGCTATGCGAATGTGTGTCTGAAGGCGAAGGTCCTTGGCCGGGCGAGTGCGCCGCAGGGCTGAGTGCTGACTCCTGAGTGCTGAGTGCTCCCGCCCAGAACTCTTCCCTTGGCAGCTCTTTTTCTCCGGCGGCAATCACATCCAGCTTGGTGGCGCTGACGCCGCTGCGGTCGACGCGGGAGATTTCCAGCCGGGCATCCACGCACAGGGCTTCAACGGTCCTGGTAAAGACCTCAGGCGGAACTCCGGCGTCCAGCAGGGCGCCCAAAAACATATCGCCGCTGATTCCGGAGAAGCACTCTAGGTAGGCAATGCGCATGGAGACCAAATAACTTAAGGCAACTAAGGCTGGCGCCCGCAAACAGGGCCCAAACCTTCATCATAGGTTTAGTAAGCGTTGCCGTCAAACCGGCCTAAGGTCTTGCGTTTGCTATAATCACCTTTTCTGTCAGCAACTTACGGCTTGAAAATGAGCCCCAACCGTTGCACTTCAAGCATAGGCAAACACTTTGTACCTGGAACTACAGCAGCAGCTTATCCAACGCGTTCGCGACCTTTTGAAGCGGCAATACGACGTTGAACTGCCGCGCGTGGTGGTTGACCAGCCGCCGAATATTGGCCTGGGCGAGTATGCGCTGCCGCTGAGCTTTGAACTGGCCAAGAAGCTGCGCAAACCGCCGCGCAAGATCGCCGAAGAGGTTGTTGCGGCGCTCGGACAGGCGCCGGGATTCGAGAAGTTTGAAGTCGCCGGGGCGGGTTACATCAACGCCCGGATCAACCGCGAGGAAGCCGCGCGGCTACTCTTAAACTCCGAAGCGACGCAGCCCGGCTCAGCCAGCGGCAAAAAAATTCTCGTCGAGCACACCAGTATCAATCCCAACAAAGCGGCCCACATCGGCCATCTGCGCAATGCCATTCTGGGAGACACGTTTGTGCGCCTGTTGCAGGCCGCCGGCGCGAAAGTGGACGTGCAGAACTATATCGACAACACCGGCGTCCAGGTGGCGGACGTGGTGGTCGGCTTCTTGTACCTCGAGAAGAAAGGGAAGAGCGAGATTGAGAAGCTGATCGCGGATGCTGGGCCGCCGCCGCATTCGTTCGACTACTACTGCTGGGACCTCTACGCGCGGGTTTCGCAATGGTATGAAGAGAACAAGGAGAACCTGAAGCTTCGGCTGCAAACGCTGCATGATATTGAGCACGGCGGCAATGAGGCGGCTGAGATCGGCAAGCTGGTTTCTATAGCGATTATCCGACGCCATCTGGAAACCATGGAGCGGCTCGATATCGAATATGACTTTCTGCCGCAGGAGAGCGAAATTCTTCACCTGCATTTCTGGGAGTCGGCGTTCGATCAGTTGAAGCAGAAGGGCGTGCTTTACTTTGAGACCGAAGGCAAGAACAAAGGCTGCTGGGTGATGAAGCGGGCTTCGTCTTCTTCGAAGACCGCCCAACGAGATTCCGCCGCCGAGGGCAATGATGCTCCTGATGCGGGCCCGGATGAAGACGCCAAGGTGATTGTGCGCTCCAACGGCACGGTGACTTACGTCGGCAAAGACATTGCCTACCATCTGTGGAAGTTCGGCTTGCTCGGTCGCGATTTCGGCTACCAGCGGTTCTATCGTTATCCCAATGGCCGGCAGGTCTGGATATCGGCGGAATCGGGCGAAACTGAGCATCCGCATTTTGGCGGTGTGAATGCAATTTATAACGTCATCGATTCGCGCCAGGCCGATCCGCAGAACAACGTGATTGAAGCCATTCGCGGCCTTGGTTACACCGAGCAGGCAGAAGATTACCACCACTTCTCTTATGAAATGGTGGCGCTCACGCCACGCTGCGCCATGGACCTGGGATACGAGGTATCAGAAGAAGATCAGAAGCGGTCTTATATTGAGGTCTCCGGACGCAAGGGCTTTGGGGTGAAGGCGGATGATCTGCTCGATTCCCTGATCGCGGCGGCGCAGAAAGAAGTGGATTCACGCCACCCGGAGATGAGTGAGCAGGAGCGGCATGGCACCGCCTCGCAGATCGCCATTGGCGCGTTGCGCTACTTCATGCTGAAGTTTACCAAGACCTCGGTCATCGCTTTCGATTTCAAGGAGGCACTCAGCTTTGAAGGCGAGACGGGCCCGTATGCCCAGTATGCGATTGTCCGCGCCACGAACATCTTCCGCAAGGCCGGCCTGGGCGCGGAAGAGATTTTGACCGGCAAGACTGACCTGCATTTCCTGAAAGAAGATGACGAACTATGGGAGCTCTGGCTTCGCGCCGGGCAATTTTCCAGCATGGTGGAGCAGTGTATTGCCACCACCGAACCTGCCTACGCAGCCAAGTACGCGTTCCAGCTGGCGCAACAGTTCAACAACTTCTACCACAAGCACCACATCCTTACGGAAACGGATGAAGCGCGAAAGCGCTTTCTTTTAACCACCGCCGCCATTGTGCGTCGCGCTTTGATCCAGAGCCTGGAATTAATGGGGATTGAAGCGCCGAGCGTAATGTGAGCAGTTTCCACATTTCGCCGATGCCGCTCAAACCTTTGTTGAAATCGCACCACAGATCGCCGCAGCCAGGGCAGCATTGCCCAGAGGGATATCCGGCGG
Organism: Candidatus Angelobacter sp.; assembly: GCA_035703825.1. Lineage (GTDB taxonomy): Bacteria > Acidobacteriota > Terriglobia > Terriglobales > Acidobacteriaceae > Angelobacter. The sequence goes on from DASSXL010000114.1 coordinate 73,673, forward strand.
CAGGTATATTATTTGGGCCATGACAGAGTTTCCCATAGACCAGGTCCGGGCCGCATTTCCGGCCCTGCAAGAAGAGTTCGTTTTCTTTGACAACGCGGCGGGGGCGCAGTCGCCCGCGACTGTGCTGAACGCCGTTGCCCATCATCTGCTGCATCGCAACGTGCAGCGGGGCGGACGTTACCGGCATTCGCAGGAAGTGGACGAGGCCATTGCCCAGGCGCGCGAGAGCGTCGCCCTGCTGGTTAACGCCCGTCATCCTGAAGAAATTTCTTTTGGCATGAATGCGACCTCGTTCATGCGGCTCATCAGCATCGCCATTGGCCAGTCGCTGAAAGATCGCCGCGAGATCATCGTGACCGATCTTGACCACGAGGCAAACATCGCCGTGTGGCTGGCGCTGGAACGCGAAGGCGCAAAGATCCTGTGGTGGCACTTCAGAGACGATGGCCGTCTTCACCCTGAAGACCTGGAGCAGTTGCTCTCGCCTCGAACGCGGATCGTGGCCTGCACGCTGGCCTCAAACGCGATCGGGTCCATTTTGGATATTGCCGAGGTTTCGCGGCGCGTGCATGCCGCCGGGGCTGAGGTGTTTGTGGATGCGGTACACTTTGGCCCGCACGGGCCTATCGACGTGCAGGCGTTCGACTGCGATTATCTGGTCTGCTCCGGCTACAAAATCTTTTCTCCTCACATGGGATTTCTTTGGGGACGGTGCGAAACGCTGGATGCCCTGCCCACCTTCCGCGAAGATTTTGTGCCCGATACCACGCCGGCCAAGCTGGAGATTGGGACATATATATATGAGAATGTCGCGGGAATGGACGCGGCCGTGCGCTACCTTGAAGATATTGGAAGGCTGATCCAGCCGGCAGCCACTTCACGGCGCGGCGCTCTGGTGGCTTGCGCCGAGGCCATCCGGGCTTATGAGGCGCAACTTTCCTGCGCCATGCTGGATGCGCTGGCCAAGGTGAATGCGACCGTCTACGGAATTACCGCGCGCGGCCAGATCTCGCACCGCACGCCGACCTTGTGCTTTAATCTTCCAGGCATTTCTCCGGCCAGCGTGACTGAAAAGCTGGCGAAACAAAATATCGGCGTGCGCGATGGCCACATGTATTCGCCGCGGCTGATGAAGCGGCTGGGACTCACCAAAGAGAGCGGCGCGGTCAGGGCGTCATTGGTGCATTACAACACGCTCGAAGAAGTGCGCAGGTTCGGAAGCGCTTTGGCCGAGATTGCGGGCGGCTGAATCAACGATTCAAAAAAGGGACAAGGCATGCTGATGGAACTTGAACCGGCGAGCGTGGGCAGCCATGAGTGATCGCGAGCTTTCAGCGGTTGAGACCGCGCCTGTGAGCGCCAACCCTTCCACGGTCGAGGTGGAAGGGCTTCATCGCCGGCTGAGCCAACGGCAGCTCACCATGATGGCCATTGGCGGGGCCATCGGCGTGGGCCTGTTTCTGGGAAGCAGCGTAACCATTCGGCTTGCCGGCCCAGCCGTGATTCTGTCTTATATTCTGGGCGCAGGCATCGCGCTGATCATGTCGTATGTGCTCACGGAGATGGCGGTGGTCCATCCCGTGGCCGGCGCTTTTGGGGTCTACGCGGAAAAGTACCTCAATCCCTGGGCAGGGTTTTCAGTGCGGGCGACGTATGGAGTGGCGCAGATCATCGCCATTGGCGCTGAAGTCACCGCCGCCGGCATCTACATTTCTTATTGGCTGCCAAATGTGCCGCAGTGGATTTGGGTCGTCCTGGTTTCAGCCGCGCTGGTGGCGCTGAATTCAATGCAAGTCAACCGGCTGGGCGAGTTCGAATACTGGTTCGCCATGATCAAAGTGGCCGCTATTGTTGCTTTCATTATTGTGGGGCTGGCCCTGATTTTTGGCGTTGGCGGACGGCACGCCATCGGCCTGGCCAACCTGACCCAGCACGGAGGATTTCTGCCCGCGGGTTGGAAGGGCGTCTGGCTTTCGCTGACCATCACCGTCACCAGCTACATGGGAGTGGAAATTATCGCGGTCACGGCGGGAGAAGCGCAGCGCCCTGAAGTCACCATCCCGCGCGCGATGCGGAACATTGTTTACCGGCTCATCGGCTTCTATGTGCTGGCGATCGCAATCATGGTGACGATGGTGCCGTGGAACCAGACTGGCAGTTCGTCGGCGCTTTCCGGCAGTCCTTTTGTGACGGCGTTCGCGGCTGCGCATATACCTTTTGCGGCCGCGATCATGAATTTTGTGGTGCTCACGGCGGCGCTTTCCAGCGTGAACACCAACCTTTATCTGGCGACGCGGATGCTTTTCTCGCTGGGCCGCGGAGGCTATGCCCCGGCGTGGATGGGCAAGGTGAGCGGCAACGGCGTGCCGCACCGCGCGCTGCTGGCTTCAACAGCGGGGATCATCGCGGCCATTCTGCTGGCCATCTTTGCGCCGAAAAACGCTTTCCTGATGCTGTACGGCACCGCCGTGGCTGGAATGTTGTTTGTGTGGCTGGTGATTCTCAACACGCACCTGCGCTTTCGCAAGTCCATCAGCAGTGAGCGGCTGTTGAGTTTGCCGATGCGTCTGCGCGCACATCCGTTTTTCACCGTGCTCGGTATTGTTTTGCTGGTGGCGATCTCAGTTACAACCTTCTTTGTGGAAGGGCTGGAATGGTCGGTCCCGGCGTTTTCAGTTTTTCTGGCGGTGATCTCGTTGTGGTATCTGGTGATCAGGCCGCGGAAGGAGAACGCTCGATGACCGAAGCCAGCGAAGAGGTCTACTCTTCGCTCCGCGGGCGATTCAAAGGCGAGCTGCTGCGCCCCGCCGACAGCGGCTATGAAGAGGCTCGCGCCATCTGGAACGGCATGGTCGCTCGCAGGCCCGGACTGATCGCGCGCTGCGCGGACGTAAGCGATATACAAAGCGCGGTGCGCGCCGGGGCCGAGGCTGGAATCGTCACGGCTGTCCGATGCGGAGGCCATAGCCTTGCGGGGTTCAGTTCGTGCGAGGGCGGCCTGGTTATCGACCTATCGAAGCTGCGCCAGGTTACCGTGGATGCCGGGGCGCGCCGCGCGCGAATTGCCGGAGGCTGCCTGCTGGGATCGGTGGATACCGCCACGCAAAAAGCGGGACTGGTGTTTCCTTCCGGCGTGGTCTCGCACACGGGCGCCGGCGGGCTGATCCTGGGCGGAGGCACCGGATGGCTGGCGCGCCGGTTTGGATTGTCATGCGATAACGTCGAGGGGTTCACGCTGGTAACAGCCGATGGTTCCCTCGTCCCCGCCAATGCCGGTGAGAACCCAGATTTATTCTGGGCGCTGCGCGGCGGCGGCGGCAATTTCGGCGTGGTAACGGAGTTTGAATTAAAGCTGCATCCTCTGACTGCGGTCGTCCTGGCGGAAGGCCTGACTGCTGAAGGCAAGATTCGTTCGCTGCTTGAGTGCTGGCGAGACTTCATGGCCGGCGCTCCGCTTGACTTGAAGTGGAACATTGATCTGCGGCTTGCCGCGGATGCGGAGAACGTACCTGGCGAGCTGCGGGGCCGGCCCGTGGCCAGCAATTCGCTGATCTGGACCGGCGCACCTGAAGCGGGCCGCGTTTATCTGGACCGCGCGCTCGCTTTGTGCCATCGGGAGACAACAAGCAGCAAGGTGTTGCCGTTTCTTGAGCTGCAGACCATGGCCGACTCGGCGTTTCCGCATGGACGGCGCTATTACACCAAGTCGGGCTATTTCCATTATCTTGACGACGCGACGATTGATCGCATGACGGAAGCGGCCGCCACCATACCTTCCGCGGAAACCGCGATTGAATTGGCCTACCTGGGCGGCGCGGTGTCGCAGATGGCTGCCGACGAAACCGCATTCGGCGACCGCAGCGCGCCCTTCATCATGAATCTGCTGGCGAACTGGCAGGACGCTTCAGCCGATGCGCGCAACATTGCGTGGGTGCGCGGCCTCTTTGCCAGCCTTCGTCCGGCGATGAAGCCTGGCGTCTACGTAAATTTTATGAGCGGCGACGAGCAGGACCGCGTGCCCGAGGCCTATCACGAGCGATGGGAGCGAATGATCGCGGTGAAGTCGCACTACGATCCCCACAATTTTTTCCGGCTCAACCAGAATGTCGTGCCCCGGAGCCCGGTGACTGGAAGCCGATAAGGTGAACTCAGCTCCAAAGGGCTGCGGAAACTATGGAACTTTAGAGTTTTTAATGTGCAATTTAGGTAACAATTCGCTCCTGTCACGATATAATCTTCAGTGCGCGCGTATTTCCACGTGTACTGAGACCGGACTCGATGCGGACAATTAAGAGATATCTGGGATTGGCGGTGCTGGGGCTCGTTATCGTGCTCACGGCTTCAGTCAACCTGTTTTGCGTCGTTGTAGATAACGACGGCGACGGCGATCCCACGACCGGCGTAACAATCGAGTTCCACGTAATTCAAGGTAAGAAGGCGCAGTTTGTAACCAACCTGGCGCGCATGTATTCGCCGATCGCGGCCAAGTTGTTCCGCGACGGGATCCCCACCATGCAGATGGTGGAGCATCCGGCGGATCTGGATAATCCTTCTGTTTTTTCCAACCCGATAGACCTCCTGGCCTCTCCGCTCAGGTGCTAGCTCCTAACATCCTTCCCAATCTTCGCCATTAATTCGTCCGTCCGCGCGTGTGTGCATGCGGTCTGGGCGGCAAATTTCTGGCGGCTTTGTTCACCCAAAGTCCGGTGCAGTGGGTTTAAACCCCATCCACACCGGGGATGGAGGACATGTGGCGCAGCGGAACTCCAAGAGCATGAATCGCAAAACGCAATTATCCCCAAGGGAGTTGAAGCAGCTCTCCCTGTGGGGCGGGGTACTGTTTATTATTTTTTTAGGGCTCGTGTATTTTCTGGTAAGCACCGGGGCGATCATCCCGGGGAGCGGTGGTATCTCGCACGGTAGCGGCGTGGTAACTACCGGGGCGGCACATTCGGCAAAGTAGGGGAATAGCTGCCTGAGCCCCAAACGCGCAAAAATTTAGCGCGCGAATGGGGCCTTGTTTGTGCCTGCATTCATCGCGATTCCCATCGCGCACCGGCTACAAAATACAACTGCTGTCCGTGCTCACGACCTTCAGAATGACGTTAAGTTCAGAATCTAAACACCCGCCCTCGCGAGGGCGGGTGTTTTTGTTTAGGGCTGTTGGACTTGCTCATGTGGCGGCTGCGAGAACCTCTCGCGGTCGCGCTCTTCAATGCGGCGCATGGCGCCGAGCAGGTGGTAATTGGCGCCTGCCCGAAGCTGCTCCGACTGGCGGTTAAGGACCTGCATCATCAGCGGGTCGAAAATGCCGACCTGCTCCAATGCTTCCATGTTGCGATGAACGCGGGCGAAAGATGCGTTGAGACGGTTAAGGAGATCGTAGATGTGCGGTTTGGGCACGCTGATAGAATCAAGGTCAGCCATAGGTCGCCTTTCTCGTGAAGGTGATTTGTGGTCAGGGCGCGCCGGTGTTGGTAGCACTGGCGTGGCCCGTCTCTAGTCTTATAACCGCGCGGCGAAAGCGGACGCAACAAAATAGCGAAGCGTTTTGAAGAAACGCATAAAGTTAGGCGGCGGATTTATTTTATTAAGCCGGGAATTTTGCGGTGGGCTTTTTTGCTGCGATGGACTTTGTCATGCTTCGGCGCGCCCTCGCTCCGCTACGCGTCGTTCGGGCTTGCTCAGCGCGACAGATTAAAGGGAGTTTTTCAGGGGGATGAAGCCTTCTAAAGCGGTTCCTGAATTGCTGTGCCCTGTGAGCGGTTTACGTCAGGGGCTAAAGCCTATTCCTTGAATGGCCATTACCGCAGACATAAATGTCTGCTCCACCCCGTGAGGGTACAGCAAGAGTGGAACCTCTCTAAGTTAGACGCCTAATGGCCCTCTGAAGCCGGGCTTGTCTCGCCTGGGATGCTTTCTCCACCCAGCGTGTAGCCGCCCCATCCTCACAGATCGCCTTAAGATATATAGACTCTTGAACCGATTGCAGTCCCTGGCAAAATCGCCCTTTTGAGCCCATTTTTACGTCGATTTCTCCATCCAGTCCAACAGCGGGTGCCGGAGGGGCCTTCCTGATAGACCCCGGCCCAAAAAAAATTAAAAAGTCTAATTAGGCCTTAACTACGCCTTAATGTGCCGTGAGCAGAATGACTCATCGCCAAAGTGCTGTGCGGCGACACGTAACCACATATATGAACCCATTTTTCACCAGGTGTTTTCGGAGCGGCGTGCTGGCCATGATGGTCCTGCTATCGGGCATGGCAAGCATGATCTGCTACTCGTATGACGCAGACGGCGACGAGAGCACTCCTCCGGTGACGATTGAGTTCAATGGCGTTGTTCCCAGCAAGAAAAGCGCGCAGATTCCCAAGCCACAGTCGAGCGGGGCGGGCCACCAGGTCCGCGATGAGCAGCCGGCCACGATCAAATCACTGGTGGCGGAAGACTTCTCTTCGGCGTCCATGCTGGACAAGGATTCACCGCAACTTCTGGTCCCACTCCGACTTTAGCTCCATCCCCATCCCTCTTTTTTCGTCGTAACAGCCAGGAACGGGCACGTCTTCAGCCCTGCATTGGGGCGCAAAGACAGGAAAAAGCCCACTTCATTAGTGGCTTCAACCGCCTGAACCCGGCGCGGCAACGCGCGACGAAAACCCACGACGCACAACTATCGGTCATTTACCTGGATGTTTTTTTGTCCGGTGAAGATCACGCGTAACAGCAAACAGAGAAAAGCTGCCATGGGCCGCGCTCGATGGATTTGTTGCGGAGCACCGCGCCCAGGGCAAACGAAAGACTTCGAGGAGATCACCAATGAAACCGGCTTCCGGGACAGTGACTTTTATACGCATTCTTGTATGGGTAATCGCGATCACCGTGGCGCTTGGATATTTTGCCCACGTGCGCGCCCAGAGCGGCGGGTTACCAGAGCAGGGAATGGTAATTCCACTGCGTCCCCTGGCGCCGCTGTCGACGGTCCCTGTGCCGCCGGTATTCGGCATGGAAGGCATCCTGGCCGATAAAACCGCGGCGATCCAACTGGGCAAGGCGCTCTTCTGGGACATGCAGGCCGGCAGCGACGATACGCAAGCCTGCGCAAGCTGCCACTTCAATGCGGGAGCTGACAGCCGCGCCATCAACGAAATCAATCCGGGACAGGCGGGCGGCGACAACAACTTTGAAATGGGTCCTGGCCCCAACTATCACTTGAGCGCCGGCACCGCGGGCGCGGGCTTCGGCGGGTATCACGATGGCGACTATCCGTTCCACAAAGTTGCCGTTCCAACCGACCGGTTCAGCGTGATTTCAGATGTTAATGACGTAACGGGCTCACAGGGCGTTTTCTCCACCAACATGGTGGGCGTGACGGTGGACACCCAGATTATTCCCGGCGCGATTAACGGGCATATTGAAGGCTCCGGAGACGCGCCGAGCGACCGCAAGAGCAATGGCGACGATGAAGGTTTCAGCCACACGCCCGACGGGCAGATCGGCCCCAATCACCACATTCCGCAGCGGAATGGAAGTTCGAACAGCGGCCCCGGCAGCGTCAACGGAAACAAGGCCACTTCAGTTCCGCCCGGCGTTACCGTGAATTCCAACAGCGTTGAGACAACCGCTTCTGTTGAAGATCCGGTCTTCTCTTATCCTGATCCGAGCGATGCAAGCAAGCGGATCAACACGCGCAAGGTAACCGGGCGCAACACGCCCAGCGCGGTGAACGCGGTATTCAACTTCCGCAATTTCTGGGACGGCCGCGCGCAGAACGTCTGCAACGGCAACAACCCCTTTGGCGCGCGCGATAAATCCTCGCACCTGCTGGTTTCCGACGTAGCCGGAGAAAAGCTGGGCCCGGCGCACGTGGGCATGGTGAATTCCGCGCTGTGCTCGCAGTCGCTGGGGCCGATCCTGAGCAGCGTTGAAATGTCGGCTGACGGACGCGACTTCCGCCAGGTCGGCAAAAAATTGCTGGCGCGCAAGCCGCTGGCGCAGCAGCAGGTTGATCCCACAGACAGCGTTCTGGGAATCGTTTCAAGCGCGCCCGGCAAGGGATTGAACACAACCTATTCGGCGCTGATCCAGAAAGCGTTCCTGCCTGAGTGGTGGCAATTCTCGCGCCATATCTGCACCACGGGCGATGGCAGCACCTATACCAGCGTTGACCCTTCAGCTTTTGAAAGCTGCCCGGCCGGCACGCAGGACTACACGCAGATGGAATACAACTTCTCGCTCTTCTGGGGTGTGGCAATCCAGATGTACGAGAGCACATTGGTCGCCGACCAGACTCCATTCGATAAGCACATGGAGCAACAAAAAACATACACGCTGATTGGCGACAACCACACCCAGAGCTACACCATTCAACTGGGCCCCGGAGTTTTGCCTTATACGCTTTCAGTGATAGCGCTTGATCCGCTGGCTGACTTTACCGACCAGGAAATGGCGTATGCCTTTGACTACGGCGATGGCCGCGTGATGGGCGTGGGCCTGGACGTGGGAAACATTGATTACACCAGCGGCACGCTCAAGCTGCAATTTGGAATGCCGCCGGTCAACACCTTCCCGATCAAGATCAGCTATTCCATCGGTTCTTCACCGCTCACCACCGGGCAACTGCGCGGCCTGCTCCTGTTCCAGACCAAGGCGCGTTGCGTGAACTGCCATGGCGGACCGGAGATGTCCAACGCGTCAGTAGGCACGGTGAGCAGTGTCGGCCCCTCAGAACGCATGATCATGGCGGACATGCAGGTCCGTGTATATGACACGGGCTACTACCACATTGGCGTCCGGCCAACCGCGGAAGACGGCGGACTGGCGGGAGCGGACCCGGTGGCGGGCCTGCCGCTTTCGCAGTCGGAATTCTTGCGGCAGCGCGTTTGCGACGATCCCTCAGAGATGCACATGATCCCGGGCCGTCCGGGCGACGGCATCTCCATGGCTCCGCTGGGTTGCGGTGACGACATTGCGCGCGGCGGCTTCTTTAAAGCCCCGCAGCTTCGGAACATCGCGCTGACGGCCCCTTACTTCCATAACGGCAGCCAGTTGACGCTGGAGCAGGTGGTGGAGTTCTACAACCGCGGCGGAGATTTCAACACCTTCGGCGAAGAACACCAGTACATGGATGCCGACATCGATCTGCTTGGCCTGACGCTTCAGGACCAGACAGATCTGGTCGACTTCCTCCGCAACGGCCTGACCGATCCACGGACAGTGATACAGGCGGCGCCGTTCGACCATCCGCAATTGTTCACACCGAACGGTCATCCCCACAGTTCAACCGGGTACCCGGTTGTGCCAGACCTTAAACATCCGGGGCAGGCAACAACACAACTCATGGAAGTTCCCGCAGTCGGAAAAAGCGGAGGCAAACCATTGCCGACGTTCCTGGAGAACCTACTGGGGGTGACAAATGGGTCCCACTAATTTGCGTAAGCCAGCAACTCCGGAACGCGAGGTAATTCGGCCCGGAGAAGACGGAATCCCCCAATCAGCAAGGCACAGCAGGAGAACGAAATTGAAGGACGACGACGGAAGGAGCTTCAACATGACGGGTTTCGAGCAAACAAAAAATATTCTTCGGGTAGCGGGCGTGCTGCTGCTGATGATGATGGCGATGGGCGCAAGCATGTCCGCCCAGAGCCTGAATCCGGTGCCGTTTCCAACGCCGGCGGTGATTCCTCCGCCTCCGGCCATATTGCCGGCTTACCAGACCATACCGGCGGGCGTGTTTCCCGCCGGACAGATCCAGTATGCCTCGCTGGACGATTCGCCGGGGCTCTGCAACAAGGACGACAACCCCGCGCCAACGCCGGACAATCCGCCGCTGCCGGATGGCTGCAAAATGACCGGCGGATGGATCCAGGTCAACGACGAGTTGATCCGCATTCCGCAGGGGACCATTGTGGTTTTCCCGAACACCTTCCTTACCTGGGAAGAGATGTTCGAGTTCAACCCCAACGTCCACCAGACGGACGCCGTGAAAGAAAGCGGACTGGCGATGGCTGACGTGGTCAGGTTCCCCGGCACGTATGAAGTGGGAATTGACGCCAACATCGTGAATGGCCAGCACATCGCGGGCATCGTCCGCATTGCCCAGGACCCGCTCAACACGGTTTCAGGGTTCATTGAGAAGATCGACTATCCCAATGGCGTGCTGTACGTGAATGGCCAGAGGATCCAGCTCAACGATCCCAAGATAACCATCAACATTCCGAATCCCGATGGCTCGCCAACCGGCGTGATCATCACCAAAGGCCGCTATAGCGCGGGGCAATCGCCTGATCCGCGCATGGAAGTCGACCAGGGTAATCCGACGATCCGCACTGCCATGGGCTATCCCATGTGCGTTCCCGTGGTAGCTCCCGGCACCTACAACGGCGAGCTGGGCATTCCGGGCGTTCCCGATCCTTACGTTCTGGTTGCTCCTCCGGGCCTGACCTATACCGGCATGGACGATCCCCAGTGCCCTGAGATCAACCGGCCCCGCGATCCCAACGGCCTTGGCCTGTTGTCGAATTTCATCATGAATGGCCCCGGCGATCCGCCAACGGTTGACAATCCGTTTCCCCAGGACCCGTACGCCGAGATGCCGTATGAAGTGGGTGACTTTGTGGACGTGATTGCCACGCAGGAAGTGGATGACCTGGGCCCGTACATGACCGCGACAGAAGTTGTGGGCAACGTGGGCAGCTACACCGCTCCCGGCGTCGATCCGGCTTACGTTGTGGTGGAAACCACGATCATGGGCACGGCAGGCCTGCCTGATCCTCTCTTCCCGCAGGAAGCTGGCGTCAGGACCAGGGTGGAAGGCTTCATGACGGATTCGACACGCAACATTGACGTTTCCGCCATCGACATGGATTGCAATGGCAATGTCACCTTCCGCGAACCGGCCTGGGTTTCAAACTTCACAGTTGAGCCCGGACTGCCGGGAATCGGCAAGAAAGGCCGCTGGCGCGTTCGCTTCCCGCAAGGCGGCGACTTCGAACCCCCGACGCAGAACATTGGCGCGCGTGTAAGCGGCGGCATGCTGGGCAAGAACAAGAGCGGCCTGGACTTCAACGAATATCAGTTGCCCACCGGAGAGTTTCTCTATCCGGAACTGCTGGTGCCCGGCAACCCTCCGTCGAAGAACAATTTCCGCGACTTCCAATATCTGGTGAACGGCTCAGGCCCGCTGCCATTGATCGGCAGCGTGTTTGAGAGCACGCAGCTCCAGTTGGGACTGGCGCCCTCGAACTTCTATCCCAACCAGAATTCCATCCAGCTCAATCCTTTCCCGGATGACACGCTGCCTCCGCTGACGTGTACGCCCGGCAACTTTACTTCCGTCGCGCGGCCGGTCTTCACGTCAACGCCGAATCCGCCGTTCGCGGGCGTAACCGTCACGCTCGATGGGACAGCCAGTACGCCTCCGACCGGGCCGTTTGCCTGGAGCCAGATCGTGAATCCCGGCGACCCGGTTGTGACCATCACGAACGCCAACAAAGCCAAGGCTACCTTCGTTGCGCCAGTTGTGGCAGGGCCGCAGAACCTGGCCTTCCAGTTGATCGTGGGCGGCGATGGATTTACTCCAGCCTCAGCTCCGGCAACCGTGGTTGTGCCGATCGTTGTGCCTCCGCCAGGGACGCCTCCGGTGGTAAGCGCCAGCTCGTCTCCGGCGAACCCGGTTTCCAGCGGTGCGCTTGTTACCTTGACCGCCACAGCGGTTGATCCGGCGAACGGCACGCTCACCTTTAACTGGACGGCCCCCGCAGGAATCGTCCTGACGCCGGCATCGCCTGATGGTTCGGTGCAAACCTTCACCGCGCCAATCGTGCCGGAACTCACGGCGCCGCAGTCGTTCACGTTCTCCGTTACCGCCACGAGCTCGCCCAGCGGTGCGGTCAGCGCCCCAGTGAGCGTGACTGTGGTTGTGAATCCGCAGGCTGACATCATTCAGGTCACCGTGGCCACTTACAGGACGAAGAAAGCGCGTCTTGTGGTGACCGCTACCGACTTCACCCCGGGTGTGCAGATCACCTGCACTCTGGACATCATCAACCAGGCCACTGGCGAGCCGTACTCGGCCGTCATGGGACCTGGAATTCCGGCGGCGCCTGGTGTGTTCCAGGTGTTCTTCACCAACATACCGCCGCCCAACTTGATCACTCTCACCTCGAGCGGAGGCGGAGTATCGACCACAGGCGTAACAACCTTGAGGTAACCGGCTCAATCAGCGGCTGCCGGGCCTGAAAAGTCCGGCAGCCCGAACAAACGTAACCGCCTCCACCTGCGGAGTTCAGATAGCAGCAGGATGGCAAGGAATCAGCAGAACCATAATCAGCAGAACCATAATCAGCAGAACCAGAAGCAGAAGAACCAGAAGCAGAAGAAAACATAAGAGAGGAACCAAACATGAATTTCAAACTTAAGCGGGTCCCCAGCAAGGCTCGGCACGCACAAGAGAATTCCTTGCTCCGCCGCTGCTGGGCACGCGCGATGGCAGCAGCGCTCGTAACTCTGCTCTCGGCTGCCAGCGCATTTGCCACGCCGAGCGTACAGATCGCCAATCAAGGCATGAACCAGCCGCGCGGCATGGTTCGCTCCACTGTGCCCAACCCGGTCATCGGCGGCTTGCCGCTGCATGACTACTGGGTTTCAGACACGGTGCTGGGTTTCTGCCGCATCGACCAGGTTCCTGACCCGGCCAACCCCGGATTCACCCACGGCGTGCTCAACGCCGGCACCTGCTACGCTCCCGGCACGTTTGAGCCGTCGGACTATCAGGTGGAAACCAACGGCGTAAACGGCTCCAACGGTTATGTCTTCGTGGGCAGCACGCTTGGCGTGAGCCGGCTCAGCTTCATTGTCGATCCCGCCAATCCCGCCAAGACCGTTGTCGACACGGCGCACGTGGCCGTTTTCTTTGGCGCGGGCTCGCTCTTCACCAACAACATTTCAATCGGCAAAGCTCCCATCGGCGCCAGCGCCAAACTCGGCCCCGATGGCAAACTCTATGCCAGCTTCACCGGCGCCACGGACATCTGGCGCGTGCTCAATCCGCTTTCGCCCACCTTCACTCCGGCGGGGAACAAGATTGAGCGCGTTGGCGTAAGCACCGGCATCGGCGGCGTAACCACTGACCTGGCCTGGGTTGGCCATGATCTGTGGCTCGTCGACGTCGGCTTCCTCAACCGCATCCAGAATGCCGACCAGTGCTATTACACCTTCCCCAAATGCGCCGCCCTGCTGCAGTTCCAGTTCCTCTCGGTGCACACCGGCTTGGCGTCTGACCAATTTATTTCCACCGTCCCCAACGGCCGCTTTCTGTACTTTGGCAACGGCAGCCGCATCGTCCGCTATGACACCACTACAGCCGGCCGGCTTGAGGTCTGGAACCAGAGCGGCACGGTCAACGGCAGCGCGGTCCCGCAGGGATACACGCTGATCCTGGGCATCAACTTTATCCAGAGCGCAACAGCCACCGCATTGCCCGATGGCAGCTTCTTTGAAGACATGACCATCGTCAACGATCCGGTTGTGAACGCTCTCTTTCCGCGTGCGCCGCAAACTCCGCCGCGCGTGGGAGCCGGCCGCGCCTGGCTGCTTGCAGCCAACACGCTGCCGACCGTGGAATCGTGCGTCCAGGTCGTAGGCGTTCCCACTCCTCCTCCGTGCGTCAACAGCCCGGTTGGGACCGGCGGGACACAAACCTCGCCGAACCCTGTCCCGGCAAAACGTGGCGTGCTGTTCGCATCCGGCATCACTCACCCCAGGGGCTTGCTGTTCCTGCAAACCAACTGGTGGGTATCGGATGAAGCTCTGGGCTTCTGCCGCATTGACGTAAATGCCGTCACCGGCGCGACCTCGCTCAGCCATTGCTTCCAGCCCGACGCCACCTTCTTCCCCGGACAAACCGCTGCTGCTAAACCCAACGGCGCCGGCCAGCAGGTCGTTTATGTGCCTGATGCTTCCGGCTTCACATCGAACATATATAGGTTCCTGTTCACGCCGGATGCCACCGGCGGAACCGTAACTCTCACCGGCATCCTTGCCGGACAGGGCAGCAGGAAGGGCACCAAGGTTGAAACCGTTGCCCTGCCTGAAGGCCCATTCAACGACGGAGCGCTTTACATCGGCTACTCCGACGAAGGACTCATTGAGAAGATCACCAATCCTGCCACCGCGCCCTCCGCGGCTGTTTCCGTGGGCCGCGATTTCAATGGCATTGGCGTAATCAGCATGGCCTTCCACGGCAACGACCTCTACCTCTCGGAACTTGGCCCGCCGCCCATCGACGGCCAGTTCATAAAGAAAGGCGTCGTGACCGTTATCTACCGGGCCTCGCCCAGCGCGGACAACGGAGGAGCTACTCCGGTGAAGCGCGCCATCGCCCGCCTCCAGACTCCGCAGATCATCGTGGAGAATCCCGGCGGCTTTACCATGGGCCCGACCGGTGGAAGACCCGGCTGCCTGCCTCCGTTGGGCGTGAAACTTTCACCCAGCGTTCCGGCGGATCCGGCAACCACTCCGGCCTTTTACATGGGCACTCTGGGCCTCACCGCGGAGGGCGTTTTCAATCCCGGCGTGACCGGAGGCTTGGGTGAACAGCCACGGGTCGATCAATATGACTTCGTCTGCACCACGCAGGTCCTGTGGGTGAATGACGGCGCCATCGATCCCACGCGAAGCCTCAGCAGCCCGCTTGGTCCAGTCACCGCGCTCGGCTTCAGCGGCAATGATGCCTCTGCGGTCCTGGCCATCGGCGACGATCCATCAGTCCAGGTCCCAACCCAGTCGCGGCAGCACGGCATTCTCCGCCGCAACGGGCCTCCGGGCACTGGCTCAACCGGCCAGGGACACGTTTACCTGGTCTTCTAAGAAACGCGTTCTAATTAGCTAGCGACCGTTCACCTTAAACCGGGCCGACGCGAATTATGCGTCGGCCTTTTTTTAGTGTTCCGATCAGTGTTATCAGTGTCCATCAGTGGTCAGGTTTGACTTTCCGATCCGCGCCCATCCGCGCAAATCTGCGGTAAGCTGTCTTGTCTTTCCGATTCACCGGATCACCCGATCCCAGGGGGACCCCACCCCCCATCCGTCAACTAGGATTCCACAGGACTTAACCGAATTCATCCCAGGTCATCCTAGATTGGCGTAGGTTCACAGCTTTTTCCTTTGTGCTCCTTCGTGTCCTTTGTGGTTAACGCCGTTAGCTAGAAGCTAGAAACTCCCAAACACATTGTTTTATTTGTTGAATGCAGATTGCTGAACGCAGACTGCTGATTTGGCTACACAATCCGTGACCCCTAGCGGGTGGGCCGACGACGATCACGTGGACGCTGGCCTTTCTGGGACTCCCGCCCCTCACTTGGGATACCCGGATCGCTAACAGGCTTGCTCGTACTGCCTGTTTAGCGACGGGTTCGCCGGTGCCGCGTTCCAGCGAGAACCTACGCGTACATTAAGCGAAATAAGAATCAGAGTCAATAGGTCGAATGAAATTTTGATAGTTATCAGACCTGGTAAACCAACTGGCGTTTATCACGCGACGGCCTTCAGACACAATTTACAGGCTCAGTGTGACACCGTAAGATCGCTTTGTAGTCTCTGCGTCTACGGACAAGACGTTAATGGTTTGGAAATTGGACTAAGCCAACCCCAACCGACGGGCTGGGCGGCCCAACACTCGCGCTTCTTTTAACTCACTATTTCCTTGTAGTGCCCATTCTTCGCCGCCCTTGCCTGAGGGTGGGATTCCACACCGTTCGCCGCACCATGACTCATTTGGTATTGCGATTCACTCATCCACGCCGGAACAACACTTCAATCGTTCGTGAGCGCCGGAGGCGCGAAATGAGTTAGCCCAGACCGGCAGGTCTGGGTAGGAATAGGGAAACACACGAGCCCCGTAGGCGGCGACACTAACCAAACTAACCAAACACATATTTGGGATCGAAGGGAATCCCGTGTTTCCTCAGAAGACCCTCGAATTCCTGCTCGTAGGTTTTCTTCCGATGATGCTGTTCCTGGTTTGCAATGTAACGCTTCACGGTACCCAGGTTCGACGCGCTCACGCTGAAAGCCCCATATCCTTCTTGCCAGTTGAACTCTATTTCGTGGTCATTCATCCATCCGGAGGAATTTGATTTCACCACTGAAATGGCCTCGGACAGAGCCAGCACAGGCGGCAACTGGATCAACAGATGTACGTGGTCCGACATGCCGCCATTCGCGAGCACCAGGACTCCGTGATTTCTTCCGATTCCAGCCATGTATGACCAGAGCTTTGGCTGCATCGCCGGCTCAATCAGCCTTTGCCGGTTCTTGGTGCTGAAGACGATGTGTAGATGGTTCTGCGAATAGCTATGGGACATGTGTCGCCTCCTCCGGGGCTCCACATCTTATCCCATTCGCACCCAGACCTGCCGGGTCTGGGCTAACGCATTTCGCGCCTCCGGCGCTGGCTTGAGGGCACAACAAAGTGGAACGCGCTAAAAAAAATCAGACGGCGTGGCTATTTATTTCCCGACCTTCCTGACAGACGGCTCCGCTGTTCCTCTAGATAACAGATCATATGAACGAACAAAATTAGCCGTCGCAGTATATTTCCTGCCGTCATTTCCAATCTACTACTATGAAAGGCAGGTTCATCCGCAACACCCCCTAAATCCATAACACTTCCAATTAAAAGGTCAGGGCTTCCGGAAAGCTCTGACCTCATTTTTGCTTTCGTGAGCCGCCCACTTCCGTATTCTTGTGAACTATTTTGACGGCAGCTCTATTTTCCAATCGCCAGCGTGACGCCGAACACGCCCGAGGCCACATTGGGAGCGCTGGAAAATGGCGGAACATAAATCCTGATGCCGCCGCTATCTGTGGTGCCCAGATTGCCGCTGAGGCCCGCGTACAGGTTTCCGCTGCTGTCCAGGGCCACCCCGTTGCCGCTTACCGAGCCGCCAAAAAGGCCGTTGCTGATTAAAAATGCGGGCGCGCTGGACACGGTGATCGGCAGGTTGTAAACGTC
Organism: Candidatus Angelobacter sp.; assembly: GCA_035703825.1. Classification (GTDB taxonomy): domain Bacteria; phylum Acidobacteriota; class Terriglobia; order Terriglobales; family Acidobacteriaceae; genus Angelobacter. Next base: position 90,684 of record DASSXL010000114.1, read on the forward strand.
GACTTTTGATGCGCTGACCTGCGAGTTGACAACGAACAACTGCGTGCCGCTTATCGCCATTTGGCGATAAGAAGCGGCAGGGATCGCCGCGGTGGCGATGGGCAGGCCGGTGTAAGGCGGAGCGTAAACCAGCAGGTTGCTGCTGGTTGGAGTTGGCGTATTCGTCACAATCAGATTATTGGCGGAATCAAACGCGAGACCATCACTAAGGGTGAGGTTAACGCTAATTACCTGCGAAGGCGTGCTGGCCGAAGTGAGAGGATGGGTGAAGATATTGATCGTGTTGCTGTTGGTCGTGGCGAACAGATCGCCCGCGCTGTTGAACGCCAGATTATCGACAAAGGTTGAAGCGCCGTTCTTGAACGTAGCCGATGCGGAAGAGGAGCTGGTGATCGGCCCGTTGAAGATTGAGATGCTGCCGCCAAAGGTCCCTACCGCGATGTTACCGGCGGAGTCCGCCGCCACCGCGGAAACATCGCTGGCTGTGGGGAGCGAGAGGGTCGCGGTCGGTGTTGAGCCCGAGAGGGGCAGCGCGAACTGAAGAACGTGGCCAGTGGCGCCATTGACATACAAATGCTGCGTCCCAGGTGGCGGCCCGGGCTGACTGGTTGAGCCGCCGCAGGCAGCCAGGTGTGCGATGAAAGCTGTTATGAACAGACAAAGCGGCAGGCGAGAAGAACAGCGCAAAATTCTCTCGCGATAGACAAGGCTTCTGGCGCCAGCATAGTTATGTTCAAGCATGGACCTATTTTGGCTGAAGATTACCCGAAAGTACAAGTTGGTACGGCCCTTCAGATACCACCTAAACCTAAGAAAACATGTGCTATTATGGCCCCATCGTTCACAAGTTTTTGCCAGTCATAAACCATTTCAATCTGAGGTTGTTTTGCCCACAATGGTCCGTCATCTCCAGTTTGTGTGTGTTTTATTTCTAGCGCCGGTATTGGCGCTGGCTCAGCAGCAACCAGTCGCGCCCGCTCAAGGGGCGCAAGCGCCCGCCGTGGCGGGAAGCAGGCCGCAGCCGCCACAGCCGCCGGCTCCCATTGCGCCGGATGCTCCCGTGATCACCATTCACGGCCTCTGTCCTGCCGGCCAGGCGGCCGCGGGCGAGAAATCCGATGCGTGCAGCATGGTTTTGACCCGGACACAATTTGAAACGCTTGTGTCTTCCATCAACACTACGAACCAGAATTACACCATGCCGGCGCTCCGCAGCCTGGCCAGCGGATACGTTACGGTCCTGACTCTGGCCGACGCCGCCGAAAAAGCCGGAGTCGATAAAGACCCGCGGTTCCAGGAACAGATGAAAGTTACCCGCTCGCGTGCGCTTGCGGACTCCTATCGCCGCTACCTGCAGGAGAAGTACGGCAACCCCTCGGCGGAGGAGATTGCGGAATATTACAAGCAGAACATCGGCAGGTTTGAGCAGCAGAAGATCGATCGCATTATGGTTCCCCGCGTGAATCCCAAGCGCCCGCAGGAGAAGCGCGCGGAGTGGGAAAAGAAAGCGCGCGACCTTGCCGCCGCCATCCGCGAGCGCGCCGCCCACGGCGAAGACGTGGTCGCGTTGCAGGTGGAGGTCTACAAAACCCTTGGCCTGAATGATTCCCAGCCGCCGCAAACGGAGATACCCGGCAAAGCCGCGTTTTCTCCGGCCGTGGACCAGGACATCAAGGCGCTGAAGCCCGGGGAAGTGACCAAGGTCGAGATCGAGCCCTCGGGGTTCAACATCTATAAGCTGCGCATGCGGTCGGCAATGCCGCTTGAGGCAGCCAGGGCGCAGATCGTGAGGGAATACTCGCAGCAGAAGATCGATGCCGAGCTGAAATCCGTGACCGGCCGCGTTCACTCTGATTTCAACGAGCAGTATTTTGATCCGCATACTTCAGGCGGACCGCGGCCTCAGCGCGTTCCTTCACGCATCGCGCCCATGGGAAACGCGCCTCAGGCAAACGTTCCGGCGGGCCGTCCAGTACAGCCTCCGGCGCAGCAACCCACGCCGCCGAAGTAATCGATGGAAGCAAGCCCGCAACGTTTCTAAACCAGGCAGCCGAGGGCGATACCGCCTCGGCCGCGGCTATTACTTCACTCGCACCTGGCCCGTGGCGACCGGGTTTGAGCTGTCAGTGCCATCAAAGCTGAGATAGCCTGTAGCCAGAAGCGTCGTCTGCGCAGACACCACTGGCGAAATGTAGTTCACCGTGACCTGAAGTTGAGTAACAGTGGTGCTGCCTCCGCTGCCGCTGGATGAACCGCCAAGATATTCGATATTGCAGGTCACTATGTTCGTGCCCGAGTCAGAGCTGCCGGGGCTTTGCTTACGCCCCGGCAGGCCGTTTGTTTTGCTTTAGTGGACTCGGAGCACAATCGTTGCCGTAGGGTTTGAGCTGTCGATGCCGTCAAATCTGACCGTGCCGCTTGGTAGCAGTTGCAGGTCGGCCGGACTTGGGGCCGTTATGCTGACGGTGGCAATCATTTTTTGCACCGGAGTTACGCCATTGACGGTTGGACCGCCAATGCTCGCAATCGTGCAGAGAATAATGTTGCCGCCCAGTCCTGGCGCTGGAGCGCTGCACTGGGCCGGGTTCGCTCCCGTGGCAGGGCTGACCGTCACTGAGTTGATGGTTAGAACGCTGTCAATGGTGATGGTAAACACAACGTTGTTGGCCGCCGTGGATGAGTTATTGCCGACGGTCCATGTGAGGATGCCTGTTCCTCCGGGTTTGACCGTGGAAGGCGTTGCGCTCCCGGAAACCGAGACTGGAATCTGAGTACTGGGAGGTGGAGGTGGAAGTGAAGGTTGTGTGGTCCGGAACGCCTTGCTGAACGTCAGCGAGACTCCATTCGCATCGAATCCCGTGACGACGGCAGTGTCAGTGATGGTTGCGCCGTTCATCTGCGCGATCACGCTGATGTTAAGCACCTGTCCCGGGGCCATGCTGGCCACGCTGCAGATGGTTTGCGTAACGCCCGCTCCCACAGGGCTGCAGGCCCCCGCGTCAGGCTGCGCCGAGATGATGAATGCTCCATCAACGCTCGAGAGAACGTTATTCACTGCAACATTCTGGATTGGAAACAGCGACGCGTTCGTTACCACGATTCCGTAGGTTACCTGTGTCGGCGTGGTGGCGACTCCAGAAGGGCCGTTCACCACGATTGTCGTGTTCGGCACATTTGTGATGAGCGGAGTCACGGCAAGTGACGGCGCCGACTCAAAGCCATTCCCTGCGGCGTTGGTCGCATGGACAGTGAACATGTAAGCAGTCCCATTCGAGAGGCCCGAAACCACGGCACTACCCGTGCTCGATCCCGGCGCAGGTGGTGGAACTGTCGCGCTGATGGCCGTGGCAACTCCGTTGATGCGGGCCGTCACGGTGTAACTGGTTATGCCCGTGACGCTTTGCGGAAGTATCCAGCTCACCGCGGCTTGCGTGTCGCCTGCCGTGGCGGTCACGGCTCCAGGCACACCGGGAAGGTTAATCCCCAGGGGCACGCTGTTGCTGGGCGCTGAAAGCGGGCTGTTGCCTTGTGCGTTGCTGGCCACAACCTGGAACTGGTAAACCACTCCGGCAACCAGCCCAGGAACTGTGATTGAGGTAGGAGGATACAGCCCTCCACTTGCTGGAATGGCTGTTACATCGAGAAGCGGCAGCCCGTTGGAGGAAAAGTTATTCCTGACTGTATAGCTGGTCACAGATTGGCCGACTTGCGCCGGACTCCAGCTTAAGATGGCGTTCGTGCCTATTTCAATCGCCACCACATTCAGCGGAGCGCCGGGAACGTCAGGCGCCGCCGCGGCCGGGCCTGTCTGGAACAGGCGGCCTGCTCCGGCCGTGCCCAGGCCACTTGGATCGTCCCCACTGTACAGGACCAGATTGGCAGGATCAGTGCTGTCCAGCACTAAAGCGCCAATGCCGCTGAGCGGCGCTGCAACCGGAATCTGCGCGGGATCGACAAAAGTGGGATCGAGGTTCTGCCCCGCGGCAGCGCCCGTGACGTTGCCCACCCAGGCCACGTTGTTCGCCGGCCCTGCAATCGCAAAATAAAGATTGTTGCCGTTGGTGGCCGGATAGACCTGGTCGCCGATCATCGCATTGATCGCGGTGATTGCGGTTAGAGTGCTCGTCGCGCTCTTGTCCGTACATGCCGCGTTCGGCGAAACAAGACATGCCGTGTCCGCGTTGCGGATGAAAAATGGCGACCTGCTGTCAGAGCCCCACAAATCATGGCCGATCCAGGCCAGGCCATTGCTGCGTTTTTTGTCCGGCGTTGATGCCACTGTCTGAATAAAGTCTTGGCATGTGCCGAAGGTTGTTGCAGTGGCGGCGGCAGGATTGTTGAAGCGAATGATTGCGCCGCTCCTGCCAAATCCGATCCAGAGGTTGCCCCGGGGATCTAGCGTGGCAGAATTGGGCAGACTCGGGTTCCCCGGCAAAGCGCAGCCCGTCTGTCCGCCGGGAAATACATCGGTCGTGCTGTTGCCGCCCAGTGAGAACGTGCTGCTGAAATCGAATGCTCCGTTGCCGCTGTCACCGTTGGGAAGGTATCGAATCCGGAAAACGCCTCGCGTTGCAGAGCGGTTATCCACAAAGTACAGAAAGTTATTTGCCGGGTCGAATACCATGCCCCCGCCAGTGACCTTGGTCGAGCTAAGGGGGCAACTGCTGTTGTTGATCGCAAACGGGCCGGGCGCGTCCAGATCAGAATCAACGCGGCAAATACCAGCCGTTCCGTCTGCCACCCACAAATGCCGGACGGGCTGGTTGGTGTTGGGGTTTATTGCAGCGCCATACAGCACGATTCCACCTTTGGCCGCCGTGATGGGACTCGTGACATCGGGGCTCCCGGCGAATTGGATCGTTTTGGTATTGGCGTTAAGAATGTTTTGCGCGCTGGCCGCCGTACTGGCGATAGCGAAGAAAGTAACCAGGCAGTACAAAACGTGAGTGGAAGAGCTTCTTGCGCTCCGAATGCATGGCCTGATGGGGGAGTTGGACAAGGAATTCAAGTGACGCGCCTTTCTGTCTCGTAAGCTCAGGGCTTCGAGATCTTTCGTATGCAAGCCGCACCCATTGCTCTGGCAACACTGTTTTGGGAAAACCGGAAGATTGCCAAACAAACATTGAAGATTCAGCATCGCGGATCCTCCTGGGGCGGGTTCAACAGCTTTGAGCCCGCCCAAAGAGGATTGTTTTTCGTGCGTGGAAACTAACCTGCAACTTGCCGCGGCGGGCCGGCCCGGCGATTGGTCCAGGCAGGCCCGCTTTTGGCTGTTCTATTGCCCCACAATTTTTACCGTGAACGACTCGTTGCCCGGCTTGGCCTCGATGCCATCAAATGAAATCGTGCCGGTGCTGTTGAACGTCCCCACGGCATTGATGACCACGTTGACCGTGACCGTCATGGTGCCGGCATTTGCCAGAGTAGGAGCGATACAAGTTACCGTCCCACCAAGCGAGTTGACCGGCGGTGTGGTGCAAGTCCCCAGCGTGGTAGTTGCTGAAATGAACTTTAAGCCGCTGGGTATCACCTGCTTGAAGGTTGCATTGGGCGCGTCCGCACCTTTATTGCTGATCGTCCAGGTGTAAGCGTTGGTGGAACCAACCTTCCCGCTGCCGTGAGCCGCCTTGCCTGTGATTGCCAGATCGGTCGTGACTCCGGTGTTCGAAGGCGGTGGCGGAGGTTCGGCGGTTGTCACGCTGGCGCTGCTGGTAACGAAAGGAGTGCCGGCCATGTCTGTTCCGCTCACTGTGGCGGAGTTGGTGATGGTTTGGTTTTGCATCTGCACAATCACGTTCACCCGCGCCACGGCCCCTGGATCAAGAGTGCCCGCTGAGCAGGTGATGGTGAATACGCCGGGCCCACCGGCTGTGCAAGCCATCGGCCCGTTCGCCGTAATAATGTTCATTTGCGGCACCACGGTTACCGTGCCGGAGACGCTGTTCGCCACCGGACCGGCCTGGGAATACGTAAGGCTTGAGTTCGTCGGGACAGAGGCAATCGGGAACGTGCCATTGAAGGATGGATCAGCCACGCCTGCGATCGTCACGGTTTCGCCAAAGGCAAATGCCCGCGGCGAAGTCAGAGTAATGGTTACTTTGCCGTTGGCATCGCGTGAAGCCGTCGCAATACTGGCCGGGACCGTGTTCACTGTATCCACCACAACGACATTTGTGGCGGGGAAGTGCGACGTGTTCGTGATCGTGAGGTTATAGGTGATTTGCGTTGGAGTGGCCGTGACTGAAGCCGGGCCAGCCATTGCAATTGTTACCGTCGGTGTGTTTGCCGCCGAGGGTATCACTGCGTTCGACAGATTCGAGGGCGCGCTGAATCCGGCGATGTTGGTGGCCTGCACCGTGAAGGTATAGGAATGGCCATTGGTCAAACCGCTGACCAGGGCGCTGTCAGTATTGGAGCCGAAGGCCGGCGGCGGAACTGTCACAAAGATCGCGGTGCCAACTCCGTTGTCCAGCACGTTGACCGTGTAGCTGGTGATTGGCGAGCCGCCATTGCTTGAGGAAACCGTCCAGGTCACAAAGGCCTGTGTGTCTCCCGCAACAGCTGTCGCGTTGGTGGGAGCGCTGGGTACGCCGACTCCCGGAGGTGTAATGGTATTGCTCTGCGCGGAAAACGCGCTGGTGCCGTTCGCGTTCGTGGCTGAAACCTCAAACGCGTATGAAACCCCGTTGATCAGTCCCGGGATTACGAGCGAGGTCGGCGGGTAGATGCCGCCGGGTGCGGGATTGACCACGATATCAGCCAGCGGCGCGCCCACGGAGATAAAGCTGTTGCGCACGGTGTAGCTGGTTACCGGCTGCGCAACTTGCGCGGGACTCCAACTCACCGTGGCTTGCGCGTTGCCGGCCACTGCCACAACATCCAGAGGAGTGCCCGGAGCGGCGGGCGCGGCGGAAGTCTGCGTTGTCTGCCACCAGCGTGCCTCGGCCAGGATTGGCGGGACCACGGCCACGCCCGGATCTTCAGCCGAATAAACGATGAGGTTTGCCGGGTCCGTCCCATCCACTGCCAGGCCGGTAACGCCTGCAAGCGGAGGATTGGGCGCTGGATCGGTGATATAGGTCACTGTAAGAGTCTGGCTGGCCGGTCCTCCCGCCACGTTGCCTACCCATGCAATCTGTCCGCCCACGCCAAAGTAGAGATTGTTGCCGTTGGTCTGGGGATAGAACTGGTCGCCAACCAGCGGGCCGGTTACTCCCACCGCGGCCAGCGTGGGTATAACGGTTCCGTTTGCCGTTGTGCAATCAAGCTGGGGAGGGACCAGGCAGGTGGTATCGGCATTGGGAATGAAAAATGGAGAAGTGCCATCGCCGCCCCACAGGTCATGGCCGATCCAGGCCAGGCCGTTGCTCGTGGCGCCGTCCGGCGTGGTTGCCACTTTTTGCACGAACTGGGCGCATGTGCTGAACCCGGTTTCTGAAGCTGTGGCGGGGCTGTTGAAGCGCAGAATGTCGCCGCTATCCAGGAAGCCGACGTACAGATCGCCCAACGGGCTCAGGGCCGCGCCGCTGGGCTGCGTGCCGGTGCTGGGAAAGATGCAGCCGGTGCCGCCCAGAAAGTGGTCGGCCCCCGCGCTGCTGCCCAGTGTGAGCGCGGTGGTCAAATCAAGCAACCCATGGCCGCTATCGCCGCCTGGATTGAATCCGACACGAATAACGCCCTGGCCCCCGGCGATGTCGTCCACGAAGTAGAGAAAGCGCCTTCCCGGGTCATAGGCAAACTGCCCACCAAAGGGGATCGCGGCGCCGGCGCTGGTGATGAAAAACTCGCAGGTGGTATCGCTCATGTGCCACGGGCCGGGAGCGTCAATTTCCGGGTCCATGCGGCAGATGCTGTCAAAGCTGTCCGCTACCCACAAGTGGCGCACGGGTTGTCCCGTGAATTGGCTCGTCGCCGTGCCTTGCAGAATGATGCCTGCCACAGGGTCGGTGTTGTGATTTTGCGGGTCCTGGGCGGACTGGCCGGAGAACAGGATCGTGTTGGTGGTTGGATTGACTGGTATTTGAGCGCTGGCTAAGCTCGCGCCCGCAAGAACAATCATGAGGCACAGCAACACGATCACAAGAGAGTGCTGCGCACCCAGACGCTGTGCGTTTGTAGTTGAGGGGGATATCATTTTTTACCTTCCTGTTTTTGTAACTTTTCTGGCTCCGAGCTTTTGCTTTCTTGGGGTGGATCAGCCAGGCCAGTGACCCGGAAGAGTGATGGCTTGCGCTTGTTTGAGCGAGTGAGCGCTCGCCTTTACTGGTGGCTACTGTGAATTAAAGATGGATGGGACGGGAACTAGCGCCTGAGAGGCACAACAAGCTGCGGAGAAGCTTGAACTAAGGCCGGCGCGGAAACCATTGAAAGCGCCACCGAGCCCGCAAAATCAACCGCAGGAGGCTCCGCGCCGAGAACGTGATGAGCAACCACGCTCGAGCGCGGCCGCGAAATCTGGATACCCTTCTTGCTGGGAACAACGCCATTGAACTCCACCGTCACCGGAGGAGTGCTCTCGTCGTTGTCCGCGTCGTAAGAGAAACACACCATGCTCGCCATGCCTGAAAGCAGCAGCATCATGCCGAGTACGGCGCTACGAAGAAACCTGGTGATAAGCAGCTTCATTGGTCTCGTTTTTACGCAAGTCCGCCAGAGAGCTTTGGCGAGACGCTAGTCTGCTCAATCGCCATTAAGAAACACTTAGTAAAAGATTAGAATTTTTAATGATGGCGTCCGGGCAATGGTTTCCCTCGCGACCGCTTTGTCACCGCTGTTAAAAAGATTTGTTTTGTCTTTGAAGGATTCGCGTCAAATCAGTTTTGCTTTGTTGAAACTTCGGACATGTGATCGGCAGTCATGAGTTCGCTGAGTTTCCTCAGTTGAGCGCCGGTTTTCGGCTCCAGCACTTGAGCCGAAGGCACGAGCGGCTTGAACTTCCTGATCTTCAGAAACAGGGCGCCGGTCACGCCTTCAAAATCCTGGTCCAGCAGGAGCTTAAGAGCAGCGCAGGCCGCCTCGCGCGGTGTCTGACCCAGCAGCGGATCGAACAACAGAGGCACGAGCAGCTTCATCCAGAAAGGAAACTCCCTGCGGATATTGGTCTTGACGACGCCCATTTTTAGGCAGGTGATGGTTACGCGAGGGGGATTGCTTGCCGACTGCAGCTGACGAGCCAGGTCGACCGTGAAAACGTCATTGGCCTGGCAGAACTGCCCGACTGCACGAACGGTTGAGAAATTCGCGGTCAGGTTAACGTCGTCAAAATAAATTTTTCCGTTCTGGGCTGCTCCGCTGATGAGAACGATCCGGGAGGCTCCGCCTTGGACACCGGCAGTCTCAAGCAAGGGAAGCAGGCGCTGGGTCAGGGCGAACCGGGCCAGGTAATTGATGGCGAAGTTTGATTCGATCCCGTCGCGATTCAGTTCGCGGCGTCCCAGAACCACGCCCGCGCTGTGCACCAGATAGTCAAGCGCGGGACACAGTGCAGCTATTTTGCCGGCCAAGCTGTCCACTTCGCTCGCAAGGCCCAGGTCCGCGGCTATGAACTCCACGGTCATGTTGCCGGTGGAGTCACGTAGTTCGCGTTCGGCCCGCGCTCCTTTGGCGGCATCGCGGCCGGCGATGAAAACCCGGATGCCCCGGTTGGCCAGGCCGCGGGCGACCTCTTTGCCGATTCCATCGGTTCCGCCCGTGACAAGAGCGTTTCTCCCGCATATGTCGTTATTCATGGCAACGCTTTCTCCCTGATCATCAAAAAGCCAGGATGCCCTGGACGGTTAGAGGCAGTCCGTCAAGCGTAAATACCGGTGTCAAAGAGCCATCGACAGCGATGCGGTAACCCAGCAACTTACGAGTGAAGGAAACTATTAAATAAAGAAATTTTCCATTGGGCGTCACAGCCATATCGAGCGGTCCGCTAAAGGCCCCACCGGTATCAGCCGCGGTTATGGCCGCGAGTGTGAGTTCGCCGCGACTTGACACGTTGTACAGGGAGATCGATCCGCTACCTTTGTTTGCCGTGTATGCAAAACGTCCATTGGGGGTGAAGCGTATCCAGCAGGTGGCAGTTTGATGGTTGGACACAGGTTCGCCCATAGGTTCCAACCCCATGTCGTCGGTGATACGGTAGATTGCTGTACTTGAACCGCCTGAAACCGAGTTGCGCCGTCCATCCACCAAAAAGGAATTGGCATAGGTAACGGCAAGAATATCGTGGCCTGTAAACGCGATCCCGAAGGGCGTGACATCATTGGCATTTAGGACCATAGGATCCGCTATGTGCCCATCGCCGAGCACCGGGAAGATATCGATGATGTTTGTAAACTTTTCGGTAACGATCAAGAGATTGCCGTCAGGACTGAATACGATGTCCGCTGGGTCCGAGCCGGGGACGCCAATCGTTCGAATTGAGTCGGGAATGGCGTAAAGTTTTCCTCGCCGGTCCAGCAGAAAGCCCTTCATGGTGGATAGCCCATTGGGCTCCGTGTTTGGGTTGGGTTGTTCTCCTTCATTCACCACATAGACCACGCCCCGGTGCTCAGCCAGCATTGCGGGAAATATGCCGCCTGAAGCTGCTTTGTCGGTGATCTTTAAGCCGGAAGGTGTCACGGCGAGCACCGAGATATCATTGCTGCCCGCATTCACCGCCAGTAAAAATCGCCGGTCTTTCGTCACAATAAGGGAATCCTGCGATTGCAGCGGATTGGGAGCGGGGCCGGGCGGAAGAAAAGACGGGAGCACACCGGGGCCGCTGCCGAGCCCGCCGGTAGAAATTTCATCCTTCAGCGTCAACGCGCCGTCCGCGGACCGTTCCAGAAGAATGATCGTGTTGCCGTCCGCTTTATTGGTCATTACATAGACGCGCCCGCCGGTGAGAGCGCCTTCCTTGGATTCCTGGGCCATGGCCATATTCGCCGATAGGCATACAAGTAAAAGGCATCCCGCGATGATGAGCTTCTTCCGCACATTCTCTTGCATTTAAACGATGTCCTCTTGATTAGTTCAGAAACGGGAAAGATTCATTTGGTTAAACAATGAAGAAAGGATCCCAAAATGGGCATTGATCGGGATGTAATTTCAGGTTCGTTAAAAAACACTCACAATGTTCGCTCTGCCATTACGCAGATGTAAGACACATGAACTCGGTAAAATGTTACAGATTGACGGTAAAAAAATTTAATCTGCAACCTTAGCGATATCTACCCTGCAGGGCTATTTGAGGGCAAGTTGTTGATTTGTATGGTGGTCAGAAAATTCAGCGACGGCTTCGTTCGTACTTCCTCTCTGCCATTGCAAAGAGCTTTGAGAGCTTGATGTGGTGGACGTCAGCGCCTGAATGACTTTGAGAGTGGGATTCTGTATTCCGTGTTCAATACCATTCATGTAACTGGGGCTGCAGCCCACTTTGTGAGCAACTTACTCATAACCCCAGCCCTCGTGAGAAGTGGGAGAAATATCTCCGCAATGAGCCGGAACGACCAAGCAAGAAGAAGCCCCACAAAGAGGAAAAATCCAGCCCGCAGGCGAGAGCCAGGTCCGCTGCTTCAAGAAATGATTGTCCTGCCTGAAGGCGCACCGAACACGCCAAAAACACGCGCGTTCTATTGAGCGATCATCGCGCGTAATTGCCCAGGCTCACGCCGTTGGCCTGGCGCCGTGGTTTCCATTTATTGTGTGCAGCGACGAGAGCTCGCCCAATCCATAATCAAGTCGGGAATGCGCGCCAGTGGCGCAACGGTTTCGACAGCCCCGGCGGAAATCGCCTCTTTGGGCATGCCAAAGACGACACAACTCTTCTCGTCTTGAGCAATGGTGCTGCTGCCGGCGCGCTTCATAGCCACCAGTCCAGAGGCGCCATCATTTCCCATTCCCGTCAGGATAATTCCCAGAGCGCTTGCGCCAGCGGCAGAAGCCACCGAGTGGAAAAGCACGTCCACACTGGGACGATGGCGCGAGACCAAAGGTCCGTCGATCAGCTCAACAAAGAAAGCTCCGCCCCGCCTCACCACGGAGAGATGGCGGTTTCCCGGCGCGATGATCGCGCGCCCTCGGGTAATTTGATCACCATCTACGGCCTCCTTCACTTCAATGCGACACAACGCATTCAAGCGGTTGGCGAACGCTGTTGTAAAGAACTCAGGCATGTGCTGGACGATGACGATGCCAGGCGTATCGGCCGACAACGCCGTGAGCACCTCTGCCAGGGCTTCTGTTCCTCCAATCGACGCGCCCATGGCAACAATTGTCCCAGCATGTGGCGCAGCAATCGAACGTAAAGCTGGAACGGGCGCCGGACGCCTTGGAAACGGACGGCCGGGAAAATTGTGGAGCGGCATCCGCGGCCTGAGTTTTGCCTGCGCTGCCTCTCTTACCATATCAATCAGCGCCAAGGCGGACTCATGAAGGAAATTGCCAACGCCAAGTTTGGGTTTGGTGAGAATGCCTAGCGCCCCTTCGTCCAGGGCCACCAGAGCGTTCTCCGTGCCTTTTGCGGCGACTCCCGAACATACCAACGTAGGAATCGGATCTTCAGCCATGATCTTACGAAGGAAAGTGAGCCCATCCATCCTGGGCATTTCCAGGTCAAGAACCACGACGTGCGGGCGCACCTGCTTCATCTTCTGCATTGCGATCAGGGGATCGGAGGCAACAGTAACCGCCATATCGCGTTCCTGGGAAAGAATGGCCTGCATCACCTGCCGTACTACGGCGGAATCGTCTACGACCAGGACTTGAATTGGAGAGGGGCCGTTATGGTTTTGCATCGTCAATGGCTTGGTCTTTTCCGATGTAAACCGTGGGAATGATGCTCCGCAAACGGTCGCTCACGGCGTGCAGGCTTTCAGCATGCCCAAGAAAAAAGTATCCATCAGGGGAAAGGAAGCTGGCCAGGCGGCGCACCACGCGCTCACGACCGCGTTGATCGAAATAGATCAGCACATTCCTGCAAAAAATCATCTCGAATTTGCCCGTCAAGGGATATGCCGGCTCATTCAAATTCATGCGAAAAAACCGGATAACGGAACGGATTTCCGGCCCTGCTTTTATCTTTCCCTCCTGGTCCGCAAATCCTTTCAGCATAAAGGCCTTGAGATAAGAAGAAGGAATTTCATCTACCTTTGCGGCGGGCCAGATACCGGTGCGGGCAATTTCCAGGGCCCGCGTAGATAGATCGGTAGCGATGATTTCTATTTCCCATCCGGGGAAGCGATCAAGAAGGACCATCGCCAGCGAGTAAGGCTCCTGGCCGGTGGAGCATCCGGCGCTTAACACGCGAATTTTGCGCCTGCGGCAGCCTGTGGCCGCTTCTTCAGCCCACTTTGGAAAAATGACAGTTTTCAGCAATTCAAAGTGTTGCGGTTCGCGAAAAAAACGGGTCTCGTTGGTGGAAAGCGCATCCAGCATCTGAATGCGTTCTTCCGGTGAATTGATAACTAGTTCGTAGTATTGCTTAAATGATCTCAACCCGTGGTGTCGAAGGCGTTTGGCAAGCCGTCCCACGAGCAGCGCGGTCTTGGCCTGCGTAAGCCATAGGCCCGCCTCCTCATAAACAAGGTTGCGCAGGCGCAGAAATTCCTTTTCGGAAATCTCGTGCGAGAGTGCCTGAAAAGAGACAAGCGACGATGCTCTCGGATTGGGAGCGGGGTCGGCCGTTGCGGCCGGTCTCGAATCAACATCCAGCGGTTGCATGATTCTGTAACTTCTTTCAAAAAAACTTGCGTCAGTCAGGATTCCACAAAAGATTTTTGAAGTTTTAGCCGATACAATTCGGCCTATGAACCAAGATATTTTTTGATCACCATGGCCAGCTTCTGTTCGTTGACAGGCTTAGTCAGGAAATCGCTGCAACCGTTGGCGTAGGCTTGTCGGACGAACGAATCTTCGCCGCGCATGGTCAACAGAACTATGGGAATGTTCTTGGTTGTTTCGTTCTGTTTCAGCAACCTGCATGCCTCAAGTCCATTCATTCGCGGCATTTCGATGTCCATCAGGATTAGGTTAGGAAGCTCGGCGATGGCCTTCTCCACTCCTTCCTGGCCATCGCAAGCGCTGGTAAGAACATAGGATTCATGACCAGACAGGAGCATCCTGGCAGTCATGCGAGAGGTGGATGAATCATCTACGAGCAGGATCTTCTTAATGCCAGCTCCATGGTTCGGCCCGACAGCGTGTTCTTCAAAATACTTTCGTGTCATTGTCTTTCTGTCTTTCTCAAAAAACGGGTCGCTAATTCTCCTGGTCCAGGTTCTGGCCAGCTTCCGCCGGACTGGGCGGTTCTTCTCCGCCGAATTCTCCCAGCCCCTGGTTTTCCACGGAGCTGGAAACCAGACTCAGGTCGCGCAATTCTTCCGTAGTGAGGACCTTGTCGACGTCCAGCAGAAGGGCAAACTTCCTGCCCGACTGTGCCATGCCTAGAAGGTAATCCATATTGACGCTGGTCCCGAAATCCGGCACCGGTTGGATGTCATCCTCTGAGAGTTCCATCACCTGGCTCACGGCATCCACGATCAGGCCTACAGTCGTTTGCTGGTCTTCGAACTTCGCCTCAACGATCACGATGCAGGTCGTCTTTCCCACCGGCTTTTGTTCCATCCCGAATTTCGTCGCCAGATCCACGACCGGCACCACGGCGCCGCGCAGGTTGATTACTCCCCGCACCCACGGCTCCATCTTCGGCACGGTCGTGATCGTGTCATACTCAATGATCTCCCTGACCTTGAGGATGCTGATGGCGCATTCCTCATTGACAAGGAAGAAAGTCAGGTACTGCTCTCTCTCTATGGCTTCTTTGATGGCGGTATCCATTGTCTTTCTCCCTAGAAGCGTGAAAAGCTCATTGCTTCCGCTTCGGCCTTGCCATTCGGCTTGCTTCCTGCTCCGGCGGCCGCATGCATAGCTTTTTGCAGTGGCTCGGATTCGCTCCAGACCGCCCTGGCCCGTGGTCTGGTCGGGACGGAAAAGCTGGAGTCGACGCCCACTTTGAAGTAATTCATCAGTTGCAGCAACGCTTCCGACTGCGATGCCAACTCCTCCGCCGTGCTTGAAAGCTCTTCCGCGGACGAAGCGCTACGCTGGGTCACCTGGTCCACCTGCGCCATGGCTTTGTTGATCTGGGCCACGCCGGCGGACTGCTCGCGTGACGCCGCAGCCACCTCCTGCACCAGCTCGGCGGTCTTCTGAATGGATGGCACCAGCTCATCCAGCAGCTTGCCGGAGTGCTCCGCCACCTTTACGCTGTCAGTGGCCAGCGAGCTGATCTCCTTGGCCGCTGTCTGGCTGCGCTCCGCCAGCTTGCGCACTTCAGTCGCCACTACGGCAAAGCCCTTGCCATGCTCTCCAGCTCGGGCTGCTTCAATGGCCGCGTTCAGCGCCAGCAGATTCGTCTGGTAGGCAATCTCGTCGACAATGTCGATTTTCTGCGTGATCGATTTCATTGCGTCCACGGTGTGATTCACGGCCTTGCCGCTCTCTTCCGCTTCACGCGCGCCCTTGGCTGCCACCTGCTCCATCTGGCGGCTGTTCTCAGAGTTCTGTTGGATTGAGGCGCTCATCTCTTCCAGGCTGCTGGTAGTCTCTTCCGCTGAAGCGGCCTGCTCGCTCGTCCCCTGTGAGAGCGAGGAGGAAGACGATGCCACCTGCTGCGCCGCCACCGCAATGGCGCTTGCGCCGCTTTTTACATCGACGATAATTTTCTCCAGCTTTTCCAGGAACGTATTGAGTGATGTGCCCATCTGCCCGACTTCATCCACGGACTTCACCCCAATCCGCTTGGTCAGGTCGCCGCCGCCCGCCGCCAACTCTGAAAGATGGGCCGCCAGCGCGGTTACAGGCAGAGTGACGCTTCGCGTGGCGATGAAGGCCATCGTCAGGCCCGCTGCAATAGCCAGGAGCAGCAGCACTCTGATCATTTGCAGCGAGGAATTGGCTTCCGAAGTCACCTGGGCGCGCTTCTGTTCGCCTAGTTCATTTTGGATGGTGATCAGCTTTGCCAGGGCCTTGACGGAATTCGGGGCGAAAGTATTGGTCGTCGCCGCGCGGTATTCATGTGCTTCGTCATGTTTTCCTTGATCGATCAGTTCAAACCAATGCGGACGCGCCCCCAGGTATTTGGTCCACCAGTCATTAAATTCAGCCAGTGTTTCTTTTTCTGCCTGCGTCCGGTTGCCCTGGCCGTAGGCTTTCATATTTTCCTCGACTTGATGCATCCACTTGGTTTCCTCGGCCCGAATTTTGGCCCGGTCCATCGTGTTCCAACCCTCATAGTTGGCAATGCCGAAGCGAAGCTCCCACAATCCCCTCTCCGCGTTTGAAAGATGCACGGCTGACTGCAGATTTTCCGTGTACAGGCTGTCAAACTCGTTGGCCATGGTGTGAGTGTAGGTCCAGCCGATAAAGCCGATTCCCGCTGTGAGAGCCAGCACGATGCCAAAGCCGGCAAAAAGCCGCTTGCCGATTGAAAGGTTTGCGATCAATTTGTTCATTGAATCTTTCTCCGTGATCTCTTTCTTGCTTAGTTTTCCCTGTGGATTTCTGAAAATCTAACCCGCGTGCGCTTCCTGCATGCGGAAGTCGCGGAACAGCGCCGGGATATCCAGAATCAGCGCTACCCGGCCGTTGCCCAAAATTGCTGAACCTGATACTCCGGCAACATCTTTGAAGATGGCCGGCAGGGGCTTGATGACGGTTTGCGTCGCTCCGTAAAGCTCATTCACAGCCAAACCCGCGCGGCTGGTTTCATGTTGCACCACCACCACGCTCTGTCTCGCGCCACGATCTCCCGGCAGACCGAAATGGTCTTTTAAATGAATGAAGGGGAGAGGCTCGTCGCGCAGCTGCAACACCCCGTCCTTGCGAGCGTTTTCGTGGTCTTCCTTTGCCAATTCCACGCACTCAATCACCTGGTCAACCGGAATGACATAGGTCTCATTGCCCACGCCTACGCCGAATCCTTCAATGATGGCCAGCGTGAGCGGTAACCGGATCCGCACTGTCGCTCCCACGCCCGGCTGGCTGGTAGCATGCACGCTTCCACGCAGCGACTGGATGTTGCGCCGGACTACGTCCATGCCAACTCCTCGCCCGGACATGTCGCTGACCTGGCTGGCCGTTGTAAAACCGGGCTCAAAGATCAATTGATAGATCTCCTGGTGCGGCAGCTTTTGTGGCTCTGCGATTAACCCTTTTTGCTGGGCCACTTCAATGATTTTTTGCCTGTCCAGTCCAGCCCCATCATCGGTAACCTCAATCACGATGTTTCGGCCCTCGCGGGCCGCGCGAACCGTGATCGTCCCAGTCTGGGGCTTGCCGCGCTTTTTGCGTTTGGCGGGTGGTTCGATGCCGTGGTCCAGGGCGTTGCGGATCATGTGCAACAGCGGGTCTTTAAGATACTCAACGACCGAAGTATCGACCTCGATGTCTTCTCCTTCAATACGAAGCTGGGCCATCTTGCCCAGGGACTTTGCCATATCGCGCACGGTGCGGTTGTACTGATGGAATAGCGGCCCCACCGGCACCATGCGCGCTTTTAAGATGGTGTCCTGCAGCTCATAATGCAGGGAATCGGCGAAGCTGTGCGCATCGCGGAGTTCCTCAAGGCTGATTTCTTCTTTTGCTTCCAACATCTGGGCCACGCGCCCGCGCGCGATGGTGAGTTCACCTGCCAAATCGAGCAACCGGTCCAGCTTGGTTACATCCACACGCAGGGTTCGCGCCGCATGATAGGGAGCTTGCCCCATGGCCGACGCGGCCTCAAGGTTGGAATGCAGACCTTGGCCGTCCTTGGCCTGGTCCAGATTCTTTCCGGATTTTTCGTGCAGCTTAAGAAGGTGGGAGATTCTTGCCAGAACGTCCTTCGCGCCGGGGCCGGTCTCATCCTTGCCCTTGCCTGCCGCGGCTACCATTTGCCGGAGGGCGTCCACCAGATCGAGCAGCAGAGTAACGATCTCGGGTGTGACGGACAATTTGCCGCTTCGAAGGTCGTCCAGCAGGTCCTCCGCGGTGTGAGTAAAAGCCAGGAGACCCTCAATCTCCAAAAGGCTGGCATTGCCCTTCATCGTATGGACGACACGGAAAATGCTCTGAATCGCTTCGCTGCCGCTGGAATGAAGCTCAAGCTCCAGAATGGACTGCTCCATCAGGCTGAGCCCTTCCTCGGACTCGATCAGAAAGTTTTTCAATATTACGTCGCGTTGAATTTCCATTATGAGTTCCTGATTACAGAAATGGCCACTGAGCCGGTATCGCTTTGCATTTTGATTTTGCGGCCGTTCTCACCGCCCGTGTCCTTTGCGGCAATGACAATTCCAAACCGAAAAAAAGTCTGGAGCGCCATGTTGATGTTGCGCGAACCAATGTGCTCCTCGCCTCCATCCTCGGCGCGAAAAGCCTGAAACATGCACGCCCCCCCAAAAACCTTGGCTTCCAGGTCATTGGGATTGCTTCCATGAATCTGAAACTGCTTGAGCAGGAGATCGAGGGCGACATCCCCATAACGAGTGGAGGGTGAGCCTGGTCCCTCCCACTGCGGCAGCATGTAGTGTGTTGCCCCGCCAATGGCCCGGCGACGGTCATAAAGACAAACGCCCGCACAAGAGCCCAGAATCATGGATATCTGCACAGGCTCCGTTGAAACATAAGTCTGCCCTGGGTGCAGATAGAGCTCGGTATAGGGCGATGCCTTTGCAATATCTGTTTCTATAGCTGCCGTTTTCATAACTGCACCCATCCACTGGTCTCCTGATGCTTGATTTTGTTGGCTGCCAGGCAAGGCCCGGTATAAGCGCAAAGTAGTTTCAATAGCTCACGGTCGCCCGCATCGAGACCGTTGCGTTGCGGTAGCAGGCTGAAAAAGACGATTGCACCTTTAGTTGCACCATCGAGCCAAAAAGGAATGCAAGCGCTGATGCCGAAGGACCAAAGAAAAGACCGGTCATCAGCAGCCCCCGGTTTGATGTAAATCGAATCCGCGGGAACTTCTTCGAGGATTCGTCTTGCGTTTCTCCGTATCGCCTCAAGCTGTTGTGGATTGAAACCGGTGGAGCTGCTAAAAGCTATACTGTCCTGCTGTTTGCATGTGACCAGAAGAACCATTTGTTCGCAGCCAATCAAGTTTGAGCCAATCTCAAAAATGGCGTCCGCAACCATACCTTCTCTGACCGCCTGTTGCAGCGCATTTGCAGCGGCGTAAAGCTTTGCCCGCACCGCCTGGTCGTTGTGATTCAGCGGAAGCTCCATTGATTGCCTCATGTACCGCAGTGAGAGTTGCCGCAAATCCCGTTCCAGGTTGGCCAGGTCTGCCTGTGGAACGTTTTTGGAACTCCGTGGCGATTCTTGCTTAGAAATCATTGGCTCTGTCCCTGGGCCACCAGATAGCCGTTGACTATTTCAACCAGTTCGGCGCCGTTGATAGGTTTAGTGACATAGTCGTTACAACCGCTCTCGAATCCCTGTTCCACGTTGCACGACTCGCCGCGGCTGGTCACCATGATGATTGGAACCTTTCGCAAGGCTTCGTGCTTTCGCATCTCGCGGCAGGCTTCAAATCCGTTCATCCTGGGCATGACCACATCCATCAGGATCAGATTCGGCTGTTCAGCAATCGCCTTTTCAACCGCTTCTTCGCCATCGCGCGCCAGCACCAGCTCATATTGAGTGTGTTCCCTGAGCGTCATCTCTTCGATCAGCAGAGTGGTGCTGGAATCATCAACCAGAAGTATTTTTTGGCCGGATTGTTGCGCTGCTCTTCTT
Source organism: Candidatus Angelobacter sp. (assembly GCA_035703825.1). GTDB lineage: Bacteria > Acidobacteriota > Terriglobia > Terriglobales > Acidobacteriaceae > Angelobacter. Next base: position 110,430 of record DASSXL010000114.1, read on the forward strand.
TGTGATTTATATCGGGTATCGCTCAAAGAACCTCCGCAAACAGCAACTCGATAAATTAGAAAGTTCTTATTTAACGAGCTGCTTGTTGAACTATTTGTGTGATAGGCGGAGTCATTAGAAGCTATGGGCTATGCAGCGCAAAGATTTATCTGGTTACAAGATAAACCAAAGTAATAGTTAAGGCCCAAAATGGAACCGGAATGGATAAATAGGTCGGGTATTTTTCGAAAACAGAATATTTGTTTGCGCTATTGCAAAAAATATAAGTTTCATGCCTGCTGTTCGTCTTGGTTGTTGTATCAAAGAATTTACCTATATAGACATGGCTATAATTGGCGCTTATCTCTGGAGTAATGAGAAGGGAATTACTCACCACTCAAGGATTATTGCCCGCTAAATAGCTCTCTGCTGGCAGATAAGGTGCTGTACCTAGCGAGCAGTATCTTAAAAGAAAGCTCTAATGTGAGATCGTTTTAAGATTCATTTGTTTGTCAATAATGAAAGCATCCTTTCCCATTATGGAAACCCCAAACTATTCCAATTAACATTGCAGCCCCAACATGCCCATGCTACACTCCGCCCGAATTTCCAGAGTATTTTGTGAACCTTCCCCAAGCAGCTTTGCGGCGTCCGCTTACCATTGTTGTGATGGTGATTGCCATTGCGCTTGCCTCAACACTGGCCTGGCTGCAAATGCCCAAGGACATTTTCCCGGAATTTAATCTTCCAACAATCTATGTCGCGCAGGCTTATGGCGGGATGGACCCGGCGCAGATGGAAGGTTACCTGGTTTATTTCTTTGAGTATCACTTCCTTTATCTCACCGGCATTGAGCACGTGGAATCGAAATCCATTGAGGGCGCGGCGTTGATGAAGCTCCAGTTCCATCCGGGCACTGACATGTCTCAGGCGATGGCCGAAACGGTGGCCTATGTGAATCGCGCGCGGTCGTTCATGCCGCCCGGCACTGTGCCGCCGCTCATCACGCGCTTCGATGCCGGCAGCGTTCCTACCGGATACCTGGTTTTTTCCAGCGACACGCGTTCGATCACGGAAATGCAGGATGCCGCGCTCAATCGCGTGCGGCCGTTGCTCTCGACATTGTCCGGTGTTTCCGCGCCGCCCCCTTTCGGCGGCAACGCGCGCACCATCGTGGTTAATTTGAAACCGGATCGCCTGAAGTCCTATCACATGTCTCCCGATGAAGTGGCGCAGGCCATTGCTGAGGCCAACGTCGTCAGCCCTTCTGGAAACATCATGAAGGCGGGGCAGTACCCGTTGGTGCCGGTCAATTCGGTTCCGCACACCATCGATGATCTCCGCGGTGCGCCTATTCGCGGCGGCGAGTATCCGGCTGTTTTTGTTCGCGACGTTGCCGATGTCCTTGACGATTCAGATATCGTGACCTGCTACGCGCTTGTGAACGGAAAGCGCGCCATCTACGTCCCGGTGACCAAACGCGCCGATGCCTCAACTCTGGCCGTCGCGCGCGAAGTTCGAGAAAGCATTTCAAAATTTCAGGGCGTTCTTCCGCAGGGCATGAAGGTCAGTTTTGAGATGGACCGGTCGCCTGTGGTGACGAGCGCTTTGGCAGAACTGCCGTGGGAAGCATGCATCGGCGCGCTGTTGACGGGGTTGATGGTTATTCTGTTCCTGCGCGATTGGCGCAGCGCGCTGGTGGTCGTCGTGAATATCCCAATTGCGCTCATGAGCGGAGTGCTGGCGCTGTGGCTCGGCGGGCAGACAATCAATCTCATGACTTTAGGCGGCCTCGCGTTGGCCGTTGGAATCTTGGTCGACACAACGACGGTGTGCCTGGAAAACATCCACGTTCACCGCGCCCGCGGCCAATCCGTTGCGCATGCCGCGTTGGACGCCACCACGGAAACCGCCGGCCCGCGGCTCCTGGCGATGCTCTGTATTTTGGTGATGTTTACTCCTGCTCTTTTAATGACAGGCGCACCTAGGGCGATGTTTATGCCGCTCTCGTTGGCGGTGGGATTTGCAATGGTCGCCTCCTACTTTCTTTCCAGCACGCTTGTGCCGGTCTTGATGGTTTGGATGTCACGCGTTAACGAAGGAGCTGTTTCCGGTTCGCGGTGGGGGCTGTGGCAAGATCGCTATGGCGCGGCGCTACTAAAGCTGGAGCGGCGGCATGGAGTTCTCATTCTTGCATATCTGTGCGTCGCCATAGCAGTGATTGCCGGTATTGGCAGGCTGCTGGGAACAGAAATGTTTCCGCGTGTGGAATCAAACGAATTGCAATTGCGCTTGCGCGCCGCGCCGGGAACAAGCATTGACGGAACAGAGGCTGCGCTTTTGAAGGCGCTTGATGTTGTCAAGGCTACTGTTGGCCCAGACAACGTGCGATTGTCTCTTGGTTTCGTCGGCCTTCATGGCTCCAGCTATCCGATCAACTACCTCTATCTATGGGACGGCGGGACGGAAGAGGGAGTGCTGCAAATTCAATTGGCAGATAGCGCGGCCAAACATAGTGAAGACTTGAAGAAAAAGCTTCGTCAACAGTTTGCGGCCCAGATTCCAGACGTAAGCTTCTCCTTCGAGCCCGCTGACCTAATCAGCCGCGTGACAAGCATGGGCGTGTCAACCCCCATTGAAGTGGCCGTGAGCGGCCCTAATATTGCCGCTGATCGCGCCTTCGCCGACAAGATCAAAGCCAAGCTGGAGGCGATTCCAACGCTGCAGGACGTCCAGTATTCGCAGTCGCTCGATTATCCAACCGTCAAAGTGACTGTGGACCGCGAGCGGGCGGGAATTATAGGCCCAACCATGGCCAAGGTTTCACGGGCATTGGTGCCCGCAACATGGTCGAGCCGGTTTGAGATTCCCAACTACTGGGCTGACCCCAACACAGGAATCGCGTATCAAGTCCAAACTCAGATTCCGCAAAATCTCACCACCTCGCTTGAGGACGTCGGCAACCTGCCCGTCATGGAAGCAGGAATGAAATCCATTCTCTTGCGCAACCTTGGCCACATCAGCCAGGACACGCAGATGAGCCAATATGACCGCTATAACATGCAGCGGACCTTGACCGTCCGCGCCAACATCGTAAATGAAGATCTTGGCAGCACTGCGCGGCGAGTCGCCAAAGCCGTGGCTGAATTAGGCGCGCCTCCTGCCCGTGTCAGCGTGACCATGCGGGGCCAGGTGGCCCCAATGGCGGAAATGCTCGACGGATTGCAACAAGGCCTGATGATCGCCATCGGGGCGATCTTTCTGCTGCTGGCGGCAAATTTTCAATCGCTCAAGTTGTCCCTCATTGTAATGTCCACCGCCCCGGCAACTTTGGCCGGCGTGGCTTTGTCATTGTGGCTGACGCATACCACCATCAACCTTGACTCTTTCATGGGCGCGATCATGGCGCTGGGAGTCGCCGTCGCAAACGCCATTTTGCTGGTGACTTTCGCTGAGCGCGCTCGAATGAGCGGCGCAACCGCGGCCGAAGCAGCCAAAGAAGGCGCGCGCAGCCGCCTGCGGCCCATTTTGATGACGAGCTTGGCGATGATTGCCGGAATGTTGCCTGTGGCGATAGGGCTCGGCGATGCGGACAGGCAAATGGTGCCGCTTGGACGCGCGGTGGTTGGCGGACTTGGGGCGTCAACGATAGCGACGTTATTTGTGCTGCCTGCCATCTTCGCCCGCGTGCAAAAGAACAGCCACCGCCGCGGCGTATCGGTGGCGCCATGAACATACTGTTAAACCGAGGTTGCGCATGAATCTCCCTCAATTTGCATTGCGGCGTCCCTTTACCGTCATCGTGATGGTTATCGCGGTGGCGCTGGTTTCCGTTCTCTCATGGCGGCAGATGCCCAAGGACATCTTTCCCACGCTTGGTATTCCGACGATCTACATCGCGCAACCCTACGGCGGAATGGACCCGGCCCAGATGGAAGGGTACCTGACCTATTACTACGAATATCATTTCCTTTTCGTTGCCGGTATTGAGCACATTGAATCGAAATCCATTCAAGGCGCGGCAATCATCAAGCTGCAGTTCCATGCGGGCACTGACATGTCTCAGGCGATGGCGGAGACCGTCGCTTACGTGAATGCGGCGCGCGCGTTTATGCCCGCCGGCACGCTGCCGCCCTTCATCACGCGGTTCGATGCCGGCAGCGTCCCCGTGGGCCAACTGGTTTTCTCCAGCGAAACGCGCTCCGTGACTGAAATGCAGGACGCCGCGCTTAACCTCGTGCGTCCGCTTTTCGCGACGCTGCCCGGCGTTTCCGCTCCGCCGCCCTTTGGCGGCAGCGCGCGCACGATCGTCGTCAACATCGATCCTGACCGGATGTACTCCTACAAAATCTCCCCGGACGAAGTCGTCGACGCAATCACGCAGGCCAATCTCATTAGTCCCTCCGGCAACATGATGATGGGCGGGAAATATCCGATGGTCCCGCTCAATTCGATTCCACGCAACGTCAAAGACCTTGAAGCTGTCCCAATTCACACGGGCGTCTATCCGGCGGTCTTCGTCCGCGACGTCGCTCAAGTCCAGGATGGCGCGGACATTGTAACCAGCTACGCGCTCGTCAACGGACGCCGAACGGTTTACATCCCTGTGACCAAGCGCGCGGACGCTTCCACTCTGGCGGTGGTTGATCTTGTAAAACAGAACATCCCGAAGTTTCAGAGCGTGCTCCCTTCAGACGTGCACGTGAGTTACGAATTTGATCAATCAGTCTATGTGAACCGCGCTCTGACCGGATTGATCCAGGAAGGCGCCCTGGGAGCGATCCTTACCGGGCTGATGATCCTTATCTTCTTGCGTGATTGGCGCAGCGCAATCATCGTCATCGTCAATATCCCGGTTGCGCTGATGTCGGCAATGCTGGCGCTGCGGCTCACCGGACACACGGTCAATCTCATGACTCTTGGCGGCCTCGCTCTGGCGGTCGGAATTCTGGTTGACGAAGCGACGGTCTGCCTGGAGAACATCCACGTTCACCTGACCCGGGGCAAAACGCTTGCCCGGGCCGCCCTGGATGCCACCGATGAAACGCGCATTCCCCGCCTGCTTGCGATGCTCTGCATCCTTGCCATGTTTACGCCCGCCCTTTTCATGACGGGCGCGGCGCGAGCGATGTTTTTGCCGCTTGCACTGGCTGTAGGCTTCTCAATGGTCGGGTCCTATTTCCTTTCCAGCACCATCGTGCCGCTTCTCTCAGTTTGGTTGCTGCGCGGGCATGAAAATTCTGCCGGGCAATTGAAAACAAAAGAAAGCGCGTTCACCCGATTCCAGGGTATGTATGCGGGACTCCTCCAACAGCTCGCGCCATGGCGAAAGGCGTTGGTCGTCGCCTACCTGGCGGGCGCCATCGCGATCATTGTTTTTGTTGGAAGACAATTAGGCGTGGAAATCTTTCCGCAAACAGATGCCGGACAGTTGCAAATGCGCTTTCGCGCTCCTGCTGGAACAGACATCAATGGCAGTGAAGCCGTTTTTCTCAAGGCGCTGAACCTGATCAAGAAAAGGGTCGGCCCGGAGAATGTGTCCATCTCGCTGGGATTGATTGGCATTCACGGCTCAAATTTTCCCATCAATTTTGTTCACCTCTGGAATGGCGGCCCGGAGGAAGGCGTTTTGCAAGTCCAGATAAAGCCCGGAGCAAAAATCCGGGTTGAGAAATTAAAGGAGCAGCTCAGGCGGGAATTTGCTGAGCAAATGCCTGGGGCAAACTTTTCATTTGAGCCTGCGGATATCGTCAGCCGCGTGATGAGTTTGGGAGCGGACACTCCCATTGAAGTCGCCGTGAGCGGGCAAGACCTTGCCACGAGCCGCGCCTTCGCCGAAAAGATCAAGGCGCAACTTGAAGACATCGCCATATTGCGCGATGTGCAATTTGGCCAGTCGCTGGATTATCCGACCGTGGACGTGAAAGTGGACCGCGAACGCGCTGGAATTATCGGCCCTGACATAAAAGAAGTCTCCAAGGCGCTGGTGCCGGCAACGTGGTCAAGCCGCTTCGTAAATCTCAACTATTGGGCTGACCCAAATAGCGGCGTCGCCTACCAGGTGCAGGTGCAAATTCCGCAAAGATTAATGACCTCGCTTGAGGACGTGGGAAATCTTCCCATTCTTCAACATAAACCCAAAGACCCGGAGAAGAAGCTCAAAGATGTAACCCTGCGCAACATCGCCCAGATTACCGAGGGAACCGCGATGGGCGAATATGAGCGCTACAACATGCAGCGATTAATCAAAGTGCGCGCAAACATACTTGGCGATGACCTGGCCGGCGCAGCACGGCAGGTGAATCGCGCAATCGCTGAACTCGGCCCGCCTCCGCCGGGCGTCACTGTGGCAGTGCGCGGCCAGGTAGTCCCGATGCAGGAAATGCTGGACGGATTGTCGCGCGGCCTGGTGCTGGCTGTGATAGCGATTTTCTTGTTGCTAACGGCCAATTTTCAGTCGCTCAAAATGTCTTTTGTCGTCGTCTCAACGGTCCCGGCCGTGCTGGCCGGCGTGGTGATGGCTTTGTGGCTGACGGATACAACGCTCAACATCCAGTCATTTATGGGCGCAATTATGGGCGTCGGCGTGGCGGTGGCGAACGCAATTCTGCTGGTGACGTTCGCCGAGCAAAACCGGCTTGGCGGGGTGAGCGCGGCAGATGCGGGCATGGAAGGCGCGCGCAGCCGCTTGCGCCCGATTCTGATGACCAGCGCCGCAATGATGGCGGGAATGATGCCCATGGCGTTGAGCCTGGGCGAGGCCGGCGCGCAGGCTGCGCCGCTGGGACGCGCCGTGGTTGGCGGATTATCGGCTGCAACGCTCGCGACGCTGTTTGTGCTGCCATCGGTCTTTGCCGTGGTGCAGGGCCGCAGCCATCGGCGTGCAGCGTCGCTTGATCCCAACGATCCGCAAAGCAGCCATTATCAGGCCGGCGGGTTAACGAGTTAATGCGGTTGAAAAGTTGAAATCCCCTGTAAGGAGTTGAATTTATGAAAAGTGAATCGTGCATTTGGACGCATTCGGACTATAGCGAAAACCTTCAGCGGCCCATTGCTGCTCGCGTTTCACGCGCCGCAGGCGAAGTGCGCAGAAAGACCGGCATGAAATTTGCGCTGCTCCTGGCTCTCGCTTCTTGTATTGTGGCGTTTTGCGGTTGCGCGGAGCAAGCCTCTTATGCCAATGCGAAGCCCGCGGAAACACCGGTGGACGTCATCGGCGTTCATCCGCACCGCGGTGAAGTTTCACGGCTCATTAATTTGCCGGGAGAAGTGCGTCCTTTATACGAGGTCACGCTTTTCGCCAAAGTTGATGGCTATCTGGATAAGCTCACAGTCGACAAAGGCGACTCAGTGAAGGCCGGAGATTTGATTGCGGACATCGACGTGCCGGAATTGCGGGCCAATCTCGTGAAATATAAGGCCGAATTGGAACTGGCCCAGGCTGAGTTCAAACAGATGAGCGAAGCTGCCGCGAACAATGCGGCCAATCTCTCCGCCGCCGATGCCGAAGCCGCAAAAAATCGTCTGGCCGTCGCCAGCGGCAAACTGGCCGTCGCCAAAGGGAACGTCCAATACACTGAATCCATGCTGAAGTACTCTCGCGTGACTGCGCCTTTCAGCGGGATCATTACCAAGCGCTATGTTGACCCGGGTGCTTACATCCCCGTGCCCAACGCGGCGAGCACCCCTGAAGCCGCGGCAATTGTGAATCTCACCGATTTCAAGACATTGCGGATGCAAGTTGCCGTGCCGGAGACCGAGGCAACGCACGTCAAAGTTGGACAATCGATCCGCTGGACGGCCGACGACTTTCCCGGCGAGCACTTCGATGGGACGGTCACCCGCGCTTACTGGGCCCTGGACAAAGCAACCAAAACAATGTTGACAGAAACGCAAATGGCCAATCCCGGGATGAAATTGCAGCCGGGAATGCTCGTCAACGCCCGCATTGGCATTGAAAAGAAAACTGACGCGTTGTTGCTCCCCTCGGAAGCCCTCGTCAAGGAGAAAACAAACTCGTTCATTTTCATTTTCAATGACGGCAAGATAAAAAAGGCGCCGGTTGAGGTCGGTTTTAACGACGGCACGAATGTCGAGATTGTCTCCGGCATAAAGCCCGCAGATTTGGCGATAGTGCCCGGCCAGCTCGCCCTGCGCGATGGCCAATTGGTAAAGGTCACCGAGGCAAAATTGGCGAAGATCGCGACAGCAAAATAAGACCAGGACGAGCAGCAGCATTTGTCGCCAGGCGGCAGGACGAGCAGATCAACCAGCAGGATAAAGATGGGCTGCGCGGCCTCAGAGCAGTTACCGGCGGAAATGTTTGCGACTCGGCAAGACCGCACTCAGCCGGGCGTGGGCAAGAGAGTTGGCATTGCCCCTACCCGGCTGGTTTTTTTCAAAATCGTAGGACCACCGCAATCTCGTTTCGCTTCTGCTTGAGTAGGAGGGGAACGAGCTTTCAAAAGCCGCTCGGATCAGTGAATCGAAACAAGGATGACAACGCAGAATCTGATCTCCGGCTGCTAACAGCCAGTCAAGCGGGAATGAAGGTTCAACCCAAAGAGGACATAGCCCGAGGGTTAGTGGCTGGCCGTACGATCTCTTAGCAGAAAATTTGCGCCAGATCGTCTCGCGAATTCGGCGCAAGATACATTTTGTGCAATTGTGACTACTGCTGCCAGCCACCGCCAAGTGATCTGTAGATCTGCACGAGGGATTCGAGCTCTCGAAGCTGCGCCTGAGCGAGAGAAAGTTGAGCGGTGAAGTACCGGGTCTCACTGTCCAGGACTTCGAGGTAGCTGGTTGCGCCCCCTTTATATCTCATGTTCGACAGGTTCTTGGCCTCATCGGCAGCATGTGTCAACTGTTCTTGCTGAATTCGGAACTCCTGGCTCTTGCTGTATGAGATCAGCGAGTCAGCCACGTCGCGGAACGCCTGCTGCACTGTACGTTGATAAAACAAGGTGGCCTCTTGCGTCTGAGCTTCGCTGAACCTGACGCGATTTCGTATTCTCCCGCCTTCAAAAACAGGTTGGAGAGTGCTCCCACCCAAGCTCCACAACCCCGCTGGGCCAGAAAAGAGTCCCGTCAAAGCCGAGCTTTGATAGCCTCCAGCAGCCGTCAATGATATCTGCGGAAAATACGCTGCTTTGGCCACTCCAATCTGCGCATTCGCCGCGATCAATTGCTGTTCCGCCTGGCGAACGTCGGGGCGGCGTTCAAGCAGAGCCGATGGAAGCCCAGCCGGGACTTCCAGCGCATGCGGCTGCTCTATCAGTTTTTTCCCACGTGTGATGCTCTGTGGGTTCTGCCCAAGAAGAATGCTGATGAAGTTCTCCTGCTGCTCAATCCTCTGCTCGAGGTCAGGGATCGCCGCTCCTGCCGTGAAGACCAGTTGCTCCGCCTGGCGGACGTCAAGAAGCGAGGTAGAGCCGTGATCGGCAAGGAGTTGCGTCAGCCGGAGTGAATCCTTCCGCGACGCCAGCGTCTGGCGAGAGATTTCCAATTCCAGGTCCAGTTCACGCAATTGAAAATACGCGCTGGCAACATCGCTTACCAGCGAACTGACAACGGCGCGGCGCGCCCATTCCTGGGCGAGTAGATTGGCCCGGGCTGATTCCGTTGCCCGCCGATATCGCCCCCAGAAATCCAATTCCCATGCCGCGGAGAGACTAACCTGGTGGGCCGACGTCTCGATACTTGGAATTCTGGCGGACTGTGGAAGGCGTTCATTCACCGAAGAGGCGCCTGCGGAGACGGAAGGAAATTGATCGGCCCGCGTGATGCCGACCTGAGCACGAGCTTCAAGAATCCTTGCTGCGGCGATGCGAACATCGTAGTTCTGCTTGAGCGCTGTCTGGATCAGACTGCGAAGCGCCTCATCCTGAAATGCATCCCACCATTTCTGGTCGCCAAACGATGCCGCATCAGCTTTGCCTGCCTGATCGGTTGGCAGGCCCCGGTATTCCGGTGGTATGGGCACAGCCGGTTTTTTGTAATTTGGCCCGACCGCACAGCCAATAAGGAACACCAGAAGGACACCAATCAGAAATTTCTGCTTCGCCTGGTTCATTCTTAATCATCTCCCTGCGCCGGCAAAGGTGGCGCGGCTGGTGCAACATCAAGTCCTGGTCTTCTTCGTGATAGTTTTTCTACGGCCACAAACAGCACGGGAATAATAAATACAGCAATCAATGTAGCTGCAAGCATTCCCCCAATTACGGTTGTCCCCATGATCTGCCGAGCCACCGAGCCAGCTCCACTCGCAGTCCACAGCGGAACACAACCAAGAACGAATGCGAACGAGGTCATCAGGATCGGCCGCAGACGCAGTCGGGCTCCAGCCAGCGCCGCTTCGGCCAGCGGCTGTCCGTTCTCATAGGCATCTTTGGCGAATTCGACGATTAAGATCGCATTTTTTGCCGCCAGCCCAATCAACATCACCAGGCCGATTTGTGAGTAAACATCAGTTTCAATTTGCACCATGTATGGCGGCAGGAAGAGTCCGAGCAAGACGCGGCGCAGCCACAGGACCAGAAAAGCGCCAAAGACCGCCACTGGTGTGCTCAGGAGCACACTAAAGGGCAGTGACCAGCTCTCATACAGTGCGGCCAGAATAAGAAACACCACAAGAAGCGAAAAGCCGAAGACGATGGAGGGAGGAACGCCCTCCTGCGCTTTTTTCTCCTGGAACGATATACCGGAGTAGTCGTAGCCCATTTCCGCAGGCATCGTCTGCGCAAAAACCTGCTCCAGGGCCGCCATCGCCTGCCCGGAGCTATATCCTGGGGCAGCGCTGCCCAGGATCTGCGCTGACCGGTAGAGATTGAAGCGCATGGTGAATTCAGGTCCAAAGCGCGGCTCGAACCGCGTTAACGCGGAGAGCGGAACCATGTCACCCTTGTTGTTGCGAACGTAGAACTGCCCCACGTTTTCCGCCCGATTGCGGTACTCGCCTTCCGCCTCGACATACACTTGCCATTGCCGGCCAAAACGATTAAAGAAGTTAACGAACGAACCTCCCATGAACACCTGGATGGTTCGGTAAACATCTTTTATGTCGACACCCTGCTTGAGAGCCTTGTCGCGGTCGACGCTGATAAACTGCTGCGGCACGCGGGGGAGGAAGGTGGTGTTGACCGTCGCAAGCTCCGGCCGTTTTCGAGCTGCGGCGAGAAATTTGTTCAGGTTATCGGCAAGGAATTGAACGTCCTTGCCCGAGCGGTCCTCGAGGATGAAGGTGAACCCTCCCGAGGTCCCTACGCCGGGAATGGCCGGCGGCGAGAAGGAAAAAGCGATTCCCTGCGGTAATGCGGCAAGTTTTCGGTTAATGCTCTGCCGGATGAACTGGTATTGCTCTTCCCGTGTCTTCCGGTCTTTCCACTCTTTTAGTGTCACAAAGAAAAACGCGTTGTAGCTTGAACGCGTGAGACTCAAGAGGCTGAAGCCTATCACGCTGGCTGTGGATTGCACGCCAGGCGTCTTAGCGAGCATGTCTTCTATCTGAGACGCGGTGGCCTCAGTCCTTTGCAAAGAAGCAGCCTGCGGAAGCTGCAAATTCAGGAACATGTATCCCTGGTCTTCATCAGGCAGAAAACTCGAGGGCAACTTGTTGCCAAAGAAACCGGCCATAACGCCGCACACAGCAAGAATGACAAATGCTACAGCGCTCTTGCGAATAAGACCGCCCGCAACCTTCACGTACCCGTTCGTCGCGCGGGCAAATACACGATTGAACCAATCGAAAAATCTGCGCAGCAGCCCCTTCGTGTTCCCACGGGGCTTCAACAACAAGGCTGAAAGCGCGGGGCTCAGTGTGAGCGCGTTGAAAGCAGAGAGTATGACGGAGACGGCTATCGTCACCGCGAACTGCTGGTAAAGACGGCCGGTTATTCCCGGGATGAACGCTGTCGGAATAAAAACGGCGGAAAGCACCAGAGCAATTCCTACGACTGGTCCAGAAATCTCCTCCATTGCCTTGAAGGTCGCATCTTTTGGAGACATACCTTCTTCAATGTGGTGCTCAACCGCTTCCACTACCACAATCGCGTCATCGACAACCAGTCCGATGGCCAGGACCAGGCCAAAAAGCGAGAGAGTATTAATGGAAAAGCCGAAGACCGGAAACAACACGAACGTCCCGACAAGAGAAACCGGAACGGCAAGAAGCGGGATGAGGGTTGCGCGCCAGCCCTGAAGGAAGACGTACACCACCAGGATCACGAGTAGGATCGCGATCAACAGCGTCTTAACGATCTCCTTGATCCCTTCGGAAACGGCCCGCGTCGTGTCCAGCGCGATCCCGTAATCAATCCCTTGCGGTAATCGCTGCCGCTCCTCAGCGAGAAGCTTTTTCACGCCGTCGGCAGCTTGAACGGCGTTTGAGCCCGGCAATTGGTAGACAGCGACAATCGCACTCGGCTTTCCATTCAGGTGCGACACAACGGTGTAATCCTGGGCCCCCAATTCAACCCGTGCAACATCTTTGACGCGGACGATCCCTCCATCCGGAGCCGCGCGAACAACAATCTGCTCGAAGTCTTCCGGTGTGGTCAGCCTTCCCTGTGCCCGTACGGAGTATGTGAACTCCTGCCCTTGCGGGACCGGTTCGCCACCAATTTGGCCGGCCGGATTCACCGTATTCTGCGATTGAATGGCGTTGATGATCTCGGGCACTGTGATCGAGAGCTTTGCCAGTTGGTCGGGCTTCACCCACAACCGCATCGCATATTTCCCGGCGCCAAACACCTGAACGCTGCCGATTCCCGGGACGCGAGAGAGCGGATCATACAAATTGATATAAGCGTAGTTGGCGAGGAATTTCGAATCGTAAATGCCGCTGGGAGAATAAAGACTGATCAACATCAGCGGCGCTGTGAGGGTCTTTTGAACGGTTACGCCAAAATTGTTGACCTCAGCGGGAAGTTGAGAGGCGGCCTGGGTTTCCCGGATCTGCGTGAGGATCAGATCAGTGTTGGGATCGGTCTTCACGTCGTAGTCGACGATCAGCCTGGTTTCGCCCGTCGATGAATTGACCGAGTACATGTAATTTGAGTTATCCACACCGCTCATCTGCTGCTCGATCGGCGTAGCGACGGACTGCTCAACCGTCTGCGCGTCGGCGCCCACGTAGGTCGTCGACACCTGGACTTCCGGCGGCGCAATGGCGGGAAATTGCGAAACCGGCAGACTGACGACAGAGATTGCGCCAACTATGACCGTCAAAATCGAGATCACGATGGCGACGATTGGACGCCGGATGAAAAATTTCGACATGACTTAGCTTCCTGTCTTGGCAGACGCAGATGGAACGGGCTTCACCGGAGCGCCGTCTCGCACCTTCAGAGAGCCCTCGACGATTACGCGCTCACCCGGCTTGACCCCCTCATTCACAATCCACAACTTGCCTACTCGCTCTCCTACTGTGACTGGGCGGATACTCACCTTGTCGTCATCGCCAACCACCGCTATCTGATAACTTCCCTGAAGTTCAATGACGGCCCTCTGCGGAACCAGCAGCGCGCGATCACGCGACCTGACAGAAGCACGAATGCGGCCATAGCCGCCGGGACGAAGCAGATTGTTTGTGTTGGGAAACAAGGCAGCGATTCGAATGGCGCCCGTAGCAGGATTCACTTCCCGATCGGCGAAGGAGATCCTGCCGGATTGTTCGTACACGCTGCCGTCGGCGAGTATGAGTTGCAGGGGGATTCGTCTGCGCTGTTCTTCGACGGTGGCTTCCGTAGGAAACCTCCGGTGAAAATCCGTGAACTCATTCTCGCTGACCGTAAAGTAGGCCTTAATCGGGTCTACCTGCGATACCGAAGTCAAGATTGAATTCGGGCCGACCAGGTTTCCGATCTGCACCTGGGCGATACCGGCGATCCCAGTGACAAGAGACGTCACCTTGGTCCACTCCAGGTTCAACTGAGCCTGTTCGACATTTGCTTTTGCGGCGTCAACCTGGGCCTGCGCTCCCAGCTTTGCCTGAACCTCAGTATCGAGTTGGCTTTGAGCAATTGCGCGTGCCTGCGCCAGCGGTGTGTCTCGTTCCACGTCAAGCTTTGCTTTGCCTAGCTGCGCCTCTGACTGGGCAAGCTGCGCCTTGGCCTGGTCGAGCGCAGCTTTGAATGGCCGGGGATCGATCTCGAACAGAACGTCCCCTTTCCTGACCACGGAGCCCTCTCTGTAATTCTGCTTGATGATGTAGCCGGTTACATGGGGCTGAATTTGTGCGTTGACGTATCCATCCAGGATTGCAATCCATTCGCTGTAGATCGGCGTATCCTGCTGCACAACCGTAGCGACTTCCACTGTCGCTGGCGGAGCTGGCGGGGCAGCCTTGGTAGTGTCGCATCCGGAGGCAAACAAGACCAGGCTGCTTGTGACGACAACAACGAGAATTTTGCTTTTTACCGATATCGGGAGTGACATGTGCCACCTCTGAGCGGGAAACACAAACTTGTGTGAAGACCATACCGAGCGTTTGCAGAGCCCAATATCTTCCAACTGATTCACCAACAGACGCAAAGGATTCAAGTCCATAGGATTTCATTTGCCTTTCGGCTTCTCAGAGAACGCGGCCCAGGCTACATTTTCATACGGAGGAGGCCCTCAACCCGCTAAACCTAACCAAAGCTCCGCGCCGACATCGGCAGGCGGTGTCGATCTTAAGCCCACGCAAACCCGGGCGGCGTGAATTGTACGACGCGAAAACCGTTATCGAAAGGAAGATCGGCGTCGAGCCGCCAGACCAAGCCTTGCGTAGAAACGCTTCGCCCGATCGACATCAAGAACAGAGATGACGATCGCTTCCAAATTCATATTAACTGCGCGACACCGATGCTTTTGGTGTTATTGCCGACCTCAAGAACGCCATGTTTTCTACCCTTGGCTGCATCACCTGGGCCTGTGCGCCAAGTCTTGCCTGGACTTCTGTATCGAGCTGGCTTTGCGCGATGGCGCGTGCTTGCGCCTCCAACTGCGAGAGTTGCGCTTTGGCTTGCTCGAGAGCGGCTTTGAACGGACGGGGATCGATCTTGAACAGCACGTCTCCCTTTCTTACGGGCGGTCCTTCGCGGTAATTCTGCTTGACGATGTAATCGGTAACGTGCGGCTGGATTTGGGCGTTTACGCAGCCATCGAGGACGGCGATCCATTCGCTATAGATCGGCGTGTCTTGCTGTATGACAGTGGCGAATTGGACCGTGAGAGGTTGGTTTGCAGGTGCTGCGTTAGTGGTCTTGCTACAGCTCACGTGAGATATGGCCAATGCACTTAGAGCCAGGGCCATGAGCACATTGCGGCTTACAAAAGTTCGTAACATGAGGAAGCACCTCCTGGGTTACGCGCTCGCCGCGGACATGCCGAACGCCGGGTCTTCTACCCATCACAAGTAAGCCAGAAGGCAACGCCTCAAATCTATTGGACGATGGTATTGACCGACACCAAGGTATTGCCGACACCTTCGTTCAATTGTCTTCCCTCGGTGAAGTCTGATTTGATCGGTTCAGCGCAATAGTTTTGCCGATGGTTGCTCCGTTGAAAGGAGACTCTATGAAACGGATATTGGCCTTCGTGATGGCATTCATTACCGTTAGCGCCGTGGCTTCGGTGACACTCGCAGCAAACGACGCCGATGGTGCAGCAGCCCCCCTTTTCGGAATCAAGATCTTCCCCGGGTACCGCGACTGGAGGCTGATCTCCGTGGCCCATGAAGAAGGCAATCTCAACGATCTGCGTGCCGTTCTGGGCAATGATGTCGCGATTAAAGCGTACAGGGGAGACAAGCTGCCATTGCCGGACGGCACCGTCATTGCCCGCATAGCTTGGAATTACGTCCCATCAGAAGAGAACAACAAAGCCTTTGGCCGCGCGCAATCATTCGTGCCGGGGGCTGCCCCGGACTGGTACCTCCAGTTCATGGTCAAGGACTCAAAGAAATATGCGGCCACGGGTGGATGGGGCTTCGCTCAATTCGATAAGGACGGTAAGCCGGCGAACGAAACAATGCACAAAGCTTGTTTCCCGTGTCATGAGTCTGTCCAAGCACATGACTTTGTCTTCACCCATTACGCACCTTGAGATTAATAACCAGCAGCACGATCAAGCTGGCAATGCGGACTGCGGAAATCAATCACTCAAAAGGAGTACAACATGACGCAAAGCAGTGCGACACAACAAAGCAGCAACCTGCGGGCCGACAAGAATGCGATTCGTCCCTTTCAGATCGACGTTCCGGAATCGGAACTAACCGAATTGCGCACGCGCATCAACGCCACCCGATGGCCTGACCGGGAAACGGTAATGGATGGCACACAAGGCGTACAGTTCGCCACTACTCAAGCACTCGCGCGCTATTGGGCGACCGAATATGACTGGCGCAAGTGCGAAGCAAGACTCAGCGCCTTACCCCAATTCATTACCGAAATCGACGGCCTAGATATCCATTTCATTCACGTTCGTTCGAAGCATGAGAATGCATTGCCAGTCATTGTCACCCACGGATGGCCTGGCTCGATCGTTGAGCAGCTGAAGATCATCGATCCGCTCACCAATCCCACGGCGCACGGCGGGAGCGCGTCTGACGCTTTCGATGTGGTCGTGCCATCGATGCCGGGTTATGGCTTTTCAGGCAAGCCCACCTCCCCTGGATGGGGCCCTGATCGCATTGCGCGCGCCTGGGGCACGCTGATGAAGCGCCTCGGATACACGAAATTTGTGGCCCAGGGCGGCGACTGGGGCGCGGTCGTCACCGACTTGATGGGAGTGCAGTCGCCTCCAGAGTTGCTCGGCATTCACACCAACATGCCTGGCATCTTTCCGGCCGAAATTGACCAGATGGCCTTTTCCGGAGCGCCGGCACCAGCGGGTCTCACAGCTGAAGAGAAGATCGCTTACGACCGCCTGCAGTTTGTGTATCAAAAGGGAATCGCCTACGGGTTCCAGATGGGTTTGCGGCCGCAGACCTTGTACGGGATCGCCGATTCCCCTGTCGGCCTTGCAGCTTATTTCCTTGATCACGACGCGCGCAGCTACGAGTTGATCGCGCGCGTGTTTCAAGGACAAGCTGAGGGCCTCACGCGTGATGACGTCCTCGATAACATCACGATCACATGGCTGACAAACACGGCACTTTCGGGCGCCCGGCTCTATTGGGAGTATTTTGGCAAAGGGTATTTCAATGCCAAAGGCGTCTCCATCCCGGTTGCCGTGAGCGTCTTTCCGGACGAGCTGTATCCTGCTCCACGGAGCTGGGCGGAGCAGGCGTATCCGCAACTCATCCATTACAACCGGCTCACTAAAGGTGGACACTTTGCCGCGTTCGAACAGCCGAAGCTTCTCACTGAAGAGATGCGTGCCGGCTTCCGGTCGTTGCGCTCGGCATTGGCAAGATCTGCAGCATGACCGTTCTTGGTGACAAATCGTCTTGCGAGCCCCGGGATGCCGGGGCTTCCTCTTGGCCTGCTGCCGCGGGTTCTCCAAATGGCAGCCAAAACTTGCGATCGACTTGCGCACTGACAGGTTGCATGAAAGGCGCATGAAGACAACAGTCAAAGGGATGACGGCTTCGAAGTCGATGCACGTCAGAATTGCAACTTGAACGCGAGCTGAATTGAGCGTGGTCCTCCAACTTGAGCTGACCTCTCCCGCCAGCATCGCATATGAACAGTTCGGGGTTCGTTCCAAGTTCTGCCTGTTCCGGTAGGAAGGTCGCCAACCCAGCAAGCTGCAAGGGCAAGATGGGGAAAAAAGTCAAAATTCAAGGTGAAAAAATGGACGATAACACCATGTATTTGCATGATGTGATCTTTGCAAATGCCGGCTAACTGTTCGCAAGAGCAATGCATGAGGGCTCGACGGAGCCCTCGTGTTTCGGTTCTCACCGAACCTATGCACCCAGAACAGCCAAGTGATATCGTTGTAGCGATTTTCGCAAGACGCGATTGCGTTCGCCGACAATCGCTTCCGGAGAACAAGGAGGAAGTTGACCGCAAAGGTCCCAACTCTACATTCATAACAGTACAAGGAGGCAAGAATGGCAACTTCGAGTGCAATCCACGCTAACGCAAGTGTTGCCCCAGTCGACATGAAGCTTGAGGTGGTCATCGTCCCGGTTTCGGATGTTGACCGCGCGAAAGAGTTCTACACTAGGCTCGGGTGGCGGCTCGACGGCGATTTTACCACCGGTAACGACTGGCGCGGAGTACAGTTCACGCCGCCCGGCTCCGCGTGTTCGGTCATCTTTGGCAAGAACGTCACCACGGCAGAGCCTGGGTCTGCCCAGGGCTTGTACCTGGCCGTCTCCGACATTGAGTCCGCCCGAAACGATCTGCTCCGTCGCGGCGTCAAAGTCAGCGAAGTGTTCCACGGCAGCAACGTCCACACTGGCCCTGACGAGCCCTACTTATTCGGACGCCTTCGGGTTGCCGGTCCGGACCCTTCACATGCCAGCTACTCCTCGTTCGCCTCCTTCCATGATCCGGACGGCAACGGCTGGCTGTTGCAGGAAATTACAGCACGGCTGCCTGGGCGAGGGGTCAGCAATTTCGACGTTGCGACCATGACGGAGCTGTTGCGAGAGACAGAGGAACATCACGGCAAGTACGAACCCACCGCCCCCAAGCATCACTGGTCGGGATGGTACGCCGCCTATATCGTCGCGCGTCAGAACGGCAAAACGCCCGAAGAGGCAGCCAAAGAAGGCAAGCTCCAAATTGAGGGCGCACTGGCCGCATGAAGCACTTCTGCGGCATCATGATCGGGACGGGCCAGGCAGGCCCGTCCCTGGCAGCGCAGTTTTCGGACGCGGGCAAGGCGGTCGCCATCATGTAGCGCCGCAGGTTCGGCGGCACCACTGCGAATACCGGCGATGCCGCTCAACAAGTCCATGAGGAACCGCCACGTCGCAGCCGCGGCGGGCTACCCCCGTTGGTTTACCACTCCGTCGTGATGAACGCGCAGAAACAGCTCCGCAGGGTTTCGAGGAGGGGTTTGTCCTGCGGTACGGCTTCTTCTATGGACCCGGCACCTGGTTCAACCCCGATGGCAATGTTGCCCAGCAGGTGCGGCAACGACAGTTTCCGATCGTCGGGAATGGCGAAGGCCATGGAACATGTTAGATCGGCGCTGAACGTGGCGCGGTCCTAACCTGAGCAGGAAAAGCGGTCAACTAAAGTTGTGGCACATTTTAGGGCACGTTACTAAACTATAAACCCGGTAACTTGTTGATTGGAATGGTGGGCGATCACGGACTCGAACCGTGGACCTCCTGCTTGTAAGGCAGGCGCTCTAACCAGCTGAGCTAATCGCCCCTGCGCTAATCGTTTGATTTGGCGCGGTTTTTGCCGTCTTTTTAGGAGTATAGCGGCTGCCGCGGAGCCGGGTCAAAACGTTTTCCCAAAAAGGGAATACCCATTGCACAAAAACTGGTTACCGAGGTTACTCACCGTGAGATATTGAGCATGTCCAGTTCGGTCACTGGCCATGGTAAATTTGGCATCTCCAAGATAGGATCCGCAGAGAGATGGCAATTTTTTTCGACAAGCTGCCCACCATTCTGGTTCTAGCCGTGATGGTGGGCATTTTTGTGGCGCTGCGCCGGCACGTCAGGTCGGCCCGGTTGCAGCTGTGGATTGCCGCCTGGGTGCTTATCTTCATTCACTTCTTTGTCAAGGTGTTTGAGCCGGCGGACGGCAACCTGACAACCACAACGTTCATTATCGACATGGGTTGTCTCCAGCTTTCCGCGCTGTTCTTCATCGCTTCTCTCACTTCATTTTTTGAGAACAGGCAGTTGACGCTCGGCCTGTTGGCTATTACCTGCGTTCCCGTGATGGGTTACACAGTAGCACTGGCGTATGAACTGGACCTGCGATGGCTCTATATCGCCTGCTCCGTCATCCTCTTTTATGGGACGCCAGTGTTCGTGGCGCTCCGCCGCAAGTTGACGATCGATTTTCTGCTCTGGGCGCCCGCGGTAGCGATCACCGGCACGGTTGCGATTGTGAAGGCATGGCAACATCATTTCATTTTTGGCTTTCTGGCCATGCTCACGCTTGGGTTTGCCCTGCCTGGGGTGCTTTTTTGCCGGCGTTATCCGCGCTGGTCTCCCGGCGTGGTCACCAGCGCCGGCGGCTTCCTGCTGTGGGGAGCGGTCTGGCCGGTTGGCGCCATGCTGGATGCCTGGGCCCCCGGCCTCAAGATGAATCCTGAGCTCTGGAATACGCCAAAGTTTTTTGTCGCGTTCGGCATGATCCTTACGCTGCTGGAAGATAAATCTGAATTCCTTCAGTCAGCCGGGCGTCGCGAGCAGAAACTGAACTACCAGTTGCAGAAATTTTCCGGCATCACCTCCCGACTGCTGACCGGGGTGGACCTGAACGTGATTTGCAATGAGATGGTTTTGGCCATCCAGGAAACCAGCCCGTTCAACCGCGTGGCGATTATCCTGACCCACGATGGCCGGAACCTGTTTGCCGCGGCGCATTGCGGATATGAAGGCGAAGCGAAAAAATTGATCGAATACAAATGCGCCGAAGTATGGAAGTTCGACGATCTGGTGGAGGCTTGCACCATCGGCGACCGGCTGGGCGACAGGTCAGTGATACTGCGGCCGGCGCAAATGGAAAAATACGGCCAGATCCCCAGCGACGCTGTGTATGAGCCTTCCCGGTTCTGGAAAAAAGGCAACCAGGTGCTGGTGCCATTACACTCCACGCGCGGCGCGCACGTGGGATGCATCTCGCTGAGCGACCCGCGTGACGTTACGCGCGTCAACGCCGAGGAGATGACGAAGATCGAGCTGCTGGCCGGCGACCTGGCGGTAACGGTGGACAACGCCGCGCTGCACAAGCAACTGGCGCGCGCGGAAAAGCTGGCGGCCATCGGCCAACTGGTGGCCGGCGTGGCCCATGAGCTGAACAATCCGCTCACCTCCATCGTCGGCTATACCGAACTGATTTCTGACGATGTTCCGGCGGGACCCGCCCGGCAAAAGCTGGACAAGATGTTGCGCGAAGCCCAGCGGATGAAACGCATTATTGAAAACCTGCTGCGTTTTGCCCGCCAGAACAGCCTGGAAAAGAAATCGGCGAACCTGGACACGTTGCTGCAGGACGTGCTGGCTCTGCGCGAATATCACCTGGTGAACCACGACATTGAAGTCCAGGTGCAGATTGAGCCGGCCCTGCCTCACGTGGCGCTGGATGAAGACCAGTTCAAGCAGATCCTGCTAAATCTGCTGAACAATTCCATTGACGCCATGGAAGGGAACTCGGCCAAGCGGATACGCATTGCCGCCGCCTGCGTGAACGGCCGCGTTGTGCTCAGCTTTGACGACAACGGGCCCGGCTTTGGCGACGTGAACCGCGTATTCGATCCTTTCTATACCACCAAGCCCGTGGGCAAGGGCACCGGCCTGGGCCTGAGCATTTGCTATGGCATCGTGAAGGAACATGGCGGAGAGATCCACGCGGAAAACCTTGATCCCGGCGGGGCGAGAATCGTCCTGGAATTGCCGGTAGAAACCACGCTATTCGCCGGCGATGGCGCGCTTACCAAAAAGTGACCTGATTTCGCTTGGTGAGCGGCCTCTTTGCACAAGAAGCCAAACCCTACCACTGATAACACTGATGGAGATCTGGCGATCTGGTGATCCGGTGATCGGAACACCAGAAACTGCAATTTGAGTTCTGCTTCTGATCAGCGCTCATCCGCGCAAATCCGCGGTAAATTTGCTTCCTCCGCTGCCTCAGTTCCTCCGTGTTTCAAAGGTTTGGCTTTTCCCGATCCGTGTCATCCGTATTCGTCCGCGCAAAAGCGGCGCGAGAATGGGGGCCCTGCCTGTGCCCGATGGGAATCGTGATGAATGCAAGCACAGACAGGAGTGTCTGTGCCACAAATTTCTCTATCTTGAAAGCTGTCTAGAGCTGTCAATCCGAAAATAAGCGCAAAATATCAGAACACTTTCCGTTCCCCGGCTGTCTTTCTCTACAGGAAGGCAAAATGACGGGGCAGGCAGTGCTAGGAGAGACGGTCCTGAAATCAGCGATGGCCATGGAAGCTGCGGCGCCGACTATGGAAACACTGGTGGCCGGCCATTCCGTGATGGTCTTTCGCATCGCCTACTCCATCCTGCGCAACCATCATGATGCGGAAGACGCTGCGCAGGAGTGCTTTCTCCGGGTCTGGAAACACAAAGACCGCCTTCATCAGGTCAACAACGCCAAGACCTGGCTGGCGCGCATTGCCTGGACCACGGCGCTGGATAAAAGACGCGCCGGCCGCGCGATGGTTTCACTGAGCATGGTTTCACTGAGCGACGACGAGTCGGGAGCGGAGCTGATGCAATCGATCGCCGATTCCGCGCCGGCGGCGGACGAGCAGCTTGCCGGTACTGAGATGCGGCAGATGCTGGAGCGGCTGATTGCGGGTCTGCCGGAGGATCTGCGCCATACGCTGGAGCTTTCCACGGTGCGGGAGTTGAACTCGGCGGAAATTGCAGAGGTCATGAAGATACCCGAAGGCTCGGTGCGCACGCGATTGTTCCGGGCGCGCAAGCAACTCAAGGAAAAGCT
This sequence comes from Candidatus Angelobacter sp., assembly GCA_035703825.1. Lineage (GTDB taxonomy): Bacteria > Acidobacteriota > Terriglobia > Terriglobales > Acidobacteriaceae > Angelobacter. Next base: position 132,989 of record DASSXL010000114.1, read on the forward strand.
GGCCGTACTGCTGGAGGGGAGGAAACATGGCTGATCAGGAAAAAGATAAGCAGATGGATAAAATGCTCGCCTCGCTGCTTGCCGGCTATTCCTCAGCGGAGCCCCGGCCGGGCCTGGAAACCAGAATACTGGCGAACCTGCGCGATGCCGAGAGCAGGGAAGCGTCGCGCGGCTGGTGGGGGTTTAAGTGGTTGTGGGCAGGGGCTGCGCTGGCTGCCGTGATCGTGGCCGGTGTGCTGATCGGTGGAAGGCGCCATGCTGCGCCGCCAACTCAGACGGTTGTGCAGACTGCGCAGCCTGCTGTGCAGCAGCCCGTTTTTCAGCAACCCATTGTTCAACAGCCGGCGATTCAAAGCAGCGTGCCGGCGGTGGTTGGCCAAGAGCGGGTCATCCATCGGCAGGAAACTTTGGCGCCCGTGCGGCAGCAGAACGCGATGCTGGCATTGAGTCAACGTCCCGCGGTTTTCCCCACACCCACGCCGTTGTCTGAACAGGAGCGTTTGCTCTTGAGCTATTACAGTCACACTCCACGCGAAGAGGTGATTGCGCAGAGCCATCCTGATGAGCCGCCAGTGGTGGGCGATCAGGACCAGACGGAAACCATACCCGACCTGATGCATATTCCTCAGAAAGCCAGCAATACTCGATAAGGAGAGAACCATGAAGATTTTTACCAAGGTGATACTTGCTCTAGCACTTGTATCAAGCCTGGCGGCACAGCAGCCGGCGAAAGATACAGCCGACCAACCAGCCAAGGACCAATCAGCCAAGAAAGAGGTCCTGGCAGGCGGGGACGGCCTTACAGGGAACTTTTTCAAGCTGGCCTTAGTGATATATGAGCTCGACGATGGCAAGCGTACCAACCAGCGCGATTACATGATGATTGGCAGAACGGAAAATCTGCCTTCGAGCATACGGGTTGCTACGCGGGTGCCTATAACTACTGAAGAAAAGGGAAAAGACAAAGCGTATACGTATATTGATGCCGGATTGAACATTCGCTGCTCCATGAAAGAACAAGTGGACCGCAGGTTGCAATTCCACTGCGATATTGAAATGAGCAGCTTTGTCCGCCCGGAGCAGATTGCGAGCAGCGGAAATAACATCCCGCCGGCTCCAGTGCTGCGAACCACGCGGACCGAATCATGGGCGCTTCTGACGCTGGGCAAACCTGCTGCTCTCACTACCGTCGACGACATCAACAGCACCAAGCGCATGCAGATTGAGGTAACGGCCACGAAGATTGATTGATCGTATAAGGACGAAGAAGATCAAGGCGCTGCGGCGCCTTTTCTTTTTGTCCTATAGAAGTCGATAGCTCGAACTAGCAGGGCCTTGCTGGCCAGGAATAGCCCATAAACTATGCTTAAGTAAGGCAAAACTTCGGCAGAATTAGGGTTGGCTTTGTTGTACTATGGGCCGCATGAACGTACGTTTTTTGCTTCCCATCTGCCTGGCTGGAATTGCGGCTGCCCAGACCACTGCCGACAACGCCAAGCCCGCCGTGCCGCCGGCGGCCAACAGCGCTGCGTCCGCTGCCGCTCCCGCTCCAGATCCGTTAGTGGATGCACGGGCGTTGATGAGCAAGAAGCAGTTTGCCGAGGCTGCCGCCGCCTTTCAGGCGATCCTGTCCAAAAGCCCGAACTCGGCGGAAGCGCACGCGGGACTGGTTCGCAGCCTGCTTCGCGGGCACAAGCTTGATGAAGCCCAGGAAGCCGCCAAGAAAGCAGTGGCCGCCGCGCCAAACTCGGCCATGGTGCATTCAGCCGCCGGTGACGTGGCGTTTCGCAGCGGAAATTTCGGCGACACTGAAGCTGAATATCGCGCCGCCTTGAAACTGGACGCCAATTCCGCCCGCGCCCAGTTCGGCATGGGTCGCATGTACCAGATGGTTTCCATGAACAAGAGGGCCAAAGAGGCTTTTGCCAAGGCCCATCAACTGGATCCTGAAGACGAGCAGATTGCTGAAGAGTGGCTGGAGAGCCTGCCTTTTTCCGAACAACTGGAGCAGGTGAAGAAGATGGCCGGTGATCACCCCATCGGGTCCGAAGCCAACCGCATTGCTTACCTTACCGCTGTGTCTCAAAAGAAACCGTGGGTATTGGCCAGTGAACTCAAGCCCACGGAGCTTAAGGTACTGCCTTATGGCCGGGAACTTACCGGCGTCTATGACATCAATCGCAGCGGCCCCATGAACATCAGCAAGGGATACGGTCTTCAGGTGAAGTTTAACGATCGCGCCAGCGCTGTGCTCCTGCTGGATACAGGCGCGGGAGGAATCACCATCGGCCGCAAGCTGGCGGAAAAAGCAGGGGCCGTAAGAATTGCCGATACAAGGATTTTCGGCATCGGCGATAAGGGGTCGGTGGAGAGCTATATTGCCTGGATCGACAAGATCAACATAGGCAGCGTGGAGTTTCACAACTGCACCGTCGTCGTTTCCAGCAAAAACAATATCGCCGATGAAGCGGGATTAATTGGCCCGGATGTCTTTGAAAAGTTTTTGATTACCCTTGATTTCCGGGAACAGAAGGCATTGCTCTCGCCGTTGCCCGCAAATCCCAACGCCGCCTCCGCGGATGATGAGTGGCAAGACCGTTACATTGCCCCGGAAATGCAGGGCTTTTCCAAGTTCTATCGGTTCGGCCATGACATAGTTGTTCCCGTGATCGTCAATGACAAGGCCCTTGGCAATTTCATCGTGGACACCGGCGCGGACATCAACAGCCTGAGTCCCAAATTCGCGGCACAAGTCACCAGGGCCAGCGCGGACGGCGACTACAGGATGAGCGGCGTGAGCGGGAGCGTGCAGCAGGTGCTTACGGGAAAGAAGGCCATACTCCAGTTCGCCAAGATGCGCATTGAAAGCCACGACCTGCCTGTGTTTACCACGGAAAGCATCAGCGCCTCTGAGGGGACCGAAATCGCCGGCTTTATCGGCATCAGAACGCTGGTCCAAATGAAGATGAAGATTGATTATCGTGATGGGCTCATCAACCTTGAGGTCTACGAATTCCGCAAGGCAACGGAATAACCGCATTTTCAAATTTTCCGTCTGCAAGTATTCTCCAGGAATGCGTTCCCTGGTTGTGCCCGCGCTCTGGTCCCTGCTGATACTTGTGTTCGCGCCGCCTCTGCCGGCGCAGGCTTCCTTGACGACAGACGATGGCGCACTGGCGAATGCGCGCCAGCTCTTTCGCCAGGCGGATTTTCGCGGTGCAGCCGTGGCGTTCCGCAAGATCACGGAAACTCAGCCATCCGCTGAAGCCTACTCCGGCTTGGTGCGCAGCCTGCTGAAAGCGGATGATGTGAAGGCCGCCGACGAGAGTTCGCAAAAAGCGCTGGCTGCGCTGCCCGATTCGGCGCTGGTCCGCGCGGCGCGCGGCGATGTGTACTTCCGCCGCGGCATGATTCCCCAGGCGGAAGACGAGTATCGGGCTGCCCTCAAGCTGGACGAGAAATGCGCCCGCGCGTGGCTCGGTCAAGGGAAGGTTGACGCCGTCTACACTCGGCACACCAAGGCAAAGACGGCCATCGCCAGGGCCCATGAACTTGATCCTGAAGATGGCGATGCGTTTTATGAATGGGCCATCCGGCTGCCTTACCCAGAAAATGTTGCCGGGCTGGAACGGCACCTGGCAGAGTTCCACAACGATCCGGAAGAGGAACGGCATGAACGCGAATACAAGGAGTTCGTGAAAGCAATTGCCGGGCGGAAAGTTTGGATACCGGCACGCGAGGTGGAGCGCACAGAAATCAAGATGGAGCTGCTGACGGTCGGGGCCAGCATGGCCCGCCGGGGCTACGGCCTGCGCGTACGGCTGAACGACCGTGCCACAGTGACGTTGCTGCTCGATACCGGCTCTTCTGGTGTGACTATCACGCGCAAGCTGGCGGAAAAAATCGGCGCAAGCAAGCTGTCAGAGCAGGCGCTGGAGGGCGTAGGCAAGTCCGGGCCGGCGGTGGGCTATAAGGCCTGGGTGGACAAGGTTGTGATCGGCGAGCTGGAGTTTCACGATTGCTTTGTTCACGCCACGCCGCGAGAAATCGCCCAGGTGGATGGCATTATCGGCTCGGACGTGTTTGCGAAATACCTTGTCACGCTGGATATCCCTGCGCAAAAACTTCGGCTGGAGCCGCTGCCTGCCCGTGCCGGCGACGGCACGACCGCGCTGGCGGAGGCATTCACTCAGACTTTCAGCTTTGGACATTTTCTGCTGCTGCCGACCGAGGTCGGCAAAAAAGCCAGTGGGCTCTTTGTGATCGATACGGGGGCCAACGCCAACACCATCTCACCGGAACTGGCCCGGCTGATGCCGGAGATGCGCGCCTTCAACGCGCCCATGTCCGGGGCCAGCGGCGTGGTGAACAGCGCATTTGTTGCCGACGACGCGACCATGCGATTTGCCAAAATGAACCGCACGGGCGAACGCATCAGCACGATGGATCTGCACTCGGTCAGCAAAGACCTGGGGGTTGAGATCTCCGGGCAGATCGGCTTCAGCGCCATGGAAAACATGAAAGTGACAATCGATTACCGGGACGGGTTGGTGCGGTTTGCGGGGAAGTAAGGGCGGAGATTTACCGCGGATCAACGCGGATCAAGCGCGGATCAGGAAATTGCCAGAAACGCCAAAATTGCCAAAGATCGCCGAAATGGAAAATCAAAACCTTTGCAGCACGGAGGCGAAATCGAAATTCATGGGATCGTAAAAAATCTCACCACGGAGACACGGCGCTAGTCGGTTATCTTTGCAGCGTTTACGGCGCGATTTCGCAGAATCTGTTGCGTGTTTCGTCCCTACGAGATGAACGCGTTCTTGGCGCATTATTTGTCGCACCTACGGCGCTTGCTCATTTCTATACATCCGCCCACCCCTCACGGCTCGCTGGCGCTCGCCTTCGGGGTGGGCTAACTTGTGGTCGCGCCTCCGGGCGCTTGAGACTTTATCACTTTTGACAATTGCGTCGTTGCCATCATCATTGAGAGCATAAGAGATGAGGCATAAAAAACCGGAAGCAAAACACGCCAAAAAAAGGGCTGCGTAAGCAGGGCGGAGATTTACCGCGGATTAACGCGGATGAGCGCGGGTCAAGCGGAGTTTGCACCGCGCCTCACTATCGCATTACCTCACTATCGCAATGGAGACACGGAAACCTGCTTGGCTGAAAGCCATGCCGCCACGGTCAGACATAAAGTAATCACGATTGAGAAAGCAATAGGCAGGATAAAGAGGTATCTCCAGCTCACAACCGTGATGGCGGCAAAGCAAAGGGCGAATGACCAAGCCGTGCCGCGCATGAGCGCCAAGGTCGCCGCCGGAAGACCGCCCAGCTGCCAAGCCAATATCGCGGCGAACAGATAAAGCACGCCGACAGAGAATCCGGCCGCCACAAAGAGGTCCCAATATGTGCGGTTGAACCCCTGCACGTTAAAGTAAATTGACCGCATCGAGCTGAGAAGGGCATCAACTCCCCATGTGGGATCAGACTGGCGAAAGCCGAGTGTGTGTCCTACCGCGAAAAGCAGCAGAAGAACGGCAGCGATTCGATAGAACATGGATGCTTTCATTCTTGTCTCCGGAGATCACGGCAGCGGGCGCACTTATCCTGCCGCGCGCAGGCTCAAACTCTATCATCATCCGCTAAACTTCGCTATTGATTCGCTGCTGGAAATCGGTTATATTTCGGCAGCGCCTCAGGGTGTGAGGTCTCCAAGAAGCTCTTTGAAAATGAAAATGACACGAGATTGCCGGCTTTCTCGGTATTCCAACAGAATTTGGTAAATGGGTAATTTGGTAATTGTGTATAGGGTTGGCTTCGCCGATTTAGATCGTTCGACTCCCGGCTGCCTCACCCCAGCAAGCGAAAAGCGCGCTTGCCGGGGACCCCGATGTTGCCGGTCGCTCACAATGACAGTCTGTAGCGCGGCGATTGTTGCGCCGCGCGGCTTTGGGCAGTTGCGACCCTCTGCCGACTGGAATTGGGTTTGGGACTGGGCTTGGGTCACCCAAGCGTCACGCCTGGGTCACGCCTGGGACACCCAAGCGTCACGCAAGGGTCACCCTCGGGTCGAATTGAATAAGTGGTTTTGTTTGCAACAAAAGTTGAAAAATGGGGGTGGGGAGAAGAGATCGCCGGAATCGCACGACATCGCCGACATCGCGCGTGATCGGGAACCAACCTCACACTGATAATCACGGATGATACGGATTAAGATCGCGTGATCGTGCGTGATCGGGTGATCGGAAAGACAAAAAACTTACCACTGATAAACACGGATGACACTGATAGGAAAAGCTGAACACATTGCGCCAAATTGCAACTTGCTCTCCCATACCCGTATCATTAGCCGCTTGGCCTACATGATAAGGAGCAGCGTCCCGCTATGATCTTTCGGAGTCGTGTATTTGTTTTGTTGTTGATCTGTTTTTTCGCCACCGCGTTTGCCCAGTCAGCCAAGAACCCTCAGGCGTCTGAAGACAAGCAAGGCAAGAAGCCGGCAGGCGCACCGGCGAAAAAGCCGTCCAGCAAGACCGTGACCCCGGCCCAGACTCCGCCGCCCGCGGCCGGGCAGATTGACGAAAAAGTTTTTGGCGCGATGCGCTGGCGGCAGGTGGGCCCGTTCCGCGGCGGACGCGTGCTGGCGGTGACCGGCGTGCCCGGCGAGCCGAATGTTTTTTATTTTGGCGGAGCTTCCAGCGGCGTGTGGAGAAGCACCGACGCCGGCACGAGCTGGCAGCCTCTCTTTGATAAGCAGCCGATTGCGTCGATTGGCGCGATAGCCGTGGCGCCGTCAGACCACAACGTTATTTATGTGGGATCGGGCGAGGCGTGCATCCGCGGCAACATTTCTTACGGCAACGGCGTTTACAAATCAGTGGACGCGGGCAAGACGTGGAAGAACGTCGGCCTGAAAGATACGCAGCACATTGGCGCGCTGATTATCGACCCCAGGAACCCGAACATTGTTTTTGTGGCGGCGCTGGGTCACGCGTATGGCCCGAATGAAGAACGCGGCGTCTTCCGCACGAGCGATGGCGGCGCGACCTGGCAGAAAGTCCTATATAAGGACAACAAGACCGGGGCCATTGACGTGGTGTTTGATCCGGACAACTCCAACACGCTGTTTGCCTCGTTGTGGGAGGTCTATCGCAATCCCTGGAGCCTTAATAGCGGCGGGCCCGGAAGCGGGATGTACAAATCTACGGACGGCGGGACGACATGGACGCACATTGAAGGCCATGGCTTGCCTTCAGGAATTATAGGGCGGATCGGCATCTCGGTTTCCGGCGCGGACTCAAACAAGGTTTACGCCATGGTGGAGTCGAAGGAAGGCGGGCTTTATCGATCCGACGATGGCGGCGACAACTGGATCCGCATGAACGAAGATGGACGCCTGCGGCAACGCGCATGGTATTTCAGCCACATCTTTGCCGATCCCAAAGCGGCAGACACGGTTTACGTGCTGAATACAGGCATGTTCCGCTCGACCGATGGCGGGCGCACGTTTGGGCTGCTGCCAGCGCCGCACGGCGACCATCACGGCCTGTGGATCGACCCGGACAATCCGGACCGACTGATCAATGGCAATGACGGCGGCGCAACGGTCTCGCTCGACGGTGGGAGGACGTGGTCCACGCAATATAACCAGCCAACGGCGCAGTTCTATCACGTGATTACCGACAATCGCTGGCCGTACTACATCTATGGAGCGCAGCAGGACAACTCCACGATCGCCATCAGGAGCTATAACGACGATGGCGTGATTGGCCGGCACGATTGGTACGCAGTGGGCGGCGGAGAGAGTGGGTACATCGCACCGTATCCGCCCGATCCCAATATTACATTCGCCAATGCGGAGGCATTTACCACCCGCTTTGACAAACGCACTGAGCAATCGGTGGATATTTCAGTGTGGCCGCTGGATGTGTCTGGAAACGGGGCCGAGAAACTGCTTCATCGCTTCAACTGGACATCGCCATTGATGATTTCGCCGCACGATCCCAACACGCTGTATACCGCGAGCGAGATGGTGTTCAAGTCGACGAATGGCGGACAGAGCTGGACAGCGATCAGCGGCGACCTTACGCGCAATGACAAGAGCAAGCAGAAGCCGTCCGGCGGGCCGATCACCCTGGACATTACCAGCGTTGAGTATTACGACACGGTCTTTGCGCTGGCGGAGTCGCCGCTTAAGAAAGACACGATCTGGGCGGGCGCGGACGATGGCCTGATTCAGTTGACCACGGATGGCGGGCAGCACTGGGCCAACGTGACGCCCAAAGACATGCCGGAATGGAGCATGATCAGCATTATTGAAGCTTCACATCATGACCCGAACACGGCGTATGTGGCGGTGGATCGCCATAAGTTCGACGATTTTCGCCCGTTGATTTACCGCACGCGCGATAACGGCAAGAACTGGATACTTGCCGCCAACGGCATTCCGGAAGGGTCTTACGTGCGCTCAGTCCGTGAAGACCCCAAGCGCAAAGGCTTGCTTTACGCTGGAACTGAAACAGGCGTTTACTTTTCCGTGGATGATGGAGGCCACTGGCAGCAGCTGAAGCTGAACCTGCCCGCCGTGCCGATCCATGACCTGGAAATTCACGGGGACGATCTGATTGCCGCGACGCACGGGCGCGCCTTCTGGGTGCTGGATGACATTACGCCGCTGCGCCAGGTTGATGCAGTTTCATCGACCGCGGAAATGGTGTTGTTCAAGCCACAGACGGCGCTTCGGCTGCATCTGCCAACGGACATCGAACGGCGCGGGCCGGTAGGTGACAATCCGCCGCCGGGAGCGATCATCGACTATTACTTTAAGTCGGCGCCCAGGGATGAAGTGAAGCTTGAGGTTGTTGACGCGAACGGGAAGGTGGTCCGCACGCTTTCCAGCAAAGAGAAGAAAGGCGACGAGCAGCCTCCCGAGTGGCCGGACCAGGTGAAGGAAGTCACGACGATTCCCGCTTCCGCGGGAATGAACCGCTATGCCTGGAACCTGCGCTGGGAGCCTCCGGTAAAAATTCCTGGAGCGTTTTACAGTGGGATCGGCCCGCAAGGACCTCTGGCCCAGCCGGGGCAATATACCGTAAAACTCACCTCGGGGGGCCAGAGCCAGTCACAACCGCTGGAGATCGTGATGGACCCGCGGACCAAGAACGTGCATGCCGACGATCTGCGCAAGCAATTCGAGCTGGCCATGCAGGTGAGCGCTGCCAATACTGAGTTGCATCGCGCGGTCAACCAGATACGCACCATGCGGGCGGAGATCAAGGCCATGCAACAGCGTTTTGACGGCGATGCCAACATGAAAGCATTGCTTGAACAGGCGGCGGCGCTGGATAAGAAGATGGCCCCGGTGGAAGAGCAGCTTATTCAGGTGAACATGAAGGGATCTGAAGCCAACCTGGCTTTTCCGAATATGCTGAATGAGCAGCTTGATTCGTTTAGCGCCGCTGTGCAGCAGGGCGATAGCGCTCCATCGCAGCAGCAGTATGAGGTCTTCAAGATGCTGCGCGGGCAACTGGACCAGCAACTGGCGGCATGGAAGCAGATCATGTCTGCGGACGTGCCTGCTTTCAACCAGGCCATGAAGAATAGCGCCACTCCGGCCCTGTATTTGCCGCCGGAGGCAGACTAAGTGCTCTCTTTTACAGCAAGTTACAGGCCAAAGGACAAGGGATTGTCCTAAAAATACTGTTCTCCATAGGCATCTTTTAGGGCGTATCATGAAACAAAGAACTGAGGCCGAAGCTCTCAAGTAATAGGCGGTCTCCTGTAACAGCTCCCATCCGTTGTTCCAAGGAGTAATTCATGCGCGCGATCCTTTTCGTTGACGATCACGAAGTGCTGGCACGATTGAGCTGTGAAATCCTGGAAATGCAGGGTTATCGCGCCGTCAGCGCTTACAACGGAGCAGAAGCATTGAAGAAGTTTGATGAAGAGGACTTCGACATCCTGGTGACGGATTTCCGCATGGATGGCATGAATGGCGTGGAACTGGCCAAAAAGGTCCACGAAAAGAACCCCGATGTTCCCGTGATCATCGTTACCGGCTATGGCCCCATCGATGGCGGCAAAGACGTTGCGGCGTGCCTGCAAAAAGAAGACCTCTTCCCCGCGCTGCTGGAGAAGATCAAGATGTTCCTGGGCGAAAGAGAAGTTCGCCCGCAAGAGGTCAAGACGGCGTAGGGTCTTGTGCCGGCAATTCACTTGTGCTGCTCACCACTCTGCCGGAACTCGCCGGCCCTTTCTTCAGAGCCCAATACAGCAAGACTGCAAAAGTGATCCAGATGCCGTCGCCCACAACCAATCTCATTTGTTCGCTCCGACGCAGCATAAAATCACTTAACAAAATGATGAAATCGTGGACCGTTAGTGCCGCAAGAACCACGAACAGCCTGGATTCCAGAAGCAGGGAACGGCTTCTCTTGATGGCGAAAATGAACAAACCTGAAACCAGTAGAGCCAGCGCTGTTGTCTCAAACAGGAATCGGGAAACATTCTCCAGCGTGTTTGTGGACCATGCATTCGTCATCGCGAATGCTGCGGTGAGATTGAGGCTGGTAGTGATTAAAAATCCAATGATTGCCATTCTTTGAATCATCTTGGTTCTTGCCATGCGGAACAAGAATTCATAAATAACCGCGATTGAAAAGATCAACGTAAGGAAATCGGCCACATAATAGATGGCAAAGTATACTCTGCACGCCACATACCGCAATGCTTCGGGGACTTGCAGGAAATAAACAACCAGTGATAGGGCTCCCGTTATTGCAAGGAACCATATATATATGCTGAGCACAGGGCGGGTAGGGAACCACCCGTGACGCAATACCGCAAATGCGCTAAACCAAATTATGGTTAGGCTCACCGCCGGAAGAATTAGATTAGTGAGCGAATTCTGTGTGAGGGCGGCAGGCATGACGAACCCGCCTAAGATATCTCAACATTGCTCGATTGCAAAAGGATTTTTGAAAGGCTGTAAGCGAGACAAGCGCTTTTTGTTAGACTCACCCAGTGCGGCGTCTCATTGTCAATGCAGATGATTTTGGCCTGACCACGGGCGTGAACCGGGCGATTGCTGAAGGCAATCTCCGGGGCGTGGTTACTTCGGCCACGCTGATGGCCAATGCGCAGGCATCTGGGGCCGCAATCGATCTGGCAAAGAAGCAACCGGCGCTCAAGACCGGATGCCATGTGGTGCTGATCGACGGCGTGCCGCTGGCGGCCAATCTGCCCTCGCTTACAAACGGCTCCGCGCGTTTTCGCAGCAGCCTGAAGCAATTTGCCATGGCAGCGGTCCGCAGGCAGATTGCGGCGGAAGAAATTGAACGCGAGGTCGAAGCGCAGATTCGCAAAATCCAGCCCAGTGGAATTACGCTGACTCACGTTGATAGCCACAAGCATACGCATATGTTCCCGCAAGTGTTGCGACCGCTGCTGCGCGCGGCGCGCGCGTGCGGAATCCGCGCCGTAAGAAACCCGTTTGAGCCGGTGCGCAGCTGGCCCACCGGCATGGTGCTGGGTACGCCAGGACTCTGGCTGCGCTCAGCCGGCGTGATGGCATTCGGGATTTTTGCCGCGGAGTTTCGCCGCGCGATCAAAGAGCAGGGAATGGTTACAACCGACGGCACGGTAGGCATCGCCGTAACCGGCCTGTTGAACCAGCGGAGGCTGTTGCGGATATTGGACGCATTGCCTGAAGGCACATGGGAATTGGTGTGCCACCCAGGATATTCTGATGCGGAGCTTCAGTCGGCGGGAACGCGCCTGATGCAATCACGCGAGATTGAACTGGCCGCGTTGACTTCCGCTGACACGAAAGACGCCCTTGCCCGCTTGAAGATAGAGCTGATTTCTTACGCTGATCTTTAACGTTCCTCTTCCGCTTCCGCGCCCTTTTCCATGACGGCCCTATGCGGCGCGCCGGGCATTCATGATTCGAAAAATAGGAGTATCGTAGAGGTCTTAGATTGCTTCCGGCTAAAACCCTCCACCTCAGCCGAAGGACCTCTGGCTCTTCGCGGGCTTCAACGAGAATCCAGCCGCCGCGCCCCGCCGCAATAAGAAAGGGACGCGCGCCGGCAAACGTTCACCGCCAAAAAAGGGAGACGTTTTATGACAACGATCACGACGAAAGACGGTACGCAGATTTATTACAAGGATTGGGGCAAGGGTCAGCCCGTGGTTTTCAGCCATGGATGGCCATTAAGCGCGGACGCTTGGGAAGACCAGATGATCTTTCTTGCCTCCCGAGGATATCGCTGCATCGCGCATGACCGCCGGGGGCACGGCCGCTCAAGCCAACCCTGGAACGGCAATGACATGGACACCTACGCCGACGATCTGGCAGCGTTGGTGGAAAAACTGGACCTCAAAAATGCTATTCATATCGGCCATTCGACCGGCGGCGGCGAAGTAGCCCGTTATATTGGCCGCCATGGCACTAAGCGTGTTGCCAAAGCCGTGCTGATTAGCGCTGTTCCTCCTCTGATGCTGAAGACCGCGGCCAATCCGGGTGGATTGCCGATTGACGCGTTTAACCAGATCCGTACGGCCGTTCTGGCTGACCGCTCACAATTCTTCAAAGACTTGAGCGCACCGTTTTATGGGGCCAACAGAACCGGAGCAATAGTTTCGCAAGGACTGCGTGACTCTTTCTGGCTGCAGGGAATGTTGTGCGGACACCAGGCAGCCTACGAGTGCATCAAGGCGTTCTCTGAAACGGACTTCACGGAAGACCTCAAGAAGTTCAACATGCCGACACTCATCATCCATGGCGACGACGACCAGATTGTGCCGATTGGCGCTTCTGCAATGCTTTCGTCGAAAATCGTGAAGGGGGCAACGTTGAAGATTTATCCGGGAGCGCCACATGGTCTCTGCTCCACACTGAAAGACCAGGTGAATCAGGACCTGCTCCAGTTCCTGGGGCAAGTTCAGCAAAGCTCGCGTGTAGCCTGAGTTGAAAGCGCCACGGTAGAAGTGGTCCTCACCAAGCCGCCGTGGCGCAATTTTCCTCTATATGCGTCTCTTCCTTGGCGCGCCACTGATTTTCATTCCAAGCGCCCAATTCCATTTGTCTACGCGCGTTGACGCCCTTTGATTAGTTTGTTGCTGCGGTAAAAGTCCACGGCTTGTCACGGCTTGCCTGGGGCAAACGCGCGCGGACATATATATATGTTGCGACGCTAAATCCGGCATCGCCCTGGCTTTCCTCATTCCGCGGAGAGGCAAGTTCCCCGCGCACACGGCTTCATCGCGCCTCCATGGCGTCAGCGTGTTCATAAGGTCGCCGGCGCATTCCGACCATAGTTCATTGGGGCAGTAACAAACGACCAATGGCGCGCTTATATCCAAGGTCACCATCAAAAAGTTAGCAGGTACATGTACCTTTGTAAAATTTTCACTCGCAAATCGGTCTTGTTTGGGGCCGGTGAATGCCGAGCATGTTCTCGCGTAAATATTTGTTTCTACAGATTTTATGTTGAGTTATGCGCTGATCATTTCGACCTCTAAACGTATTAAAGCTTTTAATACACGCCCAATGAAACCTTAATCCCTCGCGCCCAAACTGTGCACTGCGTTGCACCCCGGACAGGACTGTATCGAACCGGTGGCACCGAGCGATTTAGGAGAAAAACGATGAAACGGTCTTCCGGGACACTAGTGTTCCTGCGCATCTTCGTATCGGTACTGGCAATCGTTTTTGCAGTCGGGTATTACGGCCATGTTCGCGCCCAGAGTGGAACTGGCTCAGTACGAGTTCCGTTACGGCCTCTCGCGCCCCTTTCAAGTGTTCCGATTCCCCCGGTGTTCGGCATGGAAGGAATCATTGCCGACAAAACCGCGGCGACCCAACTGGGCAAAGCCCTTTTCTGGGACATGCAGGCAGGCAGCGATGATATCCAGGCTTGCGCCAGTTGCCATTTCAATGCCGGAGCAGACAGCCGGGCCAACAACGAAGTCAATCCTGGCCAGGCGGGCGGCGATAACACTTTCCAACTTGGCGTTCCCTTCAACGGCGGAAAAGGCACCAACTATCACTACAGCGCGGGCAGCCCGGATGCCGGCTTCGGCGGCTACCACGACGGCGATTTTCCATTCCGCAAGCTGGCCGATATCAACGATCGCTTCAGCGTAGTCTCTGACCTGAACGATGTTTCGGGTTCGCAGGGCGTTTTTGCCACGTCGATGGACAAGGTCGTGGTTGACACGCACACCGATCCGGGCGCGGTTGTCCGGGACATCGGCAGCGATGGCAACGCGCCAACCGAGAGAAGCAGCTCCGGCGACGACGAAGGAATGACGCACGATCCCAGCGGGAACGTGGGACCGAACCATCATGTGCCGTCGCACAACGTTGGCACGGGACCAGGCGGCAACCAGCAGAACGGGAAAGCAGGCACGATCGTTCCGGGCGGGTCAATCAATACCAACAGCGTGGAACTGAACACCTCTACGCCTGATCCGGTCTTCTCTTATCCCGATCCTTCCGATCCAACCAAGCTGATCAATACGCGCAAGGTGACGGGACGCAACACGCCCAGCGCGGTGGACGCGGTCTTTAATTTTCGCAATTTCTGGGATGGACGCGCACAGAACGTCTGCAACGGAGCAAATCCGTTCGGCACGCGCGACAAGCAGACGCACCTCCTGGTTGTCGATGCAATTGACGGCAAGCTGGGACCGACCCAGGTGAACATGGTGAATTCAGCGCTGTGCTCGCAATCACTGGGACCGATCCTGAGCAGCACAGAGATGTCGGCGGATGGACGCAACTTCCATCAGGTCGGCAAGAAATTGCTGGCCCGCGTGCCGCTGGCGCAACAGATGGTGGACCCTACGGACAGCGTCTTGGGCGCGTTTTCCAAGTCGCCTGATAAAGGTTTGAAGACCAGCTACTCGGCGCTGATTCAGAAAGCGTTTCAGCCGGAGTGGTGGCAGTTCCCGCGGCACATCTGTGAAGCCGCTGATGGAAGCACTTCAGTCACGGTGGATGTGGCCAACTTTGAGACCTGCCCGGCGGGCACCACGGACTACAGCTTGATGGAATATAACTTCTCGCTCTTCTGGGGAGTGGCCATCCAGATGTACGAAAGCACTCTGGTGGCTGACCAGACGCCGCTGGACAAATATCTGGAACAGCAGCAGAGCTACACGTTGATCGGCGACAACCTGAAGAACCAGTACACCATTCAATTGAAGCCGGGCGTCACGCCTTACACGGTCTCCATTATTGGATTGAATCCCACACTGGACGCTAGCGACCAGGACATGTACGCCTTTGACGATGGCCAGGGCAACATCCGCGGCGTCGGCGTCAACGGCGGCTCGATTGACTACAACAGCGGCACGCTGACAGTTTTCTTCGGCGATCCGCCGGTTTCGCAGGTTCCAATACAGATTGGTTACTCGGTGGGAGCGGTCCCGTTGACTCCGGGACAGCTTCGCGGACTGAATCTCTTCCAGACCAAAGCTGGTTGCATCGTTTGCCACGGCGGCCCTGAACTTTCCAACGCTGCCGTGGGAACCGTGACCGGCTTCCCGGTGGAACGCATGATCATGGAAGACGACAGCGCCCGCGTTTATGACACCGGCTATTACCACATTGGCGTCCGGCCCACGGCGGAAGATGGCGGCCTGGCTGGCAACGATCCGGTAGCGGGTCTTCCACTTTCGCAAGCAGAGATTCTGCGCCAGCACGTTTGTGACGGCGGATACGAGACGGTTATCGTGCCCGGCCGGCGCGGCGATGGCATTGCTCCGGCGCCGATGAATTGCAATGACGACATCGCTCGCGGCGGTTTCTTCAAGGCGCCGCAACTGCGCAACGTCGCGCTGACTGCTCCTTATTTCCACAACGGCAGCCAGTTGACGCTTGAGCAAGTGGTGGAGTTCTACAACCGTGGCGGTGACTTCAATACGGTTGAAGAAGTCAAGTACATGGATCCGGACATTGAGATGCTTGGGCTCACCATGCAGGAAAAAACTGACCTGGTGGATTTCCTGCGCAATGGCCTGACGGATCCACGCACGGTGGCCCAGGCCGCGCCGTTCGATCATCCGCAGTTGTTCACGCCGAACGGTCATCCACAGAGCTCGAACGGTTACCCGGTCCAGGCTGACCTGAAGCATCCGGGGCAGGCGACAAATCAGTTCATGGAAGTTCCGGCGGTAGGCGCGCAAGGCGGCAAGCCGCTTCCCACTTTCCTCGAAAACCTGTTGGGGGTGCACTAATGTCCGGCCCAGCCAGGTTCGTTATAAGCAACCGCCCGAACAAGCAAGTGGGGCGGGAAACGAGAGAACTCATCAGCAAGGCAGAGCAGTACGAAAAGCAGTACGACGGAAGGAGCTTCAAAATGCGGGGATTTGAGCAACTAACGAAAGGCTTCAAAGTGGCGGGAGTTGTACTGCTGCTGCTGATCATCGGGCTGGGCACAAAAGCGTCGGCCCAGAGCCTGAACCCAATTCCGTGGCCCACGCCGGCCGCGATTCCGGCGCCCACACCGATAATTCCGGTGCGGGAAAACAACGAGCCGACCGGCTTTGACATCACCGGCTTCATTCAATATGCCTCCTTGGATGCAACTCCAGGCCTGTGCAACAAGGACGATAATCCCGCGCCAACGCCGGACAATCCCCCACTGCCGGCGCAGTGCAAGATTACCGGCGGCTGGATGGAGCTCAATAACACCATGATCCGTGTTCCCCAGAGCACGGTTGTCATCTATCCCAACACGCTGTTGACGTGGGAAGAAACCTTTGAATTGAACCCGAACACGCACCAGACTGACCCGATCTTCCAATCGGGCCTGGCGATGGCTGACACCGTTCGCTTCCCTGGCACGTATCAGGGGCACATTCAGGGCAACATCGTCAACGGTCAATACATCGCCGGTCTGGTCTTTATTTATCAGGACCCGGCGAACTTCACCCAGGGCTACATTGAGCGATTCGATTACGCGCACGGCGTCATGTACGTGAACGGGATGCGGGTTCAGATCAACGATCCGCCAATAACCTTCACCGTCCCCAACCCTGATGGCACGCCGCTGCTGGATGGCCTGGGAAATCCAACTGTGTTGACTAAAGGCCGCTATAGCGCAGGACAGTCGCCTGATCCGCGGTTTGCCGTGGACCAGAACAATCCGACCGTGAACTCAGAGACCGGCTTCCCGATGTGCATTCCCTCGGTCAGTCCTTATATTGATGGCTCCGATGGCTCTGAAGGCCCGGCTCTGGCGCTCTTGAATCCGGAAGCACAGCAGGACCCGCAGTGTCCGGAAAAGAACCGGCCGCGTGATCCGACCACCGGAACTGTGCTGGTGCCGATTTTCACCATGAACCAGCCGGGCGATGCTCCCACGGTAGAGAACCCGATTCCGCAGGACCCCTATGTAGAAATGCCGTTCGAAGTGGGCGATTTCGTCAACATCATCGGCACTCTTGAGATGGACGATGCCGGTCCTTACATTACGGCAACTTCCATTGAAGCCCTCACGGTGGGCGCTTACACCTGGCCCGGAAGTGATCCGGCTTACATTCACATTGATGTGGTCATCCAGGGCACCGGCGGCGTTCCCAACCCGTTCTTCCCGCAGGAAGCCGGCGTCCGCACCAGGGTGGAAGGTTTCACCACGGATGTTTCTCGCCAGGTTGACGTCTCCGCGGTTGATCAGGACTGCAACGGCAACCTGACATTCCGCGAGCCGGCTTGGGCGGCGAACTTCCCGGTTGAGCCCGGACCTCCGGGAATCGGCGTGAAGGGCCGTTGGCGCATGCGCTTCCCGCAGGGCGGCAACTTCCTGCCTGCCGTGCAGAACGTTGGCGCGCGCATTAGCGGCAGCGTGCCCGGAAAAGCCAAGAGCGGCCTGACTTTCTCTGAGTATCAACTGCCCAGCAGCGAGTTCATCTTCCCTGAGAACCTGGTGCCCGGCAGCCGCGAGCCAAAATCGAATTTTGCCGACATCTTCTATCTCGACAACGGCATGGGCCAGTTGCCGATGGTAAGCGACGTTTTCGATAGCTCCCAGGTACAGCTGGGACAACAACCTATTCCGTTTTTCCCCAACCAGGTGATGGGCCAGCTGAGTCCGTTCCCGGACAACACGCTGCCTCCGCTTACCTGCGTGCCCGGCGCAATCACCACGCTCGCCGTGCCGAAATTCACGTCGAACCCGAACCCGCCCTTCGCTGGAGTTACGGTCACGCTTGACGGAACCAGCAGCAACCCGCCAACCGGTCCGTTCCAGTGGGCGCAGATCATCAATCCCGGCGATCCAACGGTCACTATCAGCGATCCGTTTGCCGCCAAGCCGACATTTGTTGTTCCGACCATCACGGGGGCCCAGAACCTGACGTTCTCCCTGGTCGTGGGTGGACAGAGCAGCAGTGTTCCGCAATCCGCTCCGGCCAGCTTGATCGTGCCTGTCGTGATCGCGCCGCCCAATACTCCGCCGTCCATCAACGCGTCAGCGATCTGGACGAATCCTGTTCCTGTCGTAACGCCTGGTTTACCAACGCCCCCGGCGACAGTAACCGGCACAACCATCACAGTTCCCAGCGGCGCTTCAGTATTGCTGAGCGCGACTGGCGTTGATCCGGCGGGTGGAGCAATCACATTCACCTGGGCTCCTGGCACCGGATTGTCGTCGACCACCGGCGCCAACGTGACCTTCACAGCGCCTTCAGTGCCGGAGCTTACGCCTGCACAAACGTTCACTTTCACCGTCACCGGGACCAGTGCAGCCAGCGGGCTCTCTAACACGGCGACTGTAAACGTAATTGTCCAGCCGGTCACTGACCTGATCGTGATCAGCAACGTGGTCTATCGCCGCACCAAGGGCCGCTTGATTGTGAACGCCAGCGACTTTACACCGGGCGTCACCCTGACGTGCACTCTGGACATCATCAACCCCGCCACCGGTCTCCAGTGGCAAGGCGTGATGGGACCGATCATCCCGTTCGCACAGGGCGTGTTCTCGATCCGCTTCAGCAACATACCGCCGCCGAACCTGGTGACCATCACTTCGGATTCGGGTGGTATCGCGCAGTCGGGCGTCACGTTCCTGCGGTAACCAAACCTGGGGGCTGCCGGACATCGGGTCCGGCAGCTTCCCTAGCAGAAAGAAACTCCCCCGCATCGGGCTCGAAGAAGCGGGATAGCAAGAAGCAGCTTTAATCGAAGAGAGGAACCAACAATGAACTCGAACCTTTTGCGGGCCTCAGGCAAGGACGGCAAAAATGCCTTGCTAACTCGCTCCTGGAAATACAGCCTGGTGCTTGCCCTGGTGGTCGTGATGTCGATGGCCAGTGCGTTCGCAGCGCCCGGCGTCCAAGTGGGAAATCAACAGATGTTCCGTCCGGCGGGAATGGTGAGAGCGGTTGTGCCAAACCCTGCCGGCGGACCGCCTCTAACCGATTGGTGGGTATCTGACGGAGCTTCCGGCTTCTGCCGGCTCGACAATACCGGTCCCGATACCGCGCCTTCGAACGGAATCTTGAACCTTAGCACCTGCTATCTGCCCGGAGTTTTTGCGCCGGTCGATTATCAGGTAGAAACCCGCGGCGTCATCAACAATCAAGGCGTTCCTTCCAACGGTTATGTCTTCGTTGCCGGAATCAAGGAAGTCACCCGCCTTGAGTTTATGGCCTCGCCCACGCAGCCGGGCAGGACCATCATCAATGCCGCCAGCCAGATCACGATTTTCGACAGCACAAAATCAGTGTTCACCAATGGCGCGCCCGTGAACGGAGGCCGCTTCGTCCGCGATGCCCGCCTCGGTCCTGATGGAAAGCTCTACATCTGCTTCCAGGGCAGCGGCGATATCTGGCGCATCAGAAATCCTCTTACGCCTAATTTCACCACTGCGGGAAACTCGGTGGAGCGCGTTGGCACTTCTTACAACGGCAAGACCCTGCTCAGCATTGCCTGGGTCGGCCATGATCTGTGGGCCACGCAAGCCGGCTTCCTGAACCGCCTTCAGAACGCCGATGCGTGCAACTACACACTGCCCAAGTGCCAGGCGATGCTGGAGTTCGGCAAATTGCAAACCCAGCAAGGCCTGGTCTCTGACCAGTTCTTCTCCAACAATCCCAACGGACGCTGGCTCTACTGGGGCAACGGTAATCGCATCGTCCGCTATGACACTACCAGCGCGGACAACATGCAGGTGTGGAATCAGAGCGGCCGGGTTTGCGCGGCCAATGTGATGCCCTGCCCGGTCAGCCCGGTTCCGCAGGAATATACCTTGATCTTCGGTATGAACTTCCTGCAGACCGCGACGCCAACCGCGCTTGCGCAGCTGAATGCCGACGGAACCACGGCCTTCATTGAGGACATGGCTGTCACCACCGATCCAATCATTGAAGCTCCGCCTCCGGCAGTTGCCGGCATTCTGCCCAAGACAGGCAGGACGTGGCTCTACCAAGCCTCCCCGACACTGGTCCCGGAGCCTTGCACAACCACGCCGACGGTGAACCCGGTTAACACGCCGCCCAACATTCCTCCATGCGTCAACAGCCAGATCGGCAATGACAATCCTCCTGTTGGCGCACCCAGCAACGACGCAGCCAGGCGCTCGGTCCTGCTCCTGAGCGGCGTTACTCATCCCAGAGGCCTGCTCTGGTTGCAGACCAACTGGTGGGTCTCAGATGAAGACAATGGCTTCTGCCGCATCGATCAGAACCCGATCACTGGCGCGGCTGGTATGAGCCATTGCTTCAAGCCCGCCGGCTTCATTCCTGGCCAGCCTGCGGCTGACAAACCGGACGCTCTGGGCCGCCAGAACGTTTACGTACCCGATGCTTCCGGCGACAGCAGAGGCATCGCTCGCTTGAAGTTTATCCCGGATGGGACGGGCGGGACTGTTTCGCAAACCGCTCTGCTGAACTCAGGCAGAGGCACCGCCGGCTCAGTGGCAATTCCGACCGGTCCGTTCAACGATGGAGCTATCTACATTGGTTATTACAATATCGGCTCCATCAACAAAATCCAGCAGCCGGCAACGGCTCCAACCGCTCCAATCCCGGTGGGTGGACTCGGACACGGCGTGGGCGCGCTCAGCCTGGCCTTTATGGGGAACGATCTCTATATCGCCGAGCTTGCGCCGCCGCCAAACGCCAATGGCCAGCTTGTCAAAGGCAGCCAGGTCACCGTGCTTCAGGCAGCGTCGCCTGATCTGCAACGAGGCAGCGCTCGCGAAGTGAACAAACCCATCTCGCGCCTGCAAAGCCCTGATCCGCAGTCTCTCCTGAGCCCGCAGTTGTTCACCAACCCGGCAGCCTTTGCTGTTGGTCCGGTGGGCGATCGCGAAAAATGCTTGCCGCCGCTTGGCGTGAAGCTTTCCGCCAGCGTGCCGGCCGATCCTGGGACCGCCCCTGGTCTCTTCATGGGCAGCCTGGGACTTCCCCCGGCAAGCGCGGTAAGCGGTGGATTGGCGTTACCGCCAGAAGTGGCGCAATTCGGTTCCATCTGTACCACCATGATCGACTGGGTGTCGCAGGGGGCGGTCAGTCCGATCCTGAGCCTGAACCAGGACTTTGGACCGATAACCGCGTTGGCTTTCAACAGCCAGACCGACTCCAAAGCCAACCTGGCGATTGCCGACGATCCGGCGCTGATCGTTCCTGACCAGACGCTGCAAAAGAGCCAGCTCGTGCCCCCTTCAACCGGGTTGCATGGGCAAGGACACGTTTACATCGTTCCCTAACTTCAACCCTTAACCAACAGGCTGGCGGAAGATCGCCAGCCTTTTTTCGTGGTAGTGGCTGTTTCGAACTCTGATGTTGCCGCCATCGCCTGAGGTAAACTTCTGCTTATGCGCTTCCCATTGCTTGCTGTGATTTTTCTGTTGCCGCTCCTCGCCATGGCCCAGCACGCTCCGGCCCCGATGCTGGTCTCGCACAATGACATGAAGGGTCCGTTCCAGGACCAAGTCCACAGCGAGGACTTGACGATCTTTGCCGATGGGCGCGTCAGTTACAAGGAGCAGGGAAATGACCGCAAGACCGGCAGCTTTTCCCTCCGCCTCACGCCAGAAAAGCTGCGCCGCCTGGCGCGGTTGATGGAGAGCCAGGAGATACGTTCGCTCCCCGCCGAAATCCCCTCCCAGATCCGCACCATCGATTACAACTGGGAAAAGAAGATGGACCTCTTTCGCAAGGGATCGAAACAGACTGTGGCGATCAGGAATTTTTATCCTCTGCTGAACACACAGCGTCCCGCCTACCCCAGGCCCTTGCTCGAGCTGGAATGCATGCTCCAGGAAATTCAGCGTAGCGCTTCCAAACGTCCGGCCCCCAAGGGAGATGAGAACTGGTGCCCTCTAGTGTTGGGAACGGCACGCTGAGCGCTATTACGCTGGAGAGAAAAATGTGCGCCGCAGCCTCACTGCATGCGCCCTGCGAAGGCCCTCATTAGACTTTTTAATATGTCCTTAATGCCGGCTTAATCCCGCTCTCCTAATGTTGCCATGTCTCGCAGTACGAACTATCTGGGTTTGGCTCCTTCCGGTGCCAACCAGCGGCACGGCTTGATTTCATACGGGGCATAGAGAAAGCTGCAAGTCCTTCCGGTCTCAATCCCTCTTTCGCTTGAGTTGTGCAAATTCCGCGGGGAACAGTCTGCCTCGCGCAGCAACTTGGCGCTTGCTGCGGGCAATGCGCATTGACGCGTGGGAACACGGGTTGCGCGGAAGAGTGGCGGGGCGAAGCGCAAACTTTTGAAAGTTTAATAGATCTCCAAGAC
Organism: Candidatus Angelobacter sp.; assembly: GCA_035703825.1. Lineage (GTDB taxonomy): Bacteria > Acidobacteriota > Terriglobia > Terriglobales > Acidobacteriaceae > Angelobacter. Next base: position 155,748 of record DASSXL010000114.1, read on the forward strand.
GCTCTTAATGCGTGCGTTATTAAGTATCGCGGTATGAGTCTCGCAATGCGATCTGTAGGGCGGGAGGAAAGCCCTTCCGGGCTCCAATCCCTAAAGACAAGGTTTTGAAACGGCTTTCAGTTTTGCTTGGCGCCTTTCACCAGGTCCTGGCAAAAAGGCGGCAGTTCGGCCATGAGCGCCACAAACAGCGATGTACAGGGCAATCCGGTCAAGTCACTCATTCGGTCCTAAGCGATTTTTTTTGGAGGCAACATCCATGCGCGCCCAAATTTCCACGCGAATCAATACTGGAACACAGCCGTCCGGATTGCTCCGGCTCGCAACCCTGTTGCTGCTGGTAATGGCCCTCCTGTCTCCTCTGGCCGCGCAGGCCCAGGGCAACTATGTCTATGTGAACAACCAGACTGCCGCGAACTCGGTCTCTGGTTATTCAGTTTCCGCCACGGGCGCGCTCACGCAGTTGAGCGGTTCGCCCTTTTCCACCGGCGGAGTAGGCGCAAACGTGGTCTGTTACGCGCTCAACCGGATTGTCCTCAGTCCGGTGAACAATCTGCTGTTTGTGGCCAATACGGGTGATCGCACAATTACCTCGTTTCAGATCAATCCGGCCACCGGCATCCTTACCCTCGTGGCCGGTTCGCCGTTTCCCACATCGCTAACGCTCGATTCGTGCCAGGGAATTTCGCTGGCGGTCACGCCGGACGGCGCTTTCCTGATGGCGTCGAGCAATGGACAGATACAGACTTTCACCATCGGCGCCGGTGGAACGCTAAGTCCCAACTCGATTACCGCGAACTGCTGCTCGCCCAATGCCAGCATGGTGATCTCTCCCAACGGCCAGTTCCTGGCAACGTCAAATCAAACCAACGTATCGATGTTTACCATCAACGCCGGTGTATTGACGCCGGTCCCGGGCTCGCCCTTTGTCAAGACCGGCACGGGAAGTCTTTCCGGACTTGATTTCAGTTGCGCTGCCGACCGTCTTTATGGCGGTGAAGCCACCGGCAGCCCGGCGCTTGCGGACGCATGGACCATTGACAACACGATTGGCAGCCCCACGCAGGGTGTGCTTACTCCGGTGCCGGGAACGCCGTTTACTTCATCCGGAAACAATTCCAACTTGGTCTTATATACTCCCGACAATACGCTGTTGTTTCAGAGCAACCAGTTTACGAATAGCGTGAATTCCTTCGCCGTGAATCCTGACGGCAGCCTGGTAAACGTTGGCAAATTTGGCGGCACCACCCAGGTCCACACACCCGCCGGAATGGCGACAGACGCCACCGGCACCTTCCTTTATGTGGCGGACGACGCATTTGGAGTGGCGGTGTTCAGGATCGGCAACGGCGGCGTGCTGGCGTCATTGAGCGACCTTGCCATCAATCGTCCCGGTGAAATTCAGGACCTGGTGGCGTATCCCGCGCGCAGCTGCTCCACCGCGGACCTCACGCTTACCATGACGCCTTTATCGCCTACAGCCGTCGCGGGCGCGCCCGTTCAATATCAGCTCAGCATCAAAAACAATAGTTCGACCACGATTTCATCCGCCGTGGTGGCAGATACGTTCCCGCCAACGCTCAGCGCCGGCGGAAGCGCGGCAATCGTCAATCCGGCGGGCGCGACACGATCAAACGACGTCGCCAACGGCGTTTACACCGCGACGATCACGACGACCGTTCCACACCTGCTCGTTCCGGGGCAGACGGTCACGATCAGTTCAGTGCCCGCGCCAACCACGCCGAACCCCATACAATCAGGCTTCTTCCTGAGCGATCCTTCGTTCAACGGCGTTTACCAGATTCTTACCACTACGGCGAACAGCTTCACCTACCAGCAGTCGCTTTCGGTCTCGTCGTTTCCCCAGCCGACCCTTGCGATCGTAGCGACCAACGGCGCACAGCGCTTGAGCGGTACAGTAACAATCACGACGACCCAGCAGTTTCAGTTGCCGGCGAACGAGACGCTGACGATTACCAACGTGGGCAATCCCAGTTTCAACGGATCATTTCCCGTCACCCAAATTGCGCCGACAAAATTTACCTATCAGCAAGCTGGACCAGACGCAGTCAGCGGCGGAGGAACTGTCACTGCTCCGAACAATGTTCCCCCTTCTGATGCCGCCGGCGGGGGCAGCGCCAGCAGCGCAACTTGCCTTGTGACCAGCGGTACGGGCACTTGCAGCTCCTTTAACTTTGCTCCGCGCCCGGTGATCGTGGCGGGCACGGGGGCAAACCGCTCCAGCAATGTGGTGACGATTACCACCACGGCTCCTCACCAGATTTTTACCGGACAGACAGCCACCATCAGCGGCGTCGCGAACAGTACATTTAATGGAGCATTCGTGGTAACGTCGGTTCCTTCTCCGACGACATTTACCTATAAACAGACGGCAGCCAACGCCATCAGCGGCGGCGGCAGCGTGGCTGTACCGGCCACCGCGGCCCAGTTGATTACGTTCCCCGCTCTTGCTCCGCAGGAAACGCGCACCGCCAATCTGAATGCGACGACCAAAGGCACTCTCGCCAACGGGACTGTGGTAAGCAACACGGCGAACATCTCCAACAAGTCCACGCTTGATCCCAATCCAGCTGATAACTCAGCCACCGCGACGATCACGATTGGCTCGCAGACAGGAACGACGCTGACGGTTCCGACCGCAACCGGTCCTTACGGTGGAAATGCCATTGTGACTGCCACGCTGAAAACCAGCGGCGGCACACCGGTGCCTAATGAGCTAATCGGATTCAATTTCAACCAGAACAACAGCACTTACAACGCGGTAACCAATGCCAGCGGCGTAGCCACTGCGGTAGTTCCACTAGGCTTCACCACGGTGGGCACGCACACGCAGGCTTTCACCGTGACTTTTGGCGGCGATGCCAGCTTCGCCGCCAGCAGCGCGGTGGGCGATTTGATCGTAACCAAAGCGCAACTCACCGTCACGGCCAACAATCAGACCCGGCTGTATGGCGATCCTAATCCGCCCTTCACCTATATCATCACTGGTTTTGTGAACGGGGACGACATCTCTGTGGTAAGCGGAACGGCAGACTGCACCAGCACCGCGACCCCGGCGAGCCCGGTGGGCGCTTATCCCATCACCTGCACCATTGGAACGCTTTCCGCACAGAATTACGTGTTCGCATTCGTCGCCGGGACCCTGACAATCAATCCGGCGCCCTTGACCGTGAACGTGGACAACGCATCACGCGCTTACGGCGATCCGAACCCGACATTCACAGGAACGATCACCGGCCTGAAGAATGGCGACGTGGTCACCGCGAATTACAGCACTACCGCAACCCAGCTCAGCCCGGTTGGAACGTATCCGATCACGGCAACGCTGGTTGATCCAAATAGCGTTTTGGGCAATTACACCGTCACTATCAACAACGGAACGCTGACGATCACTCCAGCTGCCCTGGTGATCACCGCCAATAATGCGGCACGTCTGTATGGCGATCCGAATCCGACATTTACCGGGACCATTGCCGGAATCAAGAATGGCGACAACATCACCGCGATCTATACAACTCCTGCAACGCCAGCCAGCCCGGTTGGAACTTATCCGATCATTCCTTCACCGAGCGACAATGGCACCGGCGCACTGGCTAACTATGTTGTCACGTTGAACAATGGTTCGCTCACGGTCAGCCCTGCTCCCTTGACCGTAACGGCTGACAACGCAACCCGCGCTTTCGGCGCTCCGAATCCGACTTTCACCGGCACGATTGTCGGCATCAAAAACGGCGACAACATCACTGCAACGTACTCGACTCCGGCCACGGCCACCAGCCCAGCGGGAACTTATCCGATCATTCCTGCCCTGGTTGATCCTACCGGCAAGCTCGGCAACTACACGGTGACCATCAATAACGGTACGTTGACTGTGACCACGGCAATTTTGACGGTCACCGCCAACAACGCCAGCCGTTTCTATGGCGATCCGAACCCGGTCTTCACCGGCACGATCACGGGAATCCAGAACGGCGACAACATCACGGCAACTTACTCAAGCGTGGCTGATCCGACGAGCCCGGTGGGAACGTATGCCATCGTGCCGACGCTGTCCGATAACGGCACAGGCGCGCTTGCGAATTACGTTGTGGTAAGCAACAACGGAATTCTCACTGTAAATCCGGCCCCGCTGACCGTGACTGTAACCAGCTTCAGCAGGCTCTATGGTGATCCGAACCCGGCGCTCAGCGTGACGGTTGTCGGAATCAAGAACGGCGACAGCATCACGGCCAGCGTGAGCACCACGGCTGATCCGACGAGCCCGGTAGGAACATATCCCATCGTGGCGACTCTGATTGACCCGACGAACAAACTCGGCAACTACGCAGTGACCATCAACAACGGAACGCTTACGGTCACTCCTGCTCCGTTAAGTGTGACTGCGGCGAACGCCAGCCGTCTGTTTGGAACTCCCAACCCGCCATTCAGCGGAATCATCTCGGGAATCAAGAACAGCGACCCGATCACTGCCACCTATTCGACTACAGCCACAGCAACCAGCCCGGCTGGGTCCTATCCGATTACTCCGGCTCTGGTTGATCCGGCAGGGAAGCTCGGCAACTACACGGTCACCTCCACCGACGGCACGCTGACCGTGAATGCTGCGCCCACGGCAAACTTCCTGTTCGTGAATAACCAAGCCGCAACCGGCAACTCCATCGCCTCCTACTCGGTGGCCGTGGACGGAACTCTGACGGCTCTGGCTGGCTCTCCTGTCGCAACCGGCGGTCTGGGCGCGAACGCAGCTTGCTCTTCTGTGAATCGCTTGGCCTTAAGCGCCGGCAATAACCTGCTGTTTGTCTCCAACGGCGGCGATCAGACCATCAGCGCATTCGCTATCGATCCAACCAGCGGCGCGTTGACGGCTGCAGCCGGTTCACCGTTCGCTTCCGGCCTCACGCTCGACGCGTGCTCCGGAATTTCCCTGAGCGCCACGCCTGACGGACGCTTCCTGATGGCCTCAAGCAATGGCCATATCACTACCTTCAGCATAGGCGCGGGTGGCCTGCTTACTTCGCTCTCCACTGCAGCAAACCCGGTTACACCGAATGCCAGCATGAAGATTTCAGCCAACGGACAACTTCTGGCAGTCTCAAACGGCGCCAGCGTCTCAGTGTTCTCCATCAATCCTGATGGTTCGCTGACTGCGGTTGCGGGATCGCCGTTCGCGGAAGCCGGAACAGGAACGTTGGCGGGTCTTGACTTCAGCTCCACCAGCGGCCTGTTGTTTGGCGCGGAAGCCAGCGCAACCGCAGGCTTCGCAGATGCATGGACGATTGGCGCGAACGGTGTTCTCTCATCGGTCGCGGGCAGCCCATTCAGCACCACGGCGATCAACTCCAACGTGGTCCTGCTCAGCCCGAATGACAGCTTCCTGTTCGCCAGCAACCAGGGCAGCAACAGCGTTAGCTCTTACGGTGTGGGAGTTGGCGGCACGCTCACCAGCATCGGCAGCTTCGGCAGCGCGGCTTCTCTGCACGCTCCGGTGGGCATGGCAACAGACCGCTCGGGCAGCCTGCTCTTTGTGGCTGACGACACCTTCGGCGTGGCCGTATTCAGCATCAATGGCGCGGGTTCGCTCGCGCAGCTTGGTGATGTCGCGATTGCGAATGCAGGCCAGGTACAGGACCTGGTTGCGTATCCGCCGCGCATGGCCAGCAACGCGGATCTGAGCGTCGCGATTTCGGCATCATCTCCGAACATCGTGGCCGGTCAGAACGTAACCTATACCGTCTCCGTCACGAACAACGGCGCGGATCCAGCGGCGGCAACTGTCACCAACAGCCTGCCTTCAGGCTTTACGCTGGTTTCCTGCACTGCGACGGGCAACGGCGCTTGCGTCAGCAGCTCAGCGGCAGCGAACTTCTATCTGCTGCAAAGCGGCGAAACACAGACCGTGACCCTGGTTGCGCAGGCGGGCACGGCAATTCCTGACGGCACAGTCACGACTGATACTGCCAGCATCAGCAACAGCTCGGCGGTTGACGCAAACGCTGCCAACAATTCGGCCAGCGTCACCGTAACGGTCGCTCAGCCTGCAACTACCGGCCTTGCGGTAACCGCGGCGAGCGCTACTTACGGAAGCGCCAGCACCACGCTTTCAGCAGTTCTGACAACGCCCGGCGGTCCTTTGGCAGGCAAGACAGTAAGCTTCACGTTGAACGGCTCGCCTGCGGGCAGCGCAGTGACTGACGCAACGGGGCTCGCTTCAGTTTCCGCAAGCATCGCTGGACTCGGTGCGGGATCGTATCCAGTCGCGGCCAGCTTCGCCGGTGACGTAAACAACACGGCGGCTACGGGCAGCGCAACTTTGATCATCAATCCCGCTGTCTTGACCGTTACGTCGGCCAATGCTACACGGATTTATGGAGACCCGAATCCAGCCTTCAGCTTCTCGATCACTGGATTTGTCAACGGTGACACGCTGGCTGTGGTAAGCGGCAGCCCCGCTTGCACCAGCGCTGATCCAACGGCTGCTGTCGGCACGTATCCCATCACCTGCACCACAGGCACGCTTTCGGCGGCGAACTATACGTTCAGCTTCGTGAGCGGCAATCTTACGATCACACCGGCTGCGCTGAGTGTTGCAGCGGCTGATGCAACTCGCGTTTACGGCGATCCAAACCCGGCATTCACGGGCACGATCACCGGAATCAAGAATGGCGACAACATCACTGCCACTTACAGCACCACGGCCACAGCCGCCAGCGCGGTGGGAACGTATCCCATCACTCCGGCGCTGGTTGATCCAACGAGTAAGCTTGGCAATTACACGGTAACTTCCACCAACGGCACGCTGACGATTACGCCCGCGCCGCTCTCCGTAGTCGCTGCCAATGCCAGCATGTTCTATGGCGATCCTGTTCCGGTCATGACCGGCACGATTACCGGCATCAAGAATGGCGATAGCATCAGCGCAACTTACAGCACTACGGCGACTTCAACGAGCGCGCCAGGCACTTATCCAATCGTGCCTGCGCTGGTTGATCCAACCAACAAGCTGAGCAATTACACAGTAACTTCAACCAACGCCGTGCTTACGGTAAGCCCGGCTCCGCTGGTTGTCACGGCGGCCAATGCCAGCAGGCTCTATGGCGATCCGAACCCGGCATTCACCGGCTCGATCAGCGGCGTGAAGAATGGCGACACGTTCTCTCTGAGCTTCTCAAGCGTTGCTGACGCCACGAGCCCGGTAGGAACTTATCCCATCGTGCCCGCGGTTGGCGATCCGAACAACAAGCTGTCGAATTACAGCGTGACCATCAACAACGGAACGCTCACGGTCAATCCTGCCCCGCTGACGGTTTCAGCTGCCAACGCAACCCGCGTTTATGGCGATCCGAACCCGGTCTTTACCGGCACGCTCACTGGAATCAAGAACGGTGATAACATCACCGCAACTTACTCCAGCGTGGATGCCACTGCCGCAGTGGGAACGTATCCAATCGTGCCTGCGCTGGTTGATCCCACGAACAAGCTTGGCAACTACGTGGTGACCTCGAACAACGGCACACTGACGATTACGCCAGCTCCGCTGACGGTCGCGGCTGCCAATGCAACTCGCTTGTATGGCGATCCGAGCAGCCTGAGCGGGACAATCACTGGAATCAAGAACGGTGACAACATCACCGCGACTTACTCCAGCGCCGATCCAACGGCCGCCGTGGGAACCTATCCAATCGTACCTACGCTGGTTGATCCAACCAATAAGCTCGGCAACTACACGGTAACCTCGACCAACGGCACGCTGACCGTAACTCCGGCGCCGTTGAGCCTGGTTGCTGCAAACTCAACCCGAGCTTATGGCGATCCGAACAACTTGACCGGAACGCTCACCGGCGTGAAGAACGGCGACAACATCACGGCGGTTTACAGCACCACGGCAACCGCCACCAGCGCACCGGGAACGTATCCGATCACGGCTTCGCTGCTTGACCCAACCAACAAGCTGGGCAACTACAGCGTGACTATCACGAACGCCACGCTAACCGTGACTACAGCGCCGCTGGTTGTAACGGCCGCGAACGCAAGCCGCCTGTATGGCGATCCGAATCCGGCTTTCACCGGCACGATTACGGGATTGAAGAACGGCGACACAATCGGTGCCATCTTCTCCGCTGCCGCGGATCCAACCAGCCCGGTGGGAACCTATGCGATCATTCCGACCCTGTCTGATCCCAACAACGTGCTGAGCAATTACTCGGTGACTCTCAACAATGGCGTGCTCACGGTTGCTCCGGCGCCGCTGAGTATGGTCGCCGCCGATGCCAGCAGGCTTTATGGTGATCCCAACCCGGTCTTCACCGGCACGCTGACCGGCATCAAGAACGGCGATAACATCACCGCCAGCTTCTCCAGCGCGGCTGATCCAACCAGCCCTGTCGGAACGTATCCAATTGTGCCTAGCCTGGCTGATCCCACGAACAAGCTGGCGAACTACGTAGTCACTTCAACCAATGGAACGCTGACCGTTGATCCCGCGCCACTGACCATCCAGGCCGATGACGCTACCGCCCCGGTCGGCGGCCCGTTCCCAACCTTTACCGGGACAATCACCGGCCTGAAGAATTCCGACGTGGTAACAGCGTCCTACAGCACCACGGCTGATGCGACCAGCCCGGCTGGACAGTACCCGATCATCCCCGCTGCGGACCCGAGTCCTGCGCTTGGAAACTATGCGGTGACCTTGATCAACGGCACGCTGACGCTGCAATAAACAGAGAAAATCCAGGGCCGGGCTGGTGTTCAGCCGGCCCTGGAAATTCTTAAAATCAAGTCCCGGCGAAATCACCCACCGGCTAAACATAGCCGATTAAGCTTTTTAACATCGCTTTGTCCTGCGGAACACCCGATGAACACTTGCTGAAACGCGAAGATTAAAAACTTTAATACTTCTCCAATGTACGTCTAATTACTAAAGCTTAAAACTTAGGAACTAATTGGCGTATCTTCGCCTTTTTTAGGGCCGTGGTTCGCACTTCCGGTTTGCGCAAGCTGGGCCTTGGTGAAGATCGTTACTATCCGCATTCCCGAGGGAGTAGCTCGCAGATGCGGCCGTCTTGTTGATGCACGGATGATACCTTGCCACATTAAAAAGCAAGGAAGATCCTGGGGCTAAGCTCCGGGACAGAAGGCGAAAAAAATGAGCTCCTCCACACGGACTACAGCTGCCCAGGGCAAAAACTGCGTTCAAACACTTTCAGCGCGCAATTTGTTCTATCTGGTCATGATCGTGATGCTTGCAATCGTCACGGCAAACGCCCAAACACCCGTCACGCCACCAACAACGACGATCCAATATCTTGGCGTACCGAACCCGCAGAACAATACAGCTGCCGCTGTAACCGCTCCTTTAGGCGGAATCATTCTCAAGGGCACGGCTCCTAGCCCGCTCAAC
>DASSXL010000221.1:0-57107 GCA_035703825.1 Candidatus Angelobacter sp.
CGACGTCATGGTGCAGCAGCAGGAGCAGCATTTCCAGCAGGCACACCCCCAGGCCCCGCCAAAGCAGTAAGCAGCGGGCCTCCTCCGGAAAAAGGCGCTATGGCAGCGCCTTTTTTCTTTTTTATGGTTTGGCGGGCGCTATAACTCGGAACGAATTCAGTATGCGGTTCACATCTTTTGGCCTTGGATGATCGGCGGGCCAGCGTGCCCAAAACGAATAGACGCGATTATTCAGACATTGCTGACGGCTATAATCCACCGCATGAATTGCGCCTCTCGGTGATTCTCCGACAATCGCGATGTGGCCCTTGATCATGGCAGTCTTACTTGAAGAAATAGGTGTTCTTCCCGCCATTAAGGAAGACTCTGGCTTAAATTTCCCCTCTTTTACCCATTCTTCCCAGCCACTGCAAGTGGTCTCACCGTTGTCGGCGTAGACATGCACAAAAACATCGTCTCTAAGGTAAACAGAATAGGCCGTGACACTTTTCAGCCGCTCCTCTTTAGGCGCCTGAGGAAAGGTAATCGCAAAGCCAGCATTAGGATAAGTGAACTCCTTCCATGCGTAGCCTTTCGTGTAATTGCGCGTGCGCCTATTTGATTGAGGAACAGCAGCATGCACCATTACAAAAACCAATAAGAACACAGAGAACTTAAAACGTAACCCCATTCAATATCCTTAGACCCGCCGTAATCCGACCGCAGGGAGCAAAGTCTACCAGAGTTAGTAGCATATACTTTGAGTTTGTTCGAGCAATGAAGAATGCACATACCCGCTTACCTCGCCACGGCTCTATTTCTTGTCGGCTCCATCTCTGGTCAAAAACCCGAGTGGTGCCGCGATCTCCCGCGCCCCGTCTATCGCACGCTGGAACGCGTCAACGTCGCGGACAAATGGTTTGAAGTCTATCGCATCCGTCCCGGCCTGTTCGCCATCTACGAGCCGCGCCAGCAAGAAGAAATCATCTCCTACCTGATCGTCGGGGAAAAACAGGCGCTGCTCTTTGACACCGGCATGGGAATCAGCGACATCAAGAAGGTTGTCGGAGGCCTGACGCCGCTGCCCGTAAGCGTGATGAATTCGCACACGCACAACGATCACGTAAGCGACAACTGGCGCTTCAGCAAAATCTACGGCATGGATACCGCGTTCACCCGCGAACACGCCAAAGGCACAGTCGCTGCCGCGCAGGAAGAAATCGTCCCCGGCGCAATCTGCGGCGAGCTGCCCGCCGGCTTCGATCCTAAAAGTTATCGCGTGAAACCGTTCCACATCACCAACTGGATTCGCGACGGCGCAAAGATCGATTTGGGCGGGCGCATCTTGCAGGTGATTTCAACTCCCGGCCACACGCCTGATTCCATTTCGCTGTGGGACGCGCAGAACAAACTGCTCTTCACCGGCGACATGTATTATCCCGGCGCGATCTTCCTGTTTCGCCCGGAAACCGACCTCGACGCCTACGAAGCTTCCATAAAAAAGATGGCTGCGCTGGGAGCAACTCTCCTGCTGCCCGCTCACAACGTGCCCGTGGCTGATCCCGCCGACCTTTCTCGCGTGCTCGCCGCTATCAAGCAGGCCCGCAGCGGCAAAATGAAGCCCATCAAAGCCGAGCACTGGTCGGAATACAAGTTTGATGGGTTCTCGTTTCTATTGAGCAAATAGCATCTGGCGATTAGCAATTGGCAAATGGCAATTGGCCAAAACCAAATCTTCTTGAATTAGCAACTCTGAAATAGTTCCAATTCAGCAACAGAGCTTTAACCGCAAAGGTCGCCAAGGTCGCAAAGGCGAAAAGAAAATTCAGAATCTCTTCTTCCTCTGCGTTCTTCGCGTCCTCTGCGGTAAAAGTTTTCCTGATTGTCAGCCAAAAAGCTTTAACCGCAAAGGTAGCCAAGATCGCAAAGTCGAAAGAAAATCCAGAATCCGCTCTTCCTCTGCGTCCTTCGCGTCCTCTGCGGTAAAAGTTTTCCTGATTGTCAGCCAAAAAGCTTTACCGCAAAGGTCGCCAAGCTTGCAAAGCGGATTGGAAATTTCTCTCCTTTGCGGTACTTCGCGTCCTTTGCGGTAAAAGCTCTTGCTATTTGCTGATTGCCGATTGCTCTTTCTCCAACAACGACTTTTTCCTCTTCACGCCCCAGCGATATCCAGCCAGGCTGCCGTTCTTCTGCACCACGCGATGGCAGGGCACCACCAGCGCCACCGGGTTTGAAGCGCAAGCATTGGCCACGGCACGCACTGCCCTGGGCCGCCCAATGGTCTTGGCCACTTCCGTATAGCTGCGCGTCTGCCCCGACGGAATGCGGCGAAGCTCTTTCCACACCATCTGCTGGAACGCCGTGCCGCGCAGGTCGAGTGGAATGTTTACGGCAGCGTTTGATCCTCCCAACAACTGCTTGATCTGGTTGGCCACCGACTCCAGGCCCTGGTCATCGCGACGGATCTCCGCCGCCTCAAAGTCATGCTTGAGTTCCCGCAGCAACGCGGCTTCGCTTTCACCAAAGCGGACCGCACACACGCCGCGCGGCGTTGTGGCTACCAGTAGTTTTCCCAGTTCGGTCATGATCACGGTGCAACGTATCTCAACGCCTTCGCCACCGCGGCGGAAGGCTGAAGGAGTCATCCCCAGTTGCGCGGGGATGTTTTCATAGGCGCGGCTGCTGGAGCTGTAACCGGCCTCATAGATCGCTTCCGTCACGCTGCCTTCGCCCAGCAGCGCCTGGCGAAATTTCCCTGCCCGCCGTGCCTGCTGGTATTCGCGCGGGCTGATTCCAAGGATGCGTTTGAACAGCCGCTGAAAATGAAATGGGCTGATGGCCACGTGGCGCGAGATGGCCGTCAAGCTCAGCGTGATGTCCAGGTTCTCGTCGATGTAGCGGCACGCGGCCTCCACCTTTTGCGTTTGCCGGTCGCGCTCCAACGGCGTGCACCGGCGGCACGCGCGATATCCCGCCTGCTGCGCCTGCGCCGGCGAATCGAAAAACTCAACGTTCTCCCGCCGCGGTTTGCGGCTGGGGCATGAAGGACGGCAAAAAATTCCGGTCGACTTCACCGCGTAGACGAACCGGCCGTCAGCTTTGGCGTTGCGCGCCAGCACCAGCGACCATTTTTGATTTACGCTGCCTGATGTAGTTTGCAGTTGCATATGTTTTCTCTCCGTAACCCAAATCTATGGATTTCGGAGAAGAGCAGCTATCCGCGCCTTGCTCTCAAAATAATTTCTTTTCGACGAATCGGCATGCCGTACCAGCCCAAAAATAATCCGTCAAATCCTAGCCGAATGGCGGATGCGCCTGCTCCTGCAATTCTTTCATACTGCAATCGGTAGAACAAAAGACCAGGGAGCAAAGAGGAAGTTTTTCATGGAACACATCTGGACAAAACTCTCCAGCGAAATTGCAGACGTTTCCGCCACCGCGGGTAAATCCGTGGTGGCTGTACAGGGCACGCGCCATGCCTCCAGCGGCATCGTGATTGCCAAAGACGCGGTTGTTGCCGCCAGCCACGCTGTCCGTCGCGACGACGAAATCACCGTGATCTCCGCGCCGGGACAGAAACTCACAGCACGGGTCGCAGGGCGCGATCCCAGCACAGACCTTGTGGTCCTGCGGCTGCAACAGCCGATTGACGCGCCACTTGCACGCTGGGCCGCCACCACAAACCTGGGCGTCGGCGAACTGGTGCTTGCACTGGCGCGCACGCGGCGCGGAAATATCGTGGCCAGCGCGGGAATTCTTTCCGGCCTGATCAGCGGCCCCATGCGCACATGGCGCGGCGGCGAGCTCGATCAATTCATCCGTCCCGACCTGACCATGTATCCGGGATTTTCCGGCGGCCCGCTGGTAAATAGCCAGGGCGAGTTGCTTGGCCTGAACACCGCCGGGCTGCATCGCTCCGGCATTACCGTGCCTTCGTCCACCGTGCAGCGCGTCGCGGCTGAGCTGCTGGAAAAAGGCGGCATTCAACGGCCTTATCTGGGGCTGGCGATGCAAGCCGCGGCCCTGCCGGAATCTTTGCGCACGCGATTGAATCTAACCGCCAGCGAGGGACTGCTGGTGGTTCATGTTGAGCCGGCGAGTCCGGCGGAAAAGGCTGGCGTCCTGCTGGGCGACGTGCTCGTTAGCCTGGCGGACAAACCTGTCGCAGATACTGACGGCGTGCAGCATATTTTGCGCGCGCACAAAGCGGGCGATGCCATCGCCGCGGGCCTGGTGCGTGGCGGCGCCATGATCGCCGCAAGCGTGCGCCTGGAAGCAAGGCCGGCTTAGCGCCACAGGGCCTTCACACCGTCAAAGGCCCGGCAACTGGCATGAATGGATAAAAGAAGTGACAATCCGCTGCGCATCCTGCTCGTCGCCGGCGGTTCCTCGCGCCGCGCGCATCTGGCGGAAACCGTTGCGCGCGCACTGAACGGACGCGCGCACATCATTCCCGATTCGCTAATCTCACTGGAGCGATTTTCGGCTTCCAAGTGCGACCTGCTGCTGGCCGATCTGGAGAATTCTGACGAAGCCGCCGCGCTCCTTCGTTTTCTTCAAGAAGCTCCCGCCGGAACCGGCTCCGTCGCGCTGGTCGACGAGCCCGAACCCGGCTGGGTGCGCTCTGCTTTGCGCGCCTCACTCAACGCCATGATTGCGCGTGATGTTGCGCGCGAGGACATTCAACTGGCGATGCAGGCCGCCGAAGCCGGCCTGGTGCTGCTTCATCCGAGCTCTGTCCACGGCTTGGTCCAGCAGCGCACTCTTCAGGAGCCGGACAACGTCGCGGGGAATTTCACTGAGGAATTGACCGCGCGTGAATCGGAGGTCCTGCGCCTAGTAAGCATGGGCCTGGGCAATAAAGAAGTAGCAGGGCGGCTGGCCATCTCAGAGCACACGGTCAAATTCCACATCAGTTCCATTCTGGGCAAGCTCCAGGCCGGCAGCCGGACTGAGGCCGTAAGTCTCGGCATCAGGCGAGGGCTGATCCCGATTTAACAAATGCCGGTACGACCAAAAGTCTAATTCTTTCTTAGATTTGGAGAACGATAAGCGGCATCGGCTGTTGGACATGCGCGCATGGCCACTCGGGCACATTCTCCTGCATCTACTCTGGATCAGGACACCATGCACCTAGTCCTAATGCCTTAGTCCTGACGAGGAAAACACGCGGTGGATTGCGTGGTATCCTCGAAATTGCCACTCGTTGCAACCGCCTCAATTCTTTGAGCAGGAGTAAACGAGATAAAGATGTATCCCTCCCCTACGGCTCGCCTGCGTGTGGTTTCGTGGGTCATTACCTTCTTGTTGCCTGTGGCCGCATGGTTTGCGGCCAGATATAGCCTGCCCTTTTACCATCCTGGCGTTGGCGTGTTTTTCGTAGCCGCCGCCTGCATTTCGGCGTTCATCGGCGGCCTGCCCGCGGCCCTGGCGGGAGCTCTGCTGAACACCGCCGCTCTCAACGGATTCGCCTATCTCTACCAGCCAGAGGCCTCCAGCACCAGCAACCAGCTCTGGTCAGCTCTGCTCATCGCCGTGGCGCTGATTGTGGGCCTGGCCCGGCAGAAATGGTCCGCGGCGGAGATGGTTGCGGGCACGCTCAGCACTGACCTTGCCCGCCTGCGCGACGAGCTTGAATCGCAGCGCAGCGACCTCAAGCGCTTCCATGATCTCAGTGTGCGCCTTTCCAGCAACCTGGAATTGCAGCGCCTGCTCAATGACGTGCTCACCTCCATCGCCTCATTGCAGAAGACTGATCTGGCCATGCTGCTCCTGCTGCCGGAGCGCTCCAGTACGACGCTGCAAGTCGCCAGCTTTACCGGATTCACCGCGGAGCAGATCAAGTCTTTCGGCGAGCTGCCCGCGTCGTTTTTCTCTCCCGAACGCCGCGTGCTGATTGAAGACATTGAAGCGCCCGGCACCTATTTTCCATTTATCGATGCGGCAACCCAGGTCGGCTTCCGCTCGGTCTTCAGTACGCCTATCGTCAATACGCGCGGCGACTCTGTGGGCGTGGTGGTCACTTTCTTCCGCAAGCCCTATTCGCCCAGTGACCGGCAATCGCGCCTGGTGGAGTTGTATGCCCGGCAGGCCGCCAACGCGCTGGATAATGCGCGCCTCTACCACGATTCGCTCCAGACGCTGGCCGCCGAGCAGCAGCGCACCGCTGTCCTGCGCTCTCTGGCGGAGGCCTCGGTCCAGATCAATTCGGTCTTTGCGCTCGATTCCCTGCTCCAGGTCATCACAGACCAAGCGCGCAACATCATTGGCGCGCGGCAGGCGCTCACCACGTTGTTGCCCCGCGGCGAGTGGAACCGCAGCATCACCTGCGTCTCCGTGGCGGAAGGCCAGATCGCGCTTGAGTTCGCCAAGGAAAGCTCTGAGATGTTCATGCTGGCCTGCAACCTCAACAAGCCGGTGCGGTTGAATCCTGGTTCCCGCGCCAACGCCTGGGGCCCGGTGCGCCGCGCCACTGACGCAACCCGCTACGGCTGGCTGGCCGCTCCCCTGCTCACGCGCGACGGGCGCAACCTTGGCCTGATCCAGCTCTCGCAAAAGCTCAGCGGCGAATTCTCTCCCGACGACGAAGCCATCCTCGTCCAGCTCACGCACATGGCATCGGTGGCCATCGATAACGTCCGCCTCTACCGCGAGGCGCAGGAGCAGATTGCGGAGACAAAGCGCGCGCAGGAGATGCTGGAGCGCGGCAAGGAAAGCATGCAACTGGCGCAGCAGTATGTTGGGATCGGCATCTGGGAATGGGACCTCCAGACCGGCGAGCTGGCCTGGTCGGATGAAATCCGCCGCTTGCACGGCATCGAGGTGGACAAGTTTGACGGCCGCTACGAAAGCTGGATGGAGAGCATTGTTCCCGAGGACCGCCAGCAGGTGCACCAATCGATCACTGAAGCCCTGGCCAGCAAGGGCGAGTATGAGGTGCAATACCGCGTGGTGATGGCCGATAAAAGCATGCACTGGCTGGAAGCGCGCGGGCGCACCATCGTCATCGGCGATCTGCCCGTACGCATTCTGGGCGTGGCCATGGACGTGACCTCGCGCAAAAGCGCGGAACAGACGCTGCGCAATTCGGAGAAGATCGCGGCCACCGGGCGCCTTGCCGCCAGCATCGCGCATGAAATTAACAACCCGTTGGCCTCGGTGATGAATGCCCTGTACATCCTGCGAACCAACTCCAAAATGCCGGAGTCGGCCCTGATCTACGTAAAGACCGCGGAAGAAGAGCTGGCCCGCGTGGTTCACATCACCAAGCAGACGCTGGGCTTCTACCGTGAAATATCCTCGCCGGTGATGAGTTCGGTGCCGCACCTTTTTGAAGAAGTGCTGGCGGCTTACGACGGCCGCATCGAGCAAGGCCAGATCACGGTGCATAAGGACTTCAGCACGGTTGGGCCGCTGGCGGCCTTTCCCAGCGAACTGCGGCAGGTCTTTTCCAATCTTGTATTGAATGCCATTGAAGCCATCTCAGGACCAGGGAATATTTTTATCCGCGTAAAACAAGCTCACAACCGGCAGGGCCGCCAAGGCATACGCGTTACCGTGGCGGACGATGGCTGCGGCATCCCGGCGGCAATCATGCCCCAGATCTTTGAGCCCTTCTTCACCACCAAGGATTCCAAAGGCACCGGCCTGGGCCTGTGGGTGAGCCATGGGATCGTGCATAAGCACCAGGGCACGCTGCGTATGCGCAGCCGCACGGACGAAATCCGTCACGGCACATGCTGCTGCGTCTTTCTTCCATTCGCACCCAGCGAATCCGCCGGCGGCGAGGATGAGGACTCCCTTACGGGCGCCGACCAGCCTGTAACGGACGTGTTAACCGAAAGCACGGCTGATTCTGGCGACGACCGCTCCGCGGCCTAGGCCGATTTCCTGGCATACGCTGCCTGGAAGTCAATGATCTTTCCCCGCTCTGAAGGCGGGATCCACTTTTCGGGCGCCGACTTGAACGCAGCCGGAATGTAAAAAACGATCAGCTTGCCCATAAACCACCTCTTGCACTCGAATGCTGTCACACGATCTCTCGCGGTCCGGTTAAAACGCAATTAAAAAATCTTAGGACTTCCTCCGCAACAAACGGGCGCTTCTCATTCATAGCGCAACGCCAACGAATCGGATCCGCCTTGGATGCCAGTCTTGCCGGAACGTAACAGGCAAGCAGCACCACCAGCGCCAACAGGGCCGCAACCAGCACGAACGTCGTGGGATCGATAGTGCTCACGCCAAACAATACTTTGGCAAGGCCCACGGCGTAGTCGAGCAACAACCCCGCAGTCAGGCCGGCGGCAAGAGCCACCTCTTTTTCGTCAAGATACGTTCCTAAACAAATCCGGCGAAGCCGCGCTTGCGGAGTGCGCGGCTCCGGCCGGTATAATTCTCAAAGATTTGCGATTACTTTTTCTTTGAGGTTAACGGGTCCGTCCCTGTCGCTTTGCTCCCATGCGGGTCACCCTGTTGAGCGCTTCCTCTCACGGTTTCCGCTATTTTGAAATTGGCAGCGCCTGGCTGGGTAGTCTCGCGGCAAACAAAGTAGTTGATTGCGCCTGCCGTGAGCGTGCCTTTGCTGAGGTCGCCTACAGCGTGCAGGATGTCCACGTGGTCGGTTCGGTATCCCGGACCAAACGGGGATGACAGAAGCGTGGCATGCGCTACAGTGTACGCTCCCGAACCGGCCCCAACTGCGTTAGTGACCAGCGTTCCAATGGTAATGAACCCAGTCGACACGTTGTGCGCCGGCCCCCCGACCAGAAATACCTCGTATGTCGTGCTGGGAAAGGCGTATTCAATAGTGACTTTAATATGAAGATTACCGCCGGGTTCGCTATAGGCGATCAATCCCACTTGCGGCCCATCCATATCCAGTGGGCCACCAAAGCCATTCGTGTCTGCATCGAAAACAACCGGGACCTGGGTCTCCGGCATCGGTCCGACTTTCATATACTTCTCACTTGTAGTCAATTAGATTTCCAAGCAGCAACTTTTGATAAACCACATTCTTTAAATCACTCCAACTGATTGTCAGCATCATTGGGCGCTTGGATATAAGATAGGAACGTCAGCATTCATATTTTCCCTAAGCGGGAAATATGTTTTTGCGAACACTTGTTCAATCATTGGAAGTGGTTAATGCACGGTAGCCGGCCTCTCCACGCGCTGGTGCAGCTCATCACTAAGCACGGGATCGCTTACAGGTTGTTGAAAGGTTCTTTTGAGCCTTGCATGAGAGCGCGCAACTGCCTCAACATAGCCCATTCGCATCGACAACCAACGGCACATCACGTCAAAAGACTAGCGAGCAGATTCTTGCAAGATTGATCGGCGGCCGTCAGCGTCCGCGGCGGGTACTCATCCTTCCTGTCCGCTGAGCAGCCGCGTCATCACGCCGGAAATGCGTTCCCAATTCCGCGCTTCCACGGCCAACTGGCGTCGGCCGGCGGAAGTAAGGTCATAGAACCGGGCTTTGCGGTTGTTCTCTGATGTGCCCCACTCCGATTTGATCCAGCCCCGTTGCTGCAGGCGCAGCAGCGCCGGATAGAGCGTGCCCTGGTTGAGTTGCAGCAGGTTCTCTGAAACCTGCTCAATGCGCCGCGCGATGCCGTAGCCGTGCAAAGGCCCCAGGCCTTCCAGCGTTTTCAGGACCATCAAGTCCAGGGTCCCCTGCAGCACGTCGGTCTTGGCATCGCCCATGCTTTCGCCCTTTCCTGTTCATCATCCGCAGAATTAGTTAAATCTCGTTCCTTTAGAATGTCAACAGGAGAGTCCGTGCTGCCGTCCGGGCCCCAAAAAATCGTTATACGACCAGTTGAAATTCGACTCGTATTGAATTGAAAGCACTTAGCATTCGCGGTTACTTTTGGGAACATTAGAAGATTTAATAATCGAAAAAAGCCCGATTTTTAGGGTATGCTATGCGCATTCAGAGGTTACGTTTGTGCTATGCCCACGGTAAGCAAAACCGGCTATATCAAAACGGAGAAAGGGGAATCGTCCGGCTTTTCGCTGGTTGAAATCCTCCTGGTGGTCATGGTCGTTTTGATCATCGCCGCCATTGCCATCCCGAACCTGCTCCATGGCAAGATGCGCGCGAATGAAGCCGCCGCCGTGGCCTCAATGCAGACCATCCACACCGCTGAAGCCCTGTATTTCAACACATACCCGGAGGTAGGGTTCTCCGGCAGCCTGGCCAACCTGGGCAGCAACGGCAGCGACTGCGAAAAACCCACCAGCAAGAACGCCTGCCTCATCATGGACGACGTGCTCACCAGCGGGTTCAAGAGCGGCTATATATTTGAGATCGTGGGCGATGGCAACAAGCCCAGCGCTTCCTACACCGCAAGCGCGTCTCCGGCATCAGGCTTTTCCGGCCGCTGCACCATGGCCGCCAATCAAACCGGAGAAATGCACTTCTTCACCCCCGGAGCCGCCATTAATCTCGGCACAAGGTCCGTTGGCAGCGGCAGCGGATGCGATCTGTAACCCGCCTGCCGGTTTCTTCAATCCTCCCGCTTCTCTTACTCCGCCTTCACCGTCACTGAGACACGCGTATTCTCCCAGTCCAGATTCAGCTCAGCCGTGGTGTCGTTCGTCTTGCTAAATGAAATGGTGAACTGCTCCACCGATTGCGGCAGCGCGCTCTTCTTCATGTCGATGCGCGCCAGGTCCTGGCTTTCGTCGTATTGCGTCCCCCACTGGCCGGTTTGCTTGTTGATGATGAGCTTCCATGTGCCCTCTGAAGGTAGCGAGTATAGAGTGTATTTCCCGGCGGGCACTTTCACGCCGCCAATGTTGAGATCAATCTCGGTAGCCAGGGCGGTGGCTTCATTGGCGCCCGTGCGCCACACTTTGCCGTACGGCGCCAGTTCCTGCCCCACTTTCCTGCCTTTGAGATAGGGGCGGCTGTAATCAATGGTGATCTTCTTGCCCTTGAGCGTAACCTCTGCTGTCCCCGGAGGGCTGGGACGCTTGCTCTTGTCTTGTTGCGCCGGCTGCGCTATCGCCAGCGCGGCAGCCATCAGGACCAACGAGACTCCCACTGCTAAATGTTTCTTCCGCATTTTGAGTTTCCTTTCCGTTTGAAAGCAAGTTATTATCGCCCCGGGCGGCCGGGCCCGTAAAAAGCTGGTACCGGCAGTCCGCACGGCCTGGTGGAGATTTGAGTTTGGCCCGCGGGAGTCACCAAAGTGCAACCGGCCCGCTGTACCAGATACGTCTTTCCATAATACCCGGAGTCACATAAAGTTATACCGAACTGATCCATAAGAAAAAATGAAGTGAGGCTTTTGCCATGAAAAGATGTCTGGCGTTCTTTCTGTCCTTCTGTCTGGCCGCGTTCAGCGCCGTGGGCCTGGCCCAGTCAGCCGCGCCGCAATCAACGCCGGTCCATCGCACCACCAAGGCCGTCAATTACCGGCTGCGTGGCGATTCCGTCAAGATCGATTTTCACGGGACGGAGCTGATGCAGAACGCCTCCGGCGAAGCCAAAGTCACGGGCAAGAAGAGCAGCGTTGAAATCGACGCGAAATTTGACGGCCTTGACGATCCCACCAAGTTCGGGCTGGAGTATCTCTCTCTGGTGCTGTGGGCCATCTCCCCGGAAGGCCGCGCGGTGAACCTGGGCGAACTGGTGTTTGACCATAACAGCAGCCGCGTGAAGGCCATTACTGACATGCAGACGTTTGGCATGATCGTGACGGCAGAGCCGTACTTCGCGGTGAACCAGCCGGGCAACATGGTGGTAATGGAAAACATTGTCGGCGCAGCTACGGTGGGCCGCCAGGAAAATATCGAAGCCAGGTATGAACTGCTGGGACGCGGCACTTACTCGGCGACCAACACCAAGATCCAGGACGCGATTTTCGGCATCGACCGCAAGACGCCGCGCGTACTGTTTGAAGCGCGCAACGCCGTAAGAATCGCGAATCTCGCCGCTGCCGATAAATACGCGCCTTCGATCCTGACCAGCGCTACGCAGCAGCTTAAGAAAGCCGAGGAAGCTTACGTCCAGAAGCGCGACAAAAGCACGGTTGAGACCCTGGCGCGTGAAACCGTAAGCACCGCTGAAGAAGCGCGCGTGATGGCCGTAAAACAAAAGGCGGAGGAAGAGGCGCAGGCCAAGGCCGCGGCGGACAAGAAAGCCGCTGAAGACCGTGAGGCCAAAGCCCGTCAGGACGCGATCGCCGAAGCGCAACGGCGTCAGGCTGCCGAGGACGCCAAAGTCCAGGCTGAAAAGGCCCGCGCGCAGGCCCAGGCTGCTCAGGCCGATGCTGAGCGCATGAAGGCGGAAGCGGAAAAGGCGCGTCAGGAAGCGGAAGCCGCGCGCAAAGACGCGGACGCTGCTCGCGCCGCCGCTGAACAGCAGAAGCAGGCGCTGGCGGTGGAAGCCGACAAGGCACGCAAGGCTGCGGAAGAATCCGATCGCTTGCGCCAGGAAGCGGAGAAAGAGAAAGCCGACCTGCGCGCGCAACTACTGCAACAGCTCAACACGATTCTTGCAACACGCGATACCGCGCGCGGCCTGATCGCCAATATGTCCGACGTTCTGTTCAAGACCGGCAGTTTTGAGCTGCTCTCCGGAGCACGCGAACGGCTGGCCAAGGTCAGCGGCATTGTGATCGCGCACCCGGGCCTGCATCTTGAAGTGGAAGGCCACACCGACGCCGTTGGCAGCGACGAATACAACCAGAAGCTCTCAGAGAACCGGGCCGGTGCCGTTCGCGATTACCTGGTGCAGCAGGGCATTCCGGCCGACGCCATTGTCTCCCGCGGTCTGGGCAAAACGCAGCCCGTGGCCACGAATGACACGGCTGAAGGCCGCCAGCAAAACCGCAGAGTCGAACTCGTTCTTTCCGGCGAAGCGATTGGCCTGAAGACCGCCAGCACCACCGCGCCGAAATAAACCTCGCTCATGTCAGACATGGCAAAGAGGAACCCGTAAAGGTTCCTCTTTTTCTCTTGCCAAACTTTTTGCGCTAATTTCAGGAAACGCGACTGCGGCCTTTAAATCGCTGCTGGTCTTATCTCGTCCCGGCGCTGCAGAATCTTTGATACTGATTGCAGCACTCCTTCGCGCGAATCGCCGGTCACAAAACTATTGCCATCGATATCAGGCCGGATTCTTCCCATCTGCAGGATGGGCGCTTCAGGAAGGTAGTGCCGCACCGCAAGCCCGATGGCTTTCTTCATGCGCGGCTCCACGCTATCGGCGATCAACACAATATCAAACGCCTGCCCCAGACACGCCTGCTCGACTTCCTTGAGGCTGCAAGCGGTCCGCACGCGATATCCGGCCCGCTCAAGCCACTCAAGCCGCAGGCGCAAAGCGGGCTCAGTAGCAACAATCAATAGCAGCGCAGCGGGGGGAGCGGTATGTGACATCAGCCGGTTATTTTCCGTAGAGCTTCACTTACAGGCAACTGTAAATTGTTTTCACAACTAATAACAGGGTCATTATCTTAATCTTTTAGATTCAGGCAGTTGCAAGAACAAAACACGGTCTCGATTAAAGCCTTTAATAAAGCCCAGAAGGTTGCTGTGCGCGATCAGGCCAACCACAAGAGCCCCGGAGGACGATTCAATCACGAAGCCCGCCTGGTATCAATCCTTTTCCAACGCCTGGCGAGAATTTTCTCCGGCTGCGCGCGGCACAATCAACTTGTGATGCGTTAAGCTTGCAGAAGGAAACTCGATCATATGTCCTCCCCCGCTCAGACAAGCTCACCGACGCCTTACACCCTGAAAACTATCCTCCGCCATAAGCCTTTCCGCACTCTCTGGCTGGCCCAGTTTGTGAGTGTTTTCGGCGATTTCCTGGCCCTGTTCGGTGTAATCAGCCTTATCACCTTCCGCTGGCATGGAACGGCGGTGCAGGTCACTACCGTGACGATTGCTTACATCCTGCCGCTGGCCATCATCGGCCCGGTAGCCGGCGTCTTTGTCGACCATTGGAACGTCAAGCGGCTCATGATCGCCAGTGACCTCATACGCGCCGTGCTGATTCTGATGCTCATTTTTGTCCATGACGTTACCCAAATCTCGATCATTTTCCTGTTGATGAGCTCCGTCTCCAGCTTTTTTGCTCCGGCACAGTCCGTAACGCTGCGCACCATTGTGCCGCCGGAAGGCCTGCTGGCCGCCAATGCCATGATGGCGCAGGCGTTTTATCTTGTGCGTCTTCTTTCCCCTGCCGCCGCGGGCGCTCTGGTGGCATGGCTCACGGAAAAATCCTGCTTTTATCTTGACGTCGCCAGCTTTGCCTTTTCCGCCGCCATGATTTCCGCGCTGGCCATCGTTCGTCCTGCGCGCGCGCAGGGCGAGAAGACAGTGAAGTCGCTGACCCAGGATTTTCTGGCCGGCAACAAGTTCATTTTTACCCATGCCGGGCTGGCATTTGTATTCATTGCCATGGCTGTGGCCATGTTTATGCTGAGCTCCTTCAGCCCGCTCATCTCCATCTACATTCGAGACACTCTGCATGCCGGCACACTTATGTTTGGGACCATCAGCGCGATGGTGGGTGTGGGAATGATCGTGGGCACGCAACTGGTCACACGGCTTGCGCGCAACCGGTCCAAGGTGAACGTGGTGCTGGGCGGACTCTTCTCGCTGGGAATCGGCGCCGCCCTGCTGGGAACATTTCGCAACTCTCCCATGGCCGCCCTCAGCACCTTTACTGTGGGGCTTGCCATTGCGTTCGTGTGGATCCCCGCACAAACCATGTCGCAGCAGGAAACTCCGCCGGCCATGGTTGGGCGCGTAAGCAGCACCTTCATGTCGCTGATTTCCATCTCTCAGGTGTTCGGGCTGCTGCTCTCCGGCTATCTCGCGCAAAGACTGGGCATCCGACCGGTGTTCATGGCCTGCGCTGGAGCGCTCGCGCTGATTTCCGCGGTTGGGTTCGTCACGCTGCGTGGCCGCCAGGGCGCGCCTGAAACCGCGGGACTCCCCGCACATGCAAATGCGCAGTCCACGGCGGCAAGCCAGGAATCTTGAGACGCCGCCTGGAAATTGCCGCATGAGATGCCGCTTGGAATAGGCGGGTTCAGTTTGTAACCGGTGATTACCACGGCACCTGAGTTACTTTCGTGACTTTCGCGTCCTGCAACCTTTCTTTAGGATTCTCTCAAATGTTGTCGCCTGCGTACCGGTAAGCATGGCACGTTGCGTACGCTGGCCAATCTGAGGAGAAGCAGTGAATTGGATTTCCATTCGGCGCCATGCACGCCCCCGATGGATGGGACCCATGGTCTATGCCAGCGTGCTGGCATTTTTCGTTTTGTTTACCCACAACCCGGCTTGCGCACAAGGCGCGGCGCGCAAAATCAAGAATCGAGTGGAGCCGGCTTATCCCGACCTTGCCAGAAGAAACAACATCAGCGGAAGCGCCCGTGTTGAACTGCTGATTTCGCAGGACGGCAGAGTCAAAGACGTAAAAGTTCTGGGCGGCAATCCTGTCCTGGTCCAGGCCGTGGTTGCGGCTGTGATGAAGTGGAAATACGAGCCGGCCGCGGAAGAATCAACCATCGTCATCAAATTTGATTTTACCGGCCCATAAATTCCTTTGCTTGCGGATCTTTCCTGTTGCTAACAGCCTGGATGGAAGCTTATCCAGGCTTTTTTCTTTGGCACAAACCTTACCACTGATAGACACGGATAGGGCAAGTAGGCAGGAGTATCAGCAACTTCGGTATGCGTCATCTCCTTTGGACGCCAGCATACAGCATGGCGCAATTTTCGCGTTTTGTCTTTACGGACTCGATTCCCTCCGTGTCTCCGTGCCTCCGTGGTAGATTTTGCTGCATGTCTTCGACAGATCCATTTCTTCAAGCCGCGATTGCAGAAGCCCGCCAGGGACTGGCGGAAGGCGGCATTCCCATCGGCTCTGTGATCGTTCACAAGGGAAAGATCATCGGCCGCGGCCATAACCAGCGAGTGCAGAAAGGCAGCGCCATCCTGCACGGTGAAATGGACGCGCTGGAGAATGCGGGCCGCCAATCGGCCGCCACGTATCGCGAGTGCGTTCTCTATACCACGCTCTCGCCCTGCTCCATGTGCTCCGGGGCAATTCTGCTCTATGGGATTCGTCGCGTTATCATCGGGGAGAACCAGACGTTTATGGGCGAAGAAGAACTGCTCCGCTCGCGCGGCGTCGCGCTTGACGTGGTGCAGGGCGACGAATGCATCCGCCTGATGCGAGAGTTCATCCAGAACAACCCAAAATTGTGGAATGAAGATATAGGCGTCTAAGGCCCGTGAGTTTTTCCGCTTGCCCCCGGCCCGGAGCGGAGCTACGATTTCCAACACAATCAGGAGGTGCGGCATGAAACGCTGGTTCTTCTGTTTCGTTCTGCTCTCGACCGTCACCGCTCGCGCGCAAGTCACGCGCATCATGATTCCCGCCGGGACCCCCGAGGACAAAGCTCTCCAGGCCATCTCCGCGGAAAGTGACGCAGCCAAGCGCGTTACCATGTTGCAGGATTTCCTGCAGCAATATTCTTCCGATGAACAAGCCACGGCCTACGGCACTTGGCAACTCTCACAGGCATACATGGACCAGGGCGACACCGCCAAGGCCCTGGAGTTTGGAGAAAAGGCCTCAACCTTGCAGCCGGCCAATCTCGACTTTCTGATTTCGCTGGCCACGGTTGCCCAGAAGCTCAAGGACAATGGCAAAATTGTGGATTGCGCCGTCCGTGGCGGCACGGCCTTCAATGGGATCGCCAAGAAACCCAAGCCGGAAGGCATGGACCCGGAAGACTTCAAGCTGCGCATACAGCAGGAAGAGGAACCATACCGCCAATCCTACGAATACCTGGAAGTCACCGGACTGAACGCGCTGCTGGCGGAAGAGAATCCGCAAAAGCGCATGGGCTACATCGAACGCTACATCTCGGCCTTCCCCGGCTCGCGCTTTGAAGACCAGGTGATGCAACTGGCCGTCTACACGCTGGGGCAGACCAACGAGTCGGCACGGCTGCTGACTTTTGGGGAAAAGGCGCTCGCCGCCAATCCCAACAGCGTCAGCATGCTCTCGGCGCTGGCCAATGCCTTCGCGGAAAGCAGCGATCAAAGCTTTGCCGCGCGAGCGGAGACCTACGCCCGCAAGGCGCTGGAACTGGCCAAAGGGCAAACCCCGACGGATGAAAATAAGTTGGCGCTCTATTCCGGCCTGGCCCATTCCGCGCTGGGCTACGCCATGCTCAAGCAGGAAAAAAATGTGCCGGCCATCGCGGAGCTTAAGACCGCGTCCGTGGAGTTGAAGACCAACCCGGACGCGTACGCCGCGGCGCTCTACCGGCTGGGATTCGCCTACGCCAAGACCGGCAAGCTTCCGGAAGCGAAAACCACGCTGGGCGAGCTTATAGCCATGCAGAGCCCCTACCAGCAGCCGGCAAAAGACCTGCTGGCCAAGGTGGACGCAGCCGCCAAAGCGCCAAGGAAGACGAAGTAAGTGGACGCGCCTTAAACTGGCGTTGAACTATTGGGTGGGCAGCTTCGCCCCCTGCCCATTCCAACTTGGGGCCGGCAATAACATCCCGACAATCCCCTGTTTGCCGGAGCCCTTATTATTGACCGACAAAAGTCGATTCGGATAATCCAGGCGAACTCATGTGGCAAGCCACAAGGGTTCCCGGGCAGATGAAACCGCCGCTGCCGGCATCTCGGTTAATTTTTGTTCTTTACTTTCAGCGGCAACTTTGTCATAAGTTTCCTCAAGCTATTCAGTCGTCCACCCCCTTTAGTTGAAATTTAGATTGGGGTACACATGTCTCCAAAGGGCGTTTCCCAAGCCGTTATCCTCGCTGGCTGCCTGCTTTTTCCCATAGCCAACACACCCGCCCCGGCCCAGGAGATCACGCCCGACGATCAAGTAGTGAAGCCCCTGCAGATCCTGACCAATGAAAAATTCATTACCGCGGCACAGGTCGGCATTGGGATCGCGGTCGAACTGAATCCCGAGATCAAGGCAATCAAGGAAGCAGCCGACTTTACCAAGATCGTGGCGGAACAATCGGTGAAGGCAGCGGACTTCCGCAATTCAGTTGTGGAGAGCCACCTGCTGGTGGTCAAGGAGGAGGCTGAGACGCTCAAGGACATCCGTCAGCGTGAGGGGAACCTTAATTCCCCGCAAGCGCAAGCCATTTTGGCTGACCTGAAGGCCGGGCACTTTTCTCAGGACAGCACCTCCATGTTCCTCGCCAAGAGCGTGTTTTCCCTGCGCATGGCTTATGGCGTCGCCTCCGAATACGCCACCAAAAAACTCACCGGCAAGCTGGCGGAAAAGGTTGCGGGGCAGTTCTCCGCGGGCGGCCGGGTGGAATTGATGTGGATCGGCAAGAGGAGCTTCGTCAGAACTCATTACGACATTCCCTGGAGAAATCTGAAGGAACTGGGCGCGAACAGCAAGCTGCTTACCAACGCTTTTCAAAAGGTGATTTTAAAAAAAATTGGCGAGCGCATTGGCCGTTACGCCGTGGAAAGCACGCTGGACCATGCGGTGGAAGACATTCTGCGCGACCACCCCTCGATTCCAGAAGCGGCATACGTTTTAAGGTTGGATGCGATGGTCCAGCCGCAACTGCTCGCGCCGATTGCGCAGGCCCAACCGGTGATGGCGCAGGCCCCCATGGCCATGCCTGCCATAATCCGGGCCCAGCCAGACCCGGTGATCAGGGCGGCCAACGTGCAGCGCCAGGTGATTGCCGCGCAACATTATGAAAACGCATCCAGCGGGTCAGGATCAGGCAGGAACTCCAACTATGACCCGCCCGTAGAGCGCCATCCGACTCACAATCTGCCCAGCAGCATAAGCATCGGCGGCAGCTTTACCGGAGGCTCGGGCAGCAGTCTCTTTACGCGTTTTTGACGGAGGAAAGACCTTTAACCATGCGTCCGGCAGCAAAAATTTTTCTGGCATGCCTGCTAATCGGGGGCGCCATCTGGGGTTGGAGCGCCTGGCAGAAATCGCGGCGACAGGAACCCGCGGCCGCGCAGGTGCCTGCCGCAGACCGTGTGCACGCCCTGCTGGGCGTAGGCCTGGAATATGTGCTGACCCCGGAACGCTGCGCCGCTCTGGGTGGCGCGCCGGGAAATGAGTTTGACGTTACTCCCAACCAGTCAGTGGTGGCGAGCAACGGGAATGGATTGCTGGAAATTACCACGACCAGCGATGGCATCCAGGCGGACCGGCTGGCGGAGAAAACACCCGACAGCTTCTCTCTTGACGGCCAGGGCTCCGTCCTTTCGATCTCTGGCCGATACTTCGGCCAGTTGGAGAGCGGCGAATATTCTCGCGCCGTCCCTCTTCCTTACTCCGGCATGCGCCTGATGGGCTCCAGCCTTCCCGGCGTGGCCTACCTGATCGGCGGCCAGCAGGAAAGCGCCCACCGCGTGTACGCTTTCTTTTCCGACGGCACTCTCCAGATTGAGGCTGAGGTGCCTGAGCCCGTTGTCGCGGTAGCCGACAACCAGAGCGCCGTGTACCTTGCCACAAGCCACGCAATTTTGCGCGTCACCGCAAACGATATTGCCCCGGTCTTTCGCCTTCCGGCCAGCCTGGACGATATAACCTCACTCGCTGTGGCTGCGGACGATAAAGCGCTTTATTTCGCCACGGCGAAAGAAACATTTGTTTTGAGCGGGCTTTCGGCGGTGCGGCTCCTTCAGGACCTGGGAGGGGTCCTGCGTATGCGGAATGATCGGCTTTATGTGTGGTCTCTAGAGCGGCAAATTCTGGTCTCTGTTTCAGGGATGCGCGACATTCTCGCTCAGGCACAAAACACCCAATGAAATTCTCTTTGCCCTTCCTTATCGTGATGTTTTGCTTCCTCTCCTCCTGCAGTTCATGCCGTCAACAGCACGTGGAACAGCAACCATCCCCCACGGCAACTCCCACGCCCACTCCCGCCGGCCCCGTAACCCTAGTGGACGCGCAGGAGACGGGAGGGGCCACCATCCGCGTGACAGGAGTTGACGTTGCCAAGATGCACGTTGAGGTTTCCTCCATGCGCCCCGGGACCATTGTGATTCCCGTAGGGACGGTCTTCAGCAGCAATGCCGCGGACACCCAGACCATGATTGCGGCAGAGTCCGTACAGCTTATGTTTGCCGGCACTCAGGCCTATGCCGCGCCGCAGATCCAGACCATAGATATCGAGGTTTATTGCATCAACCGGTTCCTGGAAGCGCCGAACACGGATTCAAGTTTTGTGGTGGTGCGAGGCGGCGGCGAATTGGATCCCGTGTGGCGGCTGGCCGCGTGTCTGGAAAAAGAAGGCGGAGATCACTATAGCCGCCAGCTCGCCATATGGATGACCTCTGACAACTTCATCAACATGACTGACGGTGAGGTGCGGGAAAAGCTGCGCAGCCATGCCATGGACCTTTTGACCTCCGATGAGGGCATCAAGCAACTGGCCAAGGCCATTCCAGACGTTTCTGAAGAACAGCTACGCGAGATTCGCGATACGCCTGAGTTCAGGAACATCGTTTCCGATGCAGCAGCCAAGGAAGTGGAAAAAGAAATTGATGCCTACAAGACCAAGGCCCGTGGTCTCCTGGAAAAGTGTGGCGCCGATCTTTCAGCTTCAAAATTCTTTGCGTCCTGAAATCAGTCCATTCCTTGCCGACCACTGATTCTCCGCGCGCGCCGCTTGCGCCGTTCCTCCGCGTTTCGGAGATTTTACCTACGAACCCGGCAATTCTATTCAGTACTTCCAGCTCTTGTCCGCTCCGGCCGGCGCGTTCAGCGTGATGTGGTTCGCCATTACGGTCAAAAGCTGCGCCTGATTGAGCGGCGTCCAGCCGTGTCCCTTCATCGGGCGGCCATACTCAAACGAGCCGCCGAACCGAGGATTGCTCAGGCGATTCAGCGCGTCCTCCAGCTTGTACACCGCCAGGTTCAGATAGAAGTTGTCCATGTCCCCGCAGTAGAGATGCAGCTTGCCCACCAGCTTTGGGCCGATCGTCTGCCAGTTATTCTGCAAATAATCTTTCAAGTCGTAACCGTGCTCGCGCATGTAGTTCGCCACCGTCACATCGATCTTGCCGGTGGTCTTGTCCCACAACGGCTTGGGATAGCCGTCCGCGCCCACGGGACCATAGACGGCTTCCCACGCCTCAAACTGCGCGCCTGAGCGGCCATGCGAACCCAGCACTTCTTCCAGTTGGCTCATCTGCCGCATGGTTACGTCCACCTGCCCCTCGGGGGTGCGCGCCGCCGGACGCTCCGGGATAGGCGGATCGTAGCCCGGTACTAGAAACGCGCTCACGTCGTTATAGATATCGACGATGCCATAGCGAGTGAAGTCCACTGGGTCAGGGAAAAATGTCCATGTGCCGCCGAAGAAATCAGGATGGTAGACCTGGAGCGCCAGCGATTCCCAACCACCTGTCGATCCTCCGGACAAAACGCGCGCATAAGGCTGGCGGATGATGCGGAAGTGCTCTTCCACGTAAGGAATCAGCTCGTTCATGATCGCGTCGCCGTAGGGGCCGTTGTTGGCCGAGTTCACAGCGTAAGAATCGTCAAAATAGACGGTGGGATGCTGCAAGGTGACGGCGATCATGCGCGGAAAGCCTGCGGCGGTCCAGCGCTTGTACAGGTCCGGCCCGGAGATGCGGCCTTCGCGCAGCGGCAGGTCCGCGGGCGATTGCTCCGTGGCAAAGCCGAGCGGCGCGCGCAGATTGAAATGTCCCTGCTCATAGAGCACTGGATAATGCGCGTTGGCATGCGTTTCATAGCCGTACGGCAAGAGCACCGTCGCGCCCAGATAGATGGGTTGTCCCCAGAACTGCGTGAGCAGCTTGCTCTGGATCTTGACGTGCTTTACGTACTGCGTATCGCCCGGCGGCAGCGGCGTGGGGATCTTGTGGTCCAGGTTGAGCCTGATTTCATAGCCGGTAAGCGGGTCCAGGTGAAAATGCCCGGCATCGGTAAAGAGGTTTCCCGGCGACTTGTTGAACTGCTGCCCTTCCCACTGGTCCATGTGCGCCCAGATGGTGTTGCCGTCAGAGCGCTGGAAGCGGGTATAAACGTTGAGCAGCCCCTGGACGTAATAATCGCCGGCGGGAAGTTCGCGCACTGACTTGAAGGGATAGCCCAGCGTGAGCGCGTCCACGGTGGCGGCCTGCCCCGGCTGCAGGTCCTGTACGTCGATGGCCAGCATTTCAGTCCGCGAGCGCCATGAGCCAACCTGCAAGCGCGGCTCGGGATCATTGGCCCGGGCAATGATTACAAACAGCCTGCCCGTGATCGGCTGCGGCTGCGAGGCCGGAAGAGTGATCTTGAAGGTAATGCTGGACGCGGCGGCCGAAACGGAAAGCGCCAAACTGAGAAGAAGAGAGCTAATCGCAAATCTGGTGCGGCGTGGGACAGGATTCATGGTTTCTCCGGAGAGCTAAAAGAGAGTATACGGTGCGAAAGAAACGTTTCGCGGTGAGATTCTGGGTTCCTGTGGCCGGTCTGCACCAGTTGGAGGTCAATTGCCGTGGCGGGTCTTGGCCTATTTTCACGGGCTTTTACGCGCCTTCCGCCTATATAATGATCCGACACGAGGTGCCTTATTCGCAAGGTATTCCATTTCAGCTCTCCGCGGGAAAGGTATAAAGCCGATGCCGCCATTGTCTGGTGTTTTGACCATCGCTTTGACCTGGTGCTGCATAAACTGACCAAGCGCATTGGGGTGGAGTTCTTTGACCCGATCCTGGTTGCGGGTGGCGCCAAGTGCCTGGCCGGCGACGATCTGGAAAGAGACCGGCAGTTCGTGCTGGAGCAGGTCCGCAAATCCATGAGGTTGCACGGCACGCACACGGTAATGCTGATGCTGCACTCGGATTGCGGCGCTTACGGCGGTCTGGCCGCTTTTGACGATGATACTGCCCGCGAGGCCGAGAACCATCGCCAAGACCTGCATCGCGCGGTGGATTTTCTGCAGGCGCAGATTCCGGAGCTGACCATCCGCGGCTTCTTTGTGGATTTTGAGGGCGTCTGGGAAGCGGACTACAGCGAGGGCAGTGCTCTAAGCGCCTGACTGAAGAAGAGGTAGTAAATGTTTCACGGCGTCCATGGCGAGTATCGGTGGCTGGAAACAACGGCCCATGAGATCTATGACGTTCTGCAGGTCTGTCCTGCCGTGGCCGCGAACAAGAACATCGTCATCAGCTCGTTTGATTCCGATCCGCTCCAGCCTACTTCAGAAGAGATGCAGCGCGGATGGCGCGTCTGCGGCCGCTCCGTCCACATCCCCGTGGGAAGCAATGTTTCTTCCATCCCGTTTGAGATCTTTGATGAGTGGTACATCTTTCCTTCAGAAACGGCGTCGCCCGAGCAGGACTACAAAGTTTTTGTGAAGCATGACTGGTTCACCCTGGGCCCCGCGCAGGCGCTTTACTCGCGCAGCGGCAGCGCCTTTGACTTGAAGCGCATGCAGCGCTGGTTCTGGCAGGAGCTTGAACAGTTGAACCCGGAATCCTACATGGGCCGCGGCACGCGCCTGAAGTTTGTGAGCCGCAATCCAGAATACTTCAACACCGTTCTGCGCGGCCTGACGACGCTGGCCCGGCTGCGCGCCCGCGCCTCCAAGGCCCCGGCCTGATGTAACGTTCACCTCCGCCCGCCGCAAACGATATACTTCCTCTCGTCCTCATGGCCAACATTCTTTATGGCGTCAACGGTGAAGGTTCAGGCCACTCCACGCGCGCCAAGGAAGTGCTCTCCCATCTGCAACAGCAGGGACACAAGCTCCATGTGGTCTCTTTTGACCGCGGGCTGCGCAACCTGAGCGAGAGCTTTCCAGTGAAAGAAATCTTTGGGCTGGGCCTGACGTACGTGAACAACCGCGTGCGCTACAAGCGGACCGTGGCCAGCAACCTGATCAAGGCGCCGCGGGCCGCGCGCAGCCTGAAGGCGCTCTCTCATCTCGTCGACGAAGAAAACATCGAACTGGTAATTACCGACTTTGAGCCGCTCACCTGCCACGTTGGCCACCGCAAACGCCTGCCGGTGATCGCCATCGACAACCAGCACGCCATTACCAATACCACGGTCTCTCTGCCTCGGGGATTCAGGCGCGACGTTGCCGCCGTGAGGCTGGTGACGCGCATGATGACGCCGCATGCCGACGCCTATTTTGTCCTCTCGTTCTTTCCGGCGCCCGTCAAGCGGCGCAACACGTTTCTTTTTCCGCCGATCGTCCGCCAGGAGGTGCTCTCTGCCAGGGCTCAGACCGGCGACTACGTCCTGGTCTATGTAACTTCGCCGGCAAAGGAGTTGGCCGCGCTGCTCAAGCAGGTCCGCTGCAAATTCATTGCTTATGGCTTCGGCATCGAGGGGCAGGATGGAAACATTTTGTTCAAGAAACCGAGCATGGATGGTTTTCTCCGTGATCTTGCCGCGGCAAAAGCGGTGATCGCCAATGCCGGCTTCTCTCTGGTGAGCGAGGCGCTGTACCTGGGCAAACCGTATTTGGCGATTCCGGTCAAGAACCAGTTCGAACAGACCTTCAACGCTTATTACGTCGACAAGCTGGGCTACGGCGCGTGGTGGCGGGAGCTGGGCAAGGAGCAGATCGAATCGTTTCTTTTCAACCTGCCGGCGTACGCCGGGAATCTGCAATCTTACCCGCGCGCAGGCAATGCCGCGATCCTGGCCAAACTGGATGAACTGATTCGCAATTTCACGGCTCGGGCCCACCATGCCTGAAGCCCACCATCAAGTCACCGGGCCGGAAGAAGCGCCTAAGCCGACGCCGCTGTTTGAGGCCGCGATCCTGGCCAGCCTGGCCGTGGCTGCGCTGGCGTTGTTTCTTTTCGCGTGGCTGGGGAATGAGGTGCTCCAGGGCGATACCCAGAATTTTGATACGGCCGTCCGCACGTGGGTCCACCGCTTCGCCTCTCCGGGCATGACCAGCGCCATGAAGGCCATTTCCCTTCTGGGTTATGACATTCTCATTGCTGAACTGCTGATTGCTTTTGGGTTCTTCGCGTGGCTGCGCTGGCGGCGCGCCGCCGTGTGGCTGGCCGTGGCGATGGCCGGCTCCCTGGCGCTGGATATGACGCTGAAATATGCCTACCATCGCACACGCCCCACGGCTTATTTCGGCGCAGCGCCACAGTCATACAGCTTCCCCAGCGGACACGCGCTCTGCTCTTTCTGCTTTTACGGGGTCATGGCAGGATTGCTGAGCGCGCGCACCAGGTCTCTGGCCTGGCGGCTGGCCATCTGGATTTCTGCCGCTGTGCTGGTGATTGCTATTGGGCTCTCGCGCATTTATCTGGGCGTGCACTACCCCAGCGACGTCATCGCGGGATACCTGGCGGCAGCAGTCTGGGTGGGCACGGTCATCGTGCTCGACCACGTGCGCAAGGTGCGGAGCTCAAGAAAGCACGCGCGCTAGATCTATTCACGTCAATTACCGAATTGCTAATGAGGCTGCTGCAAATTTCTGCACGGATGGCCATGTGCAGTATCGCAATGCGAAAGCGGTACGCCAAGTTGCTCCAGCACATTGGGTAGAGCAGGCGAGAAAACTTGCCCCAGTTGTAACCCGTTTCCGCCCCGTCCGGTGGAACGCAGTATGACAGCGCCGTGCTGAGCGAAGTGATAGCCGGCCATCATTCGCCATTCCTCGCCTGAACCCATTTTCACGATAATCGGCGTCTCGTCGCCCCATCCACCGTGATTCACTGAATACCATTCGCTTGCTTTCAGGGCATTCACGATCTGCGCTATGGAAGACCGGTCGGTAAACTGATGCCCGCCAACGTAGACTGCTTCCACGTTCTTTGGCTGAAGGGCCCAGAGGTCATAATGAATTCGCAGCCCCCTATAGACAATAAATATCACGATGATCGTCCAGGCGGACACCGCGGCCAGCCTGAACAGCTTCTTGAACGCTGTCGATGGCTGAACGCCTGCCGGCCACAGATTGCGCCTCCGGCGATCCATTCGAACCACGACAGCAATTGCAAGCGAGAACAAACCGAGGAACAGCGCCGGCAACAGCACATCGAACAGGAAGCCTGCAAAACCCCTCATTGGTAAAGATTATTCGCTCTCAGGCGTCCGTGTGATTGAGATTGGCAGCGGAGCTATTACGCAGGTAACAGAAGAGACGCTGCCGATGCGTCAAATCGCCATCAATCGAAAGTCCTAAAATCGTCCGCATCGACAAGCTAGCAGACGGCGGCCAACCGCTCCGTCAGCCGCGCCGCGCCGCCTCGATAGCAGCCACATCGATCTTGTTCATCGACATCATCGCCGCAAAGGCGCGTTTTGCTTCGGCGCCGCCCGCCGCAAGCGCATCGGTCAGCGCGCGTGGAGTGATCTGCCAGGAAAGGCCCCAGCGGTCCTTGCACCAGCCGCACGCGCTTTCCTGGCCGCCATTGCCGACGATCGCGTTCCAGTAACGGTCCGTCTCTGCCTGGTCGTCGGCGGCAATCTGGAAGGAAAACGCCTCGCTGTGCTTGAACTGCGGGCCACCGTTGAGGCCGAGGCAGGGAATGCCCAGGACGGTGAACTCGACCGTCAAGACATCGCCTGCCTTGCCGCTCGGATAATCGGCAGGCGCCTTGTGGACGGCGGTCACTTCACTGCTGGGAAAAGTTGCGGCGTAGAATTGCGCCGCGTCAAGTGCGTCCTTGTCGAACCAGAGGCAGATCGTGTTTTTCGGTTTCATCTACGTGGGACTCCTTGTGCTATCTTAACGAACCTGACTCTCCCCGACCAATTTCACTTGGCGAGTGCAAATATTGGGTTCAGGGCAGCCTGCAGCAAGTAAAGTTCGAAAATCGCCGCCAGGGCCGACCATTCAAAATCCAGTATAAGATTCGATCGTCCACACTTCACAAGGCGACTTCTGGGCCGCCGCCCTTACAATGTTAGTCGATGATTCTCTGCGGTCCGCGGCCAACCCGTCTGGCTGATGCAGCTTCTGCATTGCTCTTCGGCGGCGACGACGATGACCATATCCGGACGGCGGTAGTATTCCTGGACCGGTTATTTCGCGATATCACTGGTGTCCGCGAAGACACGGTCGACCCGCGCGACCGTTCTGACATCCTGGCCCCGGCTGGGTCCGCTATTTCTCCGGTGGATGCCGCGCGCTGTCTGCTGGACGTGCAGCGGACCGCCATCTATTTGCGCGGCGTTCATGGCGCAATCAAGGAAGCGCAGCTGCGGTTCCCAAAGGAGGTCATCCACGTCCTGTATGCCGGTTGCGGGCCATTTGCCCCGCTGTGTCTGCCTCTGCTGCCGCTGCTCGCGGGACAGGCGGTCCACTTTACCTTGTTGGACGTGCATGCTCGCGCCGTCGAAAGCGTCCAGGCAATCCTGGCGGCGTTGCGGTTGGACGGGTTGAAAGTCGATTGTCTTGTGTGCGATGCCACCCAGTATCGCCACCCGGACCAACAGCCGCTGCATGTTGTCGTCAGCGAGACCATGCAGCAAGCGCTGGAGAAAGAGCCGCAAGTCGCTATCCTGATGAGCACGGCCCCCCAGCTTACCGCCGGCGGCCTGATGGTTCCCGAGACGATTGCTGTAGACGCCGTTCTCACCAACATGGCACAGGAACTCGGCGGCAACGGCGGTGTACCGGGGCCCTGGAGTAACCGTGTTCCGCTTGGCCGGATTCTCGAGCTTGATCGCGAACGGGCCTGCGTGTGGGCCGCGGGAGGAATACCGTCGCATTTACCGCCGGCACGTATCTCCCTTCCCTCATGCGTCGGGGCGCAAAGCTCACTTGTGCTGACGACCACCATTCGTACGTTCGGCGTGCACCAACTGCGGGAATATGAGTCGGGTCTTACCCATCCCCTGATGGTTAATGGCTGGCGTGCCGGCGATGACGTCGAGTTTACTTACCACCTCTGCGGCAAACCCGGATTCCAGATGGCACGAACCACACGTCAGGACGGGCGGTTCGCCACGAACAACAGCTCGAATGCTTGCGAGCATTTCTCTGAGTGAATTCTCGGCAATCCAGAAGTAATTGCGCGTCTGATTCTGGTTCAGTCAAAGCTTGTTCGGAAAGATCCTGCCCCAAGCAGGCCCCCTGCCCGCATGCTTGCGGGCAAAAGCCCGGCCTCGCGGGAAGACACTGGCCTTCTGTTGCAGCCGCCATGATTTTAGGACAACGCCAGACACGAGGACTCCCTGCCACTGTAATAGAAGATCAAGGAGTTGAATTTCAATTCCGGAATCAGGAAGCAATCTCCGGCGATGCTGGCAACGCTAAAAAAAATTGCATCATATTGGGGTATCGCCGCCGCTGAAGAGCAACTTGCGGGAAAGTTCTTTCAGCGTCCAACGCGCTTGTATTCGGCCTGACTAGAGTGGTGGGTTTGTCTCCATCACATGGAAGGTGCATTCTCAAAAACATTTCAGCGCCGTTCAAGTTCTTTGAAACGGGGAATGCCAAAGGAAGATTGAAAGTGTCTTTTGAATACCTGCGCGATCTTCAAAAACGGAGCGGCCTGACGGTGCGTGAAGTCGCGCGGCGCAGTCTTGTTCTGGCGGATGCGCTTCATCAGCCACGGCTGGCCTTTCAGCATCAGGCAATGTCCGGATGGCTCAACGGAAAAAGAAAGCCCACCACCGATCATAGAAGAGCGCTTGCCCTCATATTCCAGGTATCGCTGGAAGAGTTGAGCCTCGGCCTGGATGGACCGCTCGATCCCAACGGCGCGGGCGCGGTGCTGAAGCCCGTGGTGGTTCACGTCCGCGGCAACAAACAGTCGTTCCTGCATAATGCCACGCTGCCCAGTTCGCTTGACCTCACCCGTCCCGCTGTCTACCGCCGATGGACGGATCTGTTCCAGCCCTGGCCGGCAGCGCTCATCAGGCATTTCCGCGAGATCAACCATGATCTGTTCGGATGGATACCGGACAACTGCGCCGGCCCCCTGATTGCGCATCCGCGTTCGCTTGTGGCGGTTAATACCAGCGCTGCCCATCTTGAAGAAGCGGAAGCCGTCCAGAAGCGGATCTGGTTTATTTATGTTCCCGGCGGAAACCTGGATGTGGGGATTGCTCATCGCGAGGGCCGCTCGCTGGTGCTCTCCAAGCTCAATTGCGATCATTGCTCTCTCTCAAAAAAATATCCGCTCTCACGCATCGATATCGTCGGTCATGTGACAGGGAAAATACTGTTCCATCTCGATGTGCTGTGATTCCGGCCGCAGCGGAGCTGAAAGACGAGGGCCGGGATGTCCCGGCTCCGTCTGTGGCGATTATTCCTCTTCCAGCTTGCTGTAGAGGCCAAACTTGGCATGGCCCGGAATGTCGACGTCAATCACGTCGCTTCCCTTTGCCTGGATCAGGTTGCTCGCGGTTCCTACAAGATGCAATTGGGGCTTTTCGTATTTCATGGTTGTGCCTTTCTCCGCCAATTCTCGAAAACGTTCTTTCGACCGTCTGGCGGCCACGGTAAACTCACGATGCATAACAGAGATATATAGTCAGGTTATTCCCGACGAACGAGGCTCATGTGCCACCGTTCTGCGGGTTATTGGTTATTCCTCTTCCAGCTTGCAGGAGAGGGAAATATGGGCAAAGCCGCCGACATCAACATCAAGGACATCGTGGCCCTTGTTCTGGATTAAATTGCTGGCATCGCCTACCAGATGAAGTTGGGGTTTTTGATATTGCATGGTTGTGCCTTTCTCCGCCAATTCTCGAAAACCTTCTTCGACCCGTCTGGCGGCCACGGTAGACTCATGAAGTGCAACAGAGATAATTCAGGCTGGTCCCGCTGAACGAGGCTCCTGGGCCGTCGTTCAGCGGGGTGGCTGGTTATTCCTCTTCCAGCTTGCTGTGAAGCCCAATCTTGGCATGGCCGGGAACGTCCACGTCAATCACGTCGTTTCCCTTGGCCTGGATCAGGTTGCTCGCGGTTCCTACAAGATGCAATTGGGGTCTTTCGTATTTCATGGTTGTGCCTTTCTCCGCCAGTTCTCGAAAACCGTTCTTTCGACCGTCTGGCAGCCACGGTAAAAACTCACGATGCGTAACAGAGAGAATATTCAGGCTGCTCCTGGTGAGCGATTTCCAGGCTCCTGAGCCATCGCTCCGCGGAAAGAATCCGCACTACGTGGCTGCCGGGCGGGTCGATGCCCAGCATCAATTTCGTCAAGTGCTCCTGCAATATGCGAGGATCGGCAAAACCTCTCTGGCAGAGCTGCCATTGGCTCACGTCATCCATGAGTTCCCAATCCTTCTGCAAAGCCCTGGAGAATGCTTCATTGATGGCGCCTTTGCTTTTGCGCGTGAGAATTCGCGGCGGTAGGAGGCCAGACAGCGCCCGCCTCATGAGAGACCGGCCTTCGCCGTTGCGCAAGAATTGGTCAGGAGGCACAGCCAGGCAAAATTCCACCAGCGGCCGGTATAGAAAAGGATGAGAAACATAAACATCGCGGTATTCACTGGTGTAACCGGCGGAAGTCATGTTGAACAGCGACCGCAGCTCGCGTAATTGAGTGCGCGCGCTGGGGAGCAAGGCGGCGCGGTTTTCCGATGAAACCATGCGGGCGAAGTATGCTTTTCTGTGCTGGCCCGGAAGCCATTCCGGCAATGGAGGAATTTCCGGCCTGGGAGTGCTGGAGCGCATGGCGGCAAATGCCCGGGGCAGGGCTTGTCCGCAAAGCAGTTGCATATACGGAACGCCCATGGTGCGGCTCCAGGTCTGGCAGGAACGGTGCATCTGCAGGAATTGGCCCCGGTATATGTAATCGGCAATCAGGGGAGCGGCATCCACGGCGCTCCAGAAAAGATGGTCTCCTCCGGCGCCCGTAAGCAACAGGCGCGCGCCCCGGGCCTTCATGGCAGACGTGTAAGCTTGAAATCTGCCGGATGCGCAGTGCAGAGGATTGGGTATGCCGGTAAAATTGATTTCCCGCAAGCCGGAAGAAATTTGTTGCTGCTTTTCCGAGATGCGCACAGTCCGGATGCCGCGCTGTTCCTCCACGGCTTTCATGAAATATTGTTCGTCGCAGCTGTCCGATTCCTCAAAAACACATGAGATGGTCTGCAGATGTGCAGCCGGCTGGTTCTGTTGAGCGAGCACATGGTCTGCCATGACGACGACGGAAGAAGAGTCCAGGCCGCCGCTGAGCTCTGAAAAAACAGTATGCCTGGAGCGCAATTTGGCGCGCACGGCTTCCGCGAGTAGCTCCCGGCAATGTTCCTCGTATTCGTAGTCCGATTTGTAGCGCAGAGGACGTATCGCGGCAGGGTCCCAGAGCTGTGCCGGAGGCGCGAAGCCATGGTTCTCAAACCCGAGCATCGCATTCGGTGGAACAACATGAACGCTCGCCAGAGGGCTGTGGCGGGAATCCGGCTGCCCGACCAGATGTTCGACAATATAATTTTCATTGATTTTCAGCTCGGCTCCGCTGATCCGGACAAGATGAGCAAAGTCGCTCGACCACAGCAGGGACTTTCCGGCAAAAGCGTAAAACAACGGACGCGAGCCGCAGGCCGAACGGACAAACCGCAGCGTGCGGGTTTTTCCACACCAAAGCGCCAGGGCGAATTCTCCGATCAGGCGGGAGAAGATGGCTTCTCCCAGGCGCGCATAGCCACGCGCCACAAGGACCGGATCGGGCACGCGCGGCAGATGCGCCGCTCCGCCAAGCGCCGCGATTTCCTTTCGATTATCGAGGCGTCCGTCCCATGTGAGCAGCATTTCACCCAGGCGCAATGGCTGTATCTCACGCTCTTCTTCTGCGGTAATCTGATCGCCGCGGTAAATCATTAGCAACGGCCCTTCCGCAGCTTCGTCGGCGGTTTCAGCCTTCCAGCGGCTGTAGCCGCCCAGCATATGCGCCACGTCTGATTGCGCGACGGGCCGGGCATCCGTATTGAACATTCCCAGTTGCAGCTTCATGCGATTCTCCGCCACAGATCAACGATCAATAAGCCGTTAACATCCGGTAAAATTTGCGGACGTTCGGAAAGTCGTTCACCACGGAACCTTCCGCTTCAACCCAGGCATGGGCCAGGAACGGCATGGGACGCACTCCCACCACCATGCGCGCCGGAACGCCGTAGCTCCTAAGAATGCAAGTGGTCACTGCCGAGCGCTGCAGGCACAACGCTTTTTTGGGATACCACACGCATGCCTTCTCCACCGCCGAGCATATCTCGCCGATGAGCGTGGGCTGGTCCCGCCTTTCCTTAGACCGGAGCTGAGACCGGAGCGGCCATGCCTTCACGGAGCGGCACAGGAATTCAAGTGAAAGCGCGGAAAGAATGCAGTCGAAGAAAGCTAGCCCCATGATCGCGAACAGGATGGTGGAACGCTTCGGCGCGGGACGCGCAGTGCTGTCCTGATGGCCGTACCAGGGATACGTGGGGCTGGTTTGCGCAGGCGCCTCCCGCGATGGCTCCTCGATCAGCAGCACGTCCGAGGCCGACAATCCCAGCTTCGCGGCCGTGGCCACAAGTCCGCGCACGTCATCGATTATCTGCCGCGCCTCCGCGCCGTACTTTCGCGCAAGCTGTTCAGCCACTTCAGATTCAGAGCGCCCTGCATGGAGCAACTGCCATATCTCCACACCCGTGGCATTCAGTTTGAGCAAGCGGTCCTTCTCCGGATCAAAAAGAACACCGCCATCGCTGGAAACCGTGAGGTAAAGCCCGGGCCGCGCAGCAGCCGATTCTGAGAAAAACGGCATGAATATCCCCCTGTTGACTCAAGCTATAAGCAAGCGCTTTGTCCTAGTGAGAAAGGTGTCCGGCTGGCAACAGGCGGTTGCCGCTTTCCTCCGTTTTGCCACGCTTCAGGAAACAAGCTGAAAGCAGGTGTGCGATGTCCAGCTCGTATTGTCTAAGAGTTTTCTCAGAAAAACTGCGTGGGTGGCCACACTCGGTTGCCACTCATGGTGCAATCCGCGACAACACCTGCACCATTGCCATCATCGATGAGCACCACGAGCCATGTTGACCGGCGTCTGGGTGCCCGTTTCCGGCTGCTGGGAGATCACCGGAGATTACGAAGGCGACAAGCTGACTTTTATCTGGGGTGGAGCCCTAAGGCCTCAGAAATGATAGTGGGGGCGACCACGCGGGCTTATCTTCCCGTCACATGATAGTTGCCTTCAGGACGCTCAGCGGCCAGGCGCACCACACGCCGCGACTCGCGCGGAGGGCATGAAATCTCGTAGTCGAGGAACTGCTGGATGACCGCGCCCGCATCGCGATATCCCTGGACAATGATGGGGCTGACGATTTCGCTGTCGAAGTCGAGCGCGTCGGCGGGCAGGGGCTTTTCCGGCGCGATGTTGAAGAACTTCACAAAGCGATAGCGCTGCCTGCCGATCTCCAGCTCCAGTTGCTCCGGCTTCACTCCCATTTCAGCGGCGTAAATTGTGCACAGGCGGTTGATGTTGCTCAGCATGGCGATGTCTGAGTTGAAGTTCTTGGAAATCAGAATGTCCACGGCATGCACGCCCACGTCAAGAAAGGTCTTGATGGCCTCGGTCTGGCTCGCGCCTTCCAGCGGCGCAATCAGCACCAGAAATAGCACGTCGGCGCCCAGGCGC
Source organism: Candidatus Angelobacter sp. (assembly GCA_035703825.1). GTDB lineage: Bacteria > Acidobacteriota > Terriglobia > Terriglobales > Acidobacteriaceae > Angelobacter. Next base: position 33,532 of record DASSXL010000221.1, read on the forward strand.
AGCGCGGGCAAAACGGGCTGGTTGGTCATGATGCCGCCATCGGTCCACAGGCGGCCGTCCATCGTCACGGCCTCATAGGCAAAGGTGTAAGCGGAAGAAGCCACTGCGGCCAGCACCAGGTCTTGCGGCTGCTCCACGTCCTTGCGCAGGAACTCTTCCTGTGCGCCGGGATCGCCGGCCAGCGTTTCAACCGTGGCATTGGAGAAAAAGCGCGCCGCCCCGCGCTGAATGTCTGTGGCGGTCATGATGATGCGGATGGCGGAGTTGCGCAGCATGTCCTCGGGAATGCGCGCGCGCAAAAACTTGATGCGGTCAAAGTTCGGGAACAGGCCGGTGCGCAGCGGCATGCGCAGAAACCGGTGGCTCAGCTTGCTGAGCGGGTCTTGCAGGAGTTTGTACAGCACCACCAGAAAAAGCGTCGCCACCAGCATGGGCACGTGCAGTTCCAGCAGGGGATCTCCTTCCACGGGGAGATGAATGTAGGTGAAGTCAAGAAAGAGAAATATGAAGCCCCAGACCAGCACATTGGCGCCGATGGAAACCCAGGTCTTGCGCCAGTCGGGCTCCCACTGGTGCCCGCGCACGAATTTCATCAGGACATACCCGACGTAAGAAAGCTTGTCGGCAAACATCAAAATCGAAATGCCGGCCACGCCCAGGGCCAGCCATGTGAACTTGGGATGGTGCGCGTGCAGAAAGATGCCGTGTTGCTGCATCCATAGCCAGAGAAAGTTGCCGATGCCGGCGGAGGCCGCCACCAGCCCGGCCAGCACGAAGATATAGCGTGACCAGTCAATACCCAGCGTGGCCGGGGTAAGTTCCAGCCAGGCATCGATCAGGGGCTCGGCGCGGCCAACGAATCCTTCCGCATGCGCCGCATACGATGCGGCATTGATGCTGCCCACGGAAGTGGCGGCGATGATGTGGGTGGGCACCTGCGCGTCCTGAAAGGCCATGAGCACGCCGGCTTCATACGCGCCGCGCGCCCCGCCGCCGGAAAGGACCACGCCAACGCGCGACGAAAAGACCGCGGGCCTTTTTGCGCTTGCCATGCGGGCGCGGAACTCCTCGCGCAAGTCCTTCAACTCCGCCATGGCCGCCCCGCTGCGTGCTTTGCTGGTAGGTAAAGGCATGCGGTAAGCAAAGCTTACCCCAGCCTGGGGCAAAAACCTATGGCGCAACAGTGCTGCGCCCTAAGAAATCGCCGGAATCGCGCGACATCGCCGTGATCGCCGGAATCGGAAACCTGAAACCCAAAATCTCACCACTGATTTCACTGATAACACTGATCGGAAAGAGGGGATTGCCGGAATCGCCGTGATCCGCGACATCGCCAGAATCGGTTGGTCGAGAACACGTCGGTCGAGAACACAAGGTCCCTCATATCAGTGTCATCAGTGTTTATCAGTGGTCGGGTAGGTTTCGCCGCAATAAAAAAACCCGCCGGAGACGGCCCGGCGGGTAATGAGACTTGCCCCAAGAAGTCAGAACCTGAAGGTAAGTCCAAAACGGACAATGCGGTTGCCCAGGGCATTACCGATCACGTCATTGCTCACGCTGGGATCGCCAAAGCCTACGAACGGCAACTGCTGGTTTTTGGGAATGCCCGCATTTTCAATAAAGGGATCGATGCTCTGGAAATTGGCGTGATTGAAGACGTTTTGCAGCGTGGTGGTGAACTCCACGCTGGCGCGTTCATTCAGCTTGACGTTTTTGAACAAAGCCAGGTTGGCAATGTTGGTGGGCGCGTCCTGGGAGAGGTTGCGCCGCCCGCCGAACGGCGTGCCAAAAATGCTCTGTGAGGTTGCAGCGTTAATGATGTAGCGCACCTGGTCGCTGGTGACGGGGGTCACCTGCGGGGTGGTTGCGTTCAAATCATTCAGGCTCAGCAGCGTGGTGGGCGAGACTGTGCCGATTCCCGCATCACCCGCGAAGATGCCCACGCTGGAAGCAGGAGCGTTCAGGTTGCCGACGAATGGCCGGGCCAGATCGAAGCCGACGTTGGCTGCGAGCCAGGCAAAATCATAGTTGTTGCTGGCCGAACTGAGCGCCGCTTCCGCGCCGCCCTGCAGTGGAGTGTAGCGCTGGCCGGAAGCCAGGACATAGTTGGCTGATACCGCCCATCCTCCCAGGACGTGGCCCATGATCCCGTGCTGCCCTTTGAAGAACGGCACCTGTTCGGTGGCCGCGATGGAGAACTGGTGCGGGAAATCCAACCCTGAGTATGAATACTCTCCGCGTCCGGTGTTCCACGGGTTCTGAGCGAATGCCAGGGAATTGCCCCCGACCAGGGTGCTGAAGATCTCGCTCACGTTATCCAGCGTGCGGCTGTAGGTGTAGGCCGCCCGAATGCCCAGTTGCTGGAAGAGATTGTTGGCACGGAACTCAGCCTGCAGTCCGTGGTAGTTGGAGTAGCCGCCGTTGTTGCGCTCCAGCACCAGGCCTTTGGAGCAATCGGCGCGCCCAAGGGCAGGATTTGCGGACTGTCCGGGGCCCAGCAGCAGTCCCGGCGTGGTGCAGCCAGTAAGTCCCGCGGGCGCGGTTGAGTTGCCAGTGACAATGGGGTTGCCGTTTACGGTCTGGAACAGGTCATAAGCGTGGTTGCCCACATAGCGCAATTCCACGACTGAATTCTTGGTGATTTCGCGCTCAATATCAAGGTTCCAGCTGTTGACCTTGTCCGGGCCGAAGTTGGGAGCAATGGTTACTTCGCCCGCGCCAAGGCTGCGCGGATCGAAGGCCAGCTTCTGCAACTGAGGAGAAAGTTCCGCCCGTACGTCAGGCCCGAACGGATGCGCGGGCAAAATCATGCTGGGCGTGATCTGCGTTCCGGTGAAGGAGTTCAGGAAGACCACCGGAGCGGAGTTGGCGATGTTGAGATAGATGTTATAGAACGGCGGATCATAGAGCAGGCGATAGCCGCCGCGCAAAACGGTCTTGCCGTGGCCGGTGAGGAAGCCGCCCCACTGCGGCGTATAAGCGAAGCCCAGGCTCGGCCCAAAGCTGGTTTTTACCGAGTCGAGACTCGGGAATACGCGGTCCGCAAGGGGAATGTCCTGCCGCCAGAACGCGGTCGCGGGGTTGCTTTCACGCTGCGTGGTGATTTGATTGAACAGGTTCGCCGGCTGTCCATAATAGGTCCAGGTCAGGCCAAGGTTGATAGTGAGGTTCTGGCGGACCTTCCAGTCGTCGCCGGCATAGAGGAACGTGTCATGCTCGCGGAAGTCCAGACTTGGCGAGCCGGAGGCGATGCGCACGCGGTTTGGCGTATTCGCGGCAAAGGCTTCCCAATTGGCGAAGCGGAATGCGCCATTGAGGTTGGGCAGGAACGTATTGGGTGAGCGCTGGTAGGTATAGTTCACGCCCGACTTAAACGTGTGCTTGCCCAGCACCCAGTTGAAGTTGTCCTGCGCCTGCCAGGTATTGACGGTGCGGCCTTCAGGGAACACGCCGTTCAGGCCGAATGGCGCCAGGCTGGTGTCAGTGAAGGTGGCGCGCGTAACTGCCTGATCAACGCCTACATCAGAGGGCACGGTGCCAATCGTGTTGGTGGCGAAGGTGAGATTCAGCCGGTTAAACCCGACGCGGAGTTCATTGACGATGCGCTGGCTGAAGTTATGCGTATCACCCAGCAGCACGGCCTGGCTCAAAGCCGGCACGCTGACCGGATATCCGGCAGCGGCGTCGCCAAAATCAAGATTGAAATTGTTGCCGCGGTTGAACAAGTAGCGGCCCATGATGGTGTCTTTGCCCAACTGGAGGTCCACGCGTCCCACCCAGTTGAAGTTGTGCGTGTGCGTAGGCAGGGTCCGCTCGACTCCGCCCAGTTCAACACCGGGACATGCCGGGTTGTTATTGAGGAAAGTGTTAATCGCGGTGGGACTGCCCGAAGAGATGGCATACGGGCCAAAAGACTTCAACGCCTGCACGCTCTGGCTGCCGGGGAAACAGGCCGCAAGAGTGGCAATGCCGGCGGGAGTGGGCACGTTGCCAGGGCTGGTATAAAGCGAATTCTGCGAGATGAGCTGCTGATTGAAGCCGCCGAAGAAGAACAGCTTGTTCTTGACCCAGGGGCCGCCGATGGTGAAACCTCCGAACTCGTCATTGGCGCGCGGAATCGACTTGAGAGGATTGCCGGCCGCATCGGTGCCAAACCGCTTCTGGAAGTTCGTCATCGAGTTGAGCCACGTATTGTTCTCATGCTGATAGACGCTGCCGTGCCACGCGTTGGAACCTGACTTGGTGATGATGTTGACCACAGAGCCGGCGTTGCGTCCGTACTCCGGGCCGAACTGGTTGGTGATGAGCACATACTGCTGGACAAACTCAGTATCGGCTACGAACAGGCCGGGGCCGCCCACGCTGTTGTCGTTATTGTTCTGGCCGTCAATCTGCTGGTCATTGTTGCGGCCGCGCAGGCCGTTCACGCTGAACCCGGTGCCGCCGTTGGTGTTGGAGAACCCGTTGTCACGGGCCGAAGAAACTCCAGGAACAAACAGCGCCAGAGTGTCCAGACCCTGGTTTTCAGTGACGCCGGCAAAAGTGGTGAGCTGCGTACCGGCGAATGTGTTGGTGACCTGCGACTGCGTGGTCTCAATCAGCGGCGTTTCAGCGCTGACCTCAACCGAGGTGCTGACCTCGCCTACGGTGAGGGCAATGGAACCCAGGCTGCTGTCCCGTCCCGCCGCAACGGCGATGTTCTTCTGTACGCTGGTCTTGAAGCCGGGCGCGGTCACTTCAACGTTGTAATCTCCAACCGGAATCAGGTTGAAGTGAAAGGACCCGGAAGAGTCGCTGGTGGTGGTGAGAGTTGTGCCGGTGGCGTTGCTGGTGGCTCTTACGGTTGCGCCGGAAACGACTGCTCCCTGTGAATCCGCGACCGTGCCCGAAATGGAGCCTTTCACAACCTGGGCCACAGATGGAAGCGAGCACAGCAGGACCATTGTCACAATGGCCACAACCAGCCGCTTGACTGGGCGATGATGATGATTCATTTCTTCTCCTTATGAATGTGCGCAGGCGCATTTCATAAACTGCGCGCAGTATGGCCTTCAGGAATGCAATTGCCATTCCAACGCGCGCGCATGACGAGATGCCGATGGATGGCGTGTGATGAATCGTGGAGCAACGGTGACGAGAAGTTCGGGAAAAGTGATCGGCAGGACAATAATAAAAAGCCTGTAAAAATCGCATTGCGCGCGATTTGGGCTGAAAGGGCCGGGAAACTTTCATTTTTGGAAACTAGAGCAGCCGCGCCTACATATTATGGAAAGTACTGCGGTATTCTGCTCATCCACTCGACCCTTATGGTTCACATAAGGAGGGCGACCTACCAAACTTTCTTCGTAAAAGACTTATAACCATTCGCTCTCCACTCCGTCTAAGAAAGCAAAGGATTGTGAGTCCAGGGTTTAAGTGTATGAGCACAATAGAAGGCGCAGTTAACGGCGCAAGATTGCCGATTAAAGATAGCGGCCGGACAGTTTTTGTGCCGCTCGATGAAGTCGAGTACTTTGAGGCTTCAGGGAACTATGTGCGTGTGCATGCGGGAGAAGCACACTACCGCGTGCGCGAGAAGCTGAGCACAATGGCCACGAGGTTGCCGGAACGCGATTTTGTGCGGATCCACCGCTCGGTCATCGTTAACAGAAACCGCATTCATGAACTGCGAAGATCGTTCAGCGGCAAGTACCTGGTGACGCTGGTATCCGGCAAGCAGGTTACGCTAAGCCGCAGCCATCGCCAGCAGCTCTCAAGTTTGAAGGAACCATAAGCAGGGACTGCTGACCATTAGGATAGGCCTGCGGCAATCGCCTACCCTTGCGTTCCCAGGCTAGAGCAGTTTTGGAGCCGGTCTGGACAGAAATGTGGCACAGACACTCCTGCCCGTGCACGTCTCCTTCAGATTCCACACCGGCCTCGGGAAATCCTCCTGCAATTCGACTTGCCCTCTCCTCTCCCGCTACGACCACCCCATCTACGCGGGATCGTTCGGACTTCGCTCCCCATGACAAGGCGGATGCTGTAATTTTCAAACTGACCGAGTGCCGCTGACCTCCCTGAGTTGACAATTCAGACGCGGGCGCGTCCAATGCCCCATAGACTATCTATGAAGGGACCCTATGGTACGCACCGCCGGCAAAAATGAACTGCTTCCTGGCACGCTGGAAATGCTGATCTTGCAGACGCTGAAGAATGGCCGCAGGCACGGGTATGGCATTGCACAGCGCATTCAGGAGATGTCCGATGATGTACTGCAAGTGGAAGAAGGATCACTGTATCCCGCTTTGCAACGGCTCCTGGTGAAAGGGTGGGTCAAGGCGGAGTGGGGCACTTCAGAAAACAACAGGCGGGCCCGCTATTACACGCTGACACCCGGTGGACGAAAGGAATTGGGAGCGGAAGCCGAGAACTTTGACCGCATCATTGCGGCGATTGCCCGTGTGATGCGCACCGCCTGAGGAGGCGTCAATGTCATTCATAGGACAAGCCTGGCGCAGATTCATGTTCCTGCTGCGGCGCGGGCAAATGGACCGGGAGCTGGCGGAGGAGATGCGCCAGCACGCCGCTTTGACGGCGGAAAAAAATATTGCGTCCGGCATGGATCCGGAGGAAGCGCAATACGCGGCGCAGCGCCAGATCGGCAATGTCACCCGGCAGATGGAAGAAAGCCGCCAGAGCTGGGGCTTCCCTTTCGTGGAGAGCGTAATCCAGGACATGCATTACAGTCTGCGGGGCCTGCGCAAATCGCCGGGCTTTACCACGGTGGCCATGCTGACGCTGGCGCTGGGCATCGGCGCATCAACCGCCATCTTCAGCATCGTCAACACGGTCCTGCTGCGTCCGCTGCCCTTTAAGGATTCCTCGCGGCTGGTCCATGTCTGGACGGTTTCCACGATGTTTCCCGAGTTCACTCTGGGCCAGTCAATTCCCAACCTTCAGGACATTGAGGCACGGTCCCATTCCTTTGAGACTCTTGCGACCTATGAGTTGCATGAGAGAAATCTCACGGGAAGCGGCGAACCTGAGCAGCTTCGCACCGCGGAAGTATCTTCCAGTTTTCTCACGTTGTTCGGCGTTCGTCCGGTGGTAGGCCGCGATTTTCGCCCTGAAGACGAGCAGAGGAAAGATGGCGACGTGGTTCTGTTGAGTTATGGGCTTTGGCAACGGCGATTTGGCGGAGACGCGAGCATCGTCGGGAAAGCAATTATGCTGGGCCAGAGCCCCTGGACTGTTGCAGGCATTTTACCTCCAGGATTTCCATTCCCCGCAAACGTCGATGCCCTAGTGCCCAGGAACATTCCGCCGGGAAACCTGCGGGAGCGTCAGGCCTGGATGTATATGACGCTGGGAAAGCTGCGGCCCGATGTTCCGCTTGCCGCGGCCCAGGTTGAAATGAACGGCATCGCCGCCGCCCTGGCGCGCCAATATCCTCAAGACGCCACCGGCATTCAATTTCCTCTGGTAACGATTCAGGATGACAGGACCCGCCGCGGCAAGCCCCAGTTGCTGGCGCTGCTGGGCGCGGTGGGATTTCTTCTGCTCATTGCCTGCGCCAATGTGAGCAACCTGGTGCTTTCCCGCGGCCTGCGGCGGCAACGGGAGATTGCGGTGCGTGCCGCGCTGGGCGCGAGCCGCAGGCGCATTCTGCGCCAGCTTCTGATTGAAAGTCTTCTGCTGGCGATGGCCGGCGGAGTGGCCGGTGCGGCCCTCGCGATCGCCGGCGTGCGGCTCTTTCGCGCTCTGGCCCCGGCGGGCTTTCCGCGAATTGAGGAGCTGCGCACGGAACCCCTCACGCTGCTGATTGCCCTGATCATATCGGCGCTTGCCGGCATTCTTTGCGGGCTGGCCCCGGCCCTGACGATCACTCGCGGCGACCTGAACCTGCCGGTAAAAGACAACAGCGCGGCATCTTCCGCGCCTGTCCATCTGTTTTCCCTCCGCAGTTGCCTGGTGGTGGCTGAAGTGGCCCTGGCCCTCATTCTGCTTACCGGGTCGGCCCTCATGGCGCAGAGCATGGTGCGGCTTATGAGGGCGGATACAGGCCTCACCACCGACCATCTGCTCACCGGAGAACTCACGCTGCCGAAAGCCCTGTACGATTCAAAAGATTCTCAGCATCTTTTTCTGGAGCGGCTGCTTCAGGCCCTTCAGGCCCAGCCGCAGTTCAGCGGAGCGGTACTCACCAATACCCCGCTTCTCACCGGCAGCGTCACCGTGAGCAGTTTCGATCCGGCCGTCTTCGGCAGCAACGAAAAGAAGACCACCCTTCAAATACGCTCCGTCACTCCCGGCTATTTTTCTACGCTGGGCATTCGTATTCAACGGGGGCGCACTTTCAATGAGCGTGATAGAACCGGCACGCTCTCCGTGGCGCTCATCAATGAGACCATGGCACGGCGGTTTTTCCCCGGCCAGGACCCGCTCGGCAAGGAATTCAAATTGGGCGACGATGACAAAACTTCGTCTCAAATTGTGGGCGTGGTGGCCGATACACGCGACAGCGGCCTGAATGCGCCACCGCGCCTCCAGGCATATTTCCCGATCCTGCAGAACCCCTCCGAGCGGGTCCACATTCTGGTGAGAAGCTCGCTCGATCCGGCCGCCGCCATCGCCGCAGTGCAAAGGGCGGTCTGGTCAGTGGATAAGGACCTGCCTCTCAGCAAGACGCGCACCATGGGCGAAATCATTTCAGAATCGGTGGCCGAGCCGCGCTTTCGCACCTGGCTGCTCAGCATATTCGCCGCCGCGGGGTTGACCCTCACATTGATCGGGATCTACGGCGTTATTTCCTACTCGGTGCGCCAGCGTACCAGGGAAATGGGGATTCGGATTGCCCTGGGCGCGCAATCGGGAAGCCTGCTTGGGCTGGTGCTGCGCCAGGCGATTATTCTCGCGGTGACGGGAGCGGTCTGCGGGGTGATTGGCTCCCTGCTGCTGATGCGCCTGCTGGCCAGCCAGCTTTTTGAGATCAAGCCGGGCGACCCCGTTACGCTGATCGGCGCCGTCTTGCTCATGATGATCGTCGCCCTGGCCGCATCCTGGATTCCAGCCCGCCGTGCAACGAAAGTCGATCCCATGATCGCGCTGCGCTATGAATGAATTAATTAAGCGAGAAAAGCCTACCGCGGATTTGCGCGGATAAACGCGGATTGGGAACAACTGGAAGTTGAAACACGGAAGAAGCGAGGAATCGAAGAAGGCACATCTGCCCACGGGCAATACTTGATGACGCTGGTCTGGGCAGATTGGCAGAATTAGAACGAACAGTAGCAACCAGAGCTGCTGCTCGGCGATTTGCACGCACGGTACTGAGGGGAAGATTGCAGAAGGCAACTCGAAGATCGCAAAGCGAATCCGATTGCAGCGAGGTGAATCAATGCAATTCAAGTTTTTATTCGCGATGGTGATGGCCTTTGCTCTCTCGCTGGGCGCACTCGCGCAGCAAGACGACAGCGGAATCAAGCAGGATACAAAAGACGCGGCGCACTCCACCGGCAAGGCCGTGAAGAAGACCGGACACAAGATTAAGAAGGGGACCAAGAAAGTGGTCCACAAGTCCGCCAAGGCCACGCGGAAAGGCGCGGAGAAGGTAGAAGACAAGAGCGCACCAACGCCAACGCCGCCTCCTCAGAATTAGACGTCTGACACACGGCAATGGGTCGATTGGAAGCTGACCCATTGCAGGGCGGTTTATTTCGGTTGACGGCTTACCGTTATCGGACTTAATATCCGCATAGCCGCTTCGTCCGTGGACCCGCATGCATAAACTTGCAAAGAGTACCGCGCGGAAACCCGCTTCCGGCGAGGTTCTGATTCCGGACAAGCTCTACTTTCGCATTGGCGAAGTCAGCCGCCTTTGCGGGCTTCCCAGCTACGTCCTTCGCTTCTGGGAAACCGAGTTTAACCAGCTTAAGCCATCCAAGAGCGGCACCGGGCAGCGCATGTACCGGAAGATCGACGTGGAGAACGTGCTGCGCATCAAGAGGCTGCTTTACGACCAGGGCTTCACGATTGCCGGGGCGCGGCAGCAGTTGCGCGCCGAAACCAAGCGCAAGCAGTCGCCACTTCCCTTCGCCGTTCCGCCGCCCGGCCGAGGAGAGCTAAAGCAAGTCCGCCAGGGACTTAGAGAGATTCTGGGCATACTCAGCGCCCGCCGCTAAACTGCAAGAACCACCCGCCGGTCACGTTCTATCAGGGACGAAGCGGCAGGGTGGGCCAGTGACTTAAGATTTTCCCGCTCCTCAGGAAAGCTGGGCCGCATCCAAAGAAAGACGGCTATAATGGTGGACAGCTCACCTTTGCAGGCGTCCTTTCGTCTCAAGGAATATAAAAGGTCGGTTCTGATGTCGAAAAAGATCCAAGTCCTCCTCCTGACCAGCTCCATGTTGATCATCGCTTTTGTGCTGGTTGGCAGCCTCGGCGTACACGCCTCCGGCGCCAGCAGCAGCGGTGACGTAACCCTCAAGCACATTGGCGTATTCAGTGAAGTGCTGTATCGCGTGCGCGCGGAATACGTGGAAGAGCCCAACATGAGCGCGGTAACAAATGGCGCGCTGCACGGCCTGCTGGAGTCCCTGGACGCTGACTCCAGCTACCTGACGCCGTCAGAATACAAAGTTTTCAAACAGAAGAAGACCGATGGCAAAGCCAGCATCGGCGCCACAGTTTCCAAGAGATTTGGCTATGCCGCCATTATCTCGGTGATTCCGGGCGGACCAGCGGACAAGGCCGGACTGAATTCGGGCGACATCATTGAGACCGTGGAAGGGCTGGGCACGCACGACCTCTCTCTGGCGGCGGTGAAGAACCATCTGGTGGGCGAGCCGGGATCACGGCTGGACCTGACCATCATCCGCGCGCGCAAGATCGAGCCGCAGAAAATTACGGTGGTGCGCGACGTTGTGAATCCTCCGGCGGTCTCCGAGACGCTGACGGCGGACAACACCGGCGTGATCAAGGCCCTGGTGCTGACCAAAGGCAAGGCCGCGGAAGTGGCGGCAAAGATCAAGTCGCTGCAGAGCAAGGGCGCAAAACGGCTGGTGCTTGACCTGCGCTATGACTCCGAGGGCGATGAAGAAGAGGGTGTGGCTGTAGCCAACCTGTTCCTGGGCAAAGGCAACATCGGCTCGCTGCAAGGCCAGAAAGTTGAAAAGGTCACCTACACGGCAGACCCGCAAAAGAAAATTACCGACCTGCCCGTGGCAGTTTTGGTGAACCGGGGGACAGCAGGCGCGGCGGAACTGGTGGCCTCAGCCATCCAGGACAATAGCCGCGGCGACGTGGTGGGCGACAAGACTTTTGGCGAAGGCTCAGTGCAGAAGCTGATTGAAGTGCCGGATGGCTCCGCCCTGATTCTGTCGGTGGCCAAGTACTACACTTCGAATGGAAAAGTCATTCAGGATACCGGCGTCACGCCGAACGTCCTGGTGGCTTCAAATGACGATATTGTCGCCGTTTCCGATGATGACGACAGCAGCACGCCGGACGAGCCGCAGAAGACGCAGCCGAAGGAAGATGATCAGCTCAGGCGCGCGATTGAAGTGCTGAAGGCGAAAGCGCAAAAAAGCTAATTCATTTCTCTCTTGAAACGCGCCCTGCGGGGCGCGTTTTTATTTTGCAGGGGAAGAGCATTTTCAATGTTACCTCGGCGGCTAAAGCCGGCGCTAAAGCGCCGCCGTTCTAACGCACTAGTTCACAAAACCGCAAAGGTCCCAGGTTTCCACCCAAAAGCTGGTTTCAGGAATGATGCAGGGCGTCGACAACGAACGCAAGCTTTGACCACTGCTAGGATGAGGAACTGCGAAAAGACCCGGCCGCGCATCTATCCGGCTGAGATTGGCGGAGCGACGAATCGCGCGGAAAGCTGAAAGCAGGAATCCGCACTTTCTCAAAGCGGTTGACATGACTGTGAATTCCAATCACAATTTGCGTTCATGCGTCTACTTCATGGTGTTTGCGCAGTTTTTTTGACGTGCATATTTGCGCAATTGGCATCTGCTGGTACGGGCGTAATCACGGCATCTTCGACGGGAGAAGATGACTGCCCGACCAGTATCGGCGCGAGTATCTACCAGAGCTCAGACCCTAAGGCGAAGATTTTAGGCGCAATAGCAGACGGCACCACGGTTCGCGTGGACTTAAATATCAAAACAGGAGCATTCTATTGGATACAAGGGGATGGTTATAGTGGAACGGTTTCAGGCTATGTTTACAAAACATGTGTGAAGGTCACCAGTTCCGATGATCCACCGAGCGCCCCTACTCGCATCGTACGAATCAAACCCTCAACGTCGATTACAAAACCGGGTCCCGTGCAGTGCGAAAAGTTTACCGACTACCTTCCCGGCTGCAAGTCCTTCAATGACATGATTGCTGCGCAAGACACGGATTTACTCACTTCATTAACGGGCCATTATCAAGCGTATGTCTGTTTTAGAACGGGCGAGGATGTTTTTACTGTAGTTTCTTTTCAGGACACAGAGGTTCTTAGCGATTTCAAAAGAGTAACTGGAACCGGCATGGCAGAAACGTTTGGATTGGCTGAACTTAATCGTTACAAAGATGGGGTTTCTGAAGACTCCAAATTATTCACGGGCAAATGGCATAAGCTACAGACAGCTTCGAACGATGCCGCTTATTTCTCTGGAGGGGGTTTAGCAGCAAACCCGTCCAGCATTCACGTAAACGCTAGTGAAGTGTCAGTTTCGTACAAATGGAAGAATGTATCAAACACGATTACAACGTATACTTTGCAAATTCGACGGTCGACAAAACGCGGGCTGGAAACGCTAGAGGCCCCGCGTCCACTTACTGAAAAAAACAAGTCCATGTTCCAAACAACATTCCAAGACTTTTGCGAGTTCTACCCGAATCGTTAAGAGACGAGCTTACTAGGCCTTCCCCATCACCCTTCCACCACTCCAAAAACCTCCCAAACGCCCGCCCCAATGACTGTTGCGCTTCTCTTGCACGGCAACTCGGCAAACATCCTGCCCAAAGCGGAAGTAGAACATCGGATCATATCCAAAACCCGCCTGTTCAGCACAGGACTCAGGCTGAGTATTAAGCCTCTAAAGTCACGGCCTCGATCTACGGGTGATTAGGGCCAGTCCTTACATGCGCCTTGGTCACCCCCGCCGGCGCGGTGAATGGCGATGAAACCATGCTATCCTGACTCTGCTTACCCACTCCTCCAATGATGTCCGTTGATGAGCCTCCGGCAATCAAAGTAGCTGGGAAACCGCTGGTGGGGAAAGTTGTGTTCAGCGTCCTGGTATTGACCGCGGCATTTCTTGGGACCACGGCGGGGCTGCTCATCGTCTATTCGACTGACCTGCCGCAGATCAGCGAACTGGAGCGCTATCGGCCCAGCACCATCACCGAGCTCTATGACGACCAGGGCCGGCAGATAGGATCGTTTGCGTTGCAGCGGCGCGTGCTGGCATCTTATGGCGATTTTCCCAAGGTGCTGCGCGACGCCATCATATCCACTGAAGACAAGACATTTGAGACGCACTGGGGCATCAACTTCTGGCGCGTCTTCGGCGCAACGTATCGTGACGTGACCTCAAGCTCGCGCGCGCAGGGCGCTTCCACGCTGACGATGCAGCTTTCGCGCAACCTGTTTCTTTCTCCGGAGCGGCATTTCAGCCGCAAGATGCAGGAGGCGATCCTGGCCCTGCAGATTGAGCGGCGTTTCACCAAGCAGCAGATCTTTACTCTCTACTGCAACCAGATATTCCTGGGGCACGGCGTGTATGGTTTTGAGGCGGGAGCGCAGTACTACTTCAACAAACATGCCAAAGACCTGAAGCTGGAAGAGGCCGCGCTGCTGGCGGGACTGCCGAAGGCCCCGGTTGCGTATTCGCCGATCAACGCGCCGGACAAGGCGCTGAAGCGGCGCAACCTGGTGATCAACAACATGCTGGAAGACGGCAAGATCACGGCGGAAGAGGCCGGCCGAGCCAAGACTATGCCACTGCGTTTGAACATCCAGCCGGACCGGTCACCGGCGCCGTATTTTGTGGAAGAAGTCCGCCGCTACCTGGAAAAGAAGTACGGCGCAGACGAAGTGCATGAAGGCGGGCTGCGGGTCTATACCTCGCTTGACCTGGACCTGCAGAAGAGCGCGACGGAGGCATTGCTGGACGGACTGGCCGCATACGAGCGCCGCCACGGATGGAAAGGGCATTTGAAAAACGTCGTCCAGAACGGCGACTCGATCAGCAAATATCAGGACCCGGACTGGCAGAATCCGCTGGCGGTGGGCGATTACTTAAATGCGCTGGTGGTGGACATTGGGTTGCAATTCTGCAAGCTCAAGCTGGGGCGCTACAGCGCGAATATAGGTCCGGCGGAGTTGGCCTGGACGGGACGCAAATTCCCCAAGAACCTGCTGGCGCCGGGCGATGTTGTGTACGTGAAAATTCTGGGGCTGAATCCTGACGGCTCGGCCCGTGTCTCACTGGAGCAGGATTCAGGCGTGCAGGGAGCGCTGCTGGCGATCGACAACGCGACAGGAGACATCAAGGCGATGGTCGGCGGGCGCGATTACGGCGAATCCAAGTTCAATCGCGCAACCCAGGCGCAACGCCAGGCAGGATCGTCATTCAAGCCGTTTGTGTTTACCGCCGCCGTAGATCAGGGCGCGGAGCCGGACGACATGATCCTGGACGCGCCGACAACGTTCAACAGCGCAGGCGTCCCCTATTCACCACACAACTTTGACCGCAAGTTTGAGGGCAACATCACGCTACGGCATGCGCTGGCGGAGTCGCGCAACATTCCCGCCGTAAAGCTGGCGCAGAAGGTTGGGATGCCAACCGTGGCTGACTATGCGCGGCGATTCGGCATCACGTCGCCAATCCTCCCATTTCTGCCAGTGGCGCTGGGCGCGGCCGACCTTACGCTCTACGAGCAGACCTCAGCCTATACGGTATTTCCCAATGACGGGTTGCGCATTGAGCCGCGCTACATACGCCAAGTGACCGACTACGAAGGCCACGTGCTGGAGCAGGATTTTCCTGACGCCAAAGACGTGATTAGCCAGCGGACGGCGCGGACGATGGTGCAACTCCTTGAAGGAGTGGTGAAGCACGGCACCGCGAGCAGCGCAAAAAAACTGAACCATCCGGTGGCGGGCAAGACCGGCACCACGAATGACTACACCGACGCATGGTTTGTTGGGTTTACGCCCAGCGTGACCTGCGGCGTGTGGATGGGCTACGACGAAAAGAAAAATCTGGGAGAAAATGAAACCGGCGGCCACGCGGCGCTGCCCATCTGGATGGACTTTATGCGTTCCGTGATCTCCGATCCCGCGAGGAAAGACGAGGCCTTCGCATCGCCTGTGAAGGACGTTAAGAAGCTGGCGACAACGAAGCGGGCGGCCATCGCGCTGCCACGGCATCCGGGCGACGCGGAGGCCCACTAGTTGCTGCGCAAGATCCTGAAATATTTTTTTCTTGGGCTGGTGCTGCTGCTGGTGTTTCTTTCAGCCGCGCTGCTGGCCATGCGCTTTGCCATACAGGGGCGCGAGGTGCACGTTCCACGGCTAACCGGGCTTACCCCGGCTGAGGCGGAACGCGTGGCCAACTCAAACGGCCTGGTGCTTTCCGTGGAGAGCCGCTTCTATAGCTCTACCGTGCCGCAGGGCCGGATCATATCGCAGTCGCCGGCGGCAGACGCTACCGTGCGGCGCGGCTGGAAGATCCGCGTGGCGGCAAGCCTGGGAACGCAGCACGCCGCCGTGCCGAACCTGATCGGCCAAAGCCAACACGCCGCGGGAATCAACGTGAGCCGGCGCGGGCTGGAAATTGGCACGGTGGGCACGATACACCTGCCCGGCGCGCAGCCGGATACGGTGGTAGCGCAGAGTCCGCCGCCTGAAGCCGCCGAGGTCACGTCACCCAAGGTGGGGCTGATTTTTGCCGCCGCAGACAATGGCCAGCGCTACCTGATGCCCAGCTTTGTGGGAAAGCCATTGGCGGAAGCAAACGTGGCGCTGATCAAGGGCGGATTTACGCTGGGGAAGGTGCGGCTGGTGGAAGGCGAAGAGGGCAAGTTTGCAACGGGCACTATTCTGCGGCAGTATCCGCCGGCAGGGCAGCGCATGGCAGCGGGCGCGACGATCAGCTTTGATGTGAAGAAGTGAAGAACTCAACCGCAAAGAGCGCGAAGAACGCAAAGGAAGGACTGTGCAAATGCGGGAGCGTTGTGAGAATTCCCTGATGCGGCATGGCACGATATACATTCTCGGGATCCTTCGGCTCGCCCTTGCTCGCTACGCTTCGTTCGGGCTTGCTCAGGATGACAGGGTTAAGGGAGGCAACGCTGCGACATTGGCTCAACTCCGTGTTCCTTCGTGTCCTTTGTGGTTAATGCTTTTCCAGGATAGCGACGAAGAAGCCGTCGCAGGGATGAACGCCGGGAATCGTCCGCAAAAAATCGCCACTGGCAAGTTGATCGATGTTCTTCCAGACCAGTTCTCCCGCTTGCTGCAACCGCAGTAATTCCGTCCTTACCGGAATGATTGTGAAATTGGATGAATCTTGTGAAGTACTTGATAACGCCTCCGAAGGTTCGTGACCTGAGCTTTGCAACGCGGCGGCGACGACCTGCTCGTTCTCTTCTGGCTCCAGCGAGCAGGTGGAATAGACCAGCCTTCCTCCCGGAGCAACGTGGCGCATGGCGGCGCGCAGGATCGCAACCTGGCGCGCTTGCAGATCGTGAAGGTCTTCCGGCCTGAGCTTCCATTTAATCTCCGGGTTGCGCGCCAGCGTTCCGGTGCCGGAACAGGGGACATCGGCCAGCACGCGGTCGAAATCAGGGCCGTAAGGCAAGGCGAGCGCGTCGGCGGTGACGACTTGTACATTTTGTTGCGGCGCCAGACGGCGCAGCAGCGTTGCGCGATGCGGATGCAGCTCAGTGGCGACGATCTGAGCTTCCGGCAGCCGCGTGGCCAGCGCAGCGGTCTTGCCGCCGGGCGCGGCGCAGCAATCGAGTATGCGGCGGCCCGGGCCGACCAATGCGGCAACCAGTTGAGAGCCTTCATCCTGGATGGCGGGAGTTTTTTCGGCCAGGCTTTTGGGGGCAGGGCCGTCGCCGGAGGTTACGACACGTGCTGACGCCATGAGAGCGCCGGGGGCGAGCTGAAAGCCTTGCGCGGCTAAGACACCTTCTTCTTCCGCGCTGCTTAGTCGAAGGACAGTCGATGGCACACGCTGGTCGTGCTCGCAGATTTTCAGTGCCACGTCATCGCCGAAAAACGATATCCAGCGTTCAACAAGCCATTTGGGGTGCGCCAGCGCAGAGTTCAGATAGTCCGCGCCAGCCAGTTTTGAAGCGTGAGGGTCATAAGCGGCAGACTTGACCTTACGCATCACAGCATTGACCAGCCCGGCGGCGGAAACTTTTTTTGCCTGCTTGACCAATTCCACGGTCTCATTCACTGAGGCATGGGCGGGGACCTTGCTGAGAAACTGTTTCTGGTAGACGCCCATGCGCAGGGCGGTGAGGACTTCGAAATCGAGTTTGCGGAAAGGAGTGAAGCTCAGCAGGGCGATGGTGTGGTCGAGCACGGAGCGCCAGCGCAGGACGCCCATGACGATCTCAGTGACAAGATGGCGATCGACGGGGGAGAGTTCGTCGAGAAGCGGGGAATGCAGAAGCTCAACGGCCCAGGCCGACTCGCGTTCCACGCGCAACAGGATGTTGAATGCGGCGAGTCGCGCTGGGGAGACGGGCATGGTCAAGCCAGCCGCTCGCCCGCGGCGGGACGGTAGCCGTTGATGAACTCGCGGGCCGCCATGATCTTTTTGCCTTCGGGCTGGAGTTGCAGCAGTTCCAGAACAGTCCGCTGGCCGCAGCCGGCGAAGAGTTTTTCATCGCCAATGCGCAGTTCGCCTGGCGCGAGGTTTGACAAAGCTTCTTCCGTCCGGGCCGCGATCAACTTTAAACTTTTGCCGCGGAACTGGGTATAAGCTCCGGGCCAGGGCTGAAAGCCGCGGAGGCGGTTGTTGATCTCCGTGGCGGTGCGGTTGAAATCGACCAGCCCGTCTTCTTTTTTGAGGATGGGAGCAAGGGTGGCTTGCGCGTGGTCCTGAGGGACGGGCGAGACTGTTTTGTCTTCCAGTCCGCGCAGCGTTTCCACGATCAGGTCTGCGCCCAATTCAGCGAGACGCGGCGCATAAGTTACGGCGGTATCTTCAGACCGGATGGCTATTTCTTTTTGCAGCAGGATATCGCCGGTATCCAGGCCTTCATTGAGCAGCATGGTGGTGACGCCGGAGACGGTCTCTCCCTGGGCGATGGCCCACTGCACGGGCGCCGCGCCGCGATATTTCGGCAACAAAGACGCATGCACGTTGATATTGCCGTAGCGCGGGAGCTGAAGCATCCAGGGCGGAATGATGCGGCCATAGCCGACGACGATGATAGCATCGGGCTGCAAGGCTTCAAGCTGCGAGCGAAACTCTTCGTTCTTCTTTATCTTTTCCGGCTGGATCACGGGCAGGTTGAGCTTCAGCGCCGATTGCTTGACTGGCGGCGCGGTCATCGCCATGCCGCGGCCCTGCGGGCGGTCAGGCTGGGTGACGACGAGCTGGATTTCGAATCCGGCGGCGTGCAGGCGTTCGAGCGACGGCACGGCAAACATCGGCGTGCCGCAGAAGACCAGCTTCATACCCACTCGCCGGCGCGCACCAGCTTTTTGATTTTGCGCTTGATCAGGTCACGCTTGAGCGCGCTGACATGGCTGATGAAGAGCCGGCCATTGAGGTGGTCGGTTTCATGCAGCAGGGCGCGCGCGAGAAGGTCGTCGCCGGTTTTTTCAAACCACTTTCCGTCCACATCCTGCGCGCGGACGGTGACGACGTTGGCGCGGGCAACGTTCTCATGAAAGTCCGGCAGGCTCAAGCAGCCTTCTTTGCCGGTCTGGCGGCCTTGGCGCCCGATGATTTCCGGATTAATCAGCACCAGTTTGGCGTTGGGATCTTCTTTGAAAGTGACGTCAATGACGGCAACGCGCTTGCCAATGCCGATCTGCGGCGCGGCCAGGCCGACGCCGTGGGCCGCGTACATGGACTCAAACATGTCATCGACCAGCTTTTTCAACTCTTCGTTAAATTCGGTGACCGGCTCGGAAGGACGCTCAAGGACCGGGTCGCCATACATTACTATTGGGTAAATCATTTGCTTCTGCTAGAACTCCCGCAATTGTTGTTGATAGCCGGCAAAATTGCGCCGGGTTTCAGTGATGGAATCGCCGCCAAATTTTTCCAGCGCGCAGCGCGCGAGAGTGAGCGCCACCATGGCCTCGGCAGCAACGCCCGCGGCCGGGACTACGCAAACATCGGAGCGCTCATAAGCGGCTTTGACAGGCTCGCGCGTGGCAAAATCGACCGAGCCCAGAGGACGCCGAAGAGTGGAAATCGGCTTGAGGTAGCCGCGCACCAGGATGTCCTGACCATTGGAAATGCCGCCTTCGATCCCACCCGCGTGATTAGATGCGCGCGTGAAGCCAGTAAAGCGCTCATTGGTCTTGTTATAACCGATTTCATCGTGCACGGTGGAGCCGAAGGAAAGCGCGGACTCAACGCCGCTGCCGATCTCTACGGCTTTAACGGCTTGCAGAGACATGACGGCTTGCGCAAGAAGGCCGTCGAGACGCTCGTCCCATTGCGCGAAGGCGCCGAGACCCGGCGGCACGCCGTGCGCCACAACTTCAAAGACTCCGCCGACGGAGTCGCCAGTGCGCAGAGCCTGGTCCACCTCGGCCTTCATGCGCTGCTCGGCTTCAGGGTCGGCGCAGTTGAGCAGGACTTCCGTCTTGGCATGGAGCTGCTGCAACTTCTCCCACGGTATTTCAGCGTTGCTTAGCGCGGCTTTGCCCACGGCGATGACGTGGCTGAGCACTTCAATGCCAAGTTCGCGCAGAAAAAGTTTGGCGATGGCGCCGATGGCCACGCGCGCGGCGGATTCGCGGGCGGAGGCGCGTTCAAGAATGTATCGCGCTTCAGGAAAGTTGTATTTGAGCGCGCCGGCAAGGTCGGCGTGGCCGGGCCGCGGCGAGGCGACGCGCTTATGCTTTTCAGGATCGCCGGCTTCGACGGGCAGCGATTCCTGCCAGTTCTTCCAGTCTTTGTTTTCGAGCAGGATGGAAATCGGCGAACCGATGGTCTTGCCGTGACGCACGCCGGAGACGATGTGGGCGCGGTCGGTTTCGATCTTCATGCGTCCGCCGCGGCCAAAACCCTGCTGGCGGCGCCAGAGTTCGCGGTCGAGGAATGCCTGGTCGATGCCCAAGCCTGCGGGGACGCCGGAGAGGAAAGCTACGAGGCTTTCTCCGTGGGATTCTCCGGCAGTGAAATAACGCAGCATCAGCGCGACCTCGGAGCGACGCACGCGTTCCGTCGCTGATGTCCGATCTTGATGCAGGTTGAATCATCACCCGCATCTCCACGGAGAATGGCGTTGAGAAATGTTTTGGTGGCGGCGGTAGGACTCGAACCTACGACCTACGGATTATGAGACCGTCGCTCTAACCACCTGAGCTACACCGCCAGGACCGTGAAGGGGATCGGACAAAAAAGAAGCTGCGCGACCACTCGTCGGCAGCAGTTTTGATTGTAAAGTGGGTGGATTTCGCGTGTCAAACGGGGGAGGTCTCACCGCGGAGGCGCGGAGAGGAATTTTCACCACGGAGACACGGAGGCACGGAGAAAACCGAAGAGCTTAACCACAAAGGGCACAAAGGAGCACAAAGGTGGATCTGGTGATCGCCGTGATCGGGTGATCGGAACTTCAGCTGCCCTCTCAGATCCTCTCACTGATTATGCAAATCCCGCAGGAACTGCGGCGGCACTGGCTCGCCGGTCAGCGTCTTCAAAAATTCCTTCAGCTGCCGCTTTTCGACAGCCGACAAATGCAGCGGCTGGATTTGTTTTGGACCGCCGAGAAAAGTGCCTTCAGGGTCGCCGCCACGATCATAAAACTCAATCACGTCGTCAAGCGTCGCGGCCTGGCCGTCGCGAAAATACGGAGCAGTTTCGGCCACCTGCCGCAGTCCCTTCGTGCGCCACAGGCCCACAGGAATTGTCTGCCGGCAGAAATCGCCGTTGCGCGCGGTCGCGGGATCGTCGCTGAAGTGGCCATTCACGTTGAAGTCGCCGTCCGCCACCGTGCGATCGCAGATCAGCGCCTGGTTCGCAGCGCGGCCTTTCTCAGTGGGATCAGCGTGAGGTGAGAACGTGGCATCAATCTTCAGCCCGATCACATGAAAGTCATCGTCAGAGAGCAGCGGCCCGTTGTGGCACCGTACGCAGCCAGCCTTGCCGATAAACAGTTTCAATCCCATTTTCGCATCGCGGCTGATCGCGTCACGCTGTCCCGCGACGTAACGATCAAACGGCGCATTGCGGCTGACCAGCTTGCGCAGATAAGCATCAATGGCTTTGCCGTAGTTCACCAGAATGCGATTCACAATTTCCTTGTCCGCTGCGCTCAGGCTGTTCCAGTTGGCCTGGTCAGTGTAGGGAGAGCCGGTGGCGGGGAAGCGCTGCTTATTGGCCAGCAACGGGTTGAGCGGAAAATCGGGAAACGCCGCGTTGTAGTCGTCGCGGTAATGATCGAAAATCACATGAGCCAATTGCAGGCGGCTGCCATTCTGTACCGGAGGCCCTTCCGGCTCGCTCTGCGCGTCAAACCATTCTGAATCGGAAAAGCCGTCGTTCTCGCGCCAGTGCGCTCCTGAGCGATGGATATAAAACACCGTGTTCACCACGCTGCTCACGTTGCGCGTCATCCATGCCGAGCCCAGCGCGGTCGCGTTCGGAATCGCGCCGCCGTTATTGGACCGTATATCGTACAGCCACACCGACTCCGGCATGTGGCAGTTGCGACAGGCAATCTTGCCCGCTTCGCCAATCGCGCCCAGTTGTCCTTCCTGCGGCGTGCCAGTCTGTATGGGACCGGAAAGGCGCGGCTCAAAGAAAAGTTTCTGCCCCAGCAGCGCAGCCGCCGCGGAGTCGCGATACTTGTTGGTAGTGTCAACGGGCAGTTCCGGAAGCGGAGAGAGCGTCGCGATCAAGGCGCGGTCAGCCGGAGAAAAAATGTCACTGTCGATTGCCGGCTGAGCGGCAGGCTTCGCGCCAGCACTCAGCAACCATGCCGACAATAGACCCAGGGCCACCAGAACCGAAAACGCGTATTTCATAGGCTTACTCCGTCTGCGCAAGACTACCACTTGACGAGGCAGAATCCCACCCCGACAGAAGAGCTTTAACCACAAAGGGCACAAAGGTGGATCGGGTGATCGCCGTAATCGGGTGATCGGAAAATCAAAACCCACCACGGAGACACGGAGAAGAAAAAAACTTACCACTGATGAACACAGATGACACTGATCAGGAAAAAGCAAACTATTACCGCGGATTAGCGCGGATGGGCGCGGATCAGGAAATTGCCAGAATTGCCAAAATCACCGAAATTGAAAACAGGAAACGGAAACGTACCGAACGTGTTGATCTGATGGCGGTGCTCTTGCGCTGGGCTTTTATTGTCGCTCCACTACGCTGCGCGACGGGCCTGCGGCGCAAGGAAGAAATTTTCTTTTGCCTTTACGGCACGACTCCGCAGCCCTTGCTCGCTACGCTCGCGTCGGGCATAACGCTAAAGTCGTGCCCTGACACTTGTCTCTCGGGTGGATGCGGAATTGTTCATTACGAAGAGAATCAGATGTGGTGTGGCAGAAGATGTGGAATCCCACCCTTCGCAAAAGCGGCGAAGGGTGGGGCACCCACGGTATGGTGAGTTAAAGAAGAAACACGGGAATAGTGAGCCACCAGCCGATTTTGGAAAACCATTCTGTCGAGTTTTATCTTGCAATTCCTTGCGACACTGATAGACTGCCCGCATTCACCCCCTTAAACAAGTAGCCAGGACTATTTTGTAAGTTCTGAAATATAGTCCGGGGTCTAATCCGCAATGGAGACTGCAAGAATGAAGCTATTGCTTACCTACGTTCTGGCCTTCTGTCCCTGCTGGCGAGAGGAACGATGATTGGGCGCATTTACGTTGCTGGGCCATATACAAAAGGCGACGTTGCTGTTAATGTCCGCAACGCGTACCAAGCGGCTAACCGCCTGGCCGATTTGGGCTTCGCACCGTTTGTACCACACGGAACGCATTTTTGGCATATGCTTTTTCCCCGCCCTTACGAATTTTGGCTAGATCTAGATAACCAATTTTTGCCTTGTTGTGAAGCGGTGCTCCGCTTGCCCGGGGAATCCTCAGGTGCCGACAAGGAAGTCCAACTGGCCCGAACCTTGGGCAAGCCGGTATTCACGGACATCGATAGCTTAGTTAAATATTTCGAGGACCAGGCAAACGAAAAGAATGGTGGGTCATGAGTATTGACTCCGGCAAGGTTATTGAGCGGTCAGTGGACAGCGTCCAAAAGATTTACGCTGTGGTTATCGCCCTCGCAGTCTCCCAAGCCATTCAGAGCCTCTTGAAAGGCTCAAGCGGTGCTGCTGATCTCAACCTTGAGCAGCTCTCCTCCGGGCTTCCTGCTT
>DASSXL010000144.1:0-13480 GCA_035703825.1 Candidatus Angelobacter sp.
CAGGTCACGGAGATCGCGGAAGTGAAAGCGCTCAGGCATATGGACGTTCACCATTATCCGCCGGAACGCCTGGATATACACCACGGAAACGGTAGTGGTACACATTTGTCGATAGGTTCATCGCTGGCGCGATGACGTCTGCCTAAAGGCCCGCGATTCGCAAGCGAATCGCTAGACGCTGATACTGGTAGTGGGTCACTTTTTTTAAACTGACCCACTACCACGGAAACGCCGCGTGTGGCTTGACGTGCGCAAGCTCACTTGTGATACTTGCCGTCCATGGCACCGGTGCAGACAGTTCGCGGCCCCATCGATTCCACCCAGTTAGGCACCACCCTGATGCACGAACACATCTTCGTGCTCGATACCGAGGTCCTTCAGAATTATCCCGAAGAGTGGGGAACGGAAGAGTACCGTATCGCTGATGCCGTAACGCGCCTGAACGAGCTGAAGGTCAGAGGCGTGGATACGATTGTTGACCTCACGGTAATCGGCATTGGGCGCTATATTCCCAGGATCCAGCAAATCGCGCGACAGACAGAAATCAATATCGTGGTAGCCACCGGCATTTATACCTACCACGACGCGCCCCACTACTTTCACTTTCGCGGGCCGGGCACGGTGCTGGGCGGGCCTGAACTCATGGTGGATATGTTCTTGCACGATATCAATGAGGGCATTGCCGGTACGGATGTCAGGGCCGGAATCCTGAAGTGCGCCACCGACGAGCCCGGCGTGACCAAAGACGTTGAGCGAATTTTGCGGGCCACCGCGCAAGCGCACCGGCAGACGGGCGTGCCCATCTCAACGCACACCCATGCCGCGAGCCGCGTGGGGCTTGACCAACAGCGGATATTTCGCGATGAGGGCGTCGATCTTTCGCGCGTGGTGATCGGCCACTCAGGTGACACCACGGACTTGGTTTATTTGGAAGAACTGGTCGGCAACGGCTCTTACATCGGCATGGACCGCTTTGGTATCGACACGATTGTCTCTTTTGAAGATCGGGTAAAAACGGTGGCCTCAATGTGCCGGCGTGGCCATGCGGAAAAGATGGTCCTCTCGCACGATGCGGCGTGTTACAACCACTGGCTGCCGGAACGGCAACTGCCCATGCTTTTGCCGCGGTGGCATTACCTCCACATTCATAATGACGTAATTCCCGCGCTGAAGCAGCAGGGCGTGACCGACGAGCAATTGCAGACCATGCTTGCCACCAACCCAAGAAAAATTTTCGAGCGGCAGGGGGCCTATTGAGCGGCGTAATTCATCCTTTCGATGAGTCAGGCATCGCGCGTGGCGCAGATGGCGTTGCGCGCTACCAGAACCGCCCGCGATCGCTGGTGGAGATGCTGCGTGCCTCAGTGGAAAAGTGGCCCGGCAATGAAGCCGTGGTGGAAGTTGGCGGCGAGCGCCTGACATATCGCAACTTCTGGGAGCGCGCGGCGCGCGCCGCCGGCGGCCTGCGCGCCCTGGGCATTCAACCCGGAGATCGCGTGGCCATCCGCTTGGGCAACGGAGCGGATTGGTGTATCGCCTTTTTCGCCATCCAGATGGCGGGCGCCGTGGGTGTGCCCGTGAATACACGCTTTACGGAATCTGAGATTGACTATGTAGTGAAGGATTCCGGCAGCAGGTTTGTCTTTATGCCGGGCGCGGCATTGCCCCAGGGCGAGAGCCTGGTGGTGGAGAATCAAGAGCAGAAAGATGTCGCGGCCATTTTCTATACCAGTGGCACCACCGGATTTCCCAAAGGCGCCATGATCACGCACGAAGGATTTCTCTCCAACATTGAGACGTCCCGGCGGGTGAGCCTTCTGCCGATGGATGGCAGCCAGCGCACCCTGGTTTCCGTGCCGCTATTTCATGTGACCGGCTGCAACAGCCAGTTTCTGGTGGCCTGTGAAGGCGGCAGCGCCACGGTGATTATGCCTGCGTTCAGCGTGCAGAGCTTCTTAAAGCTGATTGAAGCGGAGCGGATCAGCACTCTCACGTCAGTGCCTGCGGTTTTTTGGCTGGCCATCAATCAGCCGAACTTCAAGGAGATCAATACCAAGGCCATCATCCGCGTGAGCTACGGCGGCGCACCCATCGCGCCTGACCTGGTGGGACGCATCATTGAAGCTTTTCCCAATGCCCGCGTGGGCAATGGCTTTGGCCTGACCGAATGTTCTTCCGTAGCCACCTTTCTGCCACATGAGTATGCGCGTCTGCGTCCGGAAACCGTGGGCTTTGCCGCACCGGTGGTGGACCTGAAGCTGGAAGGCGTATTTCCCGGGACTGATGTGGGGGAACTTCTGATGCGCGGACCTAACGTGGTGCCGGGATATTGGAACAAGCCTGAAGCCACGGCGGAAACCTTCGCCGGTGGCTGGCTGCACACCGGAGACATGGCGCGGCTCGACGAGCAGGGGTTCGTGCAGATTGTCGACCGCAAGAAAGATATGGTGAACCGCGGCGGAGAGAATGTTTATTGCGTTGAAGTGGAGAATGCTCTTTTTGCGCACCCTGCGGTCTATGAGGTGGCAGTAGTCGGCGTGCCAGACACCATGATGGGAGAAAAAGTTGGAGCTGCCATCGTCCTGAAACCAGGAGCTCGCGCCGAGGCCAATGACATCCTGAAATTTGCCAAAGAGCATCTGGCCGACTTCAAGGTGCCGCAATACTTGGTAGTGCGCTCAGACACTCTGCCGCGAAATCCCGGCGGCAAGATCCTGAAGAAACAGTTGCGGGAAACCCTGGAGTGGGGCAAGCAGTTGTGGTGATCAGCGGCGCCTGGTTCTCAATGCATTGGACCGCCACCATTGAAGTTTGCGCTTTGACCTTCAGGTTGCTCTGTCGCCCGGTATCACCTGGACAGCAAAGGTGTGATGGCAGTCACTGTATTACCGTATCGATCGGCAGACGATATTGAAGGGGCTTATTTATGAATGCCGTAGCAATTCCCATTCTGCCCGCTGTCCGTTTGAAAAACATCCTTTACGCCACTGACTTCTCTGAAGCCTCGCGTGCGGCGCTGCCCATCGTTGCAACAATCGCGCGAAAATACGGCTCGCAAGTTCTTGCCGCTCATGTTTGGACGGCTCAGCCGTATACCATGGTCTCGCCTGAAGAACTTTCTCTGCTGGATGGAAAAGAGGAGGGTGATGCCCGCGCAGTGCTTGAGAGTTTTGTGCGCATCAAGGAGTTGGAAGGCATATCCGTTACGCCGCTTGTGACGTGCGGCGACGCTGCCAGAGAACTAAGCCGCATTGTGCGCCAGAAGCATATTGACCTGGCGATATTGAGCACGCATGGCCGGACCGGATTCAAACGCCTGCTGCTCGGGTCAGTGGCGGAAGAACTCTTTCGCAGTTTGCCATGCCCGGTGCTGACCGTTGGTCCGCATATTTCCAGTCGCTTCGCCACACAGACTGAAGTGAAGGAGGTCCTCTTTCCAACCGATCTTTCCATAGAGTCAGGCGGTGTTTTCCCATATCTGGCTTCGCTGTCATCGGAAAGCGCGGCGCACATGACCCTGCTTCACGTTGTGCCGGGCGAAGACCGCAGGCATCCTTCAGCCATGGACGAACACGATAGCCTTTGCAGCGCCATGCAGCGGATGTTTTGCCCTAAGATTGATCCACGCTGCAAAGTTAAACTGGTGGTTGAGGCCGGAGATCCTGTCGAACGAATTCTGGCGCACTCACGCGCGGACAAGGCCGACCTGATTGGGTTCGGAGTTCGCAAAACGGGACAGATCAGCACGCACTTCCGCAACTCAGTCCCTTATAAGGTCGTGCTTGGAGCGGAGTGTCCCGTACTCACCTCTCATCTGGGCGCCAACTGGTAAGTGCGGCAGGAAAAAGCAAATGAAGCGGCCGTGGAAGATTGGGGCCTCACCAGTAGACTGGCTGACCAGCCAGCCAGGGCTGCCTGGAAGTCGTTGAGGTCTGGGACCGCAAAAGCAGTGATCACATCAACGGCTGCGACGGCAATGTATCCGCACTGAGTGACTTTCTATTAGAGGGCCAGTCAGTTAGAACATCACCAACGCCGCGGCCCTTTCCATTTCATTACCCTGGCAGTCTAAAGCGTGATCTAGCGCACATCCTTACCCCAAGAGGGTCGATAACATTCAAGCTGCACCAGTTTTCAGCGTGAAAGAGTTTTGCAATGAGGACGATATTATCCGCAATCCATACATTCATAGAGACGCTGTATGACCTGTTGTTCGGTTGTACGCACCGGAAGACGACGTTCCCGCGGACCGTGAGGTGGGGAGAGCGCCGTCCGCGCGCCGCCCAGCTTACAGGCATGTATGTTGTTTGCGTCAAGTGCGGCAGGGAATTCGCGTATGACTGGGACGAAATGCGCATCGTGACCAATGAGGAAGAATTTGTCCACGCGCGGGATGCTGTTGGGAGCAGAGTTACACATCTGATCCCGAAAAGGCGCGCGCGTGCTTGCAAATGATCATGCCAGGCGCGAACCCAGATTCCCAGCCGAAGTATTTCTCCCGTCACGCCAATGCTGCCGCCTAACGGCTTGCTGAGCCTGACCGACTCTGAAAATGTTTCCTAAGAGTTGTTTACTCCGTGCGCAAGGCCAGCATGGGCTCAGTGTTCGCTGCTCGCCGGGCTGGGATCACTGCGGCGACAAATGCCGCGACCGCAAGCACGATGGTGGTTATCACCATTACCACTGGATCATGTGGTTTTACTCCATACAATTGGCTTGCCATCACACGCCCGCCAAAAATTGTGACGGGAATTCCAATGGCCAGACCGATGCCAACCTGTAGAAAGGCTCCGCGCAGGACCATTCCCAGCATGTTCATGCGGTCAGCTCCAAGCGCCATGCGAATGCCAATCTCGCTGGTGCGGCGCTCCACGGAATACGACGTAACTCCATAGAGCCCAATTGAAGCCAGGACCAATGCCAGAATGCCAAAGAATGAGGTTAGCTTTGCGATCATCGCCTGCTGCATGAAATTTGACTTTACTTGGGCTGCGAAGCTTTGAAAATCGACGATCGCCAGATCGGGATTGATCTGCGAGAGTACCCGGCGAAGTTGCATCTCAAGTCCAGAGACTTCGCCGCGCGTCTGTATTTCAATGGCATTCAAATAGTTGGACCGGTCCTCAAACTGCTGATAACGCGGGTCAGGATTATGCGCGCTCTGTCCCTGGGCCAGGAAGTACATGGCGCGCATCTTGCTCGCTGCGCCCCAGTAATTCGTGTCTTCGGTCACGCCAACAATTTCGAATGCACCCGGATGCTTAAGGTCGTCACTAAAGTGCTTTCCAATGGCGTGACCATCCTTGAAATACTTCTGCTCAAAGAAGCGATTTACCAGGGCGACGGCGCGCGTCCCTGGCGTATCCTGCTCATTGATGGCGCGGCCTTCCACAATCTTGGTGCCGATGGTATCAAAATATTTCGGGCTCACGCGCAGCCATGATGCGCCGTGATCGGGTGTGCCCGGGGCCGGCGGCGGATCGCCTTCAATATAAACACCCTCGCCCCAGTTATCTCCTTCCATGGGACTGTAAAGCGAAAAGCTGACCTGTTGAACGCCGGGAATAGCGTTTATATTTTCATGGAGCTGGCGGTAAAGTGGCTCCAGTTGCTCCGTTTTGTATCCAGCCATCTGTGGATCAATATGCAGAATGTACCGGTTGGTCGTATCAAAGCCGAAGTTCCTGTGCTGCATATTGTTCAAGCTGCGGGTCAACAGGCCGGCCGCACAAAGCAGCACGAGTGAGAGCGCGGCCTGCACCACCACCAGTGATTTCTGACCCCAGGTGCCTTTGCTTCCGGTGGACCGGCCCGCGCCGCGCAACGCTTCGGCGGGATTGGCGCTAGCCGTCATCCAGGCAGGCGCGATTCCAAACAGGATGCCGGTCAGGACCGAGGTCGCAAAAGCAAAGGCCAGCACCGGCAGCGACGGCGTAGCCTGGATCGGGACATAATCATTGGCAAAGGCCAGACGCAAAATCATACGTGTGCCTGCAAATGCGATTGCAATCCCGACGGCGCCGCCCATCAGCGCCAGCACAACGCTTTCCGTCAGGGCCTGGCGCACCAGCGTGCTGCGTGGAGCGCCCAGCGCGGAGCGGACCGTAATCTGCTGCTTGCGCGCGGTTGCCCGCACCAGCATCAGGTTCGCCAGGTTGGCGCAGGCAATCAACAGCACGAAAGCTGAAATCCACATCAGCAGGTGCAGGCCGTCTTGGTATTCATCGCGCATCCTCTGCACGCCGCCCCCACCAGGAGAGAAATGCAGCGTCTGTTTCGCCACCAGAGGCTTGGACCGGTCTTCCACCTTGCTCTCCGGGCTCAGCAGAAATTGCCGCAGCTCAACTTGCATCTGCGCTTCCATGGCCTTGGTGTCCGCTCCGGGGTTGGTGCGCCCAATCAGGTCCAGCCAATCCAACGCGGCATCATTCAGGACGCCGACAGCCGGCTCGATTACGGGTTCGGCGGAGAGCGGGAGCCAGAATGAAGGGGGATTGCTCTGCACCCGGTCGCCAAAGAAACCCGGAGGCGCAATGCCCACCACGGTCACTGGCTGGGCATTCATGACAAATCCAGCGCCCACTACTGACCGGTCGCCTCCAAACTTTTCCTGCCAGGTGCGGAAGCTCATCACGGCAGCCATCGGAGCGCCTTTGGCGTCATCCTGCGGGGAAAGCATCCGGCCGGCATAGGCGGGAATTCCAAACGTCGAAAAATAATTGCCGGAGACAAACTCGCCTCGGAACGATTCGGATGGCTTGTTGCTGGTACTGGAGCGGACTCCCATCAGGCTGCTCCCAGCCTGCATCGCCGCTAATTCCTTGAAGCCCGGAGTATGTTCCTTGAACTGTTTGTACTGCTCAAAGGAAAACAGGGACCAGTTATCCTGTAATCCGCCGTTAATGCAGCAGTTTTCCTCATTGCCCACTCGCACCAGCTCACCAGGCTTGGTCACGGGGAGCGACTTCAGTAGCACCGCATGTACCAGCGTAAAGATTGAGGTTGTTGCGCCAATGCCAAGCGCCAGCGTCAAAATGGCTGTTGCCGTAAAGCCGGGAGCTTTTCTGAACTGCCGTAATGCGTACCTAACATCTTCCAGAAGCTGCATTCTAGGTTTCCCCTGATCCTGACCTGCGTTTGGTTCTTCGTTGGCCGTAATGTGTCTTTCTGGGAGATATATACGGTCGCTGTAGAAAAAGGTTTCCAAGTTTTTTGGGCCTTGCAGATGCAAGATGCGTTTCGGGCCGGCGGATTCTCTCCTCTCGAAATCGAAAGCTTCAGCCGGAACTGCGGGAAAAAATAAATGAGCTGGTCAATCTTCAGGGGACCACGTTTCGGCTGCGCTGAATCTGCGGAATCCAATAAAAAAGTCGGGCACCGAAACCTGGCTTTTGGCTGATGCGCGGTGCCCAGCCGGCAACCAGTGCCGGTACCCGACTTTTTTGCCGGAAGCCCGATTCCGGCGCTCTTACCGTCCTCTGTGAGACGGTATAGAGATCAAAAGAGGCGAATCGTGATGTTTAGTGCGCGGAGTCTCAAACGCTCACTACCTGAAAACGCCCGGCAGTGGATGGCGAAGCCTTAAACCCAAACATGGTCTCTGGGCTTTCATGCAAAAAAATTGCTTTGCTATTGAGCGTTTGCTCGTCGCGACTTTGTGGCGCCGCATTCGGGGAAAATTGCGCCGATTCGCGTACAGAGTCCGGGAGTGAAATTCCTAGCGTCTAAGAGGAATGGCCCCTTGAGGAGAGAAGAGAATGGGAGTTGCAACACGCGACTCAAACAGCCCGCTCATTTCAGCGGACGGCAGAGATCGCGATTTGATGGCTGAATTGACTCGTAAGGGGCGCTTGTTTTGACTCTGAGGCCGAATGTTTACGTGTCCGGGAATAACGTAGTTGAACTCAACCGTTACGACCGGCGGGACATTATCGTACGGATCAGGATCATAGGACTCGCAGAAGCATGACGCAGTCCCGGCAAGCATGACCATGCACCCGAGAACCAAACCGCGTATCCACTTGTGCGCCCGCAAAAACATCTTTGCCTGATCTCTCAAGTATCCAGCAAGAGCAAAACTCTGGATGTTCCCAAACAACAACAGAATATTAGCAGAATGGTGAAAATATGAATGCTGAAAACATGAAAGAGCGAAAAGATTTTCGAACCGCGGATGTCGCGTGAGGGTTAACGGGAAAATTACCGGGATCATAGCTAAGTTATTGTAATCAATGCCTTCCAAGCTGATCCCGCGCTCCTGCTCGTGGGCTTG
This sequence comes from Candidatus Angelobacter sp., assembly GCA_035703825.1. Taxonomy (GTDB): domain Bacteria; phylum Acidobacteriota; class Terriglobia; order Terriglobales; family Acidobacteriaceae; genus Angelobacter. The sequence continues at coordinate 8,273 of DASSXL010000144.1, forward strand.
AACAAGAATGTTGACTTTGTTTCCAGCAACTTGACCCATTCGCGGGCGGAACAGACCGTTACGGCGAAGAGGTTTTTTGGCTCGAAGTTTGGATCTTAGTTTCGAGCCGGCAATCGCTTAGGGTCGAAGATTCGCGCTGAGTCATGGAAAAAATAAAAGCGCGCAGCTTGAAACGCTAATCGTAAATGTTGCAGCCGCACTTTGCCGGTGGCGCATACTTCTTCAGAAATTCCGCAAGGCGCGTGTAGGCGTCAATCTGGTTCTCCACCTTCACGAAGCCGTGGCCTTCGTTCTCATAGACCTTCAGCTCCACCACGCCATTGCGCTTCTTGACCGCGCTGGCCACCTGCTCAGCCTCGGTGCGCGGACAGCGCGGGTCGTTGCCGCCGGCCAGCAGCAGCAACGGCGCTTTGATCCTGTCGACAAAGTTAATCGGCGAGCGCTCCTGCAACCGCGCCTTGTCTTTCACCGGATCGCCCATGGTAGAGATGTCGTACTCGCGTAAGGCGGGATCTTCATTCTCAATCTCAGTGAACCAGTTGACGAACGGAACAATAGGCACGGCGGCGGCCCAGAGATCGGGTGCCTTGGTAACGGCCATCATGGTGAGATAGCCGCCGTAGCTGCCGCCGGCGACCGCCATTTTCTTTGGATCAATGAAGCCGGTCTTCTTCATCCACTCGGCGGCAGCGATCACGTCTTCCAGATCGCCTCCGCCCATGTCAAAGCGGTCGGCATCCTGGAACTCCTTGCCATAGCCGGTTGAGCCCCGGTAATTCGGCACGATTGCGAAATATCCTTGATTTACCAGGTATTGAATGTTGCGGTTGAAGAAATTCATGGCCTGCGACTCTGGACCGCCGTGGATGGCGACGACAAGGGCATTCTGGCCGTTTCTCTCCGCGTTGTAGGGAACGTAAACGAAGGCGGAGATTTGCCACTTTCCGTCCTTGCTGGGATAGTGCGCCAGGAATGGCTCGACCAAGTCCTGACTGCGGAGCCCGCCAACCAGCGAATGCGTCACTTGCAGGGGCCTTTGTGTTGCGAAATCGTAGGTCCACAGATCGTTCGGCGCATTGGCGCCCTCATGCCGATAGAGCAGTCGCGCGCCATCATGGCTGAACGCGCTTTCCGCCCCCGCCAACCAGTTGATGCCCTTCGCGATCGGGAGCGCGTGCGCCTGCTTTGCCGCCAGGTCGAAAAAGAAAATGTCCTGATTGCCGTCTACGTTCGCCATCCAGGTGACGCGTTTGCCGTCGCGCGAAAAGTGTCCCGAGGTAACCTCCCATTTGTCATTTGTGAGCCAGGAGATTTTCTTTGTTGCTATGTCCAGGAGCGCGGCGTTCTGGTAGCCGTTGCCGGCGTTAGAGGTGATCAGCAGAGTCTTGCCGTCGGTTGAGATGTCTGTCGCCAGGAAGTTGTTCTCTCCCTGATGCGGCGTAAGATTCGTTGCTTTGCCGCCCGCCGCGCTCACGATGAAGATATTTGCATCTTTGCCGTCGGCCCGCTGCTGTGTAAAAACGATCAACTTCCCGTCCTTCGACCACATCGGCGACGCGTTGCTGAGTTGCGATGGAGTGTTGGCTGTGAGGTGGATAATTTTTTTGGTGTCAATTTCGATGGTGTCGAGCTCGTAATTGGGGGAGCGCTTAGGCTTTACGCTGTAGGCAATCTTCTCTCCGTCAGGCGACCACGCCGCGCCTTCTTCAGAAACCTCAGGAGTGTTGGTGAGGTTCACGACCTGTCCGCTGTCGGCTGAGACCAGGAACAGGTCCCATTGTTCGTTGCCGTCGTAATCAGAGTTGTAGGTGATCCAGCGGCCCTTGGGTGACCATGCGACATTAGCCTGGCGCTGGTTGCTGACAGTGAGCTGCGTAGGCCAGCCGCTCCCAGCCGAGACGACCCAGATATTGTTGCGCCCGCTGATGTTGGTGACGAACGCTACCTGTTTGTCGTCGGGCGACCACGAACTGTCACCGACGTTGTGAGTCATGTACAGCTTTTCCACGGTGAAGGGCTGGATATCGAATTTTTGTTTCGATGTGATTTGAGCAGGATCGGTGATGACTGGAAGAGCTGTGACGGTATTCGGCGTAGCAGTTTGGGCAGCGATTCCAACTGCCTCCGCTATCGTTACCGTAAACAAAAAGAGCCATTTATACATGAAGATCCGTACTTTCGTAAGCGTTTTTCCGGCTGTGCTTGGAAATGACTAGGCAAAGCTTTTTCGGAACAGCAATCTACAGAATGTTACATCTGAAGTTGACCCGATTTGGGCCAAATACCTATGTTAGAATCCAACCCAAAAAATATGCGAGAACGCAAGACCTTAAGGCTTTTTTTGGCATCGCCGTCGGACGTGGTGCATGAAAGAATGATTGTTGCATCGATAGTTAATGAGCTCAACTCGACTGTCGCCAGACACCTAGGAATGCTGATCGAATTGGTTCGATGGGAAGACATGGTACCCAGCTTAGGAGTGCCGCAACCGATCATCTTAGAACAAGCAGACCTTGAGCATACCGACATTTTTATTGGAATTTTTTGGAACCGATTTGGAACTCCGACCGACCGAGCACCCTCTGGTACGGTCGAAGAATTTCAAATAGCGCATGAACTCTGGAAAATGAATGGCGCACCAAAAACCATGCTCTATTTCTGTCAGCGGCCCGTTAATTTTAGAAACACGGAGGACCTTAATCAAAAGCAGAGTTTGCTTGAGTTCTGCGCGGAAGCCAGAAAACTTGCTCTTATCAGGGAATTTCAAGAATTGACGGATTTCGAATCCATCGTGCGCCAAGATCTCACTAATCACCTTTTCAGAATCAGTGCACCGATTCATTCTGACACCCAATCAAATCCGCAGCATGATCCAGGCCGTAAAGATACTTTAAATCAGCGCGATACTTCAAACCCCGTAGTCCCGCCCAGAGACATGATCAGAATTCCGGCGGGAGCTTTCATTAGAGGGCGCAGCCGGCAATCTGCTGTTGTAAAAAACGAGTTTTGGATTGATGTTTATCCAGTCACAAACAGTCAGTACGCGGAATTTATAAGGACCACTGGGTTCATGAATCGAACCATGGACGCTGGATTGCTCCAACACTTAGAACGCCTTCTAGCCCGAACGGAGGCTAAGGTGCTTGGCGCCATAAATGCAAATCATCCCGTCACAGGAATCACGTGGTATGAAGCCGTTGCCTACACTGCTTGGGCTGGAAAACGCCTCCCCACCGCGCTCGAGTGGGAGCGCGCAGCTGCTGGTATTAAAGGCAATCTTTACCCTTGGGGTAATGACTTTAGTCGCAATCGCTGCAACTCCAAAAATTCATCAATCGGAACCACAACGCCGGTAAATCAGTATCCAGAAGGCAAGAGTGACGAAGGGTGTTATGACATGGCAGGTAATGTCTTTGAGTGGACGAACGATTGGGCCGTGAATCCTCGTTTTAGTTCTGCACCGTCATCTGAAAAGATCAATAAAGGCGGTTCCTTCGCGAGGGAAGCATCCGATTTGGTCAATTGGTATGAAGAGTCCGATCCTCCGGATCTGCGGATGAATGATGTGGGGTTCCGATGTGCATGGAGTCCTGATAATAGCGGATCATAGCCATGCTTGTTATGAGCTCTACGCTTTTGCGTGTCTGTGTATCTCCACCGTTGACCACGTCTTATCCGCAGCGTGGCAGCTGTTTTCCAGTGGGCACTCGGCGCATTTGGGCCGTCTCGCAATACATAGCGCGCGACCGTGATGGATGATCTGGTGCGAGAAGTCGATCCACTTTGCTTGCGGGATCACTTTCATCAGGTCCTGCTCAATATTTTTAGGATCGTCGGCTTTGGTGAGTTCCAGCCGTCGAGATATGCGATGCACGTGGGTATCAACCACCACGCCCACAGCTTGTCCGAACCATGATCCCAGCACCACGTTGGCTGTCTTTCGCGCTACGCCCGGAAGAGTCAGCAGTTTGTCCATTTCGTCCGGCACCTGGCCGCCGAAGTTTTCCATGATCGCCTTGGAAGCGCCCACCACTGACTTGGCCTTGTTGCGATAAAACCCGGTTGGCCGCAGATCGGGTTCAAGCTGCTCCGGAGTGGCGGCGGCCATGGCTTGCGGCGTGGGATACTTCTGGAACAGTCCCGGAGTCACCTTGTTCACCATCACGTCAGTGCACTGGGCTGATAGGATCGTTGCAATCAGCAGCTCCCAGGCATTGTTGTGGTGCAGCGCGCAGCGAACGTTGGGATAGCGCTGGTCCAGCCGATTTAGAATGTCCTGGACGCGTTGCGGGGCCAGAGGATCGTATTTGCCTTTAGCAGCTTTGGTCTTGGCGGCCATGGGCTTGGCAGGACCAGAGGCTTTAACCGATGGCTTTGGCTGGGACTTGGTCTTGCCAGCGGGGCTTTTTGCGGCGGACGTTTTTGCAACGGGCATAGACACAAAATCTAAAGCAGCGGGCTTACAATCACAATAGGCAGTGGAAAGAAGGCTGAGAAAACGATGGCGACCACCACGAAGGCAGAGATAAAAATCAGCGGCAGCGACCTGCATGCGGTACCTCTAACCATTGAAGGCTCAAGCGTCCTGCACCAGATGTTTCGCTTCCGCTGGACGGAATGGCGCAAATTGAGTCCGGCCCAGCAGCATGAGATTGCGGCGGAAGCCTCAGCCGCGCTATTGAAGATGGAAAATGACGTTGCCGGCCAGACCGCGGTGTTTTCTCTACTTGGGCACAAGGGCGATCTGCTGGTTGTCCATTTCCGCAACTCTTTTGATCAGCTCAAGGCGGCTGAACTGGCTATTTCCCGTCTGCGCCTGAGCGATTATCTGGAGCAGACCACGTCGTATCTTTCTGTCGTGGAGCTTGGCTTATATGAATCCTCGGTCAAGCTGTATCGCGACTTGCGGGAGAAGGGAATTGATCCCCATTCGCCAGAGTGGAACGCGGCCATCGAAGACACCATCAAGCGCCAGACTGAGGCAATGCGTCCACGGCTCTTTCCGCAGATTCCGCCCAACCGCTATATCTGTTTCTACCCGATGGACCGCCGCCGCGGCGAGGACAAAAACTGGTACAGCCTGCCCATTGAAGAGCGCCAGCGCCAGATGGAAGAACATGGGCTGGTCGGCCGGCGCTACGCCGGAACTGTGCGGCAGATCATTACGGGGTCAATCGGCTTCGACGATTGGGAGTGGGGCGTGGACCT
>DASSXL010000094.1:0-33890 GCA_035703825.1 Candidatus Angelobacter sp.
CCTGAGCGAGGGTAAATTGGATGCGGATGGTCACTATATCGCATTGCCAGGAACTAAAGAGGCCTTTAACAAATATCTGGAATTAGCCCCTGACGGCCCTCACGCTGGCGAAGTCAAGCAGATGATGGATATGTTGGGAGCCAAGATTGAAACTACCTACAAGGAAAAGAAGAAAAAATAATACGGGTAGCAGCAAAAGCGCCGTCTGTTTCTTCTAAATCTGTTTGTTTCAAAGATGCTCAAAAAGCGGCAGGCGCTTTTTTGTGATCGGCGCCCTACCCGCGGCATTGGAGGCACAGCAATAAATGAAGAGGAACACTATTTTGTTTGCGATGGCTGCCGCGTTAATCGCAGCCGCCTTCCTGCCCGCGCATGCGCAGACGATTGGCACTCCGGTCGAAGGCAAAGTCACCCGGGAGGGAAGTCCCTTTCCCAATGCTCAGGTGGTGTTGACCAACGTTGACACGGGCAAGACCTATAAGAGCAAGTCGGAAAAGAACGGTGATTTTTCCTTGCTGGGCGTGCCGTACGGTAATTACCAGGTGGATGTTATCGGCGATAAAGGGGAAAAGCTTTTTACTGAAAAGACCTCTGTCGGAACCGGAAATTCAACCGGCAGCAACTTTCTGAAGATCGATATTTCCAAGGATTCCCCGGCGCCTGACTCCGGTACGGCCGCACCCAAGCTCACCAAGGAGCAGCTCGCCAAGATTGAAGCCGACAACAAGAAAATTGCCGGCCTGAATTCCCTGATCAAGGACGGAGAGACGGCACGACAGGCGCAAGACTGGCCCAAGGCGGAAAACGCGTTCAAGCAGTTGATTGCCGCCGCGCCCGATACCAGCCGCTGGGAATTCTATATGTACCTGGGCGAGGCCCAGAGCAAATCCAATCAGATGCAGGAAGCGGCGCAAACCCTTGACAAGGGAATACAGGTTGCGCAGTCTCTGGCCTCCGGCACCACGCCTCCTGACCCGAAGAACCCGCAATCGGCCCCTGCCGCAGCCAAAGCCGGCGAAGTGCGCATGCTGACCTCGCAGGGCGGCATTTACATGAAGCTGCAAAAGCCTGATGAGGCCATTGTGGCGCTCAAGAAAGCCGCGGCCCTCGACCCGAGTTCGGCCCTGGGCCAGTACAACTTGTGCGGCGTGCAGTTCAGCGCGCAGAAATATGACGACGCCAAAACCACCTGCAACAAATATCTACAGCTTGAGCCCAGCGGCGCTCATAGCCAGGAAGTAAAAGCATTTCTGACGCAGATGGGACAGAAATAAACTGCCCCAATAGGTGTCAAGGCAAGCGGCCCGCGGGCCGCTTTTCTGCTTTGGGTAGAATGATTTCGTCTACATGCCGTCCAGCTTCAACATTCGCGCCGCGCTCCCATCGGACGTGCCCGTCCTGCGCCAGTTGATCGATGCCTCCGTGCGGCGTTTGCAGTCCCAGGACTACACTCCGCGGCAAATCGATAGCGCGCTCCGAACCATCTTCGGCGTTGACAGTCAGCTCATTGGCGATGGCACTTACCTGCTGGTTGAGACCGTCCCCGAAGCCTCGGATGTTGGGCAGCAGCCCGTCATCGTCGCTTGTGGCGGATGGAGCAAGCGCAAGACGCTTTACGGCGGCGACCGCTGGCATGATCGCCAGGACGATCTGCTCGACCCCGCCAAAGACGCCGCCAAGATACGCGCATTCTTTATTCATCCTGACTGGGCCCGCCGGGGCATTGGTACTTTGCTGCTGGATGCCTGCGAAGCCGCCGCCCGTGCCGCCGGATTTACCCGCTTTGAAATGGGCGCCACGCTCACCGGAGTGAAACTCTTTCAGCAGAGAGGCTATGTCGCTTTGGAGCGGCTTGAGGTTCCGCTGGAAGGCGACATCACGCTGCCGGTGGTGCACATGGTGAAACATACGCGGGGTTAGTGCGGCGCAGTGCGATTGGCGGTCGCTGAAGGATCTTTGGCGGTTTGGAGCGCAGCGACAGGCACAAACGATGTAAACTTGTCTGCGAAAATGAATGGCTATTCATTTCGTAACGGATAAGACTTCGGTTGCGCTGGCCCGCATTGACGCGCGACCTCGTTCCACCCGCAGGAGGAACCAATGGACCTGAATCTCAGCCCCGACGAAATCAAGTTTCGCGATGAGCTGCGTACCTGGCTTGCCGCCAACGCACCTAACGACTGGGACGAGCGCCGCGAGGAATCGATGGAGTCGCGTTTCGAATACCTGAAGCGCTGGCAGCGCAAGCTGTATGAAGGCGGCTGGGCGGGAATCTCATGGCCCAAAGAGTATGGCGGCCGCGGCGCAAGCCTGATGGAGCAGGTCATCTTCTGGCAGGAGATGGCGCTGGCCCAGGCGCCGCCTCTGGCCAATGTGCTCGGCCTGGGAATTATCGGCCCAACGATCATCGCTTTTGGCACAGAGGCGCAGAAGAAGAGGCATCTTGCCAAAATCCTGAGCGCGGAAGAAATCTGGTGCCAGGGATTCTCCGAGCCTGACGCCGGCTCTGACCTGGCCAACGTGCGCTGCGAAGCCAAACTTGATGGCGATCACTACGTGGTGAACGGCCAGAAGGTCTGGAACAGTTACGGCTGGGCCGCGCACTGGTGCGAGCTGGTAGTGCGCACAGACCCCGATGCCCCCAAGCACAAGGGCCTGACCGTGTTGCTGGTGGATATGAAGACCCCCGGAGTTGAAGTGCGTCCGCTGCGCCAGATGACCGGCGAGACAGAATTCAATGAGCTTTTCTTCCATGACGTGCGAATTCCGGTTGCGAACGTGGTCGGCAAAGTCAATGAAGGCTGGGGCGTGGCCATGGGCACCCTCATGCATGAGCGTGGCACCTTCGGCGCGGGCCTGCAGATCACCTATCGCCGCAATATGGAGCGCCTCATCGATCTGGCTAAAACCACCGAGCGCAATGGCCGGCCGGCGGCTGAAGACCCGGTCATCCGCCAGAAGCTGGCGCAATGCTATGCCGAAATCGAAGTCATGCGCTGCAACCAGATGCGAGCCTTCAGCCGCATCAACGCCACCGGCGTGCCGGGACCGGAAGGCTCCATCCAGAAGATTTTCTGGAGCGAGCTGAACCAGCGCTTCCAGCAGATCGCCCAGGAGGTGCTTGGGCCGTACGGCCAGTTGGAGGCCGGAGACGACCACGCCATCGACAACGGCATGTGGGCCTACGGGTATCTGCGTTCGCGCGGCAACACGATTGAAGCAGGCACGTCAGAAATCCAGCGCAACATTATCGGACATTTTGTGCTGGGATTACCAAAGAGTTATTAGCGGGTAGCAGTCAGCACTCAGCAGCCAGTCAAAGCATGAACCGCGAAGGACGCAAAGCGCGCAAAGGAATGCGAAAAAGAATTTAAACCAGCGACCGCAGAAAATTGCTGCTCTTCATATACGCTTTTTCCCCCTTTGCGCCCTTTGCGGTAAAAAAATTCGGGACTGAATGCTGATTGCTGAGTGCTAAAAAGGAGCACCACCATGCAATTTGGATTATCGGAAAGCCAGCAGATTCTGAAAGACACGGCACGCAAGTTTTTTGCCGGTGAAAGTCCCATCGCGGCGGTGCGCAAGACCATGGAAACCGAAACCGCCTATGACGCCGCTTTGTGGACCAAGCTGGCGGAGCAGGGATTTACCGGAATCATCACGCCGGAAGAATACGGCGGCATGGGGCTCGGCAAGGTGGAACTGGTCCTGTTGCTGGAAGAAGCCGGCTACGCCCTGCTGCCGGGGCCATTCTTCTCCACGGTCGCGCTGGCCGGGGCCGTGATTGATGCCTGCGCCACGCCTGCGCAGAAGAAAAAATATCTCCAGCGCATTGCCGCGGGGCAGGCGCGTGCAACCGTCGCTCTGGTGGAGTCCGCCGGAAGCTGGGACCCCGATGGCCTCAAGATCAGCGCCGCAGGCGGTAAGCTCAATGGACAAAAACTCTTTGTCACAGACGCCGCCGTTGCCGACTTCATCGTTGTGATCGCGCGCGACGGAGTCTTCGTTGTCGACGCCAAGGCGCCCGGCCTTCACATTGAGCCGATGAAAGGCATGGACCTGGCGAGAAAGATTTATGCCCTGGAATTCAAGAACACTCCGGCTGAAGAGCTTGGCGATCCCAGCGGCCTGGCCGGAGCGCTGAACGTGGCCACAGCGGCCTTGTGCGCAGAGATGACGGGCGGCATGCAGCGCACGCTGGAATTGACCGTGGCTTACGCCAAGACGCGCAAGCAGTTCGGCAAGCCGATCGGCGTCTTTCAGGCCGTGCAGCACCTCTGCGCCGATATGTACCTGGAAACCGAGAGCTCACGCTCCGCCACCTATTACGCCGCGTGGGCGCTGGAAGAAAACATCCCGGACGCCGCAGCGGCCGTCTCCGTAGCCAAAATGTACGCGAGCGACGCCGCGCGCAACGTGGGCAATCGCGGCATACAGGTGCACGGCGGCATGGGCTTCACCTGGGAGAACGACATTCATCTCTACTATCGGCGGGCCAAGGCCTCAGAGACCATGTTGGGAGATGCGGCGTTCCATCGCGAGCGCATTGCTCGGTTGGTGATCGATGGCGCTGCTGCCGGAAAGAAAAGGCAGCAGACCGAGCAGGCTGCGCTCGCGTCAAAGTAGTTTGGATTCATGCGCGGCATGGTTCGCACACCAACGCTTCACCAGATCGCACGCGGCGTTCGGCCACTCGGCAAAGTTGAACTGAAAACCCTCGCTCTGGAGTCTCTGCGGCACAACGCGGCGGCTCTTGAGAATCAATTCGGTTTCCGTGCGTAAGAACACGGCCCCGAATTCCAGCATCCATCGTGCCGCAGGCAGACCAATGCGTGCCCCCCACGCTTCACGAAGGTCGCGCATGAATTCCTGATTCGGAAGCGGGCAGGGCGAGCAGATATTGATGCAGCCATCGAGAGTCTTGCGCTCGATGAGAAAATCAATCGCCCGCACAAAATCGGTTTCATGCACCCAGGAAATAAATTGCTCTCCTGAAGCGGCTTTCCCGCCCAACCCTGCCCGCACAAGATTCAGCAGGGTCTCAAAAATCCCGCCACGGTCGGGGCTCATGGTCATCGCGCTGCGCAGGGCTATTTTTCGCGTGTGGGGTGTGGCTGCGGAAAAGAATTCGTGCTCCCAGCTTGTAGCTACGTCTATGCTGAAGCTCCACGTCGATGGTACGCCGACTTCGTCGCCGCCAATCTCGCCGGTGGATTCATCCATAGGACGGTCAAGAGCATGGCGATAGATCGTCGCCGTGCTGGCATTAATCCAGAGCCTCGGTGGCCTCGCAGCCTGGACAATGGCCTGTCCTACGGCGCGAGTGGAGAGCGTTCTGGACTCAAGGATCTCTCGGCGGTTCTTCAGCGTGTAACGGCAATTCACGCTCCGCCCGGCAAGATTGATCACGATATCGGCGCCATCGATCGCTTGTGCCCAGTTCCCCAGATCGTGTCCATTCCATGGCAAGACTTTCCACGGCGCGGACATCCGCTGGCGCGATAGCACTGTGATCGAATGCCCTTGACCGTGAAAATGCCGGGCCAGCACGTTGCCGACCTGGCCGCTTCCGCCGGGAATAACGATGCGCAACTTTCGTTGATGAAGTGAGCCGCTAGATGTCATATTTGAACATGTTCAATTATCCGGTTGGCGGCCAGGGGCGTCAAGTAAAATCGTGGGATGACTGGTCAGGACCAATGGTCTGCCGTTGACAGCTACATTACCGATCTCTTTTTCCCGTCCGATCCGGCCCTTGAGGCTGCGCTGGCCTCCAGCGCAGCGGCTGGGTTGCCCGCCATCAGCGTCTCCCCGACGCAGGGGAAGCTGCTTCACCTGCTGGCCCGCATCCAGGGTGCGCGGCGCATACTGGAACTGGGCACGCTGGGCGGATATAGCACTATCTGGCTGGCGCGCGGCCTGCCTGCCGATGGCAGGTTGATCTCGCTGGAGGTCAGTCCTAAGCACGCGGAAGTTGCGCGCGCCAATCTTGCCCGTGCCGACTTGACGGGTGTGGTGGAGATACGGCTGGGCCCCGCCCTGGACACGTTATCGCAACTGGTGAGTGAGGGGAGTGCGCCCTTTGATCTGATCTTTATCGACGCGGACAAACAGGGTTACGCCGATTATCTGAAATGGTCGCTGAAGCTGTCACGCCAGGGTACGCTGATCATCGCCGACAACGTGGTGCGCAAAGGCGCGGTGGCTGACCCGGAAAGCAAAGACGAGAATGTGCAGGGCATCCGGAAATTTAACGAAGCGCTGGCCGCCGAAAAACGCGTGACCACAACCGTGATCCAGACCGTGGGCAGCAAGGGATATGACGGCTTGGCATTAATCCTGGTGATGGAGAATTCGTAGCTGCGGAGTCGGCTCAGTAGCTACTTTGCCGTCGCCGCCGCGCCGGCCCTCTTCTCCGCCAATGACTGGTAATAGCCATCAAAGAAATCCAGCCCCGCCTTGTTGACTTCCGAACGGACGGCGACCTGGTCGCCGAACTCCAGCGCCTGATCGTCTTTCGCGTTATACACCGGCCATTTGGCGAGGTTTCCGCCGTTGGGATTGCCCGTAGCGGCAAAATTAACCCAGTAGCTGGTCATCGCGTCACTGAGCTTCTTGTCCGTATCGTCCCAGGGGAACGGCCACACGAAAGTCCCGAAAACATAAGCGATATCCAAAGCATGAAACGCGCGCAGCCTCGCGCTCTGCGGGCCCGGCGCCCGGCGGCTGAAATAGTACAGGTACGCTGGCTGATGTCCGGTCTTTGTGGCCATGCGCGCCCACGTGCGCATCTCCCAGCCAAAACTCTGGTCGCGAAAAGCTGAGTAAAAGGACGTAACCGCCTGTTCGTCGGAGCCGGCGGGATAGACTTTTAAAAACGCATCAGCCTGCGAGCCATAGCGCTGGTAAGCTCCAGCGGTAAACATCATGGCCTTCAGGTTGGCGGCTTGCGGCGCCAGCGTGGTGCCTTCGTCGGCGTTATAGCCGACGATCAATGGAACATCATGCTGCTTGCCTTGGGCAAAAATCGTGGCGACATCTTCCGGCAGAACCCATCCATCGACCATGGGGCGGACAGTTTCAGCGTCCGACGCCTTCAGCAACTCTTCCGCCGGTTTGGAGCGCAGCGTCTTCAAAATCGATTGCGCTGGCGGTTTGTCGCCAGCCTCAATCTTGGCGCCAGCCGCATTGGCAAGAGTCAGGAGAACCGCCAGATGTAATCCCTCCTTTTCGGCCTCCGCCAGCGTCCTCATCGGAGAAAACGAACCGCCGCTCTCGCCGATTGCGCGCTGGAAAAGCCCCTTCGCCAAAGGACTAGCCATCAACGAGTTCACGGCCCATGACCCCGCTGACTCGCCAAAGATCGTTACGCGCGCAGCATCGCCGCCGAAAGCCGCGATATTTTTCTGTACCCACTGCAAAGCCGCAATCTGGTCCAGCAATGCGTAGTTGCCGGAAGCATGGTGGCCGGATTCGGCGCTCAACGCTGGATGTGCGAAGAAGGCAAAGATGCCCAGCCGGTAATTCAGGGTCACGATCACCGCGCCTTTGCGGGCCAGCGCCTCGCCGTCATAAGCACCCGTGCCGGCGAAGCCGCGGGTAAAGCCTCCGCCATGGATCCAGACCATCACCGGCAGGCGATCTTTGGCGGACTTCGCGGGCGTCCATATATTCAGGTAAAGGCAATCTTCGCTGAGCGGTGGCAGCTTTGCCTGGTAGATAGCTGCCGCAGCAGGATACGGCGTTTGCCAGCAGGCATTGGAAAACTCTGTTGCTTTCCGCACACCTTGCCACTTTGCTGCAGGCTGTGGCGCTTTCCAGCGCAAATCGCCTACAGGCGGCGCGGCGAAGGGAATGCCACGATAGACGCGCATGTCTGCCGACGAGCCGCTGGTTCCAGCAAGCAAGCCCTGCTCCACGCGCACGGGATCGGTGATGACGGCGAAGGCGGCGGACGAGGAGAGAAGAAGGGTAATCAGAACAGCAGGGAAGCATCTCTTCATGGCAGGCCATTCTAAAGCATTCAGCATTCAGCCAAGGCAGCTCACCGCAAAGGGCGCGAAGGTCGCAAAGGGAGAAAGAATCTTCTGCGCATTTCCTTTGCGCTCTTTGCGTCCTTTTGCGGTGCATGGTTGGGCTGAGTGCTGAATGCTCAAGTGCTAGCTAATTGAACGACGGAATCTGTTGCGGGCCCTTGCCTTTGGCAGGCTGCGGCTTGTTGCCTTCGGGCTTTTGCGCGGCGTTTGCCTGTTGCTGCGCGGCGGCAGCCTCAGCTGCCTGGGCATCCAGAATGCGCGTCTGCTGGTACGTATATGCGATGCGATGAATAATCGTGGTGGTTGACAGCACCGCCAGCACCCACAGCACAGGCGCCATGGCTCCCCAGCGGGCAAACAGCGCTCCAATAATCACCAGGACCACGCGCTCAGGCCGCTCCATGAACCCGACCTTGCACGAACCAATCAGCGACTCCGCCCGCGCCCGCGTGTAACTGACCATCACCGAGCTGACCATCACAAAAGCCACCAGCACCAGGTAAAAGAAATGATTGCCGCGCGCGTAGTACACCAGCAGACCGAAGAACAATGCCACGTCGCTATAGCGGTCGATTACCGAGTCGAAAAACGCGCCAAAAGTCGTGACCTGTCCCGTGGCCCGCGCCACGCGGCCATCGACCATGTCAAAGATTCCTGCGCCGATAATCACCAGTCCGGCGTATGCGAACAGACGGCCGTAGTTTGTCGGGTTGGCGAAACCAAAAAGAATGGCGGCGATGGTGTTAATCACCAGTCCCAGGAAGGTCAGAACGTTGGGGGAAATCCGGGTAAGCGCAAGCCCGCGCACAATTGCGTAGAGCAGCACGCGGCAGCCGCGTCCAAACGCCCCGGTCCAGGTCATGAAGCCTCGTCGTGAATGGTGGTCAAGTGCAGGACCTCGAGCTCACGCTTGCCGTTGGGAGTAACCACGGTCGCGGTGTCGCCCACTTTTTTGCCCATCAGGGACTTTCCAATTGGCGAGGTTGTTGAGATCAACCCTTTGGTCACGTCGGACTCCTCGCTCGTTACCAAAGTATAAACAATCTCTTCTTCTTTTGTGTTGTCGAAAACTTTTACCTTTGAGCCGAACGCTACCCGGTCTTTAGGGATATTGGTCAGGTTTACCAGGGCCAGTTCTGACATGCGCTTTTTAAGCTGGCCCAGCCGGGCATTCACAAACTCCTGGCGCTGCTTGGCCATGTGATATTCGGCGTTTTCGCTGAGATCGCCCATAGCCACCGCCTTTTTGATCTCTTTCGGCAGCTCATGAGCAAGTTCGTGCTCCAGAGACCGGATCTCCTCTTCCAACTTTCTCTTGATATGTTCCGGCATATTAGCGGAAGAACGCTCCTCTGGGTCAAAATCGGCGGGTCAACAAACGCCAATTATAACCCTTTCAGCCTGAATACGTTAACTGTCCCAAACCCGGACGCCCTGAATTTTTTTCCAGCCAATTCCATGTCCTAACAGAAGAATATTGCTAAATCCATATAAAAAGTTTATAATGTTTTCTGTCTGGAGTTCCCCCGCAAATGTCCCATCTAGGTGTTTCCATGAATGGTCAACTGAACTTCGCAATTGGTGACAAAGTAGTTTATCCGAATCACGGTGTCGGGGTAATTGAACAGATCAGCAGCCGCACAATAGGCCCGAACGTCCATAAATTTTACCTTCTCAAGATCAAAGCCAGCAGCCTGAAAGTGGAAGTCCCTTTCAATAACGTGGGCATGGTCGGACTACGCCCGGTAGTAAAAAACGGCGAAGTCGTCAAGATCATCACCTTTCTGGTCGACGGAAAATGCGACAACCATACCGACTGGAAATTCCGCTTCAAGGAAAATTCCGACAAAATGCGCACCGGCTCACTGCTGGAAGTGGCTATTGTGCTGAAAAGCCTGCTCCTGCTGGCCAAGGACAAACCGCTCTCCTTCCGCGAGAAGAAGATGCTGGACCGCGCCCGCTACCTGCTGGTGACCGAACTCGCAATGTCCAAAAATGTCGAAGAAGTGGAAATCGAAGACATGCTCAACAAGGCTCTTTCCAAGAGCAAGCTGAAGTTCCCTGAAGTTACGGCCGACGCGTAACCGCTGCCGCACATTCGTTTGAAAAGATCTTCAGTGACGCCGCTGGCGTCACTTTTTATTTGCCAGAACGCTGCACAAACATCCAGCGGTGTCCTTCCGGATCGGCCGCCCGATACAAGCGTCCCGGCCCGCCATTTTCGATCTGGCTCAGCATGGTTGCTCCCTCTCGTTTGGCCTGCGTAAAGTGCGCATCGATGTCATCCACAAACACCAGCACGCCGTCGATGACCCACGGAACCTTTAGCCATTGCCGCGCCTGCTCGCAAGTTTCAGCATGGCGCTTTGGACCCTGATAGTCAGGCGTTGGGCTCGCAACCATTACCGTATTGCCTGAAAGTTCCAGCTCGCCGTGGACAACGCGCCCTTGCTTGTCCGTCATTCTTCTGCGTTCGACGAAAACCAAAAGCTCGTCCCATCCAGTCCATGGCTGCGCCTGCATCCTCATACGCCATCATGGGAAAAACAGTCTGATCTGGCATAGGCTTACTTTCAGTGCTCGGTCTTTCCGTCCAGCAGCTCTAGCGCGTGCGGCAGGATTCCAATCACCGCCTGCAATGACTCCACGGCAGCCGAAGGGCTCCCCGGCAGGTTCAGCAGGAGGGTTTTTCCCCGCACTCCGCAAACGCCCCGGCTTAGCGCGGCAAAAGGAGTCTTTTTTGCGCCTTCCTGCCGCATCTTTTCCTCCACGCCGGCAATCCTGCGCTCAATCACGCTGAGCGTGGCTTCGGGAGTAACGTCGCGCGCGGCAATGCCGGTCCCGCCCGTGGTCACAACCAGGCGCGTCAGCTCGCTGCATTCAATCAGCCGGGCGGCAATCGCATCTTTTTCGTCGGGCAGCACCGAGGCGTGGACCACCTTGAATTGCGCGGCCTCAAGCGCGCGCACCACCGCCGGCCCGGAAAGGTCTTCCCGTTTTCCCACGTAGGATGAGTCGCTGATGGTGAGCACGGCGGCGGTCTTTGTTTTTACGGATGCGGCGTTCACTGCCTAGGCTTCCAGCACGTTTTCTTCGGTGTCCCGATTCGCTTCATCCAGCAGCCGCAAGCCTTCCAGCAAGATGCCTTGCGTCGACTGGGTAATCGTTTGCTCGCTGCTGCTGCCGGCAAAGTCGATCTCAAAGCTTCCCGCCGTCCAGCTCAGCACCTTGTACACCGCCGGATCGCCCTTCAGATCGCCATAGACCGCGTGGTTGATCTGGCCTTCAGTGAAATACATCTTGCACTGATCGCCGTTATTGCGCAGCGTCAGCGCGCAGGTCTTGCGGCCCATATCCAGCGATTGCAGCAGGTCCAGCACGTTCATCTGCGCCAGGTTCCCGCGCAGCACCGACTCTCCCGGCGCTTCACGCGCCATCTTTTCCAGCGATATCTTGTCCACCACTTTCTTGATCTTGGCGGCGGCTTCCTTCAGGAAAAACGGCTTCTCGATAAAGTCCTCCACCGTATCCTGCACGCCTTTGAGCTTCTCATTGATGTCTGTCTTGCTCGCCATCAGGATCACCGGAATTCCGGCGCTGGCGTTGCGGCTCTTGATCTTTTGCAGCAGTTGGCGGCCGTCCATGCCGTTCATCGAGTAGTCGGTGATAATCAGGTCAGGCTTGTCTTCAATCGCTTTCAGCAAGGCGTCCGCCGCGTCGGTCATCGGTTGTACGGTGGAAAAATGGGCAAGCGCCTGCCGCAACATCTCCAGCACCATGGGATTGTCGTCGACCAGCATTACCTTGATGTTGCTTGGCATGAAACCTATTTCTTCGTTCATCGCGTGGCGATGAACTTATTTCTTTCGGCGCATTCGAAAAGTTCTAAGAAGCACCCAATTCAACCCAACTACCGTTTCTTCAACGTGCGCCGGTACTCTCCGCTCTTTCCCCCTGATTTACGCTGCAAGACAATTTCCCGGATGGCGATGCCTTTATCCAGGGCTTTGCACATGTCATATACCGTTAGCGCGGCGACGGTGGCCGCCATCAGCGCTTCCATCTCCACTCCGGTCTGGGCTGTGGTGGCGGCTTTGGAGTTGACCTGAACGCCATTCTCGCACACCTCAGTGGTCACATCAATGAACGAAAGCGGCAGCGGATGGCACATTGGTATCAAGTCGCTGGTGCGCTTGGCCGCCGCAATCCCGGCAAATCTGGCCACTTCCAGCGGGTTCCCTTTTGGATTCCGGGGCAGCGCCTTCAGTACTTCCGCTGACATCTCGATGAACGCCGACGCTTCCGCCTCACGACGGCTCGCGGCCTTTCCGGAGACGTCCACCATCGTCGCCCGGCCAGCCGCGTCATAGTGTGAAAGCTTGCCGCGCGATGGCTTGCGATCTTCCGCCCGAGTTGAAGTCTTTTTGCCCATGACATTTACATCGCGACATCTGTTGCTCCATGATACCGTCTAGCGTCTGTCATCCTGAGCGGCACCGAGCGCAGAAGGCGTAAGGTAAAGTCGAAGGATCCCGACAACGAATCGTTTGCCATGCCGCATCAGGAAGTTCTCACCAAAATCTGTACTTGACAACGCCTACCGCATCACCACCGTCACCATCTCACCCTTGGCCAGCTTCTCCCGGTCTGGCGGCACCACAAGATAACAGTTCGCCCGCGCCGCCGCCAGCATGTCGCCCGATCCCTGCCACGGCACCACCTCGACCTCAGGATCATATAACCCACCATCCAGCGTTGCCGGTAAAAACCTGGTTAACCCAGTTTTGGTCTTAAAGTCCTTCTTGAGCCTCGCGCTGGCCGACTTCAACCGTGAAGGTTCAGCTCCACTCAGGGCTTGCACCATCTGTCGCGCGAACAATTCAAACGTCACCATCACTGACACAGGATTTCCTGGCAGCCCGAAGAAGGGGATTGATCCAACTTCCCCAAACACCACCGGCTTGCCCGGCTGGATCAACGCTCCGGTAAAAAAGAACTGCGCTCCCAGATTCGTGAGCGCCTGCTCCACCAGATCAAATTTTCCCATCGACACGCCGCCGGAGAGCAGCAGCATGTCGGCCTTCAGCCCTTCCTGGATCAACTCCGTCAGCTTGCCTTCTTCGTCCGGCGCGATCGGCAACTGCACCGCCTCGCCGCCCGATTCCGCCACCAGGACCGCCAGAGAATAGCTGTTGCTGTTGCGGATCTGGCTCGGCCCCGGTTTCTCCGCCACTTCCACCAGCTCGTCCCCGGTGGAAAGGATTGCCACCCTCGGCTTGCGGCAGACTTTCAGGCTGGCTTTGCCCGCAGCCGCTGCCAGCGCGATTTGCGCAGGTCCCAGGCGCGCTCCGAGCGGTAACAGCTCTTGCCCTACTCTTGCTTCAGCGCCCGGCGGGACAACGTTCTCGCCGGCCACCACCACTCGTTGGATTTCGACGATGTCTTCCGTCTTCTTCTCTTCCTGCTTGGGGCTCTCATTGCCCGTGATGTCTAGAACGTTGTCATCATCGCCAATGCTCCCGCCATCCGATTCCCTTTGCGTTCCTTCGCGCCCTTTGCGGTCAATTTCCTGGCTCTTGCGCTCCGTGTATTCCACCATCACCACGGCGTCAGCGCCCACAGGCACGGCTGCCCCGGTCATGATCTCCACGGCTTCTCCGGAGGCCACCGGCAGATCGTACGTGTCTCCCGCCCTCACCTGCCCAACTACGCGCAGGGTCGTCACGCCGCTGGCTAAATCATCCGCGCGGACCGCAAAGCCATCCCTCGTCGCCCGCGCAAATGGAGGGAAGTCACGGTCAGCCACCACCGGCTCCGCCAGCACCCGGCCCAGGGCGTGCAACAGCAAGACTTCTTCGCATGGGCGGTCTTTTGCAGCGACTATCTTGCGGCAACGCCCCCGCACTACTTCGTAAGCTTCTTCAAAACTCAGCACGCCCGCCGACTGTGCAGCCGTATCCATAAGTTGATTTTAGCTTGAGAGGGAACTGGCGGAGAAAAAGACGCCTCTCCTCAGATTCGCGCCCTTTCGCGAAATTCGCGGCTAAGCGCGTTCTTCATCTGCGAAAATCTGCGGCCGCCTTCCTTATGCGATCCTCTCCGCCTGCTCGTCGTACGCGCTGGCCTTGTTCAGCTTCTCCATCGACTCGTTGTCCAACTCAAGCTTCGTCGCGTGCACTAACTCATTCAGTTGCTCCACGCTCGTGGCGCTGGCGATGGGTGCCGTGATGCTGGGGCACGCCATCAGCCAGGCCAACGCCACCTGTGCCGGCTTTGCCTGATGGCGTTCCGCCACCTGGTCCAGCGCCTGCAAAATGCGGAAGCCACGATCGTTCAGATATTTCTTTACCGCCTGCCCTCGCGGACTCTTGCTCAAATCGTCCTGCGAACGATATTTGCCGCTGAGGAAGCCGCTGGCCAGCGAATAATAGGGAATCACGGCCAGCTTTTCCTGCAACGCCAGTGGTTCCAGCGTGGTCTCATAGGTCGCGCGCTCATACAGGTTGTATTGGGGCTGGAGGCTCTCATAGCGCGGCCACTCGTGTTTGCCGCTCGCCGCTAGAGATTCCCTTGTCCGCTCCGCCGTAAAATTCGAGCAGCCAATCACGCGCACTTTGCCTTCCTGGACCAGTTGGGCGTAGGCTTCCAGCGTTTCCTCCACAGGTGTGTTCGGGTCATCGCGATGGGATTGATACAGATCGATATGGTCGGTCTGCAATCTCTGGAGCGACCCTTCCACCTGGCGCATGATCCACGCCTTGCTCAGCCCCTTGCCCTGCCCCGGAATCTCCGAGCCCACCTTGGTTGCGATCACAACCTTGTCGCGCTTGCCGCTGTGCTTGAACCAGTTGCCGATGATGGTTTCGCTCTCGCCGCCTTGGTGCCCCGGCACCCAGGTTGAGTAGCTGTCCGCCGTGTCGATAAAATCCAGGCCAGCGGCAACAAATGCGTCCAGAATCTTGAACGACGTTGCCTCGTCCGCGGTCCATCCAAACACGTTTCCGCCCAGCATCAGCGGCGCAACTTCAATTCCAGATCTTCCGATTTCACGCTTCTTCATCGCGTAGTCTCCGTATCAATTCTAGCGGTTCTTAGATGATGCAGGCATATTCCAGAGCTAAACAAGCCATCATGCCAGGTTCCTTCTCTCGAATCGCGCCGCCGCAAAGACAAAAAACGCCGCCCTGTTTCCAGAGCGGCGTGGTTGCGAATTCAGTTTCTTCTTACGGGTGGATCTCCCACACGCCGCGGCCAAAGCTGGCGACGCGAACGAAACTTTCATCCGGTGCTATGTAGATATCGTCCACTTCAACAAAGGGCAGGCCGGCGCCAAAGCGGCTCCAGCTCACTCCACCGTTGATGGTGCGATAAACGCCGAGGAACGTAGCGGCGTACACCGTGTTCTTGTCTGCCGGGCTCACCGCCAGGCGTGCAACAGGAACGTTGGGTAGGCCGGCGCTCATGTTGGTAAAAGTCAGGCCGCCATCGGTTGATTTGGCCACGCGTGAGCCGGAAATCGGACTCTCTGACCCGATGTACAGCGTGGTGTTGTCTGCCCATTCCGCGGTTGAGTTGAATCCCTGCCAGTTGGGTACCGTGCCGATGAGCGCCGCTTGCTGCCACGTCGCTCCTCCGTTGTGTGTGGTCACCACAAAGCCTCCGTTACAGACCACAGCTACATGGTTCTGGCCGTCAGCAGTCGGGCTTACGCCGATGCCGTGTGGTGTGTCGCGGAAGATGCGCGCGCCATTGATTCCCGGCGAAGGCGGTGTGGACGGGCCCGGAGGGGTCCCGCTGCCCGGAATCGTGGTATGGCCAATGTCGGTCCAGAGGCCCCCGGCGTTGGTGGTTTTGTAGATTTGCCGGCTAGTGTAGTTGAAGAACACCTGTCCAGTGGGATCGGCCACGGCGGAAGGCGTGGCGTAAGCGGTAAAGAAATTGCCAAAGCGCCGGTTGATGCCATTGCGGGCGAAGGCCCACTTATTCTGAATGTTAGGCGGAGTATTAACATCCACCACGGTTGAACCACCCGCGAAGCTGGTGAACGCAACATCCTTGTTCACCGGCGCCTTGCTCCATGCGGTGCCGATTCCGTCGCCGCCCAGCGTCTGCTCCCAGATATCCGTGTTGGCCACGCGGGAGAAGGTGCCATTGTCCTGCGTCCCGATGATGGTAAACAGCGGGTTGTTGGGCGAAACAGCGATTGAGTATGCCAGCTCAGTGATGATGCCTTCGTTCTTGCCATCGTCCCAGGTGGCGCCTCCGTCATTGCTCACGAACATGCCGCCATCGCTGCCGAAGAACACCTGCTTCGTCACAGGCGAAATTGCGGCTGAATGATAATCCGCGTGCACGTAGGGCATCTTGAACAGGCCCAGCCAGTCGGCCAGGATCGTCCATGTGGCGCCGCCATCAACGCTCTTGGCGGAGCTTAGCTGCCCGCCGATGAACACCGTATTGCGGTTCGCGTCGTTGGGGTCTACCAGAAGCATGTGGTTATAAAAAGCCTGGCCGCCCATCAGATTCATGTTGGGAGCATCGGGGTTGGGATTCAGCGGAGTCTTGCTTCTCAGTCCGGCCGGCGTCCATGTGGCGCCGCCGTCATTTGAGCGGAACAGATCAAGCTGGCTGCCGTCACGCTGGGTCGCGGTAAACGCGTACACGCTTGCATCACCAGGTGAGCCCACACCAAGAGTGATGCGGCCGGCTTGAATTGTCCCCGTCGGAGCAGGGAAGGTTTCCGTCAACGCGGCCAAGGCCTGCCATGTGGCGCCCTGGTCTGTGGAAACAGCAAGCTTGCCTACGCCATCGGTCGTAGCGGTCGCAGCCACGCCGACGACAGGCGCCTCAGTGGCAACCACCCAGCCTCTGCTGGTATTTACGATGCTCCACTCCGGCTGCAGGAAAGCTCCAACAGGCGTGACATAGATGAGCGGGAGACTGAGATTCAGAGTGAACGTTGCGCCGCCATTGGCTGAGCGGAAAAGGCCGATGTCGGTCGTCGCCAGCACCACGTCCACCGGGCCGCTGGTATCGACCTTCAGGTCGCGCACGCTGCCCGCGCTTGTGCTGCCGAATAGCAGGCGCACGGCAGGCCCCCAGGTATTTCCGCCATCGGTGCTTTTCAGCACGTATGCGCCCGCGGCGGCATTGCCGTCAAACGGATCACCCAGGCCAAGATAAAGCGTGTCTGGGTTGCGCCCAAAGGCCATTGCGCCACCCGAAGTGGTGATCACGCCGTCGGTCAGCGAGACCCAGTCTGGCTTGTTCTTCTGAAAATCCGTCGTCTTCCACAGTCCGCCGGAGGAAGTGAGGAAGTAAACGATGTTCGGGTCGGTCGGGTG
This sequence comes from Candidatus Angelobacter sp., assembly GCA_035703825.1. Lineage (GTDB taxonomy): Bacteria > Acidobacteriota > Terriglobia > Terriglobales > Acidobacteriaceae > Angelobacter. The sequence continues at coordinate 17,381 of DASSXL010000094.1, forward strand.
GGGAAGGATGGTGCGCGCGCGGCCGCTATCGGTCACCGTTCGGAGCACGCCGTTCTGAACATGGTTGCTCTTAAGCGGGCCCAGGTTTGACCACGCCGGGATCCCCGGCGCGGGCGCGACGCCCGGCATGAGCTGCGGATTCTGCAGCCGTTCCTGCTGCGCCTGAAACATCATGTCGCCGATAAAATCAGAATTGCCGCTTCGGCGCTGGCGATTGGCTTCCAACCGGAGGGAAGCGCTGTCTTCCGTGGGGTCGGCAAGTGTCCAATCGTAGTTGAGCAAAATCGGGCTGGTGTAGCCGGAGTCATTCGGATCGGAACCGGTGGGAACTACAAAGTTTGGTACCGGAACTGGCTGAGGGTCTGGGCTGCCGGCATCCTGCGCCAGAGTGGTGCATTTGAGCGCAACGATGCAAGCGAAGAGAAGTACGGATCTTACACGCATGGAATGGCTACCTCCGTTGGGGAGAAAAACGTGGTAAAGCTGGGAGAACCTGTGGGAAAACCTGTAACAACTCAGGTAATTCTACGCGCAAAATCCGCGCGTGTGCGGCAGGTGGGACGAAATGGCGGATTTTATTTGTGGTTTCGAACCTTAGGCTGGGAACTAAGTTATGAAGCCAAAGGTATATCAGTCTCTTCAACCTTGCGGCGCAGCTTCTTCCAGGCCCAGCGCGCCGGGAAAAACAGGATTGCCGCCCAAAGCAACAGGCTGGGCCCCGCCGAGAGCGCCGTACCGGCCTTCTGCCCGTGAGTCTCTATACCCTTAATGTCTCAAGTAGAACGAAAGTTCCCGAAAATCTTTCCCTGCCGAGCCATTTTGCAATCTCCCAGGCTGCCGATACTAACCACGCAAGGCTAGTTGCCAATTGCTAATTGCCAATTGCTCCTCTGATAAAATTCGTGCAGCTTCAACGAGAGGCCTAATACATTGCGACAACTCCCTGTAATCGTGGTACACGGCGGCGCCTGGGCCATCCCTGACGACATGGTGGAAGCCCACACAATCGGCGTCCAAAAGGCGCTGGCCAGGGGCTGGCACGTCCTGGAAGGCGGCGGCTCCGCGCTGGACGCCGTGGAAGCAGCCATCGTCTGCATGGAAGATGACGACACGTTTGACGCTGGCCGCGGCAGCTTTCTCACCCGCGACGGCCGCGTGCAGCTCGATGCCCTGATGATGGATGGGGCCACGCTACGCGCTGGCGGCGTGGGCTGCGTGGAGCGCATTCGCAATCCCATTCGCGCCTCCCGCCTTGTGCTCGATAAGAGCCCGCACGTTTATTTCGTCGGCGAAGGCGCGGAGCGCTTTGCCCAGGAGCACGGCATGCCGCTCTGCCGCAATGAAGAGCTGGTGATTGAGCGCGAGATCAAGCGCCTGAAAGAAGCGCAGGAAAAAGAGGCCGCCGGCCAACCCGATCTCACCTTTGCCGGCCCGCTCACCAGCCATGACACGGTCGGCTGCGTCGCGCTCGACGCCAATGGCAACATCGCTGCCGGCACCTCAACGGGCGGCACGCTCAACAAAGATCCCGGACGCGTCGGCGACTCGTCGCTGATTGGCTGCGGCTGCTACGCCGATAATCTCAGCGCAGCCGGATCCTGCACCGGATGGGGCGAACCCATCATGAAATTGGTCCTGGCCAAGTGGGCCGCCGACCGCGTGCGCACCGGCGGCGCGCCTGATGCGGTTGTGCAGGAAGCGATGCAGTACCTGCAAAAGCGCCTGAATGGCCACGGCGGCATAATCCTGCTCGATCAGCGCGGCCGCTTTGGCATCGCCCACAACACGCCGCGCATGGCCTGGGCTTACAAAAATACCGAACGGGAAAAAGCGGAAATCAATTGCTGAATAGCGCTCAGCAGTCAGCAAAGGCCAAAACTTAGCCGCGAATTCCGCAAATGAACGCGAATCAAGAAAATCAGGAGAACGATTCGCGTAGTTCGCGTTAATTCGCGGCCGCTTGTTTTTGATCTGCGGCACCAGCGGAAATCTGCGGCGATATCTTAATTGCTTTGGCTAGTTGCTGATTGCTGATTGCTACTTGTCATAGTGCAATAAGGAAAACACTTCCGTGCCGTCAAACTTCTTGCGTCCGCTTAAAAAATCCAGCTCCACCACAAATCCCATGCCTTCCACCTTCGCGCCCAGTGACTGCGCCAGTTGCAGGCAGGCGTTCGCCGTGCCGCCGGTGGCCAGCAGATCATCCACGATAATCACCCGCTGTCCGGGCTGGATCGCGTCTTTATGGATTTCCAGCGTGTCTGTTCCGTATTCCAGGTCGTAGGTCCACTTCACGGTTTCCGCGGGCAGCTTGCGCGGCTTGCGGATCGGCACAAAGCCTGCGTTGAGCCGGTACGCCAGCGCCGGCCCAAAGATGAAGCCGCGCGCCTCAATGCCCAGCACCAGGTCAATGTCGCGGTCAATATAGTGTTCAGAAAGCGCATCAATCAGCCGGGCAAAGCCGAGCTTGTCCTTCAGCAATGTCGTGATGTCATAAAACAAAATCCCTTTTTTAGGGAAGTCAGGCACCTCGCGGACCAGCTCCTTCAGGTGCTCGCAGTTCAATGCGGGTCTAGGCTCCATCTACCAGGCTCCTTCAATGCGAAAAGTTGTAAGACCATCCACCGGCTCGGCCGGCAATTCCCTCACTTCGTCCACGCGAGCGGCCCGCGGGCCCTGGCGCAGTTTGCCGGCGAATGCCAGATGCTGCTGGTCGCTGCCCATGGCCAGCGCTTCCACCGTGCCGTCAATATTATTGCGGACCCATCCGGCCAGGCCCAGCGAGCGCGCTTCATGGTCCACAAACCAGCGGAAGCCCACGCCCTGCACACGTCCGCGAATGATGTAACGTTTGGCAATCATAAAAAGCAGTCAGCACTCAGCATCAACCAAAGAATCTCACCGCAGAGGACGCAAAGAACGCAAAGGCAAGAGGATCAGCCGCGAATCAACGCGAATAGCACGAATCAAAAAAATTCACCACAGAGAACAGAGAAATGGATTCATCATCCAAGAAAATCAGCAGGCCTTCTTTTCTCTGCGCGCTCTGCGATCTCTGCGGTAAATTCTTTCATTCCTTTGCGTCCTTCGCGTTCTTTGCGGTAAAAGCGGTCTGGCTGACTGCTGAGTGCTGAATGCTTCCTATGCCCGCGACAAATACGCGCCTTCCGCGGTATCCACGCGGATCTTCTCGCCCTCATTGATGAAAGGCGGCACCTGCACCACCAGCCCGGTTTCGGTCTTGGCCGGCTTGGTCACGCTGGAAGCCGTGGCCGATTTCAGTCCCGGCTCGGTTTCCACCACGGTCAGTTCCACAGTCTGCGGCAGCTCTATGCCGACCGCCTTGCCGTCATAAAACTCGACCTTGATCTGCAGGTTCGGGGTCAGGTAATCCACGGAGTCGCCCAGCGTGTCTTTGCTCAGGTGCGTCTGTTCGTAGTTCTCCGTATTCATGAAGCAGTAGCTGTCGCCATCCTGATAAAGAAATTCCATGGGGATTTCGTCCACTGTGATCTTTTCAATGGGATCGCTGGAGCGGAAGCGGTGCTCAAACATGGCGCCGGTGCGGATGTTGCGTAGCTTGGCCTGGATGAAGGCGCGCAGGTTGCCGGGCGTGCGGTGTTCCACGGTAAAGACCAAATGAAGGTCGTTGTTGTGTTTGATGATCATCCCCGGACGCATCTGGGTTGCTGGAATTGCCATGTGTTGAACTCTCTCCTTGAAACCTTTGCTGGATTGACGAGTCTTGCCTGCTCTCTTGCGGGACTCGAGCGTTGCAGGCGGCCAAACCTGCTGTTGGGCAGTAGCCGGCAGACGAACTAAAAATTTTACCTCAAACGGCGTGTTTTTTCTTCAAGCCCGCCACGGCAAAAACATTTCTTCCACAGCGGAAAGCCGCTGCCATGCGTGCGCAGAAACAACGCGGGGCACGTTCGGTGAATCCGTATGGCTTATTCTTTTTCCTTCCAGGCGGGCAATCCTACTTTATAACCGGGAAAGTGCGCCAAATTGCCGGAGCGCAGGTTTGAAGTAATCGACTGCCGGATTCGTTGCAGGGTCGCCGCCCCTTGTAAATGCAGAGCGCGTGTAAGCGATTTACGGCTGAGTGGCCGGCCAACACTTTCCAGATAAGTAATGATCCTGTCCAGCAACCGCGGGCTAAGAACAAAGCGCAGCTCCGGATTCACGTCCCGGACAATTTCCTGCCAACGTTCGCGCGAGTAACCAAGGCTGAGCAGGGCCAGGCGGCAGCGCTCTGCCCGGTGAAGGGCATCGTGCAGATCAAGCAGAAGCGGCCCTACGCTGATGGCGAGCGGCTGCCCTGATTTGCTCTGGACTCTGCCTTGCTTGAGTTTTGGCTGTTTACTTCTTTCTCTAACCATGCATTCTCACAGAGCGGCCCGAAGCACGCTGAAGCTGGAGCCGGGAACAACCAACTCGTACAGCATACCTGCTTCAATCCGGAACTGCTCATAATTTACGATGATGCTCCTCGCTATGTGCCGCCATTCCTCAGAACCGTTTTCCGCTTCCGGCATCTCAGAGCAAAACTGAAGCAGGCGCATGGCTTTGAGCTTCAACAGGTCTGCCGCTCTCTCAATGCGCCGGTTGGGAGGCGCGAAACAGGCAAGGGCCTGCAAGACCTCCTCAAGATTTTTCACCATCAGCCGGATGACTTCTTTGTAATCGTCGAAGGTCTGGCATTCAGACAGCTCCAGGTGATAGACCTTCAGGGTCAGATCACGCAATGGGGTCTGCCTGGCGATCTTCTGTGGCTTCATAGGGCCTTGACCCGTTCTGCGCCCAGGCTGTCTTCAATCTTGGCGAAGGCCGCTTCCAGAATTTGCAGGTCTTCCTCTGTCATCACGCTTTCTCCCCACGGCGAGAGGACGACAATGATCCAGGCGATGACGGCGAGAACGTTGGCGATCTGGCTGAGTTGGCGGACGAATAAGACGACTGCTAAGGGGTAATGAGCCATTATTGCTTTGGTCACGCCTTGGACTAAATAAAGCAACCCAAGACCAGAGGAAATTCCAGCTAGAAGCCGTGACCAATAGAGTCCGAGATAGCGAGAATAGACAGTAATGAAAATGAAAGCCACACTGATTGCCAATTGAGATGCGAGTTCAATCAGATTTTCAATGAAACGAAGAGGCCAGAATCCAATAAATGCAGCAACTCCAACAATTGCCGCAAGCAGAAGAGTAAGCGCTTTCTCTTTCTGCGGTAAATTGAGCCCAGGCAGCACTCGCCGACCGCACTCAATAAGCGTCAAAAACGCAAGCAAAGAGACTATGTGGCTGGTTAGATAAAAGACATGATAATAAACGTTGTAACTGGATAAAAACGCAATTGCAAAAAGCAGGATACTTTCAGCAGTAGAAGCCATTACATATACAGAAAACAGCGGCATTCTGCGGAAGAGATTTCTTTTTAAAATCGCTAAACAAAGAACTACTCTTCCAGCAATCAGCACAACCCAAATTGCCAGATCTGTAATGCTTATATAGTCCTTCATAAGACCACAGAAAATTCTCCTTCTGCGACCCTATGAATCAGAATCGCAGGTATTACTTCGGAACCGGGCAGGGAATACCAGGACGGCATATCGGTTGAGGGCCACCGTCGAAAAGTTTCTTTTCGACGCAAGGAATACCCGGCCGACAAATTGGATCTGGCCCGCCATCGAGCGCTGACACACTAAACGCCGTTCCCAGCACCACCAGCAAAACCCCAAGCATGATCTTCGCTTTCATATAGCCTCTCCAGCCGCAAGTAGCGGTTGAGCGGATTCTAAGCGAAGACCAGGCCTGCTACCTCCAATAAAATACCGTCCTATATGACACAATCTGAGGCCGATTTGGAAAAAGACCGCAAAAAATTCATACTTTTAGAAAATTTGCAGAAAGCCGCATGAATACTGCTCAAATCGAAATATTGCGGGAAAAAGATGAAAAAAATAAAAGGGCCGTCGGCGGCAGGTTCTCCGCAACAACGGTCCCTCAACTTCAATCGCCTACGAATGGACTTGCTTATCAGGCCTTATAAGATGTCGATCGAGACGCGAATCCCCGGATGTGCCGGGCTGCACATGTAGTAGCCGTCGTCGACGTAATCAACGTAAACCGTGTCTGTGTAACGCCAGCCGGGCGGCAACGGCCGGGCAACAACAAACCAATACCCGTCATACTGGAATCGTGGATGTCCGGCGACAACTACCGGGTGGCCAATGCGAAACCAATGCTCCCGTCCAAAATGCGCCCGAAAGTGGTCTTCAGGAATGCGTCTGTGATGATGGCCTTCATGCTTCTCATAGCGGACAAAATGCGCGTCATGCTCGCGATGGTGGTCGCGGCGGTCCCAGTCCTCATGCCGGTCTTTTCCATGCCCGTGCTTTGAATCGTCATCTCGATCATGCTTTTCCAAAGCCGTGGCGCTCACGCCAAAAATCAGGAATCCAGCAAGCATCACTCGAATCAGCTTCATGAAGTTGTGTCTCCTTAATCAAGCGAAATCAGAAGCAAGCTGATTATGCGTTGATCTCACACCCACGTCCAAGACACGTTGGGACATGTACGCGGATGCCGTGCTCCTGGACGGGTTGATGAGTTGGTTTCGGCTGCGGCTGGCAGCCCTGGGATAATGATTTGTCTTTCTTCTTTGGTAGCGCTTGCCAGGGCAATCAAGCAAACCGAGCAAAAAAGTGATATGACGAAAATCAATTGTGATTTGCGCTGCTCTCCAGTTTGAGCGCGACCGTGTATTTTCCATTTTCCTCTACGATCAATGCTTGCCCTTGATTGCCAACTGTCCTCAAAAAATCCGGATCATTGATTTCCGTTTCCAGGCTTACGCTTTCCAGCGCCAGGAGTCGGTAGCTTCCCGGCGCCACTCCGCGAAGTGTGAATTTGCCTTTGGAATCGGCGCTGGTGCGCCGGAACAGATCGGGCGGCCCCGGTTCCGGAACATCCGGCATCAGCAGGATGGAGCCTCGCGTGGGCTCTTCTTTGGCGTCAAGCAATGTGCCTTCAATGCGAGCGCCCGTGGGGCTCAGCACTATTTCCATTTCTCCCCGAGTGCCGCTCACCACCACGTTGTCCGGCGGCACGTCATGCCCGGAGATAGCCAGCGATTTGAGGTAATAGTCTTCTGGCAGGTTGCGAACGGTAGCGCGGTAGCGCCGTTGGGGACGGAGCTGCGCGTCAAACTTATACTCTGGATAACCCGCCCTCGCCAATACGCGCGGCATGGTCCCTTCTCCGGCAAACTCAATAAGCACCCGCGCAATGGCGTTCCTTGTCTCGACGATCGTGACGTGGCCGGCCGCGGCAAAATCCGGCAGCGCGGCAATCTGCACGTTCTGCGCGCCCTGGTTGCCGACTTCGATAGTCTCTTCACCCTCGTAAGTTTGTTTGTCTTCATTAAAGTTGGCGCGCACCGTATATGAGCCGGGCGCCAGGCCGCGAATCTCAAACGTGCCGTCTTCCGGGGAAACCCGCGCGGGCATTCCTTCGCCTTCCATGTAGGGTGTCCAGAAAGCGGCAACTGAAGCGCCCTTTGGCGGTTGGCCGGTCATTCCATTCGTGACCCTGCCGCGGATGGAAACCACGGGAGCGCTGATCAACAGAAAATTCGCAGCCACCTCATCACCTGGATTCAACCCAATGGCCTGTGCCTGCCGAAAATCACCTGTGGCGGGATAGAACATAGAGGGATAAGTGAAAGGCGGCTCCGCGGTCTCCGGCACAACGTCGAGCTTGAACACCGTGCCGCTCGATGGGCCGCCGGGCTGTGAGCGCTCAACCAGTTTTTCCGCAATTGCGGTCTTGATCGCTTCCGGCGCCGCATTCTGAGGTTTGTATTCCGCCACCACGTAATACTTTCCGGGATGTAGTCCGGCAATGCGATACTCTCCGCGATCATCGGTCGTCGCGTTTCCCGCGGGGCTCAGGTACATCTGGCCCAGGCGCATCCGCATGGCCAGCAGCTTGATCGCCACATTCTGCACGGGCTCACTGTATTCGTCCTGCACTTCGCCGCTGATGATCGCCGCGGGCACCAGCCGCACCGGCATGTTTCTGATGTGGTCTCCGGCGGCGACTTCAAACACGGGCTGTGATTCGCGCCTGCGCTCGTCGGCAAAGAAACCCCGATGTTCCGCCATCAGCCGGTAGGTGCCGGGCTCCACATACTCAAAGATGAAGTGGCCGTTCCCGTCGGCCCGCGCCGATTTGCTGCCCAGGCCTTTTACCCGAGATAGCGTGACGGTGGCGCGAGGGATTGCCCGGCTATTCTGGATATTGATGACGCTGCCTTCAACCGTGGCGGGCTGTGGCGGCGTGTCGTCAGCCATGGCCATGGCCGGCAGCGAAGCCGCCAGCGCCAACGAGATAAGAATCGTTCTGTGAGCAATCGCCATTCTTGCTTGCTCGTCCGTTTCCGTACAGATCATGCCGGCACCGCCGGTGCGCGGCATAAGACTTCAGCTAATTTCTGCTGTAACGGTTCTTCTTCTTGTCCGCATGCCGCTCCAGCGCCAGCTCAATCAGCCGGTCGATCAGTTTGGGATATTCAAGTCCCGAGGCCGCCCACATCTTGGGATACATGCTGATCGAGGTAAAGCCCGGCATGGTATTGATCTCATTCAGGTAGAGCTTTCCGTTTTTCGGGTCCATCAGAAAGTCCACCCGCGCCAGTCCCGAGCAATCCACTGACTTGAACGCGCGGACCGCCATCTCTTGCACTTCTTTCATCTGTTTCTTGCTGATTTTGGCCGGGATCACCGGCTGCGATCCTTCGTCAATGTACTTGGCGTTGTAATCGTAGAATTCCGCCGCCGGCACAATCTCGCCGACGATAGACGCCTGTGGCTCATCGTTGCCCAGGACAGCGCACTCCAGCTCGCGCGCTTTGTGCTTCTTGCCTCCCACGCCCTCTTCAATCACGATCTTGCGGTCATATTCTGCGGCGACCTTGATAGCCGGCCCCAGCTCCTTGCGGTGATGGGCCTTGGAGATTCCCACCGACGATCCCAGGTTTGCCGGCTTCACAAACACCGGATACTTCAGCTTGCTTTCCACCAGCTTCGTGACCTTTTTCGGAGCTTTTTCCCAATGGCTGCGCAGCACGGTCACATGCTTCACGATCTTCAAGCCCGCGAAGGCAAATAGCTGCTTCATGATGTCCTTGTCCATGCCCGCCGCGGAGCCGAGCACGCCCGCGCCGACATAAGGAATGTCCGCCAGCTCCAGCAGACCCTGGATCGTGCCATCTTCACCAAAGGTGCCGTGCAGCACGGGAAAAATCACGTCCACATCAATGCCTTTTTGCGTGGAAATTGCCGCGCTCTCAAAAGGGACCAGCCCATGCGCTTGCGGCACCGGCGGGACAATCACTGCTTCACCTTTTGCCAGCGTTACGGCGCCTGGAGTCGCTTCCGGATCGCCCGCGCGCAGATGCCTGCCGCTATCCGGAGGAGCGTTCTCACCGCGCAGAAGGCGCTCGGCGTGGCTCTCCGTCAGCCAGCGGCCTTCCTTGGTAATGCCGATCGGCACCACTTCATATTTTTGTTTATCGATGGCATTGAGGACCGAGGCTGCCGAGAGCAATGAAACCTCATGTTCACCGCTGCGTCCGCCAAACAGTATTCCCACCCTGAGCTTCTTCATCTCAAATACTGTAAAGCAGCACTCAGCAGTCAGCAATCAGCACTCATTGAATCGCTACGGTTGTGCGAAGATGCTTGAATGCCGGTTCAGATGTTCGATCCGTAGGTGTTCCTGACCCTGGCCGATTTGCGGAAATAAGCGAACCACAGAAGCATGATGCCCACATACTCAACTGCCCCAGTGAAGCCAGACATCAAGAATAAAGACTCATGCAATCGCAATGCGGTTGCTACCAGATTCAACACGCCCATCACCGCCGTAGCGGCGGCAAGAATGAAATAAATCCTCAGCAGCATCAGAGCAACGGGCTGCTTCAGCCAGAGAGTGGCTCCGACTACGATTCCATAGAGCATTCTCAAATCGTCAAACAAATATCTGGGATAGAAGCGCCATCCGGTCGATGCCCGCATCAATATTGGCAAAGGCCCGAGGATGGCCAGACTGATGCAAAAGAACAAAAGCCACCCTCCGACCCCGCTGGGTCCCGTGATTGCCAATGTCAAGCTAGTGGAGTGTGGGCGAGACTCGGGTGGTAAGGGAGCGGGAGGCTCGATGTGAATAGATGCTTCCCGCCCGCAAAGGGGGCAGGTCTCGGAGGCTTCGGGAATCTGCTCACCGCAGCGCGCGCAAAACACTATTCCTCCGTAGGGTCAAGTTCCCGGCTTTCGTTTTTCACAGTGCAGAGAAAGCAAGAATCTCGCACAGAAATTGGCAAGGCTCTGGAGCAACTCAGATGCCTTCTTTCTTGTCCTGGCAGCTTTTGCTGGCTGAGCGGACAAAGTCCGCCAGCTTCCCCTGCTTTTGTTTTTCCAGGAGAGCATCCAGCGCTTGAGACTTGGCCTGCGGCTCGCTCTTCACGATCACGCTGTAAGACTTGAGCGCGCTCTCAACGCCGGCAAGAAATTGCGCATCAAGATCGCCGGCCTTGTCAGGGTGCTCGATGATGTAAGCCGCGCTGCCAAACGTGGCCTGATAGGAAAGCTGGGGCGTGTATTTGTTCTGCTCGGTGAGGAAGTCCACGCCAAACAGGATGGGCGCGCAGATATTCACGTTGATATCGGGAATGTCCTCAAGCCACTTCTTGGCCCATTTCTTCTCGTCATAGAGAGATTTATCCAGCGGGCTTTGTTCCAGCTTGCGCGTCAGCGCAAGGAACCTCTGACGCTCCGCCGCCGTTGAAGGAGCACGCTTGGGTTCATCTTTCGGTTCATCCTGGGCGAAGGCCAAGACAGCCAGGGAAAACAGTATGAGTGAAATCAGGCCCGCTTTGCGCATTCTTTCCTCCAACCACAGGGAAAATGATGATAGACGATTATAAGAGGTCGTCGCATAACTAGAAAAAACTTGAAACAAGCAGGACCGAGGAAACCAGGCGAATTGTGGAGTTCGGGAGGTAGATCATCGCGCCAGCGGATAAGTAGGTCATCGGACCACCAGGAAAAACTTGATTCAATTACCAAATTACTCAATTACCAATTCTTTTGCCTCTGTTTGCTCCTTTCCTCCCTGTTTCAAAGATTTTGGCTAAGCAGCTAGAGGATCTTTTTTCCGAACGCTGACAGCGCCAATTCCACCGCCAGATCGGCGGTGCGGTTATGCTCGTCGATGACCGGATTGACCTCGACGATCTCAAAGCTCGTCATGCGGCCATGGTCGGCAATGATTTCCATGGCCAGGTGGGCTTCGCGATAGCTGGCGCCGCCTCGCACCGGAGTTCCCACGCCGGGAGCGTCTCCAGGATCGATCCAATCCATGTCGAGCGAGACGTGGTAGCCGGCGGTGTTGCGTCCGGCTATGCGCAGCGCCTCTTCAATCACGGTGCGCATACCGCGCTCGTCGATATCGCGCATGGTGTAGACCTCAATGCCGGTTTCCTTGATGTTTTCCTTCTCGCGGGCGTCTACGTCGCGGACGCCAACCAGCACGCAGTTCTCCGGATGTACTTTTGGCTTGAAGCCATAAATGTCGGCCAGTTCTGCCGGTCCCAGTCCCATGATGGCGGCCAATGGCATGCCATGCACGTTGCCGCTGGGAGAAGTGTCAGGGGTGTTGATGTCCGCATGGGCGTCAATCCATATCAGGCCGATCTTCTGCTCCTGCACGCGCCGCTGCTGGCGGAAAAACTCCGCCACTCCGGCCACCGTGCCTGCCGCCACGGAATGGTCACCGCCCAGCACCAACGGAAATTTTCCCGCTTCCAGGGTCTTCAATACCTGTTCCGCATGCTTGGTGCAGGTGGCCGTGATTTCTTTCAGATACTTGGCCTGGGGATCGCCTGATTTTTTTTGTTCGGCGATGGCCACGGCAATGTTGCCACCATCTTCCACCACGTGCCCCAACTCTTCCAGGCGAGCTTCCAGTCCGGCGACACGAACGGCGGAAGGCCCCATGTCCACGCCGCGGCGGGAAGCGCCAAGGTCGAGCGGTACGCCCAAAATTTTGATCTTTTTGGGAACAATGTTATCGGCAACCACGGGCCGGTTCGCCGGCTCCGCTTTGATCGCCACTGGAGCTGTTGTTGTAGGTTCCGGAGTCATAGGTTTTCCAGTCTTCGATCTTCAACGCGGCGTCTCGCCATCGCTGCTTTCCAGCTACTCCAACTAGCAAAGAAAATTAGCCGCGAATCAACGCGAAGTTACGCGAGTCGGATTAAGCATAATTCGTCTGTTTCCCGTTTCGCGGTTCTCGTTCTCAAAATACCCAATTACCCAAATCCGTCTGATCGTTTTTCATTCGCGAAATTCGCGGCTACGCTTTTTGATCTGCGCCCGTCAGCGGAAATCTGCGGCGATGTTTTTTGCTGAGCGCTGAATGCCGATTGCTGAGAGCTCCTTCCTATGGATAGATGCGGGTCAATGTTCGGGCAAAAGGAATTGTTTCACGCACGTGCTCCAGGCCGCACACCCAGGCCACAGCGCGCTCAATGCCCATGCCAAATCCGGCATGCGGAACACCGCCAAATTTGCGCAGATCCAGATACCACTTGAAAGCCGCTTCCGGCAGATCATGTTCCTGAATGCGCTTGAGCAAAAGCTGGTAATCGCCAATGCGTTGGGATCCGCCGATGATCTCGCCGTATCCTTCAGGCGCCAGCACATCCACGCAAAGCGCCAGCTCAGGACGTTGCGGATCAGGCTCCATATAGAACGCCTTTACCTTGGCCGGATAGCGATGGACCATCACCGGCTTCTCAAACTGCGACGACAGATAGGTCTCATCGGGCGAGCCGAAATCGCCGCCCCACTCGAACTTTGCCTCAACCTGTCCCTTGGCATGCCCCTCCTGCAACATCTTGACGGCTTCGTCATAGGCGATGCGGGGGAAAGGCGGCTTGATGTTGGCCAGCTTGGTTACATCGCGGCCAATGGTTTCCAGGTCGGCTTTGCGGTTGGTGACAGCGCTTTGCACCAGATGGCTGATGAACTCTTCCGCCAGTTGCATGATGTCGTCCAGCTCAGCGTAGGCAACTTCTGGCTCCACCATCCAGAACTCGGTCAGGTGGCGGCGCGTCTTGGATTTTTCTGCACGGAACGTCGGACCAAAGGAATAAACCTTGCCCAGCGCCATAGCCATGGCTTCGATATATAGCTGGCCGGACTGCGTAAGGAATGCCTGCTCGTCAAAGTAATCTACCTCGAAGAGAGTTGATGTCCCTTCGCACGCTGCCGGCGTGAGGATCGGCGGATCGGTGAGCGTGAAGCCGCGCTCGTCAAAGAAGTTACGCGCCGCGCGGATGATTTCCGCCCGCACGCGTAGGATGGCCGTCTGCCTTGGCGTACGCACCCACAGATGGCGGTTTTCCATCAGGAAGTCAATGCCATGCTCTTTTTTTGCGATAGGAAACGGATCGTCTTCGGGAACACGCTGCAGGACCTTCACATCTACGACGTCCAATTCGTAGCCGCCGGGGGCGCGCTTGTCCGCGCGTACTTTGCCCGTCACGATCACGCTCGATTCGTCCGTAAGGTTTTTGAGCGCATCAAAAACTTCCGGCGTCACCTGGTTCTTTGGCGCCACGCCCTGGATCACCCCGGAACCATCCCGAAAAATGGGAAAGATAAGCTTGCCGCTTTCACGCTTGTTATAGAGCCAGCCCCGAATGGTGACCGCTTGGCCGTCATGCCGGCCAATTTCCGCGATGGTAGTTACTGGTGCCTGTGTAGTTGTGTCCATATGAAAATCGTAACGTTGCTATTCTGCAGCGACGCCCGCGCTCTCCAGCTTTCCGTAACACTCCGCCATCTTTCCCGGGACGTCCATCTCTTCTGCGCCCTCAATCTCCAGCAGCATTGCCGGCGCTCCCGCCGCGGTTCGCAGTGACTGCATGGTCTGCTCCCAGTCGATGGTGCCTTCTCCCGGCCATAGATGGGAATCTTTATCGCTTTTGTTGTCGTGAATGTGAGTGGACCGGATGCGGTCTTCCAGCACGCTGAAAGCCTGGTGCACGGAGCTCATCATGTGCGCGTGGCCTACATCAAAGCAGACGCCCAGATCTTCATAACGCAATAGCCGTATCAATTCTTTCAGCTTTTCCGGCGTAGACAGATCATTGGGGATATTTTCCAGCAACAGGCTTACGCCCAGCGGACGCGCAAAAGCGCGCAGGTGTTCAATGCCGCTCAGCGCATTCTCAAACTTGCGCGGATCGTCATATTCGTTGGTCTTGCCAATATGCTGGACCAGATAGCGGAAAGGAACGTACTCGGCCACTTCAATCGCGCGCTTGATCTCGTCCATGGCTTCGATGCGCATGCGCTTGTCCGGATCGACGATGTTTACGGGCTGTCCGCCGGAATGAAAATTGTTGTCCAAGTAAATGGGAGCGTGGACGGAATGGAACTCAATCTTTTCGGACTTGAACCAGTTGCCCACTTCTTTTACGTGATCTTTATCGTGATAGTTGAAGTGGCCGCGGGCGGCAAAAATCTCCAGCGCCTGCGCTCCGCCGCGGACCATGGCGTCCAGCAGGCCGGGATGCAGCCGCCGCTTGATATACACGTGACTCGACATTGCGCGCAGCATCAGTAGCCCACCGCCCTTCCGCCATTGCGCCCGTCGGGCGCGCCCAGCAGTTCACCGGTCTTCGGGTCCACGGCGATGCACTCGCCGTCACTCCAATAGCCTTCGGTCTTGATCTTGTGGCCGCGCACCTGCAACAGCTTGATTGTGTCCGGTGAAATACCGGTCTTCTCAATGTCAATTTCATCCGGTTGCCACTGGTGATGGAAGCGCGACGCGTTGACGGCTTGTTGAATATCCAGCCCGTAATCGATCACGCCCATCAGGATGTTGGCCACCGTGCTGATGATGCGCGGCCCTCCGGGCGATCCCAGCACCATGAACAGCTTGCCGTCTTTCAATACGATAGTCGGCGACATGGCGCTTAGCGGACGCTTCCCCGGCGCAATGGCATTGGCTTCGCCCTGGATCAATCCGTAGCCGTTCGGTACGCCTGGCTTGGAAGTAAAGTCATCCATCTCGTCGTTGAGAAGAAAGCCGAGCTTGCCCGCTGTGACGGCTGAGCCAAAGCTGTCATTCAACGTGGTAGTTACCGCCACGGCGTTTCCCTGTGCGTCAACCACGGAATAGTGCGTGGTATTGTTCGACTCGCGGCCGATAGAGGGTGGGCCCAGCGCGGCCCGGCGGTCAAGTTCGCCAAATCCCGACGGCCGGTGAACGTCTTTGCTGTCTGTGGAGCGCATCATGTCGAGCGATTGGCGCCAGCCATCGGCATATTTCTTGTCGATCAACTGGGCCACGGGAATCTGGCTGAAATCGGAATCGCCCAGCAGCTCAGCGCGGTCAAAGAAAGCGCGGCGAAAAGCTTCAGCGGTAACGTGGATGGCATCGGCGGAGCGGTTGCCCATCTTGGCCAGATCGTAGCCTTCTAGAATGTTCAGGGCCTCCATCATGGTGATGCCGCCGGAGCTCGGCGGCGGCGCGCTGATGATTTGATAGCCCCGATATGTGCCCTTGATCGGCTGGCGCTCCTTGACCTCATATTCAGCCAGGTCTTCCGCAGTGATCAGTCCGCCACCGCGTTTGATTTCAGCCGCCAGTTCACGGGCCAGTGCGCCTTTATAAAATTCATTGGCCTTGGGATTGGCGGCTATTCTCTCCAGCGTTCTCGCCAGTTCCGGCTGGCGGAAGATTTCGCCCGGCTCGTAGAATTTTCCGTTGCGCTGAAAGATGCGTTTGGAATCAGGGAAGCGCGCCAGATCGGGGTAGTGCATGGACTGCGCTTCTTCGTAGGTCAGCCGCACTCCGTTGCGCGCCAGCCGGATGGCGGGGGCCATTACCGCTCGGAGTGAAAGTTTGCCCCAGTGTTGCTCCGCATATACCAGCCCAGCCACCGAACCGGGTACGCCGATGGCTTTGTATCCGATCTGGCTCGCATTGGGAATGACGTTGCCTTGGGCATCGAGATACATGTCACGGCTGGCGGCTTTAGGGGCTTTTTCGCGGAAGTCGAGGAAGTGCAGCTCTCCGTTGGCTTTGCGCAGCAGCATGAATCCACCGCCGCCAATATTTCCTGCGGCAGGATGGACCACCGCCAGCGCAAATCCGGTGGCGACAGCCGCGTCCACCGCATTGCCACCCTGCCGCAGAATTTCCGCGCCCACCTGGGAGGCCTGGGGATGGATGCTAACCACCATGGCCTTGCGGGCATGGACCGGCCGAAGCCCTTGCGCATGGCCCAGTTCCGCCACTGCCATGCAGCAGACAACTAGCTTACAAATCAGAAGTTTGCGTAGAACTGTCATCTGAATTGCGGACTCCGATGAGCTGATGCAAGCCGGCCTTGCTTGCTGACAACTCTTGCCGCCAGGGGCAGGCCT
>DASSXL010000158.1:0-4724 GCA_035703825.1 Candidatus Angelobacter sp.
CATCCGCTCAGCCTCAAGTCAGACGCCAGCATCGCCGATGTTGTCCCGTACCCGCTGCTGCTCCCCAAGTTGGGACGCACGCGTGATTCGATTGAAAATCTTTTTGAAGAGCGCCGGCTCAAGCCCAGAATCGCCATGGAACTTGATTCCAGCGAGCTGCTCAAGCGCTTTGTGGCTGCCGACGTAGGCGTTGGCTTCATTGCCCGCTCCAACGTGATAGAAGATGTAAAAGCTGGGGTATTGGCGGCAATCGCCATGGCGGACGCCTCGCTCCGCCGGGATCTGGCGCTCGTCTTTCGCAAAGACAAAGCCTTGAGCCGCGCGGCTCTGGCGTTCATAGAGATCGCCGTCAAAATCAAGCAGGCCTCGCCGGCCACGGCCACGCCGCAAAGCGCCCTCTAGCTTGCACCATTTGCGGTGCACATCAGAAACACGCAATCGCCACAATCTTGCCCAAGCTCTCTTTGCGAAACTTTTCAGGAAATTTTCTGTGCTCAACTGGCTGCGTGTGTTATTTTTTTTATTCACAAAAAAATGAGTTTTTTCTGGAGGCAAGCAAATTGGGCTTAAACATGGTGCCGAAGCGCATCTTCCTGACTAATGGAGTAGGCAAGCACAGGGAAAGACTCACATCCTTTGAGCTGGCCCTCAGGGATGCGGGAATCGCGGCGCAGAACCTGGTCAGGGTTTCCTCCATTTTTCCTCCGCACTGCAAGCTGATATCGCGTAAGGAAGGCGTCAAATATCTTCACCCCGGCGAAGTCACGTTCGCCGTGGTCGCGGAGAACTCCACGCGCGAACCCCATCGCCTCACCGCCGCCAGCATCGGCCTGGCCATGCCCGCCGACCGCAGCACCTACGGCTACCTGAGTGAGCACCATTCCTTCGGTGAAGCTGATGACGTTGCCGGCGAATACGCTGAAGAGCTGGCCGCGGAAATGCTCGCCACCACTCTGAATGTGGAATTCAACCCCGACACCTCCTGGGACGAGAAAAAAGAGATTTACCGGATCTCCAACAAGATCGTGCGCACCACCAACATCACCCAGAGCGGCGTGGGTGACAAACGTGGCCTCTGGACCACGGTGATTGCGTCGGCGATTTTGATCTTCGAATAAGCTCTTTTTCCGCAGTCTCGAGCGAAGCGAGAGACCCCTATTGCTCAAATGTAGCCTTTAAACTTCCATAACAATAGGGTTCCCTCGTTGCGCTTTGGGATTTGAAAGAAAAATCAGCTCTTCCCTGCCTTGAAGCTGGCCTTCTTGTAACCCTTCCCCAGCCGCTCAAACACCGCGGCGCACATGATCGGCAAGCCGACCGTGGCATCGATAAAGACCTCGCCAAAGCGGCCGCCTTCATCCGGCGGCACAAACTTGCCCCACGATATGGCTTCCGAATAAGGCGATCCTGAAAGTCCGCCCCAGTAGACCGGCTCGGGGCAGATGCGAACGCCATAGTGATAGCGCTTGAGTGGGACATCTTCTCCCGCGCGACGCACGCGGAGCTCACAATAAGGCCCAAACTGTTGCGCCCAGTTGCGCGGCACGCCGCCGCCAATGGTCAGGATGCCAAGCTTTTTCTGCTGCAACAGCGTTTCCGCAAAGTAATTCAGGTCAAGAAACGGATCGTAACACAACTGCGGCTTGCCTTCGCGGGCGCGCATGCGATTATTAAGTGCCACATCCAGCCCCATTTCCGAATCGGTGAACGCCGGAACAAAGACCGGAACATTCTTTTCATACGCCGATTTCAAAATGCCCCGCCCTTTGGCATGGTGCTTCAAGTGATCGCCGATGGCCCGATTGAGCTTCCAAGAACACATGATCTGCTGCGGGTCCCATTTGCCCAGAACCTCTTCCATCACCAACTCAACGTGGTCCAGGTTCTGCTCCGGCTCCAGCGTGTCATAAACGCGGTTGTAGCCCGCCTCATACAGCTCAACGTCGTTCATTCTGGGGTCATAGCGATAGTGGTTGCAGCCGGTAGCCTCAACCAGTCCGTGCGCCATCAGCGCGCCGGTGGAAACCACGGCGTTCACCAGGCCTTTCTCGATCAGGTCGCAGATGATCAGACCCTGCTTGGCCACCGTCATGGCGCCGGCCAGCGTCATTACCACAAAGCAGTCTTTATCGCGGGCCATTGCTTCCAGCACGTCCACCGCTTCTCCAAGCTGGCGACCGGTAAATGCCGTATCGGCCATCCCTCGCACCAGGTCGCTGATGCTCTTGGCCTTGGAAAGGTCCAGCGGAAATACCGGGGAGAGCTTGTCCTGCACCGGATCATGCAGCTTGCGGTCAATGCCTGTGCCTTCCTGCTTCTTGCTCAATGCTTCACCTCTGGGTTAGGACGTGGTCGGGCAAACTTTAAAAAGTAAACGCTGCGCGCCGCAGAGTCAAACCGCGTACCGTTTGCTATGCTACACAGATGCTTGGTCATGTTCCTGGACCACTGGGGTTTGCAGCCTTTGCGGGGGTGAAATTCGCTGGTTACAGTGTCGCTGGCTCGGTGTCGCGCCGCGTCTATCCGGCCACCACCGCCCATCCTCTCACGATCGGAGTCACGCGGACTGTGGCCGGACTCGCATTGGGCATTGTTCACGCCGCACTCTGGCAAATGTTTCTGAGCCGATCCTCAAATAGCTCGGACAGCAGGATGGCCCTTTGGTTCTTTTTGGGTCTTTTCGTTCTGCGCTTAATCATCTGGACATTCATTGTCTGGTTCTTCTGCGATCGAAAATGGGACCGGCCTCGGCGGACACTAATTTCAGTTTTGGCAGGAACAGCACTTTCCTTTCTACTGGATTTTCTCGGTGTTGCTCTAGCCCTTCTCTCACCTGGACAAATTCCCTTTTGCTGAGAGGTCGCTGGTTCCACGACAGGTACATGTTTTTTGCTATTCTTGTAATTCCTATCGCGAGGATGATAAGTGCCTTCTGACATTTTCACCGTGGGGCTGATCCAGATGCACTGCTCCGCCGACCCGGACGACAATCTTCGCCGGGCCGTGGAAAAAGTCCGCGCTGCGGCCAAGCAGGGCGCGCAGATGGTCTGCCTACCAGAACTTTTTCGCACGCAGTATTTCTGCCAGCGTGAAGACGCCGCCCTTTTCGATCTGGCTGAGACGGTCCCTGGCCCGACCACGGAGGCGCTCTCCGCGGTCGCCCGAGAAACAAAAACTACCGTGGTGGTATCTCTGTTTGAGCGCCGCGCGCGTGGCCTCTATCACAACACAGCGGTCATTCTTGACGCGGATGGCAGCACCAAAGGCCTCTATCGCAAGATGCACATCCCGGACGACCCTCTTTATTACGAGAAGTTCTATTTCACCCCGGGCGATCTCGGATTCAAGGCCTTTGATACCGAGTATGGCCGCATGGGAACGCTCGTCTGCTGGGACCAGTGGTATCCAGAAGGCGCACGGCTCACAGCGTTACAAGGCGCAAATATTCTTTTTTATCCCACGGCAATCGGCTGGCATCCGGACGAGAAGGCCGAGTTCGGCACAGTGCAGCACGACGCCTGGCGCACCATCCAGCGGGCTCATGCCATCGCCAACGGCGTTTTTGTCGGCGTGGTCAATCGAGTTGGCCACGAGTTTGGCGACATCCTTGGCAATCGCGCTCAGGGCAAGGGCCTTGAATTCTGGGGCGGATCGTTTCTGTGCGACCCCTTCGGACGGATCATCGTGGAAGCTTCGCATGATAAGGAAGAAATCCTGATCGGGCAGTGCGACTTGAAACACCTTGAAGATGTGCGCCGCAACTGGCCATTCCTGCGCGACCGCCGCATTGACAGTTACGGCGGCATCACCCACAGGTTTCTGGACTGATCTGTGGCGATCCAAGAAATGCTTACTCACTCCACAATGCCTGGGACATCATCGCCGTTCCAGGTCTGTCATCCTGAGCGAAGCGCCTCGAAAATTTGTTTGTATGACTCTGACGGGCGCGGAGTCGAAGGATCCCGGCGATATTTCGCGCTAAAAAACCGCGTCAAGGCGTTCTCTAGAGAATTCCCTGTTGCGGTATTTGTCATCGATGCATCTTCGGGATGTTTCGACTCCCGCTCGCTAACACTCGCACTCGCTCAACATGACAAGGTTAGACGGAATTGAATACTCGAAGAGAAGCAAAACCGCAGCCAACACCCCGCTCACTCGGCTATCGCATGCCCGCCGAATGGGAGCCGCACGCCGCCACCTGGCTAGCGTGGCCGCACAACCGTTCTGACTGGCCGGGAAAATTTGACGCCATTCCGTGGGTCTTTGCCGATATCATCCGTCACCTTGCGCGCCATGAAGACGTAAATCTGATCGTGGCTTCCGCACGTGAAAAACATACAGCTCGAGAGGTCCTAAAACGCAGCCATGTCGATACCAGGCACGTGAAGTTTCACATCTGGCCAACTAATCGCATCTGGACACGCGACTCCGGCCCAATCTTCGTCAAGAACGAGCAGGGCGTCGCGCTCACAAACTGGCGCTTCAACGCCTGGGCCAAGTATCAGGATTGGAAGCATGACAATCAGCTTCCCGAACGTGTTGGGAAAAAACTTCGCCTCCAGCAATTTACGCCCGTGATCGAACGCAAAGGCAAGCCGCATCACGTGGTCCTTGAAGGCGGCAGCATTGACGTGAATGGCCACGGGCTGATGCTGAGCACGGAGGAGTGCCATCTCAGCAAAGTCCAGCGGCGCAATCCGGGTCTATCACAGCGCGACCTGGAA
>DASSXL010000235.1:0-39291 GCA_035703825.1 Candidatus Angelobacter sp.
TCTAGCAGACGGCACTCCGGTGGAGATCGTGCTCAACCCGCTTGGCGTACCCAGCCGTATGAACGTGGGCCAGATCCTGGAAACACACCTGGGCTGGGCCGGTCATCAACTGGGCGAGCGCATCGCGGAGTTCCTGAAAGAGAACTCGCGCGAAGAAACGATCCGCCGCGAACTCAAGAGCATCTTCAAGGAGACTCCGTTCGGAGACAAGATCGCAGCTCTGGAAGACGACGAGCTGATGCACGTGGCCAAGACGCTGACGAAAGGCGTGTTCTTCGCCTCGCCGGTGTTTGACGGCTCGCGCGAAGTTGAGATCAAGTCAATGCTGCGTGAGGCCAACCTGCCTGAATCGGGCAAGACAGACCTCTATGACGGCATGACCGGAGATAAATTCGAACAGCCGGTGACGGTGGGCTACATCTACATGCTGAAGCTCTCTCACCTGGTGGACGACAAGATCCACGCCCGCTCCATTGGGCCGTACTCGCTTATCACCCAGCAGCCGCTGGGCGGCAAGGCGCAGTTCGGCGGACAGCGCTTTGGAGAAATGGAAGTCTGGGCGCTTGAGGCATACGGCGCGGCTTACATCCTGCAGGAGCTGCTTACCGCGAAGTCAGACGACGTATTTGGCCGCACCAAGATTTATGAGGCCATTGTGAAGGGCGAAGCCGCCATTGAACCGGGCGTGCCAGAGTCATTCAACGTTTTGATTCGCGAATTGCAGTCGCTCTGCCTGGATGTGGAGCTGATCAAGACCATTGAAGGCGGCAAGAAGCAGGTTGCCGCGGCGGCTGACTAACGGATCGAGAAAATCGTTCTTTAGTCAAGCCCGTCTCAACTCCGGACCGCCCCCGGCTGGAGTTGAGACCAAAGTAAGAATCAGCAGCAACCGGGAGCCGCAGCGCGACGCGCGTTAAGCGCCGCAGGAGGACACCTTGTACCGTTCAAGTCCATTTGATCTGGGCAGCACGATTACTGATTTCGATTCCATCCGAATCAGCCTGGCTTCGCCGGAAAAAATCCGCAGCTGGTCTCACGGCGAAGTGACCAAGCCGGAAACCATCAATTACCGCACCTTCAAGCCGGAGCGCGATGGCCTGTTCTGCGCCCGCATTTTCGGTCCGGTAACGGACTGGGAGTGCCTGTGCGGCAAATACAAACGAATGAAGCACCGCGGCGTGATCTGCGACAAGTGCGGCGTTGAGGTCACACTGTCAAAAGTCCGCCGTGAGCGGCTCGGCCACATCGAGCTGGCGTCGCCGTGCTCGCACGTCTGGTTCTTCAAGGGCCTGCCGTCGCGCATCGGCCATTTGCTGGATATTTCGCTGCGCGACCTGGAATCGGTCCTGTATTTTGAGTCCTATGTAGTGGTTGACGCTGGCGAGGCCCCGGTAAAAGAGCGCGAAGTGATCAAGGAAGAAACACGCTTCCGCGAACTTGACCAGCAGTACCGCGCAACAGGCTTTAAGGCCATGATGGGCGCTGAGGCTATCAAGGAGATTCTGAAGCGCGTGGAAGTAGACGAGCTTTCGGTTGATCTGCGCGAGAAGATGAAGCACGAGACTTCTCTGCAGAAGCGGCTGAAGTATGCCAAGCGGCTGAAAGTTGTGGAGGCATTCCGCAAGAGCGGCAACAAACCGCAGTGGATGATCCTGGACGTGATCCCGGTGATTCCGCCGGAACTTCGTCCGCTGGTTCCTTTGGATGGTGGCCGCTTCGCCACGTCTGACCTGAACGACCTGTATCGCCGCGTGATCAACCGCAACAACCGTTTGAAGAAGCTGATGGATTTGCATGCGCCGGAAGTGATTGTGCGCAATGAAAAGCGCATGCTGCAGGAATCAGTGGACGCGTTGTTCGATAACGGTCGCCGTGGCCGTGTGCTGCGTGGGGCAAACAATCGGCCGCTGAAGTCACTCTCTGACACGCTGAAAGGCAAGCAGGGACGCTTCCGCCAGAACCTGCTGGGCAAGCGCGTGGATTACTCGGGCCGTTCCGTGATCGTAGTTGGCCCAGAGCTCAAGCTGCACCAGTGCGGTTTGCCGAAGAAGATGGCGCTTGAGCTGTTCAAGCCATTCATCTATCACCGGCTGGAACAGACCGGGCACTGCACCACCATCAAGCAGGCAAAAGAAATGGTGGAGCAGCAGGAACCGATTGTTTGGGACATTCTGGAAGAGGTGATCAAAGACCATCCGGTGCTCTTGAACCGCGCCCCAACGCTTCACCGCCTTGGCATTCAGGCTTTTGAGCCGGTGCTGGTGGAAGGCAAGGCCATCAAGATTCATCCGCTGGTCTGCACGGCGTTTAACGCTGACTTTGACGGCGACCAGATGGCGGTCCACATTCCGCTGTCTCCCGAAGCGCAGGTTGAAGCCAGCGTGCTGATGTTGTCATCGCATAACATTCTCTCGCCGGCATCAGGGCAGCCAATCACCGTGCCCACACAGGACATGGTTCTTGGTCTTTATTACCTGACCAAGAGCAAGCCGGGAGCGAAAGGCGAAGGCCGCGCCTTTGCCAATACTGAAGACGTGCTGCTGGCGCTGGAAGCGGGCGAAGTGGAAACGCTTACTCCGATCCGCCTGCGCTATAGCGGTGAAGTCATCGACCTGACAGCGGCTTATGACGATCAGGACATTGTGCACACGGAGCCGGTGAACTTTGAACGCCAGTTCATCAACACCACCGTGGGCCGCACGATCCTGAACGACCATTTGCCTGAGGGCATGCCGTTTATCAATGGCCTGCTCAAGAAAAAAGGCATTGGCCAGCTGGTGAACTACACCTATCTGCGCTTTGGCCTGGAGACAACGGTCAAGATGCTGGATGAAGTGAAGGAGACGGGCTTCCGCTATGCGACGCGCGCAGGCCTCTCTATCGGCATTGATGACATGGTCATTCCTGAGCACAAGAAAGGCCTGGTGAAAGACGCTGAAAAGCAGGTCATCAATGTTCAACAGCAATATCTTGACGGCGCGATCACCAATGGCGAACGCTATAACAAGGTGATTGAAATCTGGTCGAACGTGACGGAAAAAGTGGCCGACGAGATGTTCAACAACATGCAGGAGCTGGACAAGGTCGGACAGTTGAACCCGATTTACGTCATGGCCGACTCCGGCGCTCGCGGATCGAAACAGCAGATTCGCCAGCTCTCCGGCATGCGCGGACTGATGGCCAAGCCTTCGGGCGAAATCATTGAAACGCCGATCACGGCGAACTTCCGTGAAGGGTTGACGGTGTTGCAGTACTTCATCTCCACGCACGGTGCGCGCAAAGGACTGGCTGACACGGCGCTCAAGACCGCCGATTCAGGCTACCTGACCCGCCGCCTGGTGGACGTGGCGCAGGACGTGATCATCAGCGAACAGGACTGCGGCACGGTGGACGGCATTTACGTGGGTTCCATCGTGGAAGCGGGCGACATTATCGAGCCGCTGCGCGACCGCATTGTGGGCCGCGTATCACTGGAGAAAATCAAGGACTACGAAGGCAACGTGATCGTGGACGTGAACCAGGACATCACGGAAGAGCTGGCCAGCGCAATTCAGGCTGCCGGCATCGAGCGGGTAAAGATCCGCTCCGTGTTGACCTGCGAATCGAAACGCGGCGTCTGCATCGCCTGCTACGGACGCAATCTGGCTTCTGGCCGCCTGGTGGAACTGGGCGAGGCCACGGGCGTGATCGCGGCGCAGTCCATTGGCGAGCCGGGCACACAGTTGACGATGCGCACCTTCCACATCGGCGGTACGGCATCGCGCGTATCTGAGCAGTCTCGACTGGAAGCCCGCACGGCAGGCATGGTGCGCTTCATCAATCCTCAGACCGTGAAATCGAAGACCGGCGATCTGGTGGTAATGAACCGTGCAATGTCGATCGCCGTCGTCGACGACAAGGGCCGCGAAAAAGAACGCTACTCGGTAGTGTACGGCGCGCGCCTCAAGGTGCAGGACGGCCAGCAGGTGACTGTGGGCCAGGTGATGGGCGAGTGGGACCCGTACACCTTCGCGATCCTCACCGAAGTTGGCGGCACCGTGCAGTTCAAGGACTTGCAGGAAGGCGTGACGCTCCATGAAGAAGTGGACGAAGTCACGGGCCTCTCCCGCCACGTGGTGGGCGAGTCACCGGACGAGAAGCGCCAGCCGGCAATCGTGATCAAAGCGAAATCAGCCCGGCGTTACCTCATGCCGTCACGCGCGCACTTGATGGTGCAGGATGGCGACGAGGTCTTCCCCGGCGACGTGCTGGCGAAGATTCCGCGCGAAACCACCAAGACCAAGGACATCACCGGCGGTCTGCCGCGCGTGGTTGAGCTGTTTGAGGCCCGCAAGCCGCGTGAAACCGCGATCATCAGCGAGATCGATGGCATCGTGAAGTTTGGCGAGGTCTCAAAAGGCCAGCGCAAAATCTATGTGGTGGCCGATAACGGCACGGAGAAAGAATACTCGGTGCCGAAGGGCGTCCACATCAACGTGCAGGAAGGCGAGCGTCTGCGCGCCGGCGAGCCGCTGATGGATGGGCCGATGAACCCGCATGACATTCTGGCCGTGCTCGGCGAGAAGGAGCTGCAGGCTTACCTGGTGAACGAAATCCAGGAAGTCTACCGTCTGCAAGGCGTGACCATCAGCGACAAGCACATTGAGGTGATTGTCCGCCAGATGATGCGCTGGGTGAAGGTGGAAGACGTGGGCGACACGGCCTTCCTGCTGGAACAGCAGATCGATAAGTTCCGCTTCCGCGAAGAGAACGAACGGGTGATCGCCAACGGCGGCCGTCCGGCAACGGGCCGTCCGCTGCTGCTGGGCATTACAAAAGCCTCGCTCTCCACGGAGTCATTCATCTCCGCGGCGTCATTCCAGGAGACCACCAGGGTGCTCACAGAAGCCTCAATCCAGGGCGCTGTGGACCACCTGCGCGGACTCAAGGAAAACGTCATCGTGGGCCGCTTGATTCCAGCCGGAACGGGCATGGAGCACTATCGCAATGTGAAGCTGGCTCCGGAGCTCGAACAGGCCGCCGCCAAGGTGCAGGAAGAAGTTTCCCAGGCATACGCCGAAGCAGAGCGCGCTCTGGAGCTTCTGCGCCAGGAAGGCGAAGCCGAAGAGATGGCAGCGGAATAGCAATCAGCAATTGGCAATTAGCTTTACGGGCCGGCGAGAGCCGGCCCTTTTATTTGGTGCTTGCTAACCATCTCGGAGGGCCGGAGAAACCCAGCTGTCGGGGGTGCTCTTTTTACCTAGACTTAGTCAATGATTTCTAAATGGAAGTAAATATTCATCACGCTAAAACCAATTTTTCCTATTTGCGCCACTATTCCTCAACCATGTAATCCACCACTATTTCCGGGGTCGCGACCGCGACCGTGCCGTAAAGTGGTCACCTGCCTTTGAAAGAAGCAATCAGCCGGCTTGCCTGCTGGTCCGTGATCCCCGCGAGCTTGAAGCGCAGTTGCACGGAATTAAACAATGAAACATCCGGACGTACTGGACGCGAACGATCCATGGTTCCGCGGATACTGACGTTAACAGTCTTAAGAGGAATGCCCTCTGTCCTGGCTATTACCTGGACGAGCTCAACTCCGCAGCAAGCAACGCCGGCCAGGAATATCTCCGCTGGAGTGACTTCTTCTCCCGGGCATCCGTTCTGTACCGGCCCGTCGACGACGAAATGATGATTGCGCGCGCCGCACAACACGCGGCCAAACACATCAGTCGATCCAGCACTGACTTCGTATTGTCTTACCTCTGCCTGCTCCATAAAACACTCCCTTGGTAAGAAAAGAATTGCTTAGCATCTTAAAACAATTGATGATAGCGGCACCGTAGCCTATAGCGTGCAAAACCCGTGCTTTTTGAAAGGCGAGCCTCTGCCACGCACTTAGTTCTTGTTGCTAAGCGTGCTCAACCCCTTTAACCTATTCCTTTCATGCACTTTACGCGGCTTCGTCGGGCCTTCTGGCAGGCCTTCCAACACGGGCAATTCTCGGTGGCCAAAGGAGCGGCGTATTCGTCCATTCTTACGCTGTTTCCGGCCTTTCTGGTGATCACGTCAGTCCTGGAGGCTTCGCACAACACAGAAGGGTTCCTGCAGCAGATTTCTGAGGCCGTGGGATGGGTGCTGCCGCCGGGGGCGCGTTCGGTGGCGCTCTCGTTCTTCCAGAGCAAGCAGCACCATGCCACGCGCATTATCTACTCAGCTTCTATCGTTACGCTGCTGGCGGCCAGCGGGGTAATGATCTCCTGGATGGACGGCTTTCGCAAAGCCTATGGGATGGCCAACACGTGGGGTTTCTGGCATGAGCGCTTGATTGCTCTCTACCTGGTCATGCTGGGATTGATCCCGTTGGGCTTTGCCACGATTCTGGTGGCCTTTGGCAATGAAGTGGAGAACTGGGTGCAGAACGAAACTATGCACCTGTTCAAACCACTCATCCTGCTGTTGTGGGACGGGGTGCGCTGGGGCATTGCCCTGCTTACCGCGGTTGCGCTGACGTCGCTGATGTACCACCACGGATTGCCTAAGACGCAATCATGGCGGAGGGTGCTTCCTGGGGCCATCATGGCGACCCTACTCTGGTTCCCGGCAACCATGCTGTTTGGCTGGTACGTGAGGGTCTACGCCACGTATACGGTAGTTTATGGCTCATTGAGCGCGGCCATTGCGCTGCTGGTGTGGCTGTACATTGTTTCTGTGATCGTATTGCTGGGGGCGGAGCTGAACGCGCAGGTTTATCCAAAACTGGTGGAGTACGCCGCCACGGAAAAAAAGGTGTGAACGGGTGACAAACGGAGCCAAGGGACTGGAGAAAAGCGGGGAAGCCGATGTGCGGAAAGCCAAGATCGTATGCACCATTGGGCCGGCAAGCGGCACTGAGGCGGTGCTGCGCGACCTGTTGCGCCTGGGCATGGACGTGGCCCGGCTGAATTTTTCCCATGGCACGCATGAAGAGCACGCGCGCATGATCGACCGGTTGCGCAAAGCGGCGGAAAAAGAAGGCCGCACCATCTGCATCCTGCAGGACCTGCAAGGGCCCAAGATCCGCACGGGCAGGCTCAAGTACCGGACGCCGATCGCCATCAAGAGCGGCGCGCGGATGACCATTACGCCGCGCGATATTGCCGGCACGGCAGCGCTGATCGCGACCACATTCAAGACGCTGGCGCAGGAAGTGGAGCCGGGCTCGCGGATATTGCTCTCAGACGGGCTGATTGAGCTGCGGGTGATGGCCGTCCGCGGTGACGATGTCGAGTGCGAGGTAGTGAACGGCGGCATGCTGGGCGAGCATAAGGGCATCAATCTGCCGGGTGCGGTGGTGAGCGTGCCTTCCCTGACGGAGAAGGACGAAAAAGACCTGGAATTCGGGCTGAAGCATGGTGTGGACATTGTCGCTGTTTCGTTTATCCGCACGGCCGACGATGTTCGCCTGGTGAAGCGGCTGGTGCGGGTTCACAACTCCGATGCATGGGTCATTGCCAAGCTGGAAAAACCCCAGGCCATCGATCCGGCAAACCTGGAAGAGATACTGGACGTGGCCGATGGCGTAATGGTGGCGCGCGGCGATCTGGGCGTGGAGATGCCTCCGGAAAAAGTGCCGATCATCCAGAAGCATGTGATCCGCCGCGCAGCGGACTGGCGCAAGCCGGTGATTACGGCCACGCAGATGCTCGAGTCGATGATCGAGAACCCGCGCCCGACGCGGGCGGAAGCCAGCGACGTGGCCAACGCGATCCTGGACGGTTCGGACGCGGTGATGCTTTCGGCCGAGACGGCCAGCGGAAAATATCCGCGTGAAACCGTGGCGATGATGGCAAAGATCGTGCTGGAAGCGGAGTCTGCCAAGGAAGAGCCGCTGCAGCGCCGGCGCATGCACCGGCAGCTTTCCATTTCAGAGACGATTTGTGAATCCGTGGCGCACGCGGCGCAGGACCTGGAGATGAAGGCCATTGCCGTCTATACGGAAAGCGGCACAACGGCGCGGCTGATTTCCAAATACCGGCCCAAAGCGCCGATCTACGCGTTTGCGGCGAATACGGCAGTCTGCGCCCGTCTTAACCTGATGTGGGGCGTGTCACCGCTTTCCTGCGAGATGACGCCGAACGCAGAAGACATGGTGCATAAGGCTGAAACTTACCTGCTGCAACTGCACGCGGTGCAGCCGGGAGACGTAATTGCCGTGGTGGCGGGAACGCGCAGCAGCAGCGGATCAACAAATTTTATGCGGCTGCATGTGGTGGGAACCGGAGAGCACGCCGGCCACGGCCATCAGGAACGCCGCAAAGCGCCGCGGATGAAGCCGGTGGCGCTGCTGGAGAGACGGAAGAGGTAGTTGTCTGAAACCTCGAGCGAAGCGAGAGGCCCCTATAGTCGTAAGGTACTCAGGGCCTACACAAGGAATGCGGAAATCGCGAGATTGCTTTTTCGAAACGAGAAAGCCTGACTGTTGGTGCTCAACGCATTATAGGGTTCCTTCGCTGCGCTCGGGATAAAGAACTAATTCACCCACCCGCCGGTGCTGCCGCCATTCTTCTTCTTGCTGCCTTTATCGTCCGGCGGACGGAAGTTGCCGTATTCGTCAAAGTAATCTGAAGGGTCCTGGTTGTGCTTCTTCATGTAGACCTGGAACTTTTTCCCGGCGCGGCGGCGCTTCCAGCGGTGATACCGATTCGTGAGTCCGTAAGAGAACTCAGACGCCGAGAACAGCAAACCCCTGGCAGGGACGAACTTGACATACAGATAACCGAAAAGCAGACCGCTAAGATGCGCCGCGTTGGCGGTGTTGCCGGAATCGCCAAGCGCTCCTGCCAAGGCAACAAATGCCAGAATCCCCACCAGATATTTCAGCCTTATGGCGAAAGGAAACGGGAACATAAATACTTCTTGATCGCCAAACAACATGGCGGCTGCCATGAAAATTGCATAGATTCCGCCAGAAGCGCCAAGAGTTGCTGTCCCTGGCGCCAGATGAATGATGGAACCGAGTGTGTATGCAAGGACGACCGTACCAAGACCAGCACCCAGCACACCAAATAAAAAGAACTCCATGAATCGCCTGCTACCCCAGGCGGTTTCCAGCATGGAGCCGAACATCCACAACATGAGCATGTTGAAGAACAGGTGAAAGAAGCCGGCGTGAAGGAACCCATAAGTCAAGAGCTGATAAATATGACCGTGGACAACGTCATGGGCCCTGAGCACCAAGGGAGTGAAAATGGCACTGGCCACACTTCCCTGGCCCAGAGCGACGAGTATCAGCCCAAGAAAGTAGATGCCCGCGTTGATCGCGATCAAAGTCTTGATCGCCCGCGTAAACGGCGGGAATGAAAGCGTTATGGATCTCGCCATGCTGTGTTATCTTTCCGGTTCAGGAATCACGATCAGACTTCTGTGGCCCTTTGCATCTACCGATCGTACGCCAAAAATCACGTTGTCCTTGGAGTCGGGAAGATCAACTTTTGGCTCGGTTGTCCGGAGCAAGTTCTCTTCCGGGAAATCCGCGTCGGTGGTCTTGCGCCACAGCACTTCATATCCTGTCGCGCCGGGCGCGGGCTTCCATTCGATCTTGGAATCGTTCTCCAACTGCTTGGTCAACAAGTGGACATCGGACGGCGGCGCCGGGGACGAAGCGAGCGAGGCCAGAGTTGCCGCATTCAGACGGGCCACATTCGCCACGTAATCGAAATCCACAAATTTCAGCAGATCACCATATTCGATGCCGTTTTCCGTCCGCAGGGTCTGGTGCTGATGGTTGTAATCTTCACGATATTCGGTGAAACGGACTGCAGCAAAGCCCTGCTCATTGAAGGCGCTGTGGTCGCCGCCCCGCAGGTAGCGATCACGCCGGAAGATCAGCTTGGGGGTAAATGCCCCAAAATCATAGCTTTCCCCCACCGAGTAAACATAGCGGGCCAGTTCGCGCGAGGGCGAATCGTTTTCTCCTCCTACGGAGCGTATACGGCGCAGGTCAGCTTCAGCGGCGGCCGCGGGGATGCCTTCAGAAAATACGCGGACCCAGTTATTGTTCTGGGCGGTGTCACCAGGAGCGCGGTTGCCGCCGACGATATCGTTATTGAGCACGCCCTCAAGCTGCCAGCCCTGCTCTTTGGCCATCTTGGCGAAATGCGTGCTCCCGTTGAGTCCCTGTTCTTCTCCGGCGACGGTGAGGAAAATGACGGTGGCGGGAAACTTGTGCTTGCTGAGCACGCGCGCGCATTCCAGCGAGACCGTGGTGCCGCTGCCGTCGTCATTGGCGCCGGGCGCGGCGGCGGTGGAGTTCTGCGGATCAGTGTTGCGCGAATCGTAATGACCGGTGACCAGGTAGATCCGCTTGGCCTGCGCGGGATCAGTCCCTTTCAGGATGGCGTAGACGTTCTGGATTTCCGTGGGCTGGGTGATGCGGTCTTTGGGGCCTTTTGGCTGTTCGACAAAAGTATCGGTCTTGACTTCAAGACATCCGTTGCAGTCTGATGAGATACGCTCAAATTCCGATTTGATCCAGTTTCTGGCGGCTACAATTCCCTGGGGGGAAGTGGCCGCGCCGGGATTATTGACGGAGAGCGTATGGCGCGTGCCGAAGCTGACCAGCTTCTCGTCAGTCTGCTGGATGCGCTGGGGCGAGACATCCTTTATGATTTGAACGATAGCGGGGTCTCGGTCCACTCTGGCCCGGGCGGATGATTTTGGCGCCGGCTCAGAGGCGGCGGCAGCGCGGGTTTTTGAGTTGTGTTTCTGGGCAACGGCGAACGGCGCGGCCAGCATCAGAAGCGCAATCGAGACAGTAAAAGCCATTTTCGTGCGGAAACGCAGGAGTAACATTCAGTCCCTCAATTTTTGAGAACTTGACGACAATCCCCAGAGATTCTAAATATAATCACGTGGCTCTGGCCACCTGTGGGACAGTATCCTTGGAGGAAAAGAAAATGCCGATTTGTCCGGAATGCGATACCGACCTCGATCTGGACGAGGAAGAGCTTGATGAAGGCGAAATAGTTTCCTGTCCGGAATGCGGCTCGGATTTTGAAGTGATCACGAAGCATCCGCTGGAGTTGAATCCGGTTGACGATCTGGACGAGGACGAAGAAGAAGACGACGACGCGGACGAGGACGACGAAGACAGTGATTACTAAGCAGCGGGGCAGCATGACCGCGTGCCTGGCTATTCTTGCGTTCGCCGCGATGGCCCAGCCGCAGGCTGCCAACCAGCCACAGGATGCGAACCAGCCGCAGGCAAGCGACAAACAGACTGCTGAGCACAAAAACAAGCGCAAAGAAAAGCCCTACGCCCTGATCTTCGGCACCGCCTATGGACCCGATGACCGGCCTCTGTATGGCGTGAAGATCACGATTCGCTCCCAGACAAAAAAGCACCCAAACTGGGACTTGATGTCTGATCATCGGGGCGAGTTTGCCCAGCGCGTCCCTCCGGGGCCAAGCGATTACCTGGTGCACGGCGAGGCGGAGTATGCCCCGGTAGGCGGCGACGGCAAGCCGCAACTATCTAAGAAAAAAAGACTTAAGGGTGAAACCAAGGTCCACGTGGAAAGCGAGGAGCGGCTGGACATAAGCGTGCATCTAACGGAGTAGCTCAAAATACAAGGAATTTCAGTCTGGGATGGACCGTATGAAAAGGCTTACCGCTGCGATGGCGATTGTGCTGGCTTCCGCGCTTTGGTGTGCGATTCCGGCTGCCAGAGCTTCAGCAATGGCGCAGCGGGGCTCCCAGGAGGCACGGACGCTGACTGGCCGCGTGGTGAACGCCCAGGATGCCGCGGTGCAGAAGGCCATTGTCTACCTTAAAAACACGAAGACGCTGGCAATTAAGACCTACATCAGCGAAGCGGACGGCAGTTACCGCTTTCCCGGGTTGGCAGCCAACGTGGATTACGAAGTGTATGCCGAGCATGAAGGCGCGCGCAGTCCGGTGAAAACGCTGAGCGGTTTCGACAACCGCAAACAGGCCAACATCACCCTGAAGCTTAGCGGAAAATAAAAAGGCTCGGCAAAAAATAAAGTTTTGTAAATATGCAAAGGCCGTCCCGTTTTGGGACGGCCTCTCATGTTTCAGAGCCAATGCTAGCTAGTCCTGGTCGTTGCCGGCGCGCTTCCAGTTGATGATATCGCCCAGCGTGGTGGTGGCGCTGGCGCTGGAAGCCGGATGCTTATACGCTTCCACGTCAGCGCGGCTGGCTTCTTCACCCACTGCCCGCAGACTGAGTCCAACTTTCTTTTCTTCAGCATTCATCTTGATGATCTTGAAGTCGTGTTCCTGTCCGGCCTCAAGCTTTACGCCCGCGCCGGTGGAATCCGTGGCTTCAGAGTTGTGGCAAAGCCCTTCAACGCCTTCCGCGATCTCAACAAACGCGCCAAACTGCGCCAGTCGCAGCACTTTACCGTGGACCACATCGCCAATGCGATGCGTCTGGAAGAAGCTCTCCCAGGCGTCCGGCTGAAGCTGCTTTACGCCCAATGACAAGCGGCGCTGCTCCGGCTCAATGCCCAGCACAATGGCCTTTACCTTCTCGCCTTTTTTCAGGACCTCAGAAGGATGCTTGACGCGCTTGGTCCAGCTCAGATTGCTTACGTGGACCAGCCCGTCAATGCCGTCTTCAATCTCGATGAAAGCGCCAAAGTCAGTCAGGTTGCGAACGCGGCCTTCAACCGTGGAGCCGATGGGATATTTCTCATGCAGCCGTTCCCACGGGTTCGATTCAAGCTGCTTCAGGCCGAGTGAAATCCGGCGCTCATTGGAATTCACGTTGAGCACAACGCATTCAATCTCATCGCCCACGTTCACCAGCTTTGACGGATGCTTCATGCGCTTGGACCACGACATTTCGCTCACGTGGACCAGGCCTTCAATGCCCTGCTCCAGCTCGACGAAAGCGCCGTAGTCGGTCACGCTCAAAATGCGGCCTTTTACGCGGGCGCCAATGGGATAGCGCTCAGAAGCGTCAAGCCAGGGATCGGGCGTGAGCTGCTTAAAGCCAAGCGATACGCGCAGCTTTTCCGGATCGTACTTCAGAACTTTTACCTGGATCTGATCGCCCACGTGGACAAGATCCCGCGGGTGAGTAAGCCTGCCCCATGACATGTCAGTGATGTGCAGCAGGCCGTCAATGCCGCCCATGTCGACGAATGCGCCGTAGTCGGTCAGGTTCTTGACCGTGCCGGTAAGGATTGCGCCTTCAGCCAGGTTCTCCAGGGTCTTGCCGCGCTTGGAGGCAATTTCTTCATCCAGGATGGCCTTGCGCGAAACCACGATGTTGCCGCGTTTCTTATTGAGCTTAATGACCCGAACTTCAATCTCATGGCCTTTGAGCGTTTCCAGGTTGCGCACCGGATGTACATCCACCTGTGAGCCTGGCATAAACGCTTTTACGCCAATATCCACGGAGACGCCGCCTTTGACGCGCTCCACCACCGTGCCTTTTACGGCTTCCTTGGAGTGGTAGGCCTTCTCAATGTTCTCCCACACCCGCACGCGCTCAGCCCGCTCGTGCGAAAGCAGAACGGAGCCTTCCTCGTTCTCGCCGCGCTGGACCATTACTTCAATGTCCTGGCCGGGCTGGAACTTTACGTTGCCTTGAGCATCGGTGACTTCAGCGATCGGCACCAGGCCTTCTGACTTGAAGCCGATGTCAACGACAACATGGGTGGGCGTGATCTTGATGACGGTGCCTTTAAAGACATTGTCTTCGCTTGGCGCCGGCTCAGTTTCAAGGGTGTAGGATTCAAGAGCTGTGGCGAAATCTTCCATGTGAGTTTCTTCTTTGTGAGCAACGCCCGCGCTGGGCTGCTCAGGAGATTGAGTTTGAGATTCATTCCCGGACATAGTGGTTGAGTTTTCGTAGGACTGGGCGGAATCGGCTGAGCTGTTGGATTCAGCGTCGGAACCATGGTGCTCGCTACGGGCTGTGTGCTCGACCCACATTCCTATAATTGCCAACGGACCCAAAACACGGCTGGAACTCACTAAAGAGAGGCAGTAGTGCTGAAGGTGGACTCGGGACCCCGAGTCCCACTGGCATGATTTACTTCCAATACCCCGGAAGGCTCGGAAACCAGCGGCCGGATCTTACGGCAGTCCTGAAAGGGCCATAAGACTCCTTCGACTATAACAACCGCTCAAGACACTGTCAAACGCTCCCATGCTGGAAAATTGCTTAGGACCCTAGTCCCTCTGGTATCTTTTGAAGGCCCATGGACTTCCTGTTTACGCCCTGGCGTTACGCCTATATAACCACCGCAAATGACCCCGGCGGCTGCCTGTTTTGCGGCCTTTTGCAGGCCAAAGACGACGAAAAATCCCTGATCGTCCATCGCGCGAATAGCTGCTTCGTCATGCTGAATGCTTTTCCCTATACCTCCGGGCACGTCATGATCGTGCCGTACGATCATGTGGACGAATTGACCAAACTTTCACAATCCGCGGCCGGGGAGATGATGGAGCTGACGCAGCGGATGGAAGCGGTCCTGCGCGAACTCTATCGCCCAGACGGCATCAACCTGGGAATGAACATTGGCAAAGCCGCAGGCGCGGGCGTGGCCGGACACATCCACATGCACATTCTTCCGCGCTGGTTCGGCGACGTGAACTTCAT
The DNA here is from genome assembly GCA_035703825.1 of Candidatus Angelobacter sp. Taxonomy (GTDB): domain Bacteria; phylum Acidobacteriota; class Terriglobia; order Terriglobales; family Acidobacteriaceae; genus Angelobacter. The sequence continues at coordinate 14,601 of DASSXL010000235.1, forward strand.
GAGCTCCGTGGGAGAGACGCGCGTGCTGCCGGAAGACTTGGTGACAACGTACAAGAAATTACGTTCCAGATTCTGATCGCGTGATAACGCCGCCCCCGGCGGATCGGATTTGCCTCGCCTAGCAGAGACTACGCGTGTTCTTCGGCGCAGTAAGCGGCTGTTTGCTGGGTGCGTGATCCGCGGTAAGCTGTTTTAAGACTGATCCGCGCAGCTCGCGATTGGAAAAGAAGTGACTTCAAGAATCAAAATCATCGGCGCCGGACTGGCCGGCTGTGAAGCTGCATGGCAGTGCGCGCGCCGCGACGTTGAAGTGGAACTGTTTGAAATGCGTCCGGTGAAATCCACTCCAGCGCACCAGACGGACAAGTTTGCCGAACTGGTCTGCTCCAACTCGCTCAAGTCTGAAAGCGAGAACACTGCGCCATGGCTGCTGAAAGAAGAAATGCGCCGGGTCGATTCATTGCTGTTGCGCATTGCCAAAGAAACAGCCGTTCCCGCCGGACACGCGCTGGCTGTCGATCGTGAAACCTTCGCGGGCAAAGTCACAGAAGCGATTTCCGCCGAGCCGAAGATCAAGATTATCCGCGAGGAAATCACGCAAATCAGAGAAGACGAGGGGTTGACCGTAGTCGCCACCGGCCCGCTCACTTCAGATGGGCTGTCGCGTGAGATTGCCCGCCTCTCCGGCAGCGATCATCTGTATTTTTACGATTCCATCAGCCCCATTGTTGAAGCCGATTCTATTGATATGAGCAAGGTCTACATGGCGGCACGCTATGGCAAAGGCACGGCGGACTACATCAATTGCCCGTTCACCAAAGACGAGTATGACCGCTTTATCGACGCCCTGACCTCGGCGGAAATGGTGGAAGGTCATGACTGGGAAAACCTGAATTACTTTGAGGGCTGTCTTCCCATCGAAGAGATTGCCCGCCGCGGCCGCGATACCCTGCGCTTTGGGCCGATGAAGCCGGTTGGGCTCGACGATCCCCGCACCGGCAAGTGGCCTTATGCGGTGGTCCAGCTTCGCCAGGAAAATCTGCGCGCCGACTCCTACAACTTGGTCGGCTTCCAGAACCACCTGAAATTTGGTGATCAGGCCCGCGTGCTGCGGCTGATTCCAGGCCTGGAAAGCGCGAAGTTCGTCCGCTACGGACAGATCCACCGCAACACCTATATCAATGCGCCGACGCTACTTACGGAAACATTGAACTTAAAGCGGCATCCGAACGTATTCTTCAGTGGGCAGATTTCCGGAGTGGAAGGTTACACGGAGTCGATTGCCATGGGTATGCTGGCGGGAATCAACGTTGCGCGCATTGCGCAGGGACTGTCGGCGATCGCGCCGCCGCGCGAAACCGCGCTGGGCTCGCTGGTGTACTATATCTGCCACGCGGAAGCCAAAAACTTTCAGCCCGCCAACATCACTTTTGATCTGCTGCCGCAACTGGACGAAGCTACGCGCCGCAAAGTTCGCGACAAGAAGCTGCGCCACAAAATGGTTTGTGAAAAAGCTCTGGAGCAGCTAGCATCATGGCTTCAGGAGAGCTCCGCTGCTATCGCGCGGGCTCAGGGGACGCTTTATGAATCGTCTGTCCGCGATTGATGCGTTCGGCCCGGCATTTTCCCGCGTGGGTGCAATGCTCTTCCGTCCGTTCCGCCTGGGCGCGTGGTTGAAGATCGGCCTGATCGGCCTTCTTGGCGGCGGAGCCGTCGTTGCCAGTGGCGGCTTCAATTTTCGCGTTCCGGCCATTCCTTCCAGAGGGAATCGGGGTGAGCTCCCGCCTGAAACAGAGGACATTTTCCGCGCCATCCGCTCCATTCACCTGGCGGACTACTTTCATATTATCGTGATCGTCATTGCGGTGATCGTTGTTCTGGCGCTGATTTTTCTTTACCTGTTCTGCCGCTTCCGTTTCATTCTGTTCGATACGGTGGTGACGGGAAAACCCGCCATTGGGCTGGGATGGCGCAAATACGAGGTCCAGGCAAATCGCTATTTCGGTTTCTGGCTGGCCTTCCGGCTGCTTAGCTGGGCAACCATGGTCCTGATTGTGGGCTTGCCGCTGTGGCACGCCTACAAGAATGGTGTATTCAGCGGGGACAATTCTCTGCCGGAGCTTTTCGCCATTCTTGCCTCGATTGCCCTCGCCGTTATCGCCGCCAGCATCATCCTGGCCGTTGTATCCACGCTGGCCAAGGATTTCGTGATGCCCGTGATGGCGCTCGATGATCTTTCGGTGGCGGACGCCTGGTCCGCGGTCTGGCGCGTGGCGGCCTCTGAGCCGGGAGCGTGGGCCGGCTATATGGGGATGAAGCTGCTTTGTGCGATTGGGAGTGGGATCACCCTGTCCATCGCCTTCCTCATCGCCATGCTTCCAGCCGCCATCGTGATCGGAATTCCCGTGGGTTTCCTGGTGGCGATTGGCATCGTGGCGTTCAAGGCCATCGGCGCTGTGGCGGGCATCATTATCTGCTGCATCGCCGGCTTGGTGGCTGCCGCAGGCTTCTTTTGCGTGCTGCTGATTCTTACCGCGCCGGTCGCTGTCTTCTTTACGTCGTATGCACTTTACTTCTTTGGCGGACGCTATCCCAAGCTGGCGGCGTTGCTATCGCCGCAGCCGGCGCCGGTTCCCCACATGGCTGGAACTCAGCCGGCCATCCCAACTCCATAGGTGAACGCGCGTTCTAGTCGGCACGAAGCGCCCGCAACGGATCTACTCGTGAAGCGCGCCATGCCGGGGCCCAGCACGCGGCCATGGTCACCAGCAGAACGGCCAGCGGTACTACGATGAACGTTGCCGGGTTGGGCTTGCCCAGGCCAATCATTCCCGCCGCCAGCGCCTTGCCCGCCACCACGCTGAGCGCCCCGCCCACGCCAATGCCGATGCCAGCCAGCGCCAGGCCCTGGCGCAGGACCATCCGGATCACGTCCGTGCGGCTGGCGCCGATGGCGATACGCACTCCGATTTCGCGCGTGCGTCGCGCCACAGAGTACGACACGAGCCCATAGATGCCGATCAATGCGAGAACCAGGCCGATCAGGCCCATCGTTACCACCATCTGCGTGATCATGAGCGGCGCGTCGATAGCGCGCATTTCATAGAAGTCGGCAAAGGTGCGCACGTTGTACATGGGCTGGTTGGGATCCATGGATCGAACAATTTGCCGCAACGGAGCAGCCAGCAACGCTGGGTCGCCGCTGCTTTCCGTCAGCAGCACCATGCGCGTTCCGCCCTCCTGGGCATATGGCAGATAGAAATAACGGAGCTGCGGCTCACTGATGAACCCATACTTGGAATTGCGCGCCACGCCCACCACCTGAACGAGCTTGCCCTTTTTGTTGTCCAGACGGAAACGCTTGCCCAGCGGGTCCTGGCCGGGCCAGACTCGCGCGGCGAATTCCTGGTTGACGATGGCCACGGGCGGCGCATCAGATTTGTCGTTGACGGTGAAGGCGCGTCCGCTTACCAGGGGGATTTTCATGGTGCCAAAGTACGATTCGTCCACAACGTCAAACAGCAGAGAGATACCTTCCTGCCCTTTGGGCGCCTGATATCCCTCAGGAATCACTTCGCGCCCGGATTGCGTCGGAGAAAAAGGAACTGTGGCGGTCAGGGTGGCCGAGCGGACTCCCGGCAGCTCCCGGGCCCGTTCCACGAGATCGCGATAAAAAGCCCTGGTCTTTTCCGGAGCGTAGCGGACGAGCGACGTATCGAATTCCGTCATCATCAGGTGGTCTGTGCGGAAACCGGGACTGGCCACCAGCGATTTGCGGAACCCATCGAGCAACATGCCGGAAGCAACAAGCAGCACCATGGATAGCGCGATCTGGGCAATCACCAGCGCATTGCGGCCGAGCGTTCGACGCCGCCCTGACATGTTCGTCTCTGAGCTCTTCAAGGCGGATACCACGTCTGTTTTCAGGCTCTGAAATGCCGGCGCCAGGCCAAACACCAGGACGCTGAATAATGCGGCGATCAGGCTGAAGACCAGCACCCGCTGATCAAGTTCAGGAGAAATAACCACGGGCAGATCAGTTGGCACCTTGATGGTCTGCAGGAACCGGATGCCGCCATAGGCAAAACCCAGCCCAGCCAGTCCGCCCGCCAGAGAAAGCAGAATGTTTTCGATAAAGAGCTGGCGTAACAACCTGGTACGGCCCACTCCCAGGGCAATACGCACGGCAATTTCACGAGTGCGGCCGCGCGCGCGTCCCAGGAGCAGATTGGCAACGTTGGCGCACGCAATCAGGAGCACTACGGAAACCAGCACCATAAGCATGGTGATTAAAATTGCGTCGATCGAATCCTGCGCGATGCGGTACTGAAGTTGAGTGCGCACGGCCATCTTGCCGTTGCGGCCGTCAGCGGGATATTGCTGCTGCAGTCCCTTCCACAGCGTGCTCATCTCAGCCTGTGCCTGCCTGATAGAAACGCCTTGCTTGAGCCGGCCCTCCAGCGTGAAGTTGTAATCGCCGCGGTTCTCCATGGGATCTTTGGGCGCGCCGGTCAGTTGCTGCGCCAGGGCCGCGGGAATCATGAAAGACGGGCGGAAATACTGGTCCATCCCGGTAAAGGTTTTGGGAGCAACGCCGACGATGCTGAAATCCGTGCCGGAGATCCTGATGGTTCGGCCAAGGACCCCTGGATCGCCGCTAAACTGGTCCTGCCAGAACCCGTAGCCCAGCACTACTGCGGGCGCGCCGCCTTTAACGGTTTCTTCCGGCAAAAAGCTGCGGCCCAGCGCCGGCGCAATGCCCAGTACGGAAAAGAAATTGTCACTTACTTCCATGCCTGCGCGCATCTGCGGAACTTCATCCTTGCTCCGTGCCAGGCTGAACGTAGCTAGCTGGAAAGCCGCGATGCCGTCGAAGGACTTTGATGCGGCCCGCAGGTCGCGATAGTCCGGGTAAGAAAAGCTGCCGGGATCGCCGCTCGGCGTATCCAGGTTCACCGCCATTACCGAGCCGGGGTGGGCCGCCGGAAGCGGCCGGAACAGGAGCGCGTCTGCCAGACTGAAAATAGCGGCATTGGCGCCGATGCCCAGTGCCAGCGACAAAACAGCGATTGAGGTGAAGCCCGGACTGCGGGCTATCATGCGGAGGGCATGGCGAATTTCTTGCATCATGATGAATAGTATGACGAAGCAAAAATGGAAATGTTCCAGTGAAATTGTGTCTTATTTGGCGCCTTTACGGTCCTGAGAAGGCCCGAATGGGCCACGAGCTTCGCCTTACCTGCGTTTTGTCTTTTTCTTGGGGCCCAGTTCTACTTTTGTCCGCGGGCGGTTCTTGATCCATATGGGTGTGCCCACAAAGCCGAACTTCTGCCGGATCTGGTTCTGCAAAAAGCGTTCGTAGGAAAAGTGCAGCTTCACGTCCTTGTCAGTAAAGAGGATGAAAGTCGGCGGCGACGCCTGCGCCTGCGTCATGTAGAAGATCTTGACCTGCTGCCGGTGCGGGACTGAGGCGCGCTCAAAATCCACGGTCTCAAGAAAGCGGTTCATCTGTGAGGTGCCAATGCGCTTGCGGCGCTCGGCGGAAACCAGCTCCAGCGCGCGAAAAATCTTGTCAATGTTCTTGCCCGCCGCGGCGGAGACAAAAATCATCGGCGCGTAGTCCAAAAATTTCAACACGCGGCGAGCCTGCTTCTCATACAGATCGCGGTCAGCGGGCGGACGGCCATCGGTACGGCCAGGACCCACCAAGTCCCACTTGTTGATAACAACGATTACCGAACGTCCGCTCTCATGCGCGTAGCCGCCGATGGTGGCGTCCAGGCCGGTTACACCTTCCACGGCGTCAATCACCAGCAGCGCGACGTCAGCGGCCTCAAGATGTTTGCGCGCCATTACCACAGAAAGTTTCTCCGCCATCAAGTGGGTTTTGCCCTTGCGGCGAATCCCGGCGGTATCGATAAAGCGATAGGTATTGCCGTCTTTCTGGATGACTTCATCCACCGCGTCGCGCGTGGTCCCAGCGATGGGCGAAACGATGGCGCGCGAGCTACCGGTCAGCATGTTCAACAGAGTCGACTTGCCGACATTCGGATGGCCGATGATGGCAACGCGAGTCTCAACGCGCGGCGTGCGGGCCTTGCGGTCTCCTTCGCCGGCGTCTTCAGCGCCACCATCAACCGGCAGGACATCTTTTTCAATCGCTTCCTCGGCCCGCTCCGCTATTTCTTCCGCAGAGGATGGAACTACGTCGAGAATCGCGTCCAGCAGTTCCGCTGAGCCGGTGCCGTGCTCAGCCGACACCGTATAAAGGTTCTCGATGCCGAGTGTACGAAAGTTCTCTGCCTCGGCTTCCAGTTTGGTGGAATCAACTTTGTTCACAGCCAGAAACAGCGGCTTGCCCAGACGGCGCAGCAGCCGCGCCAGCTCCATATCAGGCGCAGCCAGCTCCGTGCGCACATCCACCACCAGCACGATTGCAGCGGCTTCTTCCAGTGCAAATCGCGCCTGGCGAAAAATCTCAGCGGGAATAAAGTCTTTGTCATCGGGAACAATGCCGCCAGTATCCACAACGCGCAGCCGACGGCCCTGCCACGTGGTCTCGCCATACAGGCGGTCGCGCGTGATGCCCGGCTCGTCGCCCACAATGGCGCGGCGAGATCCCGTGAGCCGGTTGAAGAGCGTGGACTTGCCCACGTTGGGCCGTCCAACGATGGCTACCAGCGGCGCTGCTTTCTTCATGGATTCCGTAAGCTGCCTCACTTCTTCTTCCTGACCAACTTTTTTGCTTCTTCCGTTTTCATGATCACCGGCTTCCCGCCGCCCGGAGGATGCAGCACCACCGCAATGTCCTCGCTGCACGTTGGCCCGGCCCAGCCGCTTCATGTCTACAAGCCGGAAAGCTCGCCTAAGCTGGAGCTAAAGCTTTCACTGCCTCTGAGCCAGGAAGTCGCGCGCGAACTCCTCCCACACGTCAATCATTCTCGAGCACCCAGTCCTTCTGGCCTTTGATGCTGATGGTGAGCCGGGAAATCTGCTCATCCTGGCTCTGCTCGATCTTGAAATGCGCCGGCTGGCCATTGCCCTGCCATTCGAAGTCAAACTCTTCCGCCACGCTCCAGTCCTTCGGCCGCGCCGGGGTCGTAGCGACCGATGGAGTTGGAGTAGCTGAAACTCTCCCTCCTGCGATTTTTCCATACGGCGTCACAGAGCAAGACCACTGTATGAGGAAAATCGGAGAACGAAAGCGCCATTCTTTCTCGTCATAAGTCGCAAGGATTCAAAACAGGATACGCTATCATTAAAACACGCTCGCCATGGCCTCTTCCTACCAGCCCGAAACCGCCGCCGCTCCCACCCGTCGACTGCCCACGCTGCATGAGTTCTTCGCTCCCGGAGGCCTGCTGAGCAAAACCCACCCGAACTACGAGTTCCGTCGCGGCCAGTTGCAGATGGCGGAGGCGGTGGAAAAAGCGCTTAGCGAGAAACGGCACCTGATCGTGGAGGCTGGAACGGGAACGGGCAAGACCCTGGCCTATCTCTTGCCGGTAATACGCAGCGGCAAGCGCGTGATTATTTCCACCGGCACCAAGAACCTGCAGGAACAGCTCTTCTTCAAGGATATCCCATTCCTGGAGCAACTGCTTTTTTCCGGAGGCCCAGGCAAACTGCGCGTCTGCTACATGAAAGGCCGCAATAACTATCTTTGCCGCCAGAAACTTTACGATCTTACGAACCAGCCGGTCTTGAATGGCCTTCAGGAAATTGAGCAATATCGCCAGATCGCCGAATGGGAGCAGACGACTGAGAGCGGCGATCGCACCGAGCTGAAGGGAATCCCGGACAACGCGCAGCTCTGGCAGAAGCTGGATGCACGCACGGAGCGCTGTACCGGGCAGAAATGCCAGCAGTGGGAGCGTTGCTTTATCACGGAGATGCATCGCCGCGCCGCCGAGAGCGACATCATCATTGTGAATCACCATCTCTTTTTTGCCGATCTCTCGCTCCGCCAGACAGGCGGCCCGGATGCGGGCGTTCTGCCGGATTTCTCAGCCGTGATCTTTGACGAAGCGCACGAATTGGAAGACGTGGCAGGAAGCTACTTTGGCGTGAGCGTCAGCAACCTGCGCTTTGAGGAGCTGGCGCGCGACATTGAAGCTACCCTGCAGCAGAAGAAAGCCATCTCGCCCGGAGTGATCAATGCGCTGGCCAAGCTGCGCGAGCGTTCACGGTTTTTCTTTGGCTTGCTGCCGCCGGGAGAAGGCCGGTCGGCATTCACCAACCGCGATGGATTCCTGGAAAGGCATGGCGACAACTATGACGCGGTGATGCAGTCGCTGGCCCGAGTCCTGGCTGAGCTTGAGCTGCTGCCGCAGAAGCCTGAAGAAGTTTTTGGCTTTGCCCGTCGCACACAGGAATTGCAGACGCAACTGGCGTTCATTCTGGAATCGAAAGACAAGAACACAGTCTTCTGGATTGAGTATCGTGGCGAAGGACGCCGCACACGCGGCGGTCAGACACATATCGTGCTGCAGGCAACGCCGATTGACGTTTCGCAGATCCTGAAGCAAACGCTTTTTGAAAATCTTGAAACCGCTGTGCTGACCTCCGCCACGCTAGCTGTGGCTGGCGCTCCTGATCGCGGAAACTTTGACTACGTCCGCCAACGCGTTGGCCTGGAGCATGCGCGCGAGATGGTTGTGACCTCGCACTTTGACTATGCGAAGCAGGCAATTCTTTATGTGCCCCCGGACATGCCTGATCCGCGTTCAACGCAGTTCGGACGGTCAGCCGCAGAGAAAATTCGCCGCCTGCTCGATATCACGCAGGGCCGCGCCTTCTGTCTCTTTACCAGCTATGCACAGATGAATGACATCCATGACCGGCTGCTGGGCGAGCTTCCGTTTCCCATGCTGCTGCAGGGCTCGGCGCCCAAGAACGCGCTGCTGGAAGAATTTCGCCTCACGCCCAATGCCGTGCTGTTTGCCACGTCTTCTTTCTGGCAGGGTGTTGACGTGCAAGGAGAACAGTTAAGCTGCGTGATTATCGATCGGCTGCCGTTTGCTGTGCCCAATGATCCCGTGGTCGCAGCGCGGATCAGCGCAATCAATTCTGCGGGCGGCAATGCTTTTTTTGAGTATCAGGTACCGGCAGCCGTGATCTCGCTGAAGCAGGGGTTTGGCCGGCTGATCCGCTCGGTAAAAGATCGCGGCGTGCTCGCGCTGCTGGACAACCGCCTGCTGAAGCAGCGTTACGGGCGGACCTTCATTGATAGCCTGCCGTCCTACAAAAAAACAAAAGACATCGCCGATGTGGACGAATTCTTTTCCGGCGCAAACGGCAGCGGAATCCTGCAGCCACAGTGAATTTCTTTCAGCAGCCGCGCCCGATTCCCCAATGACCGCCGGCTATTCCTTGACCATTCGTGGACCAACGGCCGGATAATCCTCCAGGACTTCGATGACGACCTCACGAATTGCGAATTCTTCATGGGTGGCATGCGACGACGTGGTCACGCTGTTGAGGACCACTGTTCCATCTTCTATATCGTCGGCAAGTTTGCGCAGGGCTGCAATGGCCTTGGTATCATTCAATCCAAAAGCGTGCTTCCCCGCTCGATCAGCACACTCGGCTGCGTGGATGCTGGTCCTGCCTCCGCTAGTCATGCGTTTCTTCCCCTTACTCGCAAAAAAGAACGTTCTGCCAGACCGTTCCTTGCTTAAAAAATTCCCGTATACCTTTTGACGCCCGCGACCCAAAATGGACTTGGCATTTTCAGAATAGCTGAAATGTCTAATTACCAACCGGTAATAAGAAGACCCGATGCAAGGGCGAATTGTGACCTATCTTTTCAATGAGATACAAAGCGTCTCATCGCTCAGAGTTTGTCTCCCGATTCCCGCATAAATTTTGGTGCGGCTCGGTTCCAAGTTAAGCAACATACCCTTCTATCCTGCTGAAAACCCGGTAATTAAAAGTTAAGCAAGCCCGCAATCCTGTAGACGTTCCATGCCATGTGAAAGTTTCCATAAAAGTGAACTGGTTTTCAGATCCAAGGCACTTGCCTTAGCTCACGTTTGGTGCATAATCCCCCCGACAGGAGAATCCATGGCCTGGGAAAAGGACCTTGAGCGTTGGGTTGACGCGCGCCTGATTGATCCGCCTACCGCGGAAAGGATCCGCGACTTCGAAAACAGCTCTGACAAGAAGCGTCTGCGCTGGCCCGCGATACTTGCCATCAGTTTTGGCGCGCTCATGCTCTGCGCCGGCATCCTGTTGTTTGTAGCCGCGCACTGGGACGATCTTGCACCTTCGCAGCGCTTCCTGCTGGTGCTGGTCATGGTTGGCGTGTTCCACATCGCCGCCGGAATTCTGGGCGGGAAAATGCCATCCATGGGTATCGCGCTGCACGTGGCCGGGACCGCTTCTCTGGGCGCGGGCATTTACATGGCAGGCCAAATCTTCAATCTGGAGGAGCATTGGCCGGGAGGGCTGCTGCTGTGGTCGCTGGGGGCCGCGCTTGGCTGGCTGCTGCTGCGCCAGTGGCCGCAGGCATTGCTGGCGGCTGTGCTGGTTCCATGGTGGCTGGCTGGCGAATGGTCCGTGGCCACGGAAACCTATAACGGCGCGTGGAACATCGCGGCCCAGGGCCTTCTTCTCCTCAGCATCTTGTATCTCACGGCAACGCCGAAAGAACCGAACCGGCTGCTGCGCCTGGGCATGGTCTGGATCGGTTGTTTGTCCCTGATTCCCTTGATCATTGACGTAATGGCGACCGCAGACCGCCCGGTCGCTCCCTGGATCTGGCGGTTGCATGCCACAAACCTGCCTCTCGGTTTGAAAGCCCTTGGTTACGCGCTGGCATACGTGCCGGTCCTGTTCCTTGCCGTGATCAAGCGTAAAGAGCAATCCATTCCCATGTTCGGCGCGGCGTTATGGGTTTTTGTGCTTGCAATGGTGAGCCGGGGCGCAAATTTCGAAACTCTCCTGTGGCCTTATGCCTGGATCGCTTTGGGCGCCTGCGCGCTTTGCTACTGGGGCGTGGCGAAAAACCGGAAGCTGTTCATCAACTATGGCACTGTCATTTTCGCCATCGATCTCATCGCCTTCTATTTCTCCAGCGTGCTGGATAAGATGGGCCGCTCCATGGGCCTGATCATGCTGGGAGTGATTTTTCTTGCGGGCGGATGGGTCCTCAACCGGCTGCGAAGCGACTTGATCGCGCGTGCCGCAGCAGCAGGAGCAAGCCGATGAAAGCTGTGCATAAAGCACTGGCCGTCGCTCTTATCCATATTCTCATTGTTCTCAGCCTGGGCGGGAAGCTGCTCTATGACCGCTCCACCAGGCCGCGCGTGTGGGTGCGCACCGGGTCGGTCGATCCTGACCTGCCCATTCGCGGCCGGTACCTCACGTTGAATCTTCAAGTTCAGGCGGCGGAGGTTACGCCCGAGGACCAGCGTAACCCGGTCTTTAAGACGCACCTAACATATGATTCCGGCTATGTTGAACTGGCGGTTGAGAATGGCCAGCTTGTGGCGCACAGATCAGAAACACCTACCGGAATGATGATCAATTCCTGGAGCCGTCTGCAGAATCGCGGAAATGGCAATTTCTTCCTTTCGCCACCGGTCTTGTTCTTCATTCCTGAGCACGCGGAAACTCCGCGCCTGGGCGGCGGAACCGAACTCTGGGCTGAGGTTACGGTTCCCAAAAAGGGCCCGCCCCGCCCCATACAACTGGCGGTGAAGCGTGGCGATCAATGGACGCCTTTGACTTACAGGTGAGCTAAACTCGGGGAGAACGATGCATAGACGGCGGCTGAACCTATTCTTGCTATGTGTGCTGGTCGGTGGCGCCACAGCTTCGGCTAAAGACGCTCAAAGCGCTCTCAAGGAGTTTGAGGGCAAAGTGCTGGTTCTGCGCCATCCACTGCAAGGCAGCTCTCAGGAATATGACGCAGAAGGCAAGGTGTTGAAGGGCGGCGATGAAGGCCCCTGGACCGTCTATGGCGGCGTGCTCATCGATAAGGTCGATCTATCGCCCGATAAACTACGCTTTGAAGGCCGTCGAATACTTTTCCTGTTCCTGAAAGGGAAATTCACCGCCATGGAATTCAAGCGGCTCAAGAGGCCGGTGGATCCGCCCTTTCCACCATCAGTGCAGCTTGAGATCGCTCTCGACCGCCCGCTTGACTCTGCGTCCGCGGAAGAAGCGCAAGCTGTCCTGGGTCGAGTGTTTGCCCTCAATACCAAGAGCCTTCTGGATTCGCTTCCTGAGTTTTGGCGCGGACCTCTGGACGACGAGTTGATCTATGATCCATTGCAAAAGCGTGAAGCGGAGTTCCGCATGGAGCCGCCGTCTCGCGGCATTCCCAAACCGGCACACAAAGTCCGGCCCAATGTGATCACTGCGGACCAGGTTTTCCACGTTGGCGCAGAGGTGACAGCGCCAAAGGCCACCTTCACGCCTGAACCTAAGTTTACAGATATCGCGCGGTATGAAAAATTCCAGGGTGTCCTTTTAGTGGATTTGATTGTGGGCACCGACGGCGCAGCCCACCGAATCCGGCTCGTTCGGCCGCTGGGCCTGGGGCTGGATGAATCTGCCCGGTCGATGATCCAGACCTGGCGATTTGAGCCGGCCACGAAAAATGGCCAGCCTGTGGCTGTGGAAATGAACGTGGAGGTTGCGTTTAATTTGTACTGAAGATGATAACAAGAATGACACGAGCAATTCTGATTCTTTGTCTGGTAACAGCTGCGGCGATTTCTACCGCAACCGCACAGGAAGCAGGGCCCTATCTCAAGCAGCAGTGCGAAGGGAAGATCCTTGTCCTTCGCCATCCTTTGCAAGGCAACTCCCAGGAATATGATTCCGACGGCAAAGTCCGCAAGGGCGGCGCAGAGGGGCCGTGGACGCTCTATGGCCGGCTCAAGGTTGATGAGGTCGCGCTCTCCGCCGACAAACTTCTGCTCAAAGGGCATCGCGTCGACTACAAGCTGGATTCCTCTGTGCGCCAGCTAGCGCCCTTTCCCAACAAAATTCGCGTTACAGTGCAGATATCCCTCAATCAGCTACCTCAGAACCTGACGGAAGCCGATGATGTGCTCGGTCGCGTCTTTGCTTTGACCAAGAAAGATGTAGTTGATTCAGCCCCGGAGTTCTGGCGCGGGTATCTCGATAAGAATATCCCGCCCAGACCTCCGGAAGAAAAGGCCGTGGCGTCCGCTGACCAGCCAGACAAACGCCCGGAATTGCTGGCGCGCGGTGCAAATGTGCCGGAAAACGATGAAACAAGGCTTTTCAAAATCGGTGGCAGCGTCCAGCGGCCCGAGGCTGTGTTTACTCCCGCTCCCGAGTTTCCTGACAGGGCCAGCAGTGAACATTATGACGGCATCGTGGTTCTGAATGTGATCGTGGATACATCAGGCAAGGTGCGAAACATTCGTTTGGTACGTCCGGCGGGAATGGGCATGGAAGAGGAAGCGGTTGCTACGTTAAGTAAGTGGCGCTTCAAGCCCGCGCAACGCGAGGGTGAACCCGTTGCCGTGGAAATGAATATTGAAGTTGCCTTCAATAAGTTCTGAGCATGCCCATGCCTGCCCGCATGAAGTACTCGCTCCGATGTGCTGTTTCCGCGCTCTCTGTGGTTAGATAGAAGTAATGATTCAGCTCACCGCAGCCGGCAAGCGCTTTGGCCCCAAGGTCCTTTTCCAGGAGCTGGACTGGCTGATCACGCCGCACGACCGTGTGGGACTGGTGGGCGCAAACGGCACCGGCAAGACCACTCTGCTGAAGATTCTTGGCGGCCTTGAGTCGCTCGATTACGGCGCCATTACGCAGCAGCGCGGCATACAGTGCGGCTACCTGCCGCAGGACGGACTCTCGCTTTCCGGCCGCAGCGTTTTCGCCGAATGTCTTTCAGTCTTTGAACACGTACACCAGATGCAGCGCGAGCAGGAAGAGCTGGCTCATCGTATGGCCGAGGTGGACGACGCCAGCGCCGAATACACGCAGATTGCCGAGCGCTTCCACCGCATCCAGGCAGAGATCCAGGCGCGTGATGGATACACGATTGAAGCCGAAGTGGGCACGGTGCTGAACGGCCTGGGCTTTAGCAAAGAAGACTGGCAGCGGCGGACGGAGGAATTTTCCGGCGGCTGGCAGATGCGCATCGCGCTGGCCAAGCTGCTGCTGCAAAAACCCAACCTGCTGCTGCTGGACGAGCCCACAAACCATCTTGATCTTGAGACCCGTAACTGGCTGGAGCAGTATCTGGTCAATTATCCGCATGCCTACGTGCTGATCTCACATGACCGCTATTTTCTCGACGTTACGGTGAAGAAGACCGCCGAGATATGGAACAAGCAGGTCTTCTTTTACTCCGGCAATTACGAGAAATATCTGGCGCAGAAGGCCGAGCGGCGCGCGCAGCTTGAGGCCGCTTACAGCAACCAGAAGGAAAAGATCGACCAGCTTCAGGCGTTCATCAATCGCTTTCGCTATCAGGCCACCAAGGCCAAGCAGGTGCAGAGTCGCATCAAAGAACTGGAGCGGATGGAGAAGATAGAAATTCCTCCGGAAGAAAAAGCCATCCACTTTTCTTTTCCGCAACCTCGCCCCAGCGGGCGCATGGTGGCCGAAGCCAAGGACGTGGCGAAGAACTACGGGCCTAAGCACGTTTTCTCGGGAGCAAATTTCGTAATCGAGCGCGGCGACCGCATCGCGCTGGTGGGCGTGAACGGCGCGGGCAAATCCACGCTTATCAAATTGTTGGCGGGCTCGGAGCAGCCGACGGCCGGGGAGCTGCGTCTTGGGCATAACGCTGATGTCGATTACTTTGCCCAGGACCAGTACAAGGCGCTCGATCCCAACGCGCGCATGCTCGATGATTTGTTCGAGGCGGCGCCGCGCTCCACCCAGACAGAACTGCGCAACCTTCTGGGCTGCTTTCTCTTTTCTGAAGACGATGTCTTCAAGACCATCGGGGTGCTTTCCGGGGGAGAGCGCAACCGCTACGCGCTGGCCCGCATGCTGTTGCATCCATCGAACTTCTTGCTGCTCGACGAGCCCACAAACCATCTGGACCTTCGCGCCAAAGACGTGCTTCTGGATTCGCTGCAGAAGTTTACCGGCACGGTCGTCTTCGTTTCGCACGATCGCTACTTCATTGACAAGCTGGCAACGCGCGTTTTTGAGATTGGCGATGGCCGGGTTGAGGTCTTTCCCGGCAACTATGAAGATTATCTCTGGCGCAAGGAAGGAAAGGGCGGCGCGGCCGCGGATCCTTCGCTTGCTTCTGCTTCCACGCAAGTCATAGCGAGCCCGGCAATTGCAACTAATCACGACGCGCCAGAGAAATCCGCCGAGCCGGAAACGAAGCAGAAGCGCCTGAACCCGATCAAGCTCAAGCAGATGAAAGAGCGGCTGCAGGAATTGGAGGAAGAGATTGCACGGTTTGAGTCAGCCATTGCCACGGCGGAAACCGCACTGCAAAATTTTGTGAGCATGGAAGAAACCCAGCGCCAGACGGACATGCTCAATCGCGCCAAATCAGACCTGGAGCAAGCGATGAACGAATGGGAAGAGCTGGGACAAGCGCTGGAAGCCCAGACTGAAGCGTGATCTGCCATTTGCGTCGCAAGCCCGGCGGGGGCTTTCCTGATTTACTGTACTTTCACCCAGGCGGTTGTGGTCCCTATAAGGCGTGAATTGCGGTCCACCACGCCCAATGTAAGGTTGTAATTGCCGGGTTTAAGGTTGATCGTCCTCTTGCAGGGAAATTGCTGGCCTTTCATCATCTTGTCGAACTCATCGGCTTTCATCGCCGCCGTAACGTTACTGACTTCTTCCTTCACGAAAGAACCTTTTTCGGAAAATGCGGCAACCGCGCAACTCACCATGATGTGCTGCAACCCGTCATCTTTGCGCTCAAAGCCCAGAGTGTGCGGATCAATGGCAAAATTCACCGTCACCGGCTTTCCGCTTTCCGATGGGCGGTCCACGCCGGCCAGAAAAATTACTCCTGTCGAAGAAGGCGAGTCCAGAGTCAGGGCCTGGCTGAAGTCGCGGGCCAGCTTATCAGAGTCTTTTTTGGTGGCCGGCAAACCGGGCTCAAGGGCGTAATAGCCCTGGCGATAACGCAGGCTTGTCCCTGGTTTGGTTGTCGTAATGGCGATCTTGCGAAACCGGCCGTCCCAGGCCTTATTGGAAGGGTAATAGGTGAGCGTGTAATACGTGGAACCGTCATTGATGCTGGAGCGGATGCCGAGTTCAAGATCGTTATTGTTGTAAAAAACGCGGCCCCCGGTCTGCTCAGCCAGGGCCCGCATGGTCCCAATGGAAGACAAGCGCTGCTCTTTGCTCAGTCCGGCGGCGTCAATGGGATAGACCGAAACTTGGGCGTTCATGAGTTGATTGGCCACCTTCATTACCGCGGCCATGAAGTCGCCGGGCTCGCCCGATTTAAAGTTGGGATTGCCCGCTATGCCGGGGCCATAGGTAGAGGGAAAAGGCGCTCCGTTGCCGGAATGCGGCATGGCGTCATCATGGACGATTTCCGGAAAGAAGTTGACGGGGAACGCCTGAGATAGCCAGAGCAGGTTCTTGCGTCCGGGATAACCGGAAAGCGCCCGGGCCAACGTTTCCAGGGCGCTCACGGTGGTCTCCTGGCTGCGCTCACTGGTGGGTGAGCCCTTGAGTTCAAACGGGCTCGCCGCGGTGTAAACGTCCATTACTTTGTTGACGGTGTGAGGCTTAAAATCCTCAAGCACGGTCTTCAGCATTTTGCTGTCCGTGGTGAAATCACTCAACATCGTAAGCTTGGTATCGAGCGCAAAAAGCGCGGTAGGCTGAATGGCCGGCGCTGTTCCAAGATACTTGAGCAGGTGGTCTTTGGCGCTCACCTTGCCGCCCAAATCGGCGTTCAATGTATCCAGCAAAATCACGTTCAGGCAACTGGCGTCCTTATACTGCGGGGTATTGGTATATAGGTTTGCGCCATGGACAGTGCTCGCGCTGGTTGAAGATGCACTCGCGCGTGCGAAAGAGAATCCGCTGATCTTTTGCGGCTTGCCGTCTTCCAGGACCGTGAAATCGTCCGCTGAAAGGCCGGTTACAGGCTCGCCCTTGCTATCCACCGTGACCACGTCCACGATCACCAAGCGTGTGGTTGAACGGAGCACCATGTTGGATGCCGAAACCGCCGGTTCCTGCTGTTGCGGCGTAGCGGGCTGCTGGTCCGCGGTTCCGCCCGATTGAGAATACGTTGAGGGAGCAATCAACAAAACGAGAAATGAGACGAGCGTGCGCCACCGCTTATACCAAGGCATGAGAAACTCCTAAACTTAGGTTGCGCACTACCCCCGAATTTGTAACTCATTCTAGCTGCTCTGGATGGAAAAGCAACCGAACACCGGATGAGGAGAAAGCAGAGTGCTTACGCGAGAGCAGGCGGCTAAGGGGCTTAGATGAGACAACCCCGGTTGGTGGGCTGCTCTCCTATCTTGCAGGAACATCGGGCGCGAATCGGGCGGAGCTGTTTTTACCACGACGCCTTTCGATCCGGCCTCCTGCCAACACGCTATGGCAATAAATTAGTTCCATACGGGGCCCTGGGTGATCTCAATTCGCGGATTCTCGGCTGCATCTCTTCTGCTGCTCTCTCTCTCCTGGGTGGCTGACGCGTCTGCCCAGTGCACCAACACAGTGGATAAGACGGTCAAGATCTGCTCGCCGGCCAGCGGCGCAACGGTCTCTTCTCCGGTCACTTTTTCCGCCGCCGCGCGTGACAATGAGCATACGGTCACTGCGATGATCATGTATATCGACTCAGTGAAGAAGGCCCAGAGCTCCAACGCATCGCTCACAGCCATCATCTCTCTACCGGCGGGGAACCACGCAATCGTAATCCGCGCGTGGGATTCCACCGGATTCTTCTTCTCGTCGTCAGAGAGCATCACGGTTGTGGCTTCTCCGACACCTACGCCGACGCCCACGCCAAGTCCGACGCCGACGCCAACTCCGACCCCCACTCCGACGCCAAGCCCAACACCCACGCCAAGCCCAACACCCACGCCGGTTCCGCCATCGGGGATCGCCGCGGTGAATCACGTGATTTTCGTGTTGCAGGAAAACCGCAGCTTTGACAGTTATTTCGGCATGTTGAACCCGTATCGCAAGGCGCGGGGCTGGAACATCGGCGACGATCAGCGCCAATACGACGTGGACGGCATCGATGACAAGCTGGCGACGATCTCAAACACGAATGATGAAGGCACGGTGTTTCCGCTGTTCCACACCACCAGCAGCTGCCTGGATGACATGAGCTCAGCCTGGCTGGAAAGCTTTGGCGATGTGAGCCGCTGGGATTTCACCACGACTCGGCCCATCTTGATGGATGGGTTTGTACACACGGCTGAGGGCTTTGCCAAGTCTGGCAGCGGCAGCGGATCGTTTACCGATCTGGCCGGCCAGCGCGCCATGGCCTATTACCAGGACACAAGTACGACCGGCGCGGATGAGCTGAATTACTACTACTTCATTGCGTCGCAGTTTGCGCTGTCTGACCGCTGGTTCTCGCCCGTGGCGAGCAAGACGATTCCCAACCGGCTGGCGACCATGTCCGGCGGCACCACTCAGGGCTATGTCTTTGATCCCGGCTTTGACGATCACGCCCCGCAGCTTACGGCAAACACCATTTTCCAGTTGCTGGATCAACACAATATTTCCTGGAAGATTTACTATTCAACTACCAATGCCAATGGCGCTCCGTCCACGACTTTCACGTATTTCACTTACAGCGGCAAGTACATTTTCAGAAGTTCCAGCGGAGTTCTGACAGTTGATTCCACTCATATTGCGCCGATCAGCCAATATTTTACCGATGTGCAGAACAATACTCTGCCGTCATTTGCGTATGTAGAAGCCAATTTCGGCCACGGCGACGAGCACCCTGGGTCAGGCCAGTCGATTCTTGCCGGCCAGGCGCAGATTTCAAACATCATCAATTCGCTGATGAGCAGCCCGTCATGGCCGGATTCGGTCTTGTTCTTCAGCTTTGACGAAGGCGGCGGCCCCTATGATCACGTGCCGCCTGTCCCCGGACACACGAACCAGAACACCAGCGCCGGGTTGGCCGACGTGGAAGGCGACATTGCGCCGATAGCCGTGAACGCCGATGGCTTCCTGCCGTGCCAGCCGACCACGGCTGGGGTCTACACCAACCATTGCGATCTGCGCCCGAGCAGCCCAGGCGCAAACCCGGCTGACGCCGCCGCTGCCGGAAACTCAGGCTTTGGCGCCCAGCTTGGGTTCCGTGTGCCCAACTTCATCGTTTCACCCTTCGCCCGCCGGCATTATGTGGGACACACCGCCATGGACCACACGGCGGTGATGCGCTTTGTGGAGCAGCGCTTCAATCTGCCGGCTATGACCAATCGCGACGCCGCGCAGCCTAACCTGCTCGACTTCTTTGATTTCACCGGCAAGCCCTGGGCCACGCCACCGACGGGGATTCCAACGCCGCCGGGCGTAGGCTCAACCTGCCATCCAGCGACCATGCAGTAGCGCATGTTTGGCGGGCAAGCGAGCGAAGCAGCAAGTATCAGGGAACTTTGGGTGATGGCACCGGCGGCGGAGACGAGGGCTCTGGCTTGCCCAACGTCGCGGCAAAGGACTGGATGGCTTCGTCGTAGCCTTTTACCAGGTCCATTTCATTGTGGTCAGGGGTCACGGCCCAGAAAGACCGTTTTGGCTGATTGGCCAGATCAAACATCCTCTGTCCATGCCAGAAAGCAATGACTGAATCGGCATGGCTATGCATGATTAAGACAGGACTGTGGACGTGGCGGATATTCTTGTAGTTGGGAAACTTGTCAAAGGGCAGCAAGGGGATTCGCGTCAACACGCGGAATACTGATACAAACGGGCTCTGCAGGATCAGACCGGCTGAAGGCCTTCGCGCCGCGATGTAAGTGGCTGGTCCTGCCCCCACCGATCGCCCAAAGATGATGATGCGGTCAGGGGGCGTCTTTAGATCGACTGCCAGGAACTCGTACGCGGCAGCCTCGTCTTCATAAACTGATTTCTCGGTGGCCTTGCCCTCACTGGTGCCATATCCTTCGTAGTCATAGGCAAACACGTTGAAACCCGCGTGGCGAAGGTTATCCAGCCAGTAGCGATCATCGCCCAGGTCTTCCGCGTTGCCGTGGCTCACCAGCAAGGTGAATTTGGCGGCAGGATTGGGAAGATAGACGGCGGAAATCTTCTTTCCGCCGGCCGTTGTGATCTTGAGAATCTCCGCAGAATCTTTGTAGGAAGAAGGATGCGGCAGGAAAATCATGCTGTCTGCGAGGAAATACGCAAACAGCGCGAATCCCAGGTAAAGAGCGGCAAGGACCAGCAGCATCCGGGTAACTAGTTTCTTCACTGGTAGATCATAGATGACGCTTCCAACGTGCGAGGCGGCCTCAAGCTACCTGATTTATCCAGCAATCTACAGCCTCTTTCGGGGCAATCTACCGCTTTGACGGCATCCTGGCGTGCGCCGCCGCAGCCTGTTTTTGCTCCTGGCTCGGCGTTGGAGGCTCAGGAACCAGGATCTTCAGACCCAGCGCCTGCCGCAGTTCGGCCTCAAGCTTGGCCGTCATGTCCTTATTTTCCCTCAGAAACTGCTTCACGTTTTCGCGTCCCTGGCCAATGCGCTCGCCTTTGTAACTGAACCACGCGCCGGATTTTTCCACGATCTCCTTGGCCACACCCAGGTCCAGCAGGTCGCCTTCGCGGGAGATGCCTTCGCCATACATAATGTCAAATTCGGCTTCGCGGAAGGGAGCGGCGGTCTTATTCTTTACCACTTTGATTTTGGTCCTGTTGCCAACCACCGCATCACCATCCTTGATGGCGCCGATGCGGCGGATATCGACGCGCACAGAAGAATAAAACTTAAGGGCGCGGCCGCCGGTGGTGGTTTCAGGGTTGCCGAACATCACGCCGATCTTCTCGCGAATCTGGTTGATGAAGATCAGGCAGGTGCGCGACTTGGAGACGATTCCGGTCAGCTTGCGCAGCGCCTGTGACATCAGACGGGCCTGGAGACCCATGTGGCTGTCTCCCATTTCGCCTTCCAGCTCGGCCTTGGGCACCAGCGCCGCCACGGAGTCAACCACCAGCACATCGATGGCATTGGAACGGACCAGGGCCTCAGCGATTTCCAGCGCCTGCTCGCCATAGTCAGGCTGGGCCACCAGCAGATTGTCCACGTCCACGCCCAGCTTCCGGGCGTAAATGGGATCAAGCGCATGTTCTGCGTCCACAAAAGCCGCCATGCCGCCGCCCTTTTGCGCCTCGGCGATCACCTGCAGGGCCACGGTAGTCTTGCCGCTCGATTCCGGCCCAAAGATCTCAACTACGCGTCCGCGCGGGAAGCCGCCCACGCCGAGAGCGGCGTCGAAGGAAATCGATCCGGTGGAGATCACGGCGATGGGCACAATGGCTTCCTTGCTGCCCAGTCGCATGATGGAGCCTTTGCCAAACTGCTTTTCTATCTGAGAGAGCGCAAGATCAATCGCCCTGGTTTTTTCCTGTCTTTCATCAGCCATTCATTCTCTCCATGCGGCGTCTCCTCAAAAGGAGGGCCCAGCCTGATTGTGGTGGTGCTGGTGGATTTTCCCCGTGGTGCGGGGAGCACTTTATATTTCTATCATACGGCGAATAAAAGGGGAACCGCATTTTTTTGAAATAAAAAAGCTCCCGGGCCGTAAAACCCGGGAGCGGAGCCGACAGGAACAAACTCTGTTTACCAATAGGTGAGCTTTACGTTATCGAGCCAAGTCTTGTAAGCCACGTGGTTTCCCTTCATGTCCATCTGGAAAGCCACGTTCAGCTCATTCACGCTGGAATTGCGGGCAGGATAGCTGCGGTTCACGTAGTGAGTCACGCCGTCCAGGGTGAAAGAAATGTAAGTCACATAACCGCCGTTGCGCTTGAATTTCCAGGTCAGGTGGTGCCACTTGTAAGCCGACGGCATGTAGCAGGGGATTCCGGTGGAGATCCAGTTGCCGGATGCGTTGCCCCAAACGTCCCAGTGGCCGCCGGCGATGTTGCACTGAGTGCCAAAGATCCATCTTTTCTGGCCGTTGGCCTGATTGTTATCAAACTCAAGCGCCTGCGAGTACTGGGGCGTCTGCAGGTAGAAGTAAACGTCATACACCAGGTTGGTGGCGCCGTTGGCGGCGCCAAGCTGTTTCCACCACAATGCATCGGCATAGGGGCTGCTGCTGGCTATCGAGAAGACTCTGGACACACCGCTCAGGGAGGGCGATGAGGTAGTAGCCGAATAAATGGACGCGCCGGGACCGGACGCGTTGACTCCCGCACAGGCGACACAGCTTTGCCACCCGGTCATTCTCTGGATCTGGCTCTTGACTGTCTGGGCGGATGAAGGGAGCGAACCGGCCGCCAAAAAGAACAGTGCAACTGCCAGAATGAAGATGCTTTTGGTTGTTTTCTTTACCATCACTACTTTTACTCCAGGGGATTGTTTAGCCGCCATTTCCAACGGCGAAGCTGAGAGTAACGACGCATCTACTCTGCTTCAACCCTTTTCGGCCTGCTGCGCGAGAAACAAAAAATCGCGAACTACTAAGTGATTAAGGCAGGTACTTAGTTCGTAAAAGCGAAAGGAGCGGCCCCAAATCCGCTCCTTTTCGTATTCATGAATGTTAAGCGCAAGTTAACAATTGCACTCGAGTTTGAGGCAAGTTCCCTCTTGGATCGAACACCCTTAGCACCACCAGGCACTACCAGTAAGTGAGCGTGACCTTGTCCAACCAGGTGGAATAAGCGTGCATCGCAAAATCCCCGTCCATCTGGAAGGCCACATTCATCTCATGCACGGTTGAAGAACGAGCGGGATAACTGCGGTTAACGTAATGCGTCACGCCGTCATAGGTGAAGCCGACGAAGATCACGTTGGTGCTCGTTCGCTGAAACTCCCACGTCAAATGGTGCCAAACAAAGGCGGTTGGAATGCCGCAGGGGATTCCCGTGGAAATCCAGTTGCCGGCTGCGTTCCCCCACACGTCCCAGTGGTTGCCCTTGATGTTGCATTGCGTGCCATAGATGAATTTGAACACGCCATTGGACTGGTTGTTATCAAACTCCAAGGCCTGGGCCACGCCGGGATTCGTGAGATAAAAAGCCACGTCGTACTTGAGGTGGGTGGCGCTATCGGCGGCACCAAGCTGCTTCCACCACAAGGCGTCAGAGTAAGGGGTGGTTCCGCTGATACTGAATTTGGCGGAGGCGCCGTCGAGCGAAGGAGAGGCCTGGTTCTCGACCATCGAGTAAGTGGCCACCGGACCATTGGCATTAGCGCCGGCACAGACCGTGCAACTGGCCCAGCCGGTCATCTGGTCGATATTGGCCTTGACCACCGCGGTTGAGGGAGGCGTGGGCAGGGCAGGCGCCGGGGTCGGAGTAGGAGTGGGCGATGAGCCGCTTACGGTAAGGCTGAGAGGAGCCTTAAAAACCGCCCCGGTTGAATCCCATGCCTGAACCACGACGCTATGGCCACCAGCCGCTATCGTCACAGATGTGTCAAGCTTGCTGGCTGAAATCAGGTAAACACTTACATTGTCCACGTAGATCCTCATGGCGGTGATGGGATTGGCGGATGTTGCCGAGGCGACGAAGTGAACAGGGGATCCCGATGTGGATCCGGCGGCGGGGGAACTCACCGTGACTCCCGCAAATGCTGCGGTGGCCAGAGTCATGGTCGTGATCAATAACCGAAGTGCATTTTTCACGATGCGTACTCCTTCAGAGCTAGGGTGCTAGGTCTTGAGGAGCAGAGGTTACGAGTGCATCTACTCTGGATGTATCGGGAGACTTCTTAATTCCATAGGTTTTGACTCTTAGGCTGGTACTACGATGCGAGAGGGTGCGCAAGCCGCGAAAACGCTGGCTAATCGTGGAGATGAAAGACAGGTACTAAGTTACTTACCCGTGAAAATCCGCGCTTTGGCAGTGAAGCAGGCTGTGCAAAACCGGGGCGATCTGCCGTCTATGCTACAGAATCTTCGACTGCGGCTAGCGCTTTATCTGATTTGTACCGGAGCACGCCTTCGGCTTCCGCGCGATGCAGTTTGTGGACCAGGTAAAGCGGACGGCGGCGGACCTCATCGTAGATTCTTCCGATGTATTCACCGAGCAATCCCATGCAAATCAGTTGGACGCTGCCGAGAAAGAGAATCGCGAGGAGTGTTCCGATATGTCCTGCACCCGGTATTATGCCGAAATACTTCAGGTGGAACATGGTGTTGCCCAGATTCACCAGTGAGAGAAAGAGCGTGAACGCCATCACGCCTACGCCCAGTACCAATCCCAGCCGAAGCGGCTTGTAGCTGAAGCTGAAGATCGCGTCCATGGCATATTTGAAGAGCTTGGGCAGCGTTTGCTTGGCCTCGCCCGCGGCACGGCCCGCGCGCTCGTAATACACAATCGCCGTGGGGAAGCCGACCCAGGCCCGCAGGCCGGGAAGATAGCGGTTGCCTTCCTGAAGGTTGATGATGGCGTCAGCAGCCTTCCGGTCCAGGAGGCCGAAAATGCCGGCGTTGAGAGGGATGGGAAAATCCGAAATCAGTCCCATTACCTTATAGAAGAGGGGAAACAGCTTGCCACGGACGCCTCTTTCCGCGCGGCTGGAGCGCTCCGCAATCACAACTTTGGCGCC
>DASSXL010000006.1:0-24315 GCA_035703825.1 Candidatus Angelobacter sp.
CAGCAGATCGGACAGGCGCTGGCTTCGCACATCCGCCAGAATGATGTGGCCGTGCGCTATGACCTGACCACGATTGCGCTGGTGCTTTCCGACACGACGGAGAAAAATGCCTTCCTGGTAGTCGACAAAATGCGCAAAGTGCTGGCGCCAACGAAAATCCCCGGCACCGAAAAAACGCCGCCCATCAGCGTGGGCATTGCGGAAGCGGTGTTGCAGGAGCGCTTTGACGCCGTGGACATGGTCACCGAGGTAATCAACCGCGTGGAAAGCGCGCTGGAAATCGCCCGCGCCGAAGGCGGCAACAAGGCGCATTCGCTCGCTCCCGTGCTGCAACCAAACGCCGTAGCGTAGCGGACCGCCACGGCAGGTGACGGCCCACTTTGAATAGCATCTGAAGCCGTAGTCGCTAACTTCAACTCATCCGCCTTTGATGCATTCCCTCATTCTGGATCTGTTGGATCGTTGAACAGAACTGTCAGCTTGATGCTGCCATGGCCAAACTGCGGGAAGTTTATGGTGGTGCGATTTCCCGGATCGAGCGTTGAAGCAGTATCGTCCGGCGGAAATAGAACAAGCGAGTTGAGAAACGCCTGGATGGCATCCTGGTCTCCCGCTTCCAGCCTGGCATAGGCGTTGCGCGAATCCAGCGATTCTCCGCCGTGGCGAAGGATTACTTCATTCAGGTTGATGCTGCGTCCGTCATGGCCATATGGCGAGGTTGAGCCAACGCCCCAGAGCGGCCGTGTGAGGAACTGCTTCTGCATTGTGCCGTCATAGTTGCGTTCGTAGAAATTCGCTCCCAGGTCATGCCGTTTGAAATCGGTATAGATGTCCTTCACCAGGAAGGGCCCGCCATTGGGCAACTTGATGCTGGGGAAGCCCGAGCCATCGTTAACTTCATGGATGAACGCGCTGGCCGTGGCGAAAAGATGGTTCATATTGCCGCGGACAGGATCGTAAACCGTGTCAAGGTCCGCGACGCGCCGGTCATGCTCAATCAACAGATCGGCAACGTGACAGGAGCTGCAGCCGATCTTGTCGAACAGCTTTCTCCCCTTGCGAGTGGTTTCGGTCTGTTGATAGACCGCCGGTTTGAAGTAGTGAAGCAGGTAATACTCTTCATGATCGATAATGCTGGCCGGCAACTCGTTGTTGATGCCATCGCCATCGGGATCGGCGCCGTTATCGGTGATCGGAGGGGCTTCGATCTTGTCGAGCGAACCATCGAGCACCATTCCTGCCGGAGTAACCACGCGGCCGCCAGCGCTGGCGGCAAGCAGGTCAGGATCAGCGGCTTCCATGCCCATTTCATTGCGGAATGCGCCCACCAGAAACTCACGAATGGATATCGTGCTGCCTTCGGCAAAAAACGGACGCACTCGCAGATCACGGTTCACGCCGCTGACCTGGCTGGTATCCACGCTGCCGTCAGCGTTGGCGGTAATCGAGCCGAATGAGACGCCCTTTGTGAGCAACTGCCTTGTTACGGGCTGGCCCTTTTTCTTTGCATCGGCAACTGCCCCGGCGCGGATCGCGCGCATGTCACCCGTCATCTCGTCGGCCAGCATCTCTTTCAGGCCCAGACCGAAGAGGTGTGGAGCATCACGGCTGTCAGGGCGCGTAGCCACGTCTCCGCCGAAGCCTCCCGCACCGCGCGGACGCCCGTGGCAACCGGCGCAGCTATCTGAAAGACCAGCGCCGATACCGCCCGTGACGTTGATGTTTCCCGCGCCGTCACTGTTGTTGGGCCCCTGCCCCTGCGCGCGCGTGAACTTGCGCTGGAATATCTGCCGTCCGCGCCGGATGGAGCGGAAGGGATCACGATTGATGATGAACAGCGAGGAATTCGGCGTCATCAGGTCGCCGCGGCCGGGGCCGATTTCGCTGGCCAGAGATTTGTTGATTCCCGCCTTGGCTGTGTTCGGGGCAAGTGTGTTATCCACCAACTGGGCGTGGGCCACTGAAGCCTGGATCATGCACACAGCCAGGCCAACAACTACCAGAGTTCTGATTTTCATTTTGATCCTGCCTTTGAGGTCAGTAATGCCGTGCATTTCTTTCACTACAAACGAGTAGTGCAGGGTCTTACTTTTCGTTACAGGATTTTCAGTACATGGGCACGCACGAACAGTTGGGTGGGAATCTTGCGCGCTGACGCAGGAAATGTCAACGCCAATATTTGGCAGTCTCTATCTAAACGCGAAAAAAATCCGCTTGAGGCCCCGTTGCTCGTGGGCCCGCTTAATGGCTATCGGGAATCACGAGGCGGGAGAAACACAGCAAAGCCTTAACCCAGCCTAAGAGCGGACCCACGGATTTCACTGGGCCTCCTGGTCGCTCCCTTGATCAAATCCGTCAGAACGAAAACATCATTTGCAGGTCGATGCGGCGGTTGGCCGATTGGGTATTGAACACGCCTCCGGCGAGCGCGGTTGACTGGCCGAACAAACCGGAACTGAGATTCCCAATCGGCGGGCCCGGGTTGACTTTGTTGAATATGTTGCGCGCATTGGCGCTGAAGGTAAGGCTATAGCGCTGATTGGATCTTTCCGGGCCGCCAAAAGGACCGCCACGCGGGCCGCCACCCATTACCGGGCCACCAGGTCCCCTGCTTTCACCACCCGGACGCCCGCCGCCAGGAGGGCCGTGTTGTCCACCCTGCTGCCCCTGCTGCGGCGCCGGATTGGCAGCTTCCAGCTTGGGGCCAAGGCCTATGGTTTTGCCCAGACGCAAGTTCAGCGTGAACTGCGATGGGCCAGGGCCGAAGTTGGACGGAATGATCGTCTGACCCGGGATGGGAGATGTATCAAATGCGCCAAAGCTCGTCTGCACAACGCTCAGACGCGAGAGGTCCGTGGCAAATGCAGGACGATCATTGAAGATGGAGTCGCCATTCAGGTCAGTCCCGGTGATGATATTGAACGGAGCGCCTGAGTTGAACACCATGAATGGGCTGATGCGGAAGCCATGTGGCAACGCCCAAGTCCCGCCGAGAAAGAGACGATTGTGGACGTCAAAGGCGGCGCGGCCATAGTCGGCGGCAATGCCTTTAGTGGGATCAGAGGCAAAACTGTTTGCGCCGGCGGTATCACTGTTGGCGTGGCTGAACATATAGAAGCTGAAGATGGTCAGCCTGGTTCCGGCGCGCACGTTGAAGTTGACGATGAACTGGTTCTGGTTAAAAACGCCGCCGGACTCAAACTGGTATTGCGGCGCTGGAGGCAGGCTGACCACGCTGGAAAACAACTGGTGCACGCCATGAGAGTGGAGATACGTGCCGGTGAGCGTAGCCGACTTGGTGAGCTGGCGCTCAACCGATCCAGCAAACTGGACGGTGTACGGAGTCTGCAACCCCGGATCAATGGCGTAGGTGGTGGTCGGCACCGAGGCCAGACTGCTTAATGATGGAAGATTGGGATATGATGGGTTCTGAATGATGAATTGTTTCTGATTCGTGCCGTTGAGACGCTCTGCCTGCATGATCAGGTTCTGGGCAAAGCGGTCATAGAACATGCCAAACCCGGTGCGGATTACGGTCTTGGGCTGAGTGCCCTTCTTTCCCAGTCCCCAGGCAAACCCCACGCGCGGAGCCCAGTTGCCCTGATATCGAATGCCGTTCTGGGTTTCATAGCGCAGGCCATAGCTGACAGTCATGTTGGGGCGCACCTTCCAGTCATCTTCGGCGTACAGCCCGCCATCTACGAGAGTGTCTTCAGTCAGCGGATTGCCGGTGACGATGAGCAACTGACGCGGGGTGCCGCTTTGAAACGCTGCCAGCGAGTCGAACGTATACGTTCCGTTGAAATTCTGCGTTGACGTGCTGGAGTTGGCGGTTGCGCGCAGCCTGCCTCCCAGGCGGAAGAAGTGGTTGCCCTTGTTGATCGACGTATAGTTTTGCAGCTCATAGTGGTTCGTGATGACGGAGCTGATGCCGAGCGCGTTGCCGCCATCGATGAATTGCCCCAGCACGTTAATTTCCGGCGTGAGAAAAAGCGAGTTCTGGTCGGTATTGCCGCGCTCCCACTCAAAACGCGTTTCATTGATTGCATGCGGACTCAGTATCTGCGTGTCGCTGATCTGGATTTCGTTTTCGTTGCCAGTCTGGTTATAGCCCTGCGCAGGCAGTGAAAGCTGACTGATTCCGTCATTCTCTTCATGGTTGTGCGTGAACTGGTAGCGGACCATCAGCGTGTTGGAAGCTGAAACCTGGTAGTCGAAGCGCGCGCTCAGGTTGGTCCGCATGCGCGGATTGAGCACGCCAACCACCGGCACGTTGGCCGCGGAAAATGCGGCGGGATTCACCACCGCTGCCTCGTTGATGTTGCGGCGCTCTGCGTTGATCTGGTACGACGCCTTCTTGCCCAGCGGCCCGCCCACGTTGCCGCTGACCATCTGCGTGCTGAAGTCGGGTTCAGCGGCGGCGAACGGATTCAGCGCGTCCATGAATGAATGATTGTCGTTGAAAAAAAACTGGCCGTGCAGCTTGTCCGTGCCGGGCTTGGTGAGGATCTCAATCCGGCCAAAGCCCATGCGGTCATATTGCGCGGAAAACGGATTCTGGTTGATGCGGACTTCGCGGATGGATGATTTGGGCGGAAGCTGGCCGCCGGTGAACCCGTCGATGTAAATCTGCCCGCCATTGGGCCCCGCCGAAGGCCCGGCCAGGGCCTGGAGTTCGGATTGCAATTCATCCGGATCGTCAGAGAGCGCGTCAAGGTCCTTGCCGCTGATCACGACGCTGCTGGCGTTATTGTCAGAGCTGGTGCTTACCCTGGCGGCGTCACTCTGCACGTCAATGTTTTCCTCCTTGACCAGGACTACCATCGGGATATCGATCTGCTTCAACTGGCCTGCGGCGATCTCTACTTCCCTGGCCGCCGTGACAAAGCCTTGAGCGGTGACGCTGACCGTGTACTTGCCCGGCGCCAGGTTCTTGACGTCGTACGCGCCGCTGCCATCCGAGGTGGCGGAGACGACCAGGCCGCTGGAATTCTTGACCGTAATGGCAGCTCCAGGAATCACCGCGCCCGTCTGGTCGACGATTTGTCCGCGAAGATGGCCGGTTGGGGCCTGGGCAAACAGCGAACCGGAACACGCGAAAAGAATGAAAGCTGCAAGAGCGGAGATCCACGCCCGGTTCCCCGACGGCCAGAATTTCATCAATCACTCCTCAAACAAAGTCGTTTACCGCCGGCAGCCAAATGCGGCCAGGTTATTGCGGACCGGCATCGCCGCCGGGCGCGCCAAGGTTCCATCCGGAAAATAGCGCGGCCGCGCTCATGCCATTGGGCGATGCAGTAAGAATCGGCTCAACGCCGCCAAGCAAAGTAATGGCGGTAACCTCCCCGCTGGTGCTTCCCTGAGTGGCAACCACCATGACCGCATCCTCTTTCTGCAGCTCCGCCAGCGTAACGGCGGGAATCCGGCTCAACATCTGCTGGAAATCAGGCGCGCCGCCGGGGCGCGGGCCTTGTACGTTGCCGGCGGGCGCTGCGCTTGCGGGCGTCTGGCCTCCAGCGGGAGCTCCACCCTGGGCCGCCTGCGCACCGCCCTTCAGGAAAAATGCCAGCCGCTGCGCCATCTGCGGAGAAAGCTTTCGCAACTGCGAATCAGAATTGAATTTAATGACAACGGATTTTTTCGCTAGCACGTCCTTGACCGTGATGGCGTTGTTGGCGGCATCGATGGAGCTGATGGTGCCCGCGATATTGCGGAATGTCCCGGAGATGACTTCTTCGGCAGTCAGCTCCTTGCCGTCAGCGCTGCGGGCCCCCCGCGCGCGCAACTGGTCGCCGGTCTTGATCTGGTCGATGGTCCCTTTCTGCGCTTCAGAGAATTTTACCGAATTAGGCGCATAGCGGAGAAAGCTTGTGTCTTTTGTTGTCTTCACCACCACGCTGAGCGTGGGCGTGACCGATACGGTAAAGCTGCCCGTCGCCGAGTCAATCGCGCTCACGATTCCACCCGCGCCGCGCTTCTGCCAGTCCTCGCGGTCGTGCTGTTGTTTCTGGGCGACATCGGTCTGCTTCATCACCACAATGGTCGAGGCCGCAATGGCGCCGTTGTCACCGGAGCGTCCGCGCACGAGCATGCGGTCGCCGACTTGAAGATCGGTCAGCGCGATGGTGGCGGCGCTCTTCAAATCAGTTTGTCCGGGGGCCATCCGCAGGAGCCGCGCACCGTCGGCAACCGTGATGGTGATTTCCGGGCCGGCATCGGACTTGAGCACCAGAGTATTGCCGCTGATCGACTTCACCACGCCGACATTTTTGGCTACCGCTCCGGCGTTGCTTTGCGGCGCACTGCTATCCTGTGCCAGCAAGGGCCCCGCCAGCGCAAGAGCGGCGCCCAACGCGCAGATCGCGAGTGATAGTGTGCAGCGCATTGCCAACCTCTTGTTACTCGTTACCAATCAGAACTCTCCCGGTTACTGAGGATTCAACGGAATAATTTAGCGTCATCTGGAAGATCGCCGGGACCAGTAACTGCTTCCGTCCCATTTACTCGTATCTGCCATTCCCGGCTGACATCTATTATGAGAGATAGGTGCGGATAATCATCTCAAAAAGACATGCTTTTTGTGCAAAAAGTAAGCAAAAAGTTTTGTTAAGTTGAGCCGTTTTGCGGGCGTGAGCCCGCAGGCGAAATCCCGAGCGAAGCCGAGGGATCTATTTCTTCAGCCGCTTGTGGGTGAGCGGAGCGCCAGGATCGGAGCCCCCGGCACGCCGCACCTGCGTGTTGGGGCATGAGCCCGCAGGCGACATTTCTGAGCAAGGAAATTCTTCAGGCCGTTTCGGCAAGGCTTCGCAGCCCTCGACTCGCTACGCTCATCTCGCGCCAAACGCTCAAACCACGCCCTGACACATATTACTTCGTTGCACCATATCGCAGACGCAAGCGAGTGCAGCTCTATGAGGCCTTGAGCCGCACACCGTTATGTACTACTGCTCCTCATCGCCCTACTACACTCCAGCGAACTGTCCTTGCGTACATGTACCGCGAAGTTGTTCTGCGGATAGCGTTTGCGTGTCTTACCAGAGTTAGCCGCTTTACGGTGAATGCGAAGTAGAAGTTACCAGAAGCGCGCGACACGGTTTACCAATCAGGGTACTTCGGCTGAATCATTCCATCCCGGGCCAGATGATCTCCCGTCCCCTTAAAACTCACTGGAGCTATCATGAAGACTCGTGTTGTCAATCTGCTGCTTGCCTTTGCGCTGATTCTTTTCGGGGTTTCTCCCGCATTCGCCGCCGTCGCGGTGCCTAACCCTCTCTCGCCCGCGTCAGGATCGAATTTAACGTCGCCCCTCACGATCTCGTGGTCGGCGGTAACCGACCCAAGCGGGATTCTCGGTTACAACTGGCAGGTGAGCACATCGTCCACCTTCCCGACAATCGCGCTGCAGAATTCGACCAATGTCGGCATCACGCAGGATACAGTCAGCGGCTTGCCCAACGGCACATATTTCTGGCGGGTACAGGCCGTGAGCGGCGCATTTGTGAAGAGCGCATGGTCGGCGGCGCGCAGCTTCAACATTACCGGCGCGGGCGCGGGACAGCCGGGATCTCCGGTGCTCTCGCCCACCAAGGCATACTCAACCTTTCATCCTCTGGAAGTGATGACATTTAACTGGTCGGCGGTAACCGGAGCGGCGAGCTACGTGCTTCAGGTTTCGGCGGACCCAAGTTTCCCCATAGCGACCACAACGTCCTTCAACAACATTCCCAACACAACGTATTCCTTCGCCACGCCCGATGAAGGCTCCTATTCCGCCCGGGTCTATGCGGTGAATGCGAACGGCGTGGCCGGAGTGCCATCGAATATCATCAGCTACTCGGTCTTCTATAACAATCCGATTGGAGCGCCGCCGGCGCCGCTTTCGCCCACCAATGGCGCGTCGCTCACGCTGCCCATTCAGGTGGCATGGACGGACGTAGCGAATCCGCAACCCAGCGGATATGAGTTGCAGATCGCCAAGGATTCCGGCTTCCAGCAGATTGAAGAAGATGCTCCGCAGTTGACCAATCCCAACCGCACCGAGCTTTCATTGACGGCGGGCCAGAAATTCTGGCGCGTGCGCTCAGCCCAGGGCGACTCTTCTCCCACCACGGCGGCGGTCACGGCGTGGTCGGCTACGGGATCGTTCACAGTGAATGCAGCGCCGCCTGCGCCCGCGTCGTTGACGCTTACCAACCCCACGCTTTATAGCGGCAACACCACCTGGGTACAGATCCAACTTACCAACGCGGCCCCGGCGGGCGGCGCGGTCATCAATCTCACAAGCTCGAATCCTCTTGCGGCGCCCGTGCCGGCTTCAGTCAATATGCCGGGCAACACCGCCTGGATGCAGTTCCAGATGCAGGCGGGGCAAGTCACTTCGTCAACGCCCGTCACGCTGACGGCATCGCTTAACTCGGGACAAGCGAGTATCCAGTTCAACGTGCTGCCTCCCTCTCTCAACTCCATCGTGCTCACGCCGGGGACGATCAGCGGCGGAGCAACGGCAGGCGCAATCGTAATGCTCAACGGCCAGGCGCCGGCGGGCGGAGCGGTTGTGGACCTGGCCAGCGATTCAGCTTCTGCCATGCCACCGGCCCTGGCAACCATCCCAGCGGGTAGTTCGTCAGTTTCAGTCGGCTTCCCCACCAACCCGGTAACGGCGAACACGCTGGCCAACATCAGCGCGGGCTGGAACGGCGCAAGCGTTCAGTCACAACTGATGCTGACTCCGCAAGGCCAGCCGGCATCGATCGCCTTGAGCCCGGCTTCAGTCACGGGATCGGCCGGCTCGTTCGCAACCGTGACCATGGCCGCAGCTTCAGCCACCGATCAGACCTTCCAGATCAGCAGCAGCAATGCGGCCGCGTCATTGACCTCAACCTCGGTCCTGATTCCGGCGGGCAGCACCACCGGCGGCTTCTTCATCAACACCGCGGCGGTGAGCACGCAGACCTTGGCGACGATCTCCGTCTCTGGCGGCGGGGTGACGCGCTCAGCCACCCTGACCCTGAATCCGGCAGTTGCGCCAACAAGCGTGTCACTGGCAGTGACCGCGGGCGGCCGCAGCGGTGAGCGCATTCTTTCAAACCCAACGGGTTTGAGCGTGGCAACCGGCAGCACCGGGACCGCGCAGTTCGCGCCCGGAACTGCCGTAACGCTCAGCGTGACCAACGGACGCGACGCAATCTGGAGCGGCGCATGCTCCAGCAACGGCAATAAGGCCAAGACCTGTACGCTGACGTTGAATGCAAATGCGTCAGTGACAGCGAACGTGCAGTAGACCTCACGAAGAACCTGATGTGCTCCGCCCCCGGCCCTGGCCGGGGGCTTTTTTATCTGGTTGGGCAGCCTCATGCGCATCTGCTCGGGCAGGTCAGGCAGGTACATCGATCAAGCCGAGAGGACGTTTCTGAAGTTACTCCAAAATAAATGTCTCGCCGTCACGTACTAAGAGCCGGCCAAACCTGGGCACGACATGGCCAATAAGAATGCGGGACGCAGGCGGGAGGATCCGGGCGGTGAGTGGCT
Source organism: Candidatus Angelobacter sp. (assembly GCA_035703825.1). Taxonomy (GTDB): domain Bacteria; phylum Acidobacteriota; class Terriglobia; order Terriglobales; family Acidobacteriaceae; genus Angelobacter. The sequence goes on from DASSXL010000006.1 coordinate 9,529, forward strand.
GCTATGCTGGTGAGGATCGCAGCCCACAAAAGCAAGGGAGAAACCTTTTCTATGAGTCTTTGTCGTTTTTCGATCTTTGCCCCATGCGTTCTGGCGCTGGCCGTGCAGCCATCGGCGGCGGCCCAGGCGGGAGCACACAGCATCGCGCCGTCCTCCGGCAAGGCATTGTGTTCCGCGCTGGCGCCCGCGGACTTCACCAAGGCCGGAGTTCCGGTGCAGGCACTGAGCCCATTCGGAGTCAAAAGGATTGCCCGGAATGACCTTCAGGCGGCAAAATCATAAAGATGCCATCTCCAACTGGAAACCGCCCCAAACCTTTTGAGCAGGTTCTCGAACGCGTTCATGCCCGCACCGCGAAAATAGGAATTATCGGGATGGGCTACGTCGGCCTTCCGCTGGCGCTGCTCTTCAATGAAGCCGGCTTCCCGGTCACCGGGTTTGATATCGACCCGGAAAAAGTTAAAGCGCTGAACAACGGCCGCTCTTATATCTACCGTATCCCCCAGACCGAGATCGCCGCCGCGGCAGCCAAGGGGTTCTGGGCGACAGACGAGTACACGCACGCCAAAGATATGGACGCGATCATCATTTGCGTTCCCACGCCCCTGAATGAGTACCATGAGCCCGACCTCAGCTATATCCGCGACACTGCCAATGCCATTGCCCCGCATGTCCACGCTGGGCAGTTGATTGTCCTGGAGAGCACTACGTATCCCGGAACCACCGAGGAAGTCCTGGTTCCGGTGATTGAAGCCGGTAACAAGGCGGGACTGAAAGCCGCGCGCAATAGCAATGGCCAGGACGATCCGGCAGAGACTTTTCTGGTGGCGTTTTCTCCCGAGCGCGAAGACCCCGGCAATGACACCGTGGCGCGCAAAGACATTCCCAAGGTCGTCGGTGGGCTGAACCCGCCCGCCTCGGAACTTGCCGGAGCCGTGTACAACTCCATCTTCAACCGCGTGGTCCCGGTTTCCAGTCCGGCCGTGGCGGAGATGACCAAGCTGCTGGAAAATATTTATCGCTGTGTGAACATTGCGCTGGTGAATGAGCTGAAGATGCTCTCCCTGCGCATGGGCATCGATATCTGGGAGGTCATTCGAGCGGCTTCCACCAAGCCGTTCGGCTTCCAGCCGTTTTATCCCGGGCCAGGACTGGGAGGACACTGTATTCCGGTCGACCCTTTCTATCTTTCCTGGAAAGCAAAAGAGTGGGACTTCCACACGCGCTTTATCGAGCTGGCAGGCGAGATCAACTCCGCCATGCCATATAACGTGGTCGACGCTGTGACCGCAGCGCTGAACCGCCACAAGAAGTCGCTGAACGGATCGAAAGTTTTGGTGCTGGGCGTTGCGTACAAACGCGATATCGACGACCTCCGCGAATCGCCCGCGCTAACCATCATTGAAGAGCTGCAGCGCCGCGGCGCCGACGTCGCCTATAACGATCCTTACTTCCCTAAAGTCGGCCGGGGCCGAAAATACAACCTGCAAATGACCTGCGCTCCGCTGGAAAAACTTGGCGAGTACGATTGCGTGCTGATCGTTACCGACCACACCGACTACGATTACAAGAAAATCGTTCGGGAAGCGAAGCTGGTGGTGGATACGCGCAACGCCACGAACGGGATCAAGTCAGAGAAGGTTGTGCATTGTTGAAGCAATTAGCATCTGGCAATTAGCAATTAGCCAAACAAAAGCTTAGCCGCGAATTTCGCGAATCAACACGAATTGAAAAATGATTCGCGTTTTTTGCGTTGATTCGCGGCTCTCTTCTTTTGATCAGCGTTCATCAGCGCAAATCTGCGGCGATGTCTTGGCTGATGGCTGAATGCTGACCGCTTATATCGAGCTCATATTCGACAAGAACTGGCTGTTCGAAGGCGTCTTGCCCAGCTTGTCGATCAGTAATTCCATGGCTTCCACCGGCGAAAGCGGGTTCAGCACCTTGCGCAGCACCCAGATTCTCGCCAGGTCGTCCTTGGGAATCAGCAGCTCTTCCTTACGCGTGCCGGAGCGTTGAATGTCGATTGCCGGGAAAACGCGCTTATCCACCAGCTTGCGGTCAAGAATGATTTCGCAGTTGCCGGTGCCCTTGAACTCTTCAAAGATCACGTCGTCCATGCGCGAGCCGGTATCAATCAGTGCGGTGGCCACGATGGTGAGCGATCCGCCTTCTTCAATGTTGCGGGCCGCGCCAAAGAAACGTTTCGGGCGCTGCAGGGCGTTGGAATCCACGCCGCCGGAGAGCACCTTGCCTGAAGGCGGAACAATGGTGTTATAGGCGCGCGCCAGGCGGGTAATGGAATCCAGCAGGATCACAACATCGCGCTTGTGCTCGACCAGGCGCTTGGCCTTTTCGATCACCATTTCCGCGACCTGCACGTGGCGGGCGGCGGGTTCGTCGAACGTGGAAGAAATGACTTCGCCTTTGACCGAACGCTGCATGTCCGTGACTTCTTCCGGGCGCTCGTCAATCAGCAGCACGATCAGCACAACTTCAGGATGGTTCGTCGTGATGGAATTCGCGATGTTCTGCAAGAGCATGGTCTTGCCGGTGCGCGGCGGCGCGACGATCAGGCCACGCTGGCCCTTGCCCAGCGGGGTCAGCAGGTCCATTACGCGGGCGCTTACGTTTTCCTTCGCCGTTTCCAGCTTCAGCCGTTCCTGCGGGTACAACGGCGTGAGATTGTCAAACAGGATCTTGTTGCGCGCTTCTTCCGGCGATTCAAAGTTGACGGCTTCAATCTTGACCAGCGCAAAGTATTTCTCGCCTTCGTGGGGCGGGCGGACCTGGCCGCTGATGGTGTCGCCGGTCTTTAAATCGAATTTGCGGATCTGCGAGGGCGAAACGTAAATGTCGTCGGGGCCGGGCAGGTAGTTGTAGTCGGGGGAGCGAAGGAAGCCATAGCCGTCGGGCAGGATTTCCAGCACACCTTCCGCGAAGATATGCCCTTCTTTTTCACTCTGGGCCTGCAGGATTTTGAAGATGAGGTCCTGCTTGCGGAGACCGCTGGCGCCAGGGAGGTCAAGGGTGCGCGCGATCTTGGTAAGCTCGGTGATATTTTTTTCTTTTAATTCTGCGATTGTCATTTGTCACCTACGGGAGTTTTTCTGCTTGAGGAAGGATTGCTGTGATTCAGAGGCGAGAACTTTCACCCTCAGAAAACCTGAGGGCCCGCCAGGCGGCCTGGCCCGGCGGGATTTTCAGGAAAGTCTATTATGCAGCGCGACGCTGTTGTTCTGCAACCGGGGCGTGCGCCAGTTCAATCACGGAGTCCGGCTCGGACGCATTGCCCACGCGGACGAGCACGTCATTCATCGTCTCCTGCACGCGGGTATTCGGCTTGTGGAACTTCCGCGTGGCCTTGGAAATCAATTGACACAAAAGATAACGGTTCCGCACAGTGTCGAGTGCGTCATAGATCAAGTCAGAGCGCATGACTGTTCTTTTCTCCTTATATAAGTTCGCTATTAGGTTTTTGATTCTTTCAGCTACGAAATGAATTCAAATCTTTTCCGTCGTGACGGACCAGGCACAGTGCAACACACAAATTTTTTGCCTCGTTCAGAAAGCAAAGCACATCTGATGTTGTGGGAATTTACCAGAGACCCTTGTGCGATTATTAGACGCAAAAGGAGGTATCTGAGTTGCTTATTTTCTAACTTTGTTTGAAGTGGCGGTTCCAAAACAAAGCCAAGTACCCGATGCCCATCTGTAAGACGTTCTACGGTATACGGCATTTACCGAAACGTCAAGGATTTTTTGCAGGCGGGCCCTAATGGTAAGTCCTTAGTTTCTTATAATTTACTCATAGAGAACCATTTATGGGAATGTTTTTTCCAGAGGCCGCCGAGGTGCTCCTATGACTGACCCCCGCTATCCCATTGGCCGGTTTACCCCTGACCCAAAGCCTACGCCGGAAACCCGAAATCGCCATATCGAGCAGATTTCCGGCGCGCCCTCCCGGATGCGCCGGGCCGTCGCAGGTCTGGACGAAAACCAGCTTGCAACCCCATACCGGGACGGTGGCTGGACTGTCCGGCAGGTCGTTCACCATGTGCCGGATAGCCATCTGAATGCCTATGTCCGCTTCAAATGGGCCATCACGGAAGAAGCGCCCACGATCAAAGCTTACGACGAGAGCGCCTGGGCCAAGCTGAAAGACTCAGAATTGACTCCCGTGGAGGTGTCGCTGGCGCTGCTTGAGTCACTCCACGCGCGCTGGACGGTGCTGCTGCGCTCGCTCAAGGCGGAGGATTTCGAGCGTAAGTTCGTCCATCCCGAATCTGGCCCGCATGATGTGGACTGGTTGCTGCAACTCTATAGCTGGCACGGGAACCATCATGTGGCGCATATCACGAGTCTGCGGGAGCGAATGAAGTGGTGATCTCGCCGCAGATTTCGCAGATAGCCGCAGATCAAAAAAAAATCAGCCGCGAATCAACGCGAAAGACGCGAATCAAAACTCGATTCGTGTTTATTCGCGAAATTCGCGGCTTTCGTTTTTTCAATTACCCAATTACCAAATTACTCAATTACCAAATCTGATCAGCGTTCATCAGCGCCCTTCTACATACCGAGCTTTGGCTGAATGCTGACTGCTGATTGCTCCTTACGGCAGGAACCCCAAGTCCTCCGGTAGGGGGCCGGCAATCGGCGTCTCAAACAATGGCGGCACGATGGGCGGCAACAGGCCGACGCTATCCGGATCGATGGTAAGCGCACCATCGCTGGCAAAGAACACCCCAATCTGGATTTGCGGTTCAATCGCGATTGCCTTCGGCAATGAGGTCAGGAACGTGTGCGGATTATTCAGTCCCAGTCCCAGCGGGAAAGCGATGTCATTGCGATAGAACGTTGTCCGGTCTGTCAGGTCCCCGGAACGGATCAATGCAGTCGCCGTCGGGTTAGGCACGGTCTTGTCGCCGCGGGCAAACTGCACTATGACGGATTTCGCCAGATCGCCCGGCAATGGGTTCTTGCGGATGAATGGCGCCCAGGCCACGGGATCTCCCGACTGTCCCAGCCAGCGGCTGGTGTCTTCCACTGTCTGGATTGCGACTGCGCCGGGAACGGTATTGGTAACCGGAGGCAGATTGCGAAGCGGGCTGTTGTCATTGAAGAAAATCGGCGGGCCGGCATTGAGCAGGCTGGGCGTCCGCACGGAGAGAGCCTGCGTGAGCAGTAGCTGGAAGGAAGGGCTCAGGCGCACGATATCGATGATCGGACCGCCGGGAACATTGGGAACGCCGGCCCTTACGTCGGGTTCAATGCCCAGGAAGATCGTGCCATAAATGCCGCCGAAGGACTGGCCGGCATAATAGATTCGGTTGGGATCCAGGTCCTGGAGCGCATCGCCATTGACATCGATTCCGCCCTGAATCGCGCGAACCAGTTCCATAAGATTGGCAACCGTCTGCTGCAGCGCGTCCCGTGATCCGATTATTCCCTGGGGACTCAGGACGAAGGCTGAAGAGCCCTCCGCGCTGGTGATCTGTCCGTTGCCGTCCTGATCAAAACCGCGGCCGCCCTCAAGGAATGTGGTTGAGGTGGCTCCCTGCTTCACGGTCAGTGTGCTGTTGGGGCCAAATCCATGGCCCACAACATTAATGGCGATGCTGGCAATGCCGTTGTGCGCAAGGACTGACGCAACCGCAAATGGCGCGCCCTGCTTGCTGTCTGTAAATCCGTGACCGAAGATCGCCACCGGCCAGCCGTTGGTGGGACGCGGGCCCGAGGGAATGAACAGGTTGAAGAAGATGTCTTCAGAACCCTGGGACGGTACGCTCTGTGTGGTGGGCACCTGGGGAATGAAGACGTTCGCATTCTGCCAGTGCTGCCCGCTGAACTTACCAAACGCCAGCGTCCCGATGGAACCGGGGAATACCTGCAAGGCGCCCAGAGTAGCATTCAGGCTGGTGGGAATAAGCGGACCGACCGTCAGCGCCTGCACGTTCCAGGTAAGCCCGGTGACCGTATTCAGCGGAAACACTGTCTTCTCTCCGCCAGTGCCCAGGTTGAAATTAACCGAGGGAGGCGCGGCGCTCTTGATCTGCTCGCGAATGCTGCGCAGCGTCGCCGTCGCGCTTTCAGTAGTAAAGACGCTGGCGGCGGCAATATCTTTCCGGTCCAGGCCAAGCGCGCCAAGCACGTCTCCGGAAAGGGCGCTCTTGAGCGATTGGCGATAGGCCTTTAACAACGCGTCCTTTGTCTGGCCGAAATTCAGGTCGCGACGGAAGTCGGCAAAGTCATCGGAGGCGGCAATCGGGTTGCCGGCCGCATCATGTACGCCGGTAGTGACCAGCAGCAGGTAATTCGAGTCTTCATCCAGATGGTCATTCGATTCCGCGAACAGCGTCAGGCTGGCCGGGTCCCAAACAATCTGGTTGATGCCGATGGCCTGCGGCGTGAAGTGATCGAACTCCTGGCCCAAGGGGTTCCCGGGGAGCTTTACCAGAAATACGGTGCTGCTGTTGACGGTGCTCACGTCAATGGCGCCGTCAAACGGGACCGAGAGCCGCGGCTGAAGATTGAAGCCGTCAAGCTGATTCAGCAGCGTCAGGTCGGCGCAATCGGACGGGCGCGAAGCGCAGTTGGGCAGCGGCATATTCACGCGCAGGCCGGTAAGCTGCTGCCCATCGAACGCGGTAAAGCGGTCGCTGGGGAAAGGCGACGTGGCGGTGGATTGCAGGTTGAAAAGCGGATGCGTTTGGGCCAGGGCCAGCGCAGGCGTAAGCAGAGCTGCCGCAACCAGCAAAATAACAAGGCGGCGTATGAATGAATTTTGTTCAGTGAGGGTCGAGGGCATGGGGTGGAACCTCCGGGGGAGTTAGCACATGGGCAGTGGAAAACCTTAGACCTTCAGGAAAGCCTTGTCAATGGCTGAGATAACGAATTTTTAAGCCGAAAATGGGACCTGCTTTAGGAACTGCCGCGAGCTTCCATATATCGTATTTCTCGGTCGTCGCAGGATTACTTTCTCCTTGGCCGTTGCACCAGTTCGCCGCCGCAATTCGGGCAGACGGTTTTCATTTCCGACGCGCATTTTTCACAAAAAGTGCATTCGTATGAACAGATCATCGCCATACCGTTGGCCGGCAACGACTGGTGGCACTTCTCGCATTCAGGTTTCATCTGCAATGCCATGTTTTTGTCCTCTATCGAATGTGGATATTCACCAGGTACGGGCTACTGAACTCCGTCATCTCTCCGGCTTTCTTGCCCGCCACCGGCAGCAGCCGCGCCGAGAGCGGCTTGTGCCACTTTACTGCCAGGCTTGCCATATCGCCGATGATGTTTTCAAGCTCATGCAAAGAAATATCGCCGGGTAGAGGGATCGCGTCGAGCCCGGTGCTGCAGACAGACGAGTAAGACATGAGCGAATCGCGGGTGACTGCGCCTGCTTCCCATCGCTTGGCCAGCACGGAATCTTCCAGCACCGGCAGCATCAGCCCGCTGTAACCGGCCTGCTGCACCTGCACTCGCTTCACTGCCGTGGTGATGGTGTAAGCGGCGCTCAGGCTGCCGGGCGAGCCAATCTCGCCATGCAGCAGAGATTCCAGCGCCGCGCCTATGGAAATCTCCTTGAGCGGGACCGGCGTCAGATCAATGCCCTGATATTTCCAGCCGGTTCTGGTGGCGACGCGGTGCGCGATCTCTTCCACCTTCTTTGCTTCCGCGCCCAGTGCTGTGGTCAGTTGCTCGCCCACGGAGTTCAAATCGCCCTTGGCGTTGGCAAACACCTGCTGCACGATGTTGGCCGATTCCAGGCCGATGGCAAAGCCGTGTCCTGCATCTGACGTGTGCGACACGGGAAAGAATGGAGCCACTGCCGGAGGAAAGGCCCCAGCCGCAAAGTGAAAGTTGCCTTCACTGTGCGTTGTGTGCTCTTCAAGATACTTGATCACACGCGCCGCGGCGCGCACCCCGTTCCAGTGAATGCCAGCATCGTCAGCCACCACCACAAAGCCGTTGATGGTCTGCGTTTCAGTCAGGATCCGCGCCAGCAGCTCTGCCTGCTTCGGGTCGTCGGAATCTTTGCTCATCGCCGGGCCGATGTCGGGCGTGAAGTTTTCTTTCTGTGCAAGTTGGTCAAATGCGCGGAAGAACTCGAGCGCTTGATCGGCCGCGAGCCCCTTTGTGTACTCGGGAAACGGCTGCGTGGTGATGCGGATGGTCTCAACTTCATAGCCGGCTTTGGTCAGCGCATCTTTCGCCGCGGCCAGCATCTTCAAAGCCTCAGAGACCTGCGCCTGATAGCTGGCGCGGTCCAGCCGCACAAACGCGGTCACGGTCCGGACCTTGGGCAACTGGGATGCGCTTGCCGCGGGACTCTGGGCAGCGCCGGTCGCGGCGGCGAGCAGGAGGTAAAACAGGACGTGGGCCAATCGCTTGAGCATGCGCGGGATCTCCGCATCGCATTCTACACAAGCGCACGCGTGATTACTGCAACAGTTCAGTGCCGCTGCAATTCTTTACGATCATCTCCTGCATGGCATCACTGACGCGGGTAAATTCCAGCCCGTAGCGAAAGCCTTCGCAGGTGCGGATGACCGCATCAAGCTTTGCCTCAGTGGAAGAATAAGGGAATGTGAGTTCCAGGCGAACGGCTGTGCCTACCGGGATGGAGCATGGAATGTAAGCGCCAATGCCGCCGCGGCTCAGGCTGTTGGCCCGGCCGAACGCGAAATCATTCTTCCCGTCATTGGGAAAAGAAACTTTCAGACGAACGTCAATCTTGTGGCGGGACCAGCGTCGCGCAGCCGGGCCCTGGTCGATTTGGGACATGGGGAGTTCCATTTTGATTTTTTTCCGTCGGTCTGCTTCATTCCATATTCAGCACTCGGCGAAAAAACTTCAACGGTACCGCCGACACATGTACTTTTGCTGGCCCGGGAGTGCCCCGGAAGAGCAAACGCTCATGGCCGTGCCAGCATCAGGTCACCGAGAATTCGGATACGCCCTGCGCTCCATCTGGTTGATCACTACGTTCCACATGTCGATATCGAGCTGGAACTGGTGCTTCAACGGAGATTGGGTGCTATCGACAAACGCCAGGTTGGATTCCATCTGGCCCACCAGGGCACGCATTCGCTTGATATCGTCGCGTAACGCTTGCGCATCATTGGCGCGCGTGTTGGCCAACTGCCGGATCTGAGCATTCTCCGCCGCATTGGCCACTCCGGCCTGCGAGCCCGCAGCCTGGGAAGTTGAATTGGGCGTCTGCTGGACCGCACCCAGCAGCGTTACTGATAACAATGCTATGAGGACTAGTTTGTATGACATTGCGCCTCCCTATGACAGTACTTAGTATTTGGTATTTAGCGGTGTGCGCGCAACTGAATCGCAGGGACGGAAGTTGTCTCGTTCTCATCAGGAAACCAATTACCAATGCGGTACTTAGTTTTTGGTATTTAGCCGCAAGATCGCGACCGAGTAGCCACTCCAGAAATTGCCTCGTTCTTTTAGAAAAAACCAAATACCAAGTGCTAAATACCAACTACCGCTTTCCCGTAATCGTGTCCTTCACCACCGCGCCGCCCTTCATCACAAATCCCACATTTTCCAGCGCGCGCACATCCTGCAAGGGGTCGCCAGTCACAGCAATCACGTCAGCGTACTTGCCCGGTTCCAATGTACCCACGTCCTTGGCGCGCCCGATCAAGTCGGCGGCATTGCTAGTAGCGGCGTGGATGGCCTGCGCCGGCGTCAGGCCGTACTTCACCATATAGAAAAACTGCTTCGCATTGTCGCCGTGGGGATAGACGCCAGCATCTGTGCCGAAGGCCATCTTGGCGCCGCCCTTCACCGCGAGCTCAAAGTTCTCGCGCTGAAGGCGTCCGATCGCGCGTTCCTTGTCGACATTTTCCTTCGGCAGCCCAAACTCGATGGCTTTGCCCAGAATGTAGTCGTCGTTATAGATATCCATTACCAGGTAGACGCCATGCTCCTTGGCCAGACGGATGCCTTCGTCATCGATCAGGCTGGCGTGCTCGATGGAATCGATGCCGGCAAGGATCGCATTCTTGATTCCCTGTGTCCCATGCGCGTGCGCCGCGATTTTGCGGCCAGCCATGTGCGCTTCGTCCGCCGCGGCTTTCAGCTCTTCCGGGGTAAATTGCGGCGCGCCTGGACTATCGCCCTTGGAGAGCACGCCCCCTGTAGCCAGTATCTTGATCACGTCCACGCCGTATTTCACCTGGGCGCGAACCACGTGGCGGATCTGGTCAACGCCATCGGCAATCTGGAAATTGCGCTCTTCAGGAAACATGGTGACGCGCGTCTGCGGGGAAAAGTTATTCAGGTCGCCGTGCCCGCCGGTAATCGAAATGCCCGGCCCGCTGGCCACAATGCGCGGCCCCGGAATCAGCCCTTCATTGATGGAGTTGCGCAGATCAACAGCCAGAAACGGCAGCGAGCCAACATCGCGCACGCTGGTAAAACCGGCCTCCAGGGTCTTGCGCGCATTCACCACGGCGGCAAACGCGCTCTGAAACGGCGTGTTCTTGAAGTTATAGATTTCGTCGTAGCGGTCAGCGCGCGCACCTAGGTGAGTGTGGCAATCGATCAAGCCGGGAAGCACGGTGGCATGCGAAAGGTCCACCACGTTGGCCCCTGCCGGGATTGTGACCGAAGCGGCAGGCGCCACGCTCTGAATGCGTTCACCCACCACCACGATCACCATGTTCTCGCGCGTCTTGTCTGCGGCGCCGTCAAACAGATGTCCGGCTCGAATGTAAACCGTTTTGGGCGCGGGCGGCTGAGCGGGCTGCTGGGGTTGCTGCGCCAATGCTGGAACGGCGATCAGGATTGAAAGTAAGACATAAAGAGGAAAGCGCTTCATCGGTGCTCCTAAGAAAAAGTACCGGAGAGTATAGCTTATCGCCGTGATGGCGCGTGATCGGCTTTATGCGCGGGGCCAAGAGGCGAGGCCGATGAACGTCTGCCTAAAGGCCCGCATTCGCAAGCGAATCTCTAGACGCTGATACTGGATAGTGGTTCAGTTTCCAAACTGATCCACTATCCGAATTCCGAGCCGCCTGCGTCAGACGCAGAGCAAATCACCACGCTGCAGACTTTCAAGCGGTTTGGAGCGTAGCGACAAAAACAAAGCTGGCGCGCTTCAGGGACTACTGCTTGGCAACCAAAAGGACTCGAGAAAAATTCAGCCAGATCCGCCAGCGGTCGTACTCGCGGCTGTGGGACGTGGCCGTGACCAGCGCTTCTTCCACGCAATTCTTGCTGAAGATCACCTGCAACTTCGATCCCAAACTGACCAGCGGGCCAATCAACATGGTGGCGTCGCGTTCACCCACGGGAAGAATCAGGTCGCGCTCCTGAAATGGGAGGCCGTTGCTGGCGATGCCTCTCAGGATCGCAATCGTCCCGCCTTCAGGAATCTGCAGCGCTTCCGGCCCGGCCGGCTCAGCTGAAGATTCTGACTGCATCGCCACCCTGGATTGGGTTACCCAATTGGCGGACGCCGTGCTGGCCACGGTCACAGCGGGTACGCCCAGTTCCCAGTCTTCCGGCGGAAAATAAATTCCCCAGAAGTTTTCCGGGCGATAGAGTTCAATTCCGTATTCGCGCTCGCCGGAATCCGCCCAAACCACCTGCCCAACGCGCCACTTATAGGGCGCCAGCATGGCCACGCGCACTTCCATTTTTGGTTCAAGCGGCACGGCTGAACGGATTTTTGCGCCATGGCGGTTGACAAGAATGGTTTCCGCGGCCCCGCTGACATGGGAGCCGTCACTCTTCTGGCCGGAGACCGCTAACGCTAGCGAAACAAGAACACGGGAGCTTCTACGCCCTCGCTCATTTGCGATGAGTTGCGCCATATGTCTCTTTCAAGACACGCTAGGATTTAAGGAAACTATAGAACCTTCGGCCAGTTGCAAGCTATATTACCGGTAACCTTGTCCTGCGCCATCAAAAAGCGGGCCGGTATAGTACCAAGGTAACCACTGCTATCAATACCTTAGAGTGTTCCAATTCCACGCGGTTACAGTCTTTTTGCAGCGCCCGATGGCAAGTTGCGCTTTCAAATCAACGCTTTACAAATTGGCAGCCATGAACCACGGGTGAATGGTTGCGCCGCCACGGGACAACGGACGAATCACAGCACCGGCTCAATGCTGCTTACATAAATCGTCTGCGTGGTGTTGTCCAGCGCGCCTTTGATCCTCACTTTTTTCGCCGCCAGTTCGGCTGGCCGCTCCTGGTCGCTGAGCTTGTATATCTTCCTGGTCGACGGCACATAGAGGACGTAGCCATATCGCCGGGCGCAGCCTTTCACGCAGTTGGCGGCGGTATTCACTTTGGCCTTCGCCATCACCTCTTTGTGCGACCCCTTGACCGCGCACTGGCCGTCAGAGATTACGCCGACAAACGTCTGGATGGGCGCTTTCGCCTGGGCCTTCTTCGGCTGGGCTTGCGCCGGTTGCGCGCCCTGTAAAGCAAAAGCGCCGGTGGATAAAACAGCGCTGACGCACAGCGCAGATACTGCTCGAAACTTCCTCATTGATTCTCCTTCTTGAGATCGGGTGATCTGGTGATCGCGCGTGATCGGGTGATCGGGGAACCCAGCGGAGTCTCTTAATCCCCACGCTTCGCTAAAAGCGGGCGAAAAAGCGTGGGCCACCCAGCGGATGTCATCTAATTCTTCCAAGGCTGCACGCCCGCGCATCCTGATCAGTGTTATCCGTGCTAATCAGTGGTAAGGATTTCCCGATCACGCACGATCACCCGATCACCAGATCAACCGATCTCAAAAACCTAACTCGCCTTCCCTTCCTTCGCCAGCCGCGCCTGCGCGGCGTCATAGCTTTCACCGTAGATTGAAGGCACCTTCGCGCCCATGGGACGCAGGTACATCGAGAGCTGTCCGCGATGGTGGATGGAGTGGTTTTGCGAAAGCGTAAGGAAGCTGACCGCCGGCAACTGAAACATGCCGCGAAAATCGATGGACCTGGCCAACTGCTCGCCGCTCAGTCCCTCAACCTGCTGTATGTTGGCATTGAACGTCTCGTCGAACCAGGCGGCAATCTGCGCCGAGTTGCCGATGGAATCAGGGCGATTGATGGGCGTGAAATCGAAGGCCCCGGTGCAGACGCCGCTGAGGAAGCGCTTCTCGGCCGCCACAATGTGCCATGCCAGTTCCAGCGCGCTCTTTGAAACCGGATCGGGGCGGTAGTCGCCTTTATCGAGCGGGATGGCTTCAATCACGCGTTTGGTAGTTGTGTGCTCGGTCTTGATATTGGGCAGCGCAAGCGCTAACTGGAATTTGGCTTGATCGGGAGTAAGCGATGAAGACATGGATGCGTGTTCCTTTCGTGAGATAAGGAAACATTCTACCAGCGGGGCGAGCGGCGCAGTGCGGGCTGCAGCAAAGTCCCAGAGTTCGCCCGGCGGGACGGGTGGCTCCGCTCTTTCGGCGCTTTTTGGCGAAGCACGCGCCAACATGACAACAAACAATCTCTCTGCATGCGCCAACTGTTAACACGCCCTTCACATTCCGTTAACAACCCTCTTCTATCTTGATCGGCTGCCTCAACAAGGCAGACGCCCTCGTACAGGAGAAAACTGAACATGCGCAAGCAAACTCTATTGACGCGGCTGGGAGTCGCCGCTGCTGCTATCCTTTTTTTGGGAACTTTCACCAACGTCCGCGCCTTCCAGAATAACGACGACAACGCCGCAGACAGCTATGGCCGCGAGCGCTTCGCCATCGGTCTGTGGGGCGACCTGCCGTATTCCGACGTACAAGCTCTGGTCGGCGTGCCCAACCTGATTGCCGACATGAACGGCCAGGACCTGGCCTTCACCGTCCATAACGGCGACTTGAAGGCCGGCAACGGGACGCCCGGCTCGGTGACGCCCACCACATGCGTGGACGCGTTGTACACCCAGGCGCTGGGCTTCTTCAATTCACTGCGCGCCCCCGCCATCTTTACCACCGGTGACAATGACTGGACCGATTGCGACCGGGTGTCCAACGGCGGATTCAACTCGCGCGAGCGGCTCGACCACGAACGAGAGCTCTTCTTCAGCACACCGTTCTCGCTCGGCCAGCACCGCATCCGCATGGAAGTGCAGTCCACGCCGCTGTGCCTGGGCTTCAACGGCCCCACGCCCTGCGTCGAGAACCGCCGCTGGCACGTGGGCGGCGTGACCTTTGCCTCGCTCAACATTCAGGGCTCCTGCAACAACCTGTGCGACACCAATCCCGACCCCGCGGAGTTTGCCGCACGCAACTCCGCCGATATCCAATGGCTGCATGACACGTTTGCGGAAGCGAGGGCGCGCGGATCCGTGGCGATCATGCTCATCTCGCAGGCCGATCCCGGATTTGATCAATCCACCGGCGTGGGCGCGCCGCTGCGCGACCCTAAAACGCTCGTTGAGACCGACGGCGCTCCGGATGGCTTTCACGATTTCCTGGTCGCGCTCCGCGATGAGGTAACGGCCTTTGAGAAGCCAGTGGCGTACGTGCATGGCGACTCGCACTATTTCCGCATCGATAAGCCTTTTCTCAACGCCAAGGGCCAGCGCCTGGAAAACTTCACACGCGTCGAAACCTTCGGCGACAACCAGGCCAACGGCACCAACGATGTGAATTGGCTGAAAGCAATCATCGACCCGCGCAGCCGGGAGGTCTTTAGTTTCCAACCGCAGATCGTACCCGGCAATCGAGTCGCGGTGCCGGCACCGTAAGGGCATTCGTTTCCCGGGCGGGCGGCCTGGCTGGGGAAGGCTGGGCGGCTCGCCCGCGCGAGGCAATGGCCG
>DASSXL010000065.1:0-8211 GCA_035703825.1 Candidatus Angelobacter sp.
CAGACCAAATCTCATTCCCCCGCCGAAGCGTTGCGCGGCGAGCTCGATAAGAAAGACGCCGAGATCAAGAAGCTGCAAAAAGAACTGGAGCAGATGCGGATGAAGTCCGCGGGTTCCCAGGTGGCGTCCGTCGGCGAAAAAGCCCGTGACATTAAGGGAGTTAAAGTTGTAGCGCAACGCGTGGACAATCTCGATCGCGGGCAGATGCGCACGCTGGTGGATAACATGCGCAACAAACTGGGCTCCGGCGTGGTGGTGCTCGGCTCCGTGCAGGACGGAAAAGTTGCGCTGATCGTCGGCGTTACAGCCGATCTCACGGGGCGCGTGCAGGCTGGAAAAGTGATCAAGCCGGTGGCGGAAAAAGTAGGCGGCTCCGGCGGCGGCCGGCCGGATATGGCCGAGGCCGGCGGCAAAGATCCTTCACAGCTCGATGCCGCGCTGGATGAAGCGTATGTGGCGGTGGAAGGGCTGCTTTCCTAAATGTTCTCGCCGCAGATTTACGCTGATAACCGCAGATAAAGCAGTGGGCCGCGAATGCACGCGAAAAACGCGAATAGCCAAAATAACGCGGGAAACTCTTACTGAAAACCAATTCGTGTTTATTCGCGAAATTCGCGGCAAGTTCAGGCGACTAGTGCCCCACTCTTCCCGAGGCATAAAAAGCTGAAAGCAGGACCATTTCCAGGATCGCCAGCGCGTAGAACATCATCCTCAATCGTTTGTTGATCACCATAATCTGTTGAACGGCCAAACTACACCACCCTTGCGCCTCAATTACTTAAGTTTTGTAAATGCTCTCCGTCCCATCCGTTCGATCTGCGGATCACGCCGCTATTTCTAAGGGTTTTACCGGTATTTCCTGCATGTTCACCCCCTAGATTCGTCTGGTTTTAGCCGATTGCCGCAGGGTATAAGCCGTCATATAATCCGTATCCTCTGGCTGTTTCTCTAGTATCAGGTTGGGTAAAAGGTGTTTGGCCTTCAGTTAGGTGGCGCGAGCCTCCGAAAACTGATATTTAGAGTGTAACCCGATGAAAAAGCACCTATTTACCATCCTGATCGGCGCCGCGTCGATGGTAGCTAGCCGCCCATCCCGTGCCCAGAACATCGTTGCCACGCACGATGCTTATGGCCATACCGTCTGGGTCGCGAGTGACGAGGTCAAGCCTCAGACCGTCCAACCTCAGACCAAGGCGCAATCCCAGCAGGCGCAGCAGAAGGAAACCGCCAATCCCGCGCAACCTGCATCTACTCAGGAAGCCCCTTCGCGCAGCAGCGGCCTTGTTTACTGGAGCAATAAGGAGCACCGCTGGAAAGCCGTGCCGCTGGCGTCGTCCGCCACAATGAAGGCGGCGCGTCGGGCGGCGCAGGAAGTGAATGAGATGGTTGCGGCGCCCCTGAGCAGGAATGAAAGTCGCATGTTGAAGGCTTCACAGCCGGTCGACCTCAGGTCAGAAAACCTGACCATGGTCCGGCCGCTGGATTCCGGCGCGGTGGACAAGGCGATTGACGCCGCGGCGGAGCGCCAGGGCGTCGATCCGAACCTGGTTCGCGCCGTGGTGAAGGTGGAATCAAACTTCAATCCGCGGGCGGTTTCGCGCAAGGGCGCCATGGGACTGATGCAGCTTATGCCCTACACCGCGAAGTCGCTCAACGTGGAGAACGCGTTTGATCCGCGCCAGAACATTGACGCCGGTGTGCGCCACCTCAAGAGCCTGCTGGAAAACTATAATGGGAACGTGGAACTCTCGCTGGCGGCTTACAACGCCGGCAGCGGAGCGGTAAGAAGGAGCGGCGGCGTTCCTCCCTTCCGCGAAACACGCGATTATGTGAAGAAAATCACGGAGCTCTATCGCGGCACGGCCCTGCGGCCGCGCCTGATAGAGACACGTGACGCAGAAGGTCACCGCGTGTTTTCCAACAACGATTAGCGCGGCTTCGGGTTTATTCTGTAAGGTGCTTTGAAAATTGCCGTAATGAACATTGGACCCAGGAAACACTCGCGGAACTCCCTCACGCGAATAGCGGCGGCCTGCGCACTGTCATGGCTGCTGCTGGCGCCGGTGAGTGTTTTCGCGCGCACGGTGGCGCAGAAGAAGCAGGCCGCGCGTGCCCAGTTTGAGACCGCCGAGCGCCTGCGCGATTCACTGGAGAGCAAGGCCGAAGCCCAGCGAACCCGCCAGGATTACCAGAAGGTCATAGAAGCCTATCGCAAGGTCTATTACATAGCCCCAACCTCAGTGAAGGCCGATGCCAGCGTGCTGGCCGTGGCCGAATTGCTCGACGATCAGGGCCGCATCTTCAGCGATCCCAAAAGCTTCAAAGACGCGATTGGCCAGCTTGTCTTCCTGCGCCGGGAATATCCCGGCAGCAAGCATCGCGCTGAGGCGTTGTTCACCATCGGCGAAATTTATCGCGACGATCTGGATGACGGCAAAGAAGCCAAGGCCACCTTTGAGGATTTCGTAAAGCACTATCCTCTAAACTCACGCGCGCAGGAAGCGCGCAAAGCGATTGCCGAAATCGATAACCCTTCGGCGGCAAAGAGCCCGTTCAAGGCCAAGTCACCCAAGCGCGTGCGCCAGTCCAGGCCGGCCAATTTGCGCGCGGCTGAAGTTGAACCCAAAGAAGCGTCCAAGTCTTCTGCGAATGATGATGCTGTCGGCGTTCCCGCGCAACCGCAGCAGCAGGACGTGGCCGCAGTCAGCGTCGACTCGCAGCAACTGCATCGCCTGCCGCGGCTCACCGGCATCCGCCACTGGTCCACCGGAGATTACACGCGCGTGGCCATTGACCTGGAGCAGGAAGTGAAATATCAGGCCGGGCGCGTGCCGCATCCTGACCGCATTTTCTTTGATCTTTACAACACCAAGCTCGCCCCTGAGCTGGTGGGCAAGAGCTTTGAGGTCGATACCGGTTTCCTGCATAAGATCCGCGTGGCGCAATACAAGCTGGGGATGGCGCGCGTGGTGCTGGATGTTGATGATGTCGCTGAATACTCCGCGTTCCTGCTGCCGAATCCGTACCGGCTGATCATCGATATTCACGGCAAGCTGCCCAACAAAGTCGCAAGCAACAAGGTGCCCAAGGGCGCCACACAGGAAACGAAATCTGCGACGCCGGACACGAACCAGACCGCTCCCGACCCCGGCCCGGCGCAGGACGTAACGGTAACCGCTATCAAGCAGCAGGGAAACAAGCCTTCGTCGCCGAAAGCATCTGGTGACGCGGCCGCCGCCATCCAGCACGCGGAAGCGAGCAAATCCGGCCCACTCCGCGGTCAGGGTAAAGATAAAGACAAGGACAAAGAACGCGTCGTCAACGAAACTCCGGCGGAGATTGCCAAGGTGGTGACGCCGAAAGTTGTAGTGGATGATACCGGTCTGGACGATTCCAGCCGCTCCACCGGCCAGCCCACCAGCGGGCCAACTTTTGAATCGATCTCGCCCAAGGAATCCAGCCGAAACAAGAAGAAGAGCGTGGAAACGGCCGAGCGCGCTTCCAGCGCCACCACCACAACCACGCACACGGCCGCGCCAAATGCTTCCGGTGAACGCTCGCTGATTCGCGCATTGGGCCTGAAGATCGGCAAGATCGTGGTGGACGCGGGCCACGGCGGCCATGATACCGGCACCATCGGCCCCAACGGGCTGGAAGAAAAAGACCTCGTTCTCGATGTCGCCTTGAAACTGGGCAAGCTGCTGGAAGACAAGCTCGGCGCTGAAGTGGTGTACACGCGCGACGATGACACCTTCATTCCGCTGGAGACGCGCACCGCCATCGCCAACAAAGAGCAGGCTGATCTCTTCATCTCAATTCACGCCAACTCTTCTGACGATCCCACGGCGCGCGGCGTGGAAACCTATTATCTGAATTTCACCAGCCGCGCCGACGCGCTGGAAGTGGCGGCGCGTGAAAATGCGGTGTCGGAAAAGTCGATCCACGAGCTGCAAGACCTGGTGAAGAAAATCGCGCTCAAAGAGAAGATCGGCGAGTCGCGCGAATTTGCTTCCGACGTTCAGCGGTCGCTCTATGCCGGCCTGAGCACCAAGAGTCCCAGCCTGCGCAATCGGGGCGTGAAGAAGGCGCCGTTCGTGGTGCTCATCGGGGCCAATATGCCGTCAATCCTGGCCGAGATTTCTTTTGTCAGCAACCCCGACGACGCCAAAAAGCTTAAGACCAACGACTACCGCCAGCGCATCGCCGACTCGCTTTACAAAGGCGTCTTTAAATACGTGAATAGCCTGAGCGGCGTGAAGGTCGCCTCCAAAAACAACAGCTCCGGCTTTAGCGGCGGCAGTACAACGTCCGTTGCGGCGGCGAAGTAGTCTTTCCAATCTAAGCAGTCAGCGGTCTCAGGTCAGGTTCAATCCACTTCTCTCTCGCCTCCTTCGATTCAATCCTCTCTCTGCTGTAGTATTCGAATGCCAGGTTCTTATCGCTGAGCCGCTCCTGAGCGCTTATTACCGAATCCCGCAGGCACAGCCCGCGATTGAGCCGGAGCTCAATCTGCCGCAGCCAGAAACGCGTCAGGGTCTCATGGTAGAGTCCGCTCACTCCGTGGTGCGCCGCAAAGCGTTTCAGGCTGGCGCGCATACGGTCCATCGCGGTTTCGATATCCGCAGAGTATAGATACACGACGGCCGCCGCCAGATGATCGCCGTGATGAAATTCTTCTTTCCCCAGCAGGCAGCGCTCAAGACGGTCAACCAGCGTGAGAATCCCGGCATCGGTCATTATTGACTCCAAAGAAAAACGCCCGCCGGTAATAGGACCGATGGGCGTGATTTTGTGCTCCCATTCAGAGTAGCCAAAAAATCTACGGAGATCAAGCAGGTTCCGAGTGGCCCCCAATTCTCAGCATGGTGGCACACGTTTTTCCAAACCTTTCGAACCGGCTTTTCACAATTCTTTAACCTGACATTCACGTTGCGGCATTGTTCTGCTCGTAGATTTCTCCGTTACCTGAATCACCCCGAGGAGAATTTATGTATACGAGCAAATCCCCGCTTTTTCTGCTGATCGTATTCGCCCTTGCCGTCAGTTCACTCTCGTTCGCCCGCGACAACGAAGACAGCCGTGACATCAAGCACGTGCTTCTCATCAGCGTGGACGGCATGCACGCGCTCGATCTGACGAACTACATCGCTGCCCACCCCGGCTCAACGCTGGCGCAACTCAGCAGCCATGGCATCACCTACACGAACGCATCTACGCCATATATCTCTGATTCATTCCCCGGCTTGGCTGCGCTGGTTACCGGCGGGTCGCCGACGACGAGCGGGCTTTGGTATGACGTTAGTTTCAACCGCAAGCTTTCTCCTCCAGCGCAAACCACGGGAACCGGAATCCCCGGAGGCGCCAACCTCTGCCCCGGCACCGTGGGCGCGGCGCTGGGTTACGACGAAGGGGTCGATTTCGATCTTTCGCGCCTTGATGCCGGCGGAGGCATCAATCCGGCGTTTCTCCCTCGCGATCCGAACAACGGTTGCAAGCCCGTTTTTCCGCATCAGTACCTACGCGTTAATACGATTTTCAATGTTGCGCGCGAAGCCGGCCTCTACACCGCTTGGATCGACAAGCACCCGTCGTATGAATGGGTCAACGGGCCGAGCAATCATGGTACGAATGACTTCTTTGGACCGGAGGTCAACTCTGCGGTCGTTCCCCTCACCGCGGCCCCTTTTGACGTACCCCGCTGCCACACTGTTCCTGATCCAGCCCATACCGACGACTGGACCAAGAGCGCGCTGAACATCACCTGCTATGACGAGATCAAAGTAAACGCCGTCCTCAACCAGATTGACGGCTTCACCCATGACCGCAGCAAGCATGCGCCAGTGCCCGCGATCTTCGGTATGAACTTTCAGGCCGTGAGCGTGGGACAGAAACTCAAGGGCGCGGGCTACACCGATGTTCTGGGAACGCCGTCTGCATTGCTGGCCGGCGACATGGATTTCGTTGACCTGTCTCTCGGCCGGATGGTAAGCGAATTAAAGCAGAATGGTTTGCTTGACCAGACATTGATTATCGTAACGGCCAAACACGGTCAATCTCCGATTGACATTCAAAAACGCACGGCAATCAATGACGGGCTGCCCGCTTCCACCGTGGGCCCCGCGTATGCTTTTGATATTTCTGACGATGCCTCTCTCATTTGGCTGAATGACCCGTCTTTCACCGCCGGCGTGGTAGCCAATTTGAGCACGCCCGCGAACCAGGCAGCGCTCGGGATTCAGGAGATCTTTGCGTTGCAATCAATGGCCAATAAATTTAACAGCCCGCTGCACGACGAACGCACTCCTGATATTCTTCTCAAGGTCAATACCGGCGTGATCTTCACTACCGGATCCAAGATCGCCGAGCATGGAGGCATGAATGAGGACGATGTTCACGTGGCGCTACTGCTTTCAAATCCCTTGCTGAAATCGAAACAGGTCAAGACCCCTGTGCTTACGCAGCAGGTAGCACCCACCATCCTCCATACTTTGGGTCTTGATCCTGATCGCCTGGATTCTGTCCGGCTTGAACAGATCCCGGTGCTTCCTTTCGTCTTCTCGGCAAACCAAAACTAGCTAGCGCTTTCACGACTGATTGCGGCTCCCTGGCTTCAGGGAGCCGGTTTCCACTTTCACCGAGCAAGCTCCGGGGGGGAGACTGACTAGCAGAAGCTTAAATCTTTTCCTCCCGCCATTGCCTTACTTCATCATCAACAGAAAACACTTGCGTCGCGTTCTGGCTGAACCGCTCTTCCAGTTCACGCGCCATCTTCTCCAGGGGAATCTCTTCGTAGCTCCCGCCTTGAAGGAACCCGTTCACAAAGCGCGCGGAAAATTCTTTCAAGTCCATCTGCGCGAACTGAGTCACATGGACGAGTTCATGAAAGAGCAGCGCGCCGGTGAAGTCCTCATGAGCAACAATCACGTCAACGAACGTAATCGCCGCCATGTCGGCAAAGTCCGGCAGGTTGGTGATGCCGATCATCTTGGCCATGGAATACATTGCGGGATTGGGAACGCGCGTGCCACGCAGGACGCAGAGCCGCGCTGAGTCCAAAACACTGGGCGAGAAGAAAGGCGACATCGCGGCGCGCTGCGCATCGGTCAGCGGCACGGCCTGCGGCGCATACTTGGTCCTGCTGCTGGAAATGTAATCCTCAACCATTGTGGCCAGTTGAGAGACCATTGCGGGCGGAAGCTTTTTGAGGTCCATGAGGAAGATTGGGTAAATGAGTAATTTGGTAATTGAGTAAATGAAGAGCTTAACAGATCGGGCAGCACGGTCGTTGGCAGAAGCTCCAACCCTTGTGCGCCAATGGCAAAAAGCAAGGGTCCAGCTTGCGCTGGACCCAATTACCCATTTACCAAATCACTCAATTACCAAGTGTCCTTACGCCACTCCCATTTCCGCGGCGATGCGCTCGGTCACAAAGGCCTCAATCACGTCGCCTTTTTTCACGTCATTGAAATTGGCGATGTTGATGCCGCACTCCATGCCGTTGCGCACTTCGCTGGCATCGTCTTTGAAACGCTTGAGCGAACCGATCCTGCCCTTGTAAACCTGCACGCCGTCACGCACCAGGCGCACGTCGGAATCGCGCTTGATGATGCCATCCAGCACGTAGCAACCGGCGATGGTGCCAGCCTTGGGCACGCGGAACGTCTCGCGCACTTCGGCGCGGCCCTGGTAGGTTTCCTTGATGATCGGTTCCAGCAGGCCGAGCATGGCTTTCTTGATCTGGTCCTGCAGTTCGTAGATGATCGAGTGCAGGCGGATGTCGATTTTTTCCTGGTCCGCCAGCTCCTGCGCTTTGCGCTCCGGCCGCACGTTGAAGCCGATGATCACCGCATTGGAAGCCGAGGCCAGCAGCACGTCGTTCTCATTGATGGCGCCAACTCCGGTATGCAGGATCTTGATCTTGACCTTCTCATTGGAAAGCTTGGTCAACGTATCGGCCAGCACCTCGGCTGAGCCCTGCACATCAGCCTTAAGGATGATGGGCAGCTCTTTCACGCCGGCGGTCTTGATCTGCTCGGCCAGTCCTTCCAGCGAAAGCTTGGAGCTCTTGGCCAGCGTCGCTTCACGCGAGCGCTGTTCGCGATACTCGGCAATCTGCCGGGCCTTTTCGCGGTCGGCCACCATCAGCACGTCGCCCGACTGAGGCAGCCCTTCCAGCCCAAGCACCTCCACCGGCGTGGACGGCGGAGCCTC